>JBBILN010000024.1:0-101795 GCA_037444905.1 bacterium | reverse complement strand
ACTTTCTTTTCGCCCAAAGCGGAGATAACTTTCTCTTCGCCCAAAGCGGAGATAATTCTCTCTTCGCCCAAAGCGGAGATAATTCTCTCTTCGCCTAAAAGGGAAATGACTCTTTCTTCTCCCAAAGCGGCGACGATTTTGGGAAGGCCAACGGCCTCTAAAATGTTTTTCAAGGATTCTTCGCGAATGTTCAGCATGATCTTCTTTACCTCGCTTTCGTACAAATCAAAAATAGTTTCGACCAACTGACTTTTTTCTTGACGGCCCAAGGAAGACAAAAATACTTTTTCTCTCCACGCCGGCTTTGTGAAAGCTTGCAGCTCTTCAGGCACCAACAACTCCGGAAGATCGGTATAACAAAGCACATATGCCGTCAATCCCAAGTCACTGCGATAAATGCCCTGGTTTTGCAGAGCGAACCCCATTAGCGGCAAAGCTTCGTGAACTTTCGAAGGCAGATGGTGGACCAGCGCGGTCACCGTTACTTCGGCGACGTCCATCAAACTCTGCTTCGCCATATACAGCCATCCATACGCCATGAGCTTAGGCAGGTCTTCAATTTCCAAACGGTCGTGCTCGGTCTTCACCTCCAAAATATTGTATCGACGAAAATAGTCAAAGAGTTTGGGAAAGACCCTGAAGTCGGGCGACCACTCCGCCTGCGGCGAAACGACCACCAGGTCAATCTCGAGCGGCAGATCGCCGACTTTCAAATGATCGCTCACGCTCAATGCAGACTTGGCGAAACGTTGCGCGAGCAATTGAATCAATCGCGCTTCGAAAGGTTTATAAGCCGCGCGGTCGGCGTTCATTTTTCAAGCCTCTGTTGCAAACCGGGTGTTGCAAAAGATGTACGCTGCTTCCGGCGTTAAACTATCAAACGCAAAAGTGCGAAGCAAGCATCTTTTATCAGCCGCTCACTGCTCTTCAAAAGCGCGCTCCCAAAATATGCGGCAGCATTTTGCGCCAGGTCGGCCAGTCGTGCGGCATATCGTGCCCCCACACTTCCAAATGGTGCGGGATGCCTTTCAGGTTCAGCATGTTGGATAAATCGCGCGAGCGGTCCGGTGATTCATACGGCCCGGAGCCGGTGAGAATGTTGATGTGCTGCTTGCCGCGCAGATGGGAGAGATACCATTCGTCGCTTAAATTGGGGAGATAGTCCATGGGGCTGTTGAAATAAACGTCGTCGTCATAGTAGCCTTCCGTGTAATATTTGAGGTCATATACGCCGCTCATCGCAATCGTGCCGTCGATCAAATCGGGACGGCGGAAGAGCAGGTTGGCGGCGTGCAGCGCGCCCACGCTCGCGCCCGAAGTGACGGTCAGCACGCGGCCATGGCAATGATTATGAATGAAGGGAAGCACTTCGTTGATGATGTAATCGTTGAATTGTTGATGCCGCATGCTGCGATGCCGGGGGTGCATGTCTTTGTTCAGCCAGCTTTCCGTGCTGATGCTGTTGATGGAAAACACTTTCAGTTTGCCGGCATTGATGAAATCGCCGATGGCGTCGATGAGGTAAAAGCGCTCGTATTCCAAATAATCTGCCGCGGCGGTGGGAATCATCAATAACGCAAAGCCGTAATGTCCGTACACGGCAATGTCCATGTGCTTGTTCAAACTCGGACTCCACCAGTTGTGAAGCTCGCGATGCATGCTGCTCTCCTCTTCTGGGTTAGAATTGGCTGTGAATGATTTTTTTGTTGGAGGAAAATAAGCACCGAAGGCGGGATTGTCAACCTCGTTTCCGGCAGCTTCCCTAAAAGGGCGAACCGCAACTCCAAAGCTTATTATGGGCAAATTCTTCGAATCGCGCGGAATGTTACGGCATAGTTGTGAGAAGCGCTTTTGCATGCCACGACGCTATGTTTAAAATATTTTCATGGGACGATTCGCGACGCTTGACATTCGCGCACGTTGCTGTTACATTTTATTTTTATCATTCCTCGAACCGGCCCGGCCAGATTTTCGCGATCTGGCGGAGCTTCGAAATTTCCCAATAGGAGGTCTTCATGCAGTTTACGCGAAGGAAGCTGTTCCCAATGCTGCTGTTGCCGTTGGTGCTGGCGGTGATTTTAGCGAGCCGTTTCATTGCAACGCATAACGGCGCAAACGAAACGAATCCCGCATACAAGCTCAACGCAGAAAATGCTCCCACGCCTCTCATTCACGGCAAGCTGAAAGGCGTTGAGCGCAAGGCGGCGAGCGCGAAATGGTTTGCCGAGCAACGCACATATCCGTTCGGCTTCATTCCGCAAGACGCGGAGATTCGCGCGTTGGAAGAGGTGCGCACTCGCATGATTCCGGAGTTGCAGAGCAAGGGCGTTGCCCTCGCGAAGTCCGCGGCATCGCAATTGAACTGGCAGTTTGTCGGGCCGGGCAATATCGGTGGACGCTTGCGCGGTTTGTTGGTGCATCCGAATAATCCGAATCTGCTCTATGTCGGCTCAGCTTCCGGCGGCGTATGGAAGTCCACGGACGGCGGCACGAGTTGGTCGCCGACGATGAACGATCTCATCACGCTGAATATCTCCGCGTTGGTGATGAAGCCCGACGATCCGAATACGATTTACGCGGGCACGGGCGAAGGCTTTTTGAGCGACGGTTTGCCCGGTCGCGGTTTGTTGAAGACCACGGACGGCGGCCAAAACTGGACGCGTATCAGCGCGGCAAACGGACTCAATTCTTCATTCATTACCGAGCTTGCGGTTTCGCCCGCGAACCCGAACGTGATTTACGCGGCGAGCCGCGAGGCTGTGCCGCAGTATTTGTCGCTGCCCACCGAAACCACTCCCGATCCGGGCGTGAGCGCAATTTTTAGATCTACGGACGCGGGTCAAACTTGGCAGAACGTGACTTCGGGCAAGGGCATCGATCCGGTTCCGAATTTTCCTTTTGACAACATGGCAACCGACGTGGTGGTGAGTCCCACGGATGCCAATGTCGTCTACGGTGCGTTCGGAGTTTATTTTGAATCGGGCGGCATTTGGAAATCCACGAATGGCGGGCAAACATGGACGCGCTTGACGAACGGTCTGCCCAATCCCGCGACTGCAAATCAAGGCTACGGCCGTATCGAATTGGCCATGGCGCCTTCCAACCCGAGCGTGCTCTATGCTTCATTTACGTATCGCCAAAAGCAAGGCGACAATGCCAATCTTAAAGACGAAGGCATGTTGGGCATTTGGAAAACCACGGATGCCGGCCAGAATTGGTCGCAGGTGACGACGCCACAATCCATCGCGCAGCGCAATATTCAAAGCGGCCTCACCACGCCGCTCGGGCAGCAAGGCAATTACGACAACGCGATCATCGTGCATCCCACGGATCCCAATACGGTGTTCGTGGCCGGCCTCGATATTTACAAATCCACCAACGGCGGCGCCAGTTGGTCGCAAGTCAGTTTTTGGATCGGGCAAAATCCCGAGAACCTGCCGTATGTGCACGCGGATCATCACGTGTTTGCGTTCGATCGCTCCACCAATCCGCCCACGCTTTACAACGGCAGCGACGGCGGCATCGCGCGCACTCGGGATTTGGGCGCGAGCTGGGACATTCTCAATCGTGATCTGGGCGTGACGCAGTTTTATTATCTTGCCGTTCATCCGACGAATCCGAGCATTATGTTCGGCGGCGCGCAAGACAACGGCACGCCGACTTCGTTCGATGGCAATCGCAACAACTGGTTCGATCTCACCACCGGCGACGGCGGGCCTTCGCACTTTGACTATAATAATCCCACAACGTTTTATGCCTCCGTCTATCGCGTGAACATGACGCGCTATTTTAATATCGATTTTGCGGCGGGCACGGGGCAAACAAAGGAAATCGGCTTTACCGACGGCTCGAACGGCATCACACAGGATGACGTGAACGGCGCCGCGTTTTTTGCGCCGTATGAAATTTCTCCCAACAATCCCAATACGCTGGTGCTAGGCACAAACCGTTTGTTGAAAACCACGAATCAAGGCGATAGCTGGACGGCGCTCACCAACGCATTGAATGTGCCGATCGTCGCGGTCGCAATTGCGGAAGGTAGCGATAATATTATTTGGCTCGCCACCAAAGCGCCGCAACAAGGCAAGGCGCAAATCTTCAAAACCGAAAACGGCGGAAGCAACTACACCGATGTCACGAGCGCCAATCTGCCGGATCGTTTTGTGACCGACATCGAGTTCGATCCCTCGAACAATCGCACGGTGTATCTCACGTACTCCGGTTACGGCACCTCGCACGTGTTCAAATCCACCAATGCCGGCGGGAATTGGAGCGACATTACCAGCAATTTGCCGGATGTGCCGGTGAATACTTTGCAGGTGCATCCGCAGCAATCCAACGTGCTTTTCATCGGCACGGACATTGGCGTGTTCATGAGCGAAGACGGCGGGCAAGTTTGGCAACCCGCCAACAATGGTTTGCCCACGGTGCAAGTCGTCGCGCTGGTGTTGAATACCAATATGAATAAGATCTTCGCGGGCACACACGGCCGCGGCGCATACAGCGCGCCTCTGACCGGCGGCGGCGGTGGCACTGCAGTGGTGAATGTGGATGTGCAGGATATTGAGATTCAAGTGCAGCCCGGAAGCATCCGCACGAAAACTTTCAATCTTTCCAACACCGGCAACGCGAATTTGACTTTTAACATCCTCGCGACCGGACCGACAAATAACACGGCTGCGCCTTCTTCATCGCACGGCGTTTTGACGAATAGCCTCATGAGTCTCGAGCCGGCCTCCGGTTTGAAAGCACCCTCGGCAAAATTGGCGAAGAGCCTGGCGGAAGCAAAGGCGCAAACAGTTTCTGCGCACGCCGCAAACGCAAGCGTGCCGAGCGCGCCGGCGCCGGCCCAAAGCAGCGCGGAAGACGTGCTCATTCTCGACGACGGCAACAACGCGCCGGATGATTTTATCGGCTTGGGCGGCAGCAACGATTTTTATTGGATGAACGGCTTTCAGCCTGCGGGATTCAGTTTCCGGCTGGAGGCGTTTGACTTCTTCATGCGCACGGAGAATGCTTTCAGCAATCCCGTTTTCGTGGCCGTGCTTGATGGCAATCTCAACGCGCTGGTGACGGGCAATTTAACGCTGGGCACGGCGCCGAGCGGACAATGGTATCGCATCACGCTCAACAACCCGGTGACGTTTGCCGACGGACAAGTTTTCTATTTGCAAGTCGGCGCCTCTTTCGTTATCGCTTATCCCGCGGGCGCGGACAGAAACGCGAACGTGCGCAATAGCAGTTTCTTTTTCAACCCGCAGACCAATCAATATGTCTCCCTCGGCGCGGTTTCCGGTTTTGAAAACGGCGCGTTCTTGATTCGCGCCGTGGGCACGAAAAGCGGCGGCGGCAATCAACCTCCGGTCGCCGTCGGCACGATTTCGAAATCGCAAGCCAGCGTGAATGAAACGCTCACGTTCAATGCCTCGCAGTCTTTCGATCCGGATGGCCAGATTACGCAATACCATTGGAATTTCGGCGATGGTAGCAGCAGCTCGCAAGCGATTGCAACGCACGCATACTCGCAAGCCGGAACTTTCACGGTGACGCTGACCGTAACCGACAATCAAGGCGCGACCGGGCAAGTCACCGGGCAAGTGACGATTAGCGGCGCGGGCAATCAACCGCCGGTGGCGCGCGCGCAAGTTGCGCCCAACCCCGCGAACGTGAATCAGCAGATCACGTTCAACGCGTCCAATTCTTCCGATCCCGACGGACAAATCACGCAGTATCTTTGGAACTTCGGCGACGGCACCACGAGCACGCAACAAATCGCCACGAAGAGTTACACGCAAGCCAACACCTATAGCGTGTCTTTAACCGTCACCGACAACAATGGCGCAACCGGACAGACGACCGTGCAAGTGACGGTCAATGGGCAAGCCTCGCGGCTCACGGTTAGTCCGACCAATGGCACGGTCGCACCCAATGCGGCGCAAGTTATCACCGTGCGTTTCGATGCACAGGGTTTGGCCGAAGGCAATTATCAAGGCCAGTTGCAGCTCACCAGTAACGGCGGCAATCTTGTTATTCCCGTGCGCATTTTGGTTTCAAACAACGTGAGCGTGGCAGATAATGAAACCGCGTTGCCGGCAACGTTCCAGCTTGATCAAAATTACCCGAATCCGTTCAATCCAGAGACAATGATTCGTTATGCGCTGCCGCGCGAAAGCGAAGTTGGGTTGAAAGTCTTTGACATGAATGGGCGGCAAGTAGCGCGCTTGGTAGAGGGCCGGCAAGCGCCGGGCGAATATCGCGTGCGGTGGGACGGCCGCGATGCGCACGGCAATCGCGTGCCGAGCGGCGTTTATCTCTATCGCTTCACCGCCGTGGCTGCGGACGGAGAGAAAACCACATTTACGCGGAAGCTGACGTTGATGAAATAGAGATCGCGCAGCCCGTTATTCTGCGTTCGCATGCGTAACCTCAAGGCCTTCCGGATTTGCAAATCTGGAAGGCCTTTTTTTTGATCCAAAGCGATATATGAGCAAACGCAGGAAAGCTTGTAATCCTCCGCCTACAAACCTCCTTCCTCCACGCCTAGTCTTTTATCCGCCTTCTGCCAATTTATTTGCCCCGGCCCGATTTTGTAACTTGTGCCCAGCAAATGAGGATTTACCTCAAATCCATCCCCTTCAATTCAAGGAGGTTTCGTATGCAGGTCAGATTCAGATTTTTGTTCCCAATGCTGTTGTTGCCGCTGGCGCTGTTGGTTCTCTCCTCAAGCCGAGTCTTGTTCAACGGCAACGAGGACGGCGCGCGCACCAAACTCGATGAAAAACGCGTTCCCATTCGCAACAAGCTCAAAGGCGTGGCGCGCAAAGATGCGAGCATCAAATGGTTCACGGAGCAACGCAATTATCCGTATGGTTTCATTCCGGAAGACGCGGAGATTCGCGCGGTGGAAGACGTGCGCACGCGCATGATTCCGCAATTGCAGAGCAAAGGGTTTTCTCTGGCGAAGTCTTCCGCGGCGCAATTGCAGTGGGAATTTTCCGGGCCGGGCAACATTGGCGGACGTTTGCGCAGTTTGTTGATACATCCGCAAAATCCGAATTTGCTGTATGTCGGCTCGGTTTCCGGCGGCGTGTGGAAATCTACGGATGCCGGCGCAACGTGGACGCCGACGATGAACGATCTCATTACACTGAATATTTCGGCCATGGCAATGAAGCCGGACGATCCGAACACGATTTACGCGGGCACGGGCGAAGGCTTTTTGAGCGACGGTTTGCCCGGTCGCGGTTTGTTGAAGACCACGGACGGCGGGCAGACGTGGACGCGTAGCAGCGTCGCGAACGGACTGAATACGCCTTTCATTACTGCGTTGGCAGTGACGCCGGCGAACCCGAATGTGATTTTTGCCGCCGGACGCGAAGCCGTGCCGCAATATTTAGCGAAACCCGCGGAAACCACGCCCGACCCCGGCGTAAGCGCGATTTTTAAATCTACAGATGCCGGTCAAACTTGGCAGGACGTGACCACGGGCAAGGGCATCGATCTGGTTCCGAATTTTCCTTTTGACAATATGGCCACGGACGTGGTTGTAAGCCCCGCGGATGCCAACGTTGTCTATGGCTCGTTCGGAACGCACTTTGAATCGGGCGGCATTTGGAAATCCACGAATGGCGGGCAAGCGTGGACGCGTTTGACGAACGGCTTGCCCAATCCCGCGGCTGCCAATCAAGGTTATGCGCGCATCAAGCTGGCGATGGCGCCCTCGGACCCCAACATTCTCTATGCTTCGTTTACTTATTTGAAAAGGCAAAATGATACTTCCACGCTGCGCAACGGAGCCATGTTGGGCATTTGGAAAACGACGGACGCCGGCCAAACGTGGACGCAACTGACCACGCCGCAAACGGTTGGGCAAATTAACATGCAAGACGGCTACACGACACCGCTGGGGCAGCAAGGCAATTACGACAATGCGCTCATCATACACCCCACTGATCCGAATATCGTGTTCGTGGCCGGCCTCGACATTTATAAAACCACGAACGGCGGCAACACGTGGTCGCAAATTAGTTATTGGATCAAACGCAATGCGGAAAACTTGCCGTATGTGCATGCCGATCATCACGTGTTTGCTTTCGATCGCTCCACCAATCCACCCACGCTTTATAACGGCAGCGACGGCGGCATCGTGCGCACGCGGGACTTGGGCGCGAACTGGGAGAACCTCAATCGCGATTTGGGTGTGACGCAGTTTTATTATCTCGCCGTGCACCCGACAAATCCGAGCATTATGCTCGGCGGCACGCAAGACAACGGCACGCCGGCCTCGTTCGACGGCAACCGCAACAACTGGTTCGATGTTACCGGCGGCGACGGCGGACCTTCACATTTTGATTACAACGATCCCACGACGTTTTACGCTTCCGTTTATCACGCCGCCATGACGCGCTATTACGAGATCGATTTCGCCTCGGGCACGGGAAAGACGAAAGAAATCGGCTTCACCGACGGCTCGAATGGCATCACGCAAGCGGATGTGAGCGGTTCGGCTTTCTTTGCGCCTTTTGAAATTTCTCCCAACAATCCCAATACGCTGGTGTTGGGCACGAACCGTTTGCTGAAGACCACGAATCGCGGCGATAGTTGGACCCCACTCTCCAATGCCGTGGGCGTGCCGATCGTCGCGGTGGCGATTGCGGAAGGCAACGACAACATCATTTGGCTCGCCACGCAAGCCGGGCAAAACAAGGCGCAGATCTACAAAACGGAAGACGGCGGCGGCAACTATGTCAATGTCACGAGCGCGAACATGCCCGATCGCTACGTGAGCGACATAGAGTTTGATCCCTCGAATACGCGCACCGTGTACGTTTCATATAACGGCTATGGCACGCCGCACGTGTTCAAATCCACGGACGCGGGCGCAAATTGGACGAACGTGAGCAACAACTTGCCGGACGTGCCGGTGAATACCGTGCAGGTGCATCCGCAACAGCCCAATGTGATTTTCATCGGAACTGACATCGGCGTGTTCGTGAGCGAGGACGGCGGGCAAGTTTGGCAGCCTGCCAACAATGGCTTGCCCACGGTGCCGGTAGTGGCTTTGATTTTGAATACCAATTTGAATAAAATTTTTGCGGGCACGCACGGACGCGGCGCTTATTCCGCCTCACTCACGGGCGGCGGCGCTGCGGTTTTGGAGGTCGATGCGCAATCCGTCGCCATTCAAACCCGTCCGGGCAACATTGGCACGAGCACGTTTAATCTCTCCAATTCCGGCGCGGCGAGTTTGAGTTTCAACATTGCAGCAAGCGGCGGCTCGAACCAAGATTTGCTTCCGCCGCGGCCGATTGATGCGAGGCTCAATAATCAGCTCGCGGGTTTGGATCAAACGCCGGCGTTGCGAGCGCCGGCAGCGCGAATTTCGCAAGCCGTTGCTGCAGTGGCAAGCTCAGCGCGAGCTGCGCATGCTTCCGTTCTTGCAGGCGTACAGGCTGCACCGCATGCGGAAGACGTGCTCATACTTGACGACGGCAACAGCACGCCGGATGATTTCATCGGGTTTAATGGCAGCAATGATTTGTACTGGATGAATAGTTTTCAACCTTTCGGCTTCAGCTTCAAGCTGGACGCGGTCGACTTTTACATGCGCACGGAAGGCGCGGCGCATAATCCCGTTTATATCGCCGTGCTCGATGGGAATCTCAACAAGCTGGTCGAAAGCACGGTAGCGTTAAGCCTGTCGCCGAACGGCCAGTGGTATCGCATCACGCTCAACAATCCGATCACGTTTAACGACGGCCAGGCGTTTTATGTGCAAATCGGTGCGACGCTTGCCATCAATTTTCCTGCGGGCGCGGATAAGAATGCGCAAGTGCCGAGCAGCAGCTACTACTTTGATCCGCAAATCAACCAGTTCTTATCGCTCAGCACGGTCTCCGGTTTTGAGGCCGGCGCGTTTTTGATTCGTGCTGTGGGCGTGAAAACCGGTCCGGCGAATCAACCCCCCATACCCATGGGCACGATTTCGAAAACCACTGCGAACATAAACGAAACGATTACTTTCAACGGCTCTTTGTCTTTCGACCCCGACGGACAGATCACGAAGTATGAATGGAATTTCGGTGACGGCAGCAGCAGCGCGCAAGCAGTTGCAACGCATGCGTATGCAAAAGCCGGAACGTATACGGTGACGCTGACCGTGACCGACAATCAAGGCGCAACCGGACAAGCCGTAGGCCAGGTGACGATCAACGGCCCGACGAACCAACCGCCGGTGGCGCGCGCGCAAATTTCGCCGAACCCGGCGTTGGTGAATCAAACCATCACCTTCGATGCTTCCACTTCGTCCGATCCCGATGGGCAGATTGCGCAATACGCTTGGAATTTCGGCGACGGCACGAACAGCAATCAACAAATTGCAACAAAGAGTTACACGCAAGCCGGAACGTATAACGTGTCTTTGACCGTGACCGACAACAACGGCGCAACCGGACAAATCACAGCGCAAGTGAAAGTCGACGCGCCGCCCTCGCGGCTTACCGTCAGTCCAACTAGCGGCGCAGTACCCGTGAACGGCGTGCAGCTCATCACCGTGCGCTTTGATGCGCAAGGCTTGGCCGAGGGCAATTATCAAGGCCAGTTGAGCATCACCAGCAACGGCGGCAATCGCGTGATTCCCGTGAGTATTGTGGTTTCGAACAACGTGAGCGTGGAAGATAACGCGCCCACGTTGCCGATAGCGTTCCGGCTCGAACAAAATTTTCCGAACCCATTCAATCCCGAAACCACGATTCCGTATGCGCTGGCGCGTGAGAGTCAAGTTACTTTGCAGATTTTTGATGTGAACGGCAGGCAAGTGGCGCAGTTGGTGGAAGATCGTCAAGCGCCGGGCGAATATCGTGTGCGGTGGGACGGCCGTACTGCGAGCGGCAACCGCGCACCGAGCGGCGTTTATCTGTATCGTCTCGAAGTGGCTGCCTCCAACGGCGAGAAAGCAATCTTAACAAAGAAGCTGACGTTGATGAAATAAATGCAGCGCAAAATTTCCGCCTGCGCGTGCATGCATAACAGAGGCCTTCCAGGTTTTCAAAAACTGGAAGGCCTTTTGAATTTTGCAGATTCGCCTCACGCAAACCGGAGCCAAAGTTTTACTCTCACAAAAATAGAGCTCTAAAGATTTCCCGTCCCGCTGTCGGGACGCAAGCGGAGGTTTTTGCCTTCGTGCATATTGATAGAAGTTCGTTGCTTTGTTTGCAGGCGCGAAAGTGGATCATACTATCGCCAAGTGTTTCATTCGTGCGACAAATTTGCCGAAATTTAGATTGACAAAGTTGTAACCCCGTGCTATATTCGCCGCACTTCTTTGGGGTAGTCTCTACGGGTAGCTCTGCGCGAAAGAGCATAAGGAGACTCCCAATTCTCCTACCAAACGGTTGTCGAGCAGCGTTCTTTGTTTGACCGCAGCGTTAGGAAAATTTATGATGACAACCTCACCAACTCTGCAAACGCCACAGGAGGCGAACGCACTGAGCCTATCTCCTACTAGGCGGATTCTGCTCTTACCAATTTAGCCACTTTGAAAAAAGCTTTGGATGGAATTACCCGGCTCACGGCTTGAGCCAGGGCCGAGCTATTATTCCCTCATATGAAAAAACTGAGCCAATTTCTATTGAGCCTCGGCGCTCTTCCCTTTTTGTTGCCGTGGTACGTCTCAGAGCGTTTGTTCGAGTTTGTCATACTCCCATTGATCTTCAAGCGCTTTCGCATTGATCTTGATCAGCGCAAGCGCTTGTTTCTGCGCATTGCGATCGTCGCATTCGGCGCGGCGCTCGTGCTTTATTTAGCTTACAAAATTTTTGCCTTCCTAAAGCTTTTTCCGGCTCCGGCGCAAGCTCTGGTTCATAGCAAAGATTATTTTTTGTTCGTGCTCAATGATTTGATTCGTGTTGCGCAAACGCTGCTGTGGCCGGTCAATGTGATGATCGTATACTGGCAGGGCGCCGCGGTGCAATGGCAATCTCTTGTCTTGGCGGCCTATTGCTGTTTTCTGCCATTGCTCTTTTTGTTTAATCTGACGCTGCGCTTCTTGAGCACGGTGCGTTCTTTGAACAAAGCCGTGAAGCTGCGCAATCGCGCGGTGCGCGACGTTGACCTCGTGCATTATTCCGAACAAGCCAAACCCGATCAAATTTTTTTGGGGTTGGATTTGACGCGCGGCAATGCGCCGTTTTACATCAAACGCGAATGGCTCAAAGGCCACGCGCAAATTCTCGGCGCCGCGGGCAGCGGCAAAACCGAGAGCATCGTCCAGCCCATTTGGTTTCAAGAAGTGCGGCGCAACGTCGCCACCTTCATGCTCGACGGCAAAGGCTCGCGCAAAAATTTGGAGAAATTCTACACGATCGCCACCTCGCTCGCGCAGGGTCACGAAGTAATCTATTTCAACCCATCGGATTCCAGCAGCTCCGCAACCTACAACCCCGTTCTGCACGGCACCGTCACGGAAATTCGCCAAAAAATTGTTGCGAGTTTGGACGGCTTGAGCGCCACTATCAATAGCCAGAAAGAACGCACCTCGCACTATCTCGATTTGATTCTCCGGGCCATCAAAGAATCCGGCCACTTCTTCAGCCTGGATATCATCTATCAGTATTTGAGCTCCAAAACTTATTTGCAGCAGCAACTCCGTCGTTTGCGCGATCGCCACGTGTACGAAGGTTTGATGGAAGCCGTGGACAATTTTCCGCGCTTTCAAAGCGAAACCGACGCGCTCACTTCCGCGCTGCGAGAGATTTGCACCTCGGATTACGCCTGGCTTTTGGATACCAACGAGCCGGAGATCGACATTGCCACGATCTATCGCGAGCGCAAAGATTGTTACTTCACGTTGCCCATGCACGGCGGCATGCCCGCCATGCGTTTTCTCGGCCAGCTTATTTTGCAAGACATGATGATGAGCTTCGCGCAAGCCTCTGTGCAAAGCGCGCACGGCGAGGAGAGCAAAGAAGCCCTGCTCATCATCGACGAGTTCGCGAATTTTGCGAGCGCGTCTTCGATTGAGCTGTTGCGCGTGTGCAAGAACGCGGGCGTGAGCGTGTGCTATACCGATCAATCGCTCACCGAACTCAATCATCCGGCTTTGCATCTGCCCGAAAATTTTTTGGACGAGCTTGCCAACCACACCAACGCGCTTTTCTGTTTTCAACTCGGCAGCCCGGAAAGCGTGCGTTTGGTGATGGAGCGCATGGGCGTGAGCGGCAGCGCCGAAGCAGCGAAGCCGAAAGCCAAGTCTGACGGCAAGCCCGCGCCGCCGCAAAAGAGTTCGGAAGAGATCAACGCCGAAATGTTGAAGCATCTCGAAGTCGGGCGCTGCATTGCGTTCTTTCGCCAGCCGCGCGTGCGCGCGATTTTGAAGACCGGCTATTTCAAATTCGACAATCCGTTGAAATTCGAGCCGCAAACCGCGAGACGGCAAACTGCCTCGGCTTGATTTTTAAACAAAAGCGGAAGTCAGAAAAATGGAGGGCAGAAAAATAAATTCTCAAACGGCTCGTGCAAAGCCGCTCTGCGAATATCTTGAATCATCGTTTTATTTTTCTGCCCTACATCTTTCTGTCTTTGACAAATCACCCAAAGGGATTTTCAATCAACCCAACACTCAAGGAGGACGTATGCAAACCGTCATTCAAGCCCTCAACAATCTCACCAACGCGCTGTTGATTTTGGCCTCGCCGGTGTTGATCATCGCATTGATCATCGCGGGTTTGAACATGGCCAGCGCCGACGGCGGCCGCCATGAAAAAGCGAAGAAGCAACTCATCGGCGTCGCGCTCGCCGCGGTCGTGATCTTCGGCGCCAAAGGCATCGTGCAAGCGCTCATCGCCTTCGTCCCCGGCGCAAGCACGCCGTTTTAATGCACGAGCACGCACTCTAAAGTTGTCATCCTGTAAGGAACTTCCCTAGCAACGGGCACACTCCCAAGCACGAGGGAAGGTTCTTTCAGAATGACATGAAATAAGATTGCAAACAATCCATGCAAGAAAAATGTTATCGCGAAATCCAAGCGCACGGCCAGCTCGGCGGCGTGAGCATCATCGAAGGCATGATTCTGCTCGCGTTCCCCATCGCGCTTGCGCCCATCTTCACGTGGCTCGGCTTGAACCTGCTCTTCGTGCTCGCGTTGGATTTGATTCTCTACGCGCTCTTGCGTTTCGGCAATCGCATTTCGGGATTCGATTACGGCGTGGTTTCGTTCTTCAGCTTCAATTTCATCTGGCCGCGCCGGCTCTCCGGTTTTATTTTGGACGAGCACGATTATCTCAAACAGGCTCCTTCTCATTCCGAAAAAAACAATTCGGATTTTCACGCACGTTGAAGACCGAAAGCCTTCGGAGGTCCCAACGGATAGATTAAAGCCAACGGATGAAAAGACCGCGGCTTTATCCGTTGGCTTTAATCTATCCGTTGGTGATAAAAGGATCTCTCAGAATTTTATTCTGACTTTGAAAGACGAATAGCACAACATGTCCATCACCAAACTTGCCGAGCGGCAAGCGTATTCCAAACGGCCCGCGCTCGCGCGACATCTGCCGTACCTCGAAATTCTCGATGACTTCATCATCAAGAAGAGCGGCAGCTTCGTGGCCGGTTTTGAAATCGAAGCGCTCGACAACATGAGCCTGTCCGAAGACGATTACGCCAGACTCTGCGTGAATCTCGAAAACGTTTTGAACACGGTCGATCACGGCGTCAATCTGCAATTCTTCTCGTTCTTCGATTACTTTCCTTACAAAGCCGATTTCGTTTACACCGACGATCCGGTTTTGGACTTCTTCAAATTTCAGCGCCACAAGTTTTACAGCTTCTACAAGTACCTCACGTGCCGCACCCTGCTGTTTGTGGATTTCGACGCCGGCGCGACGTTGCGCACGCCGTTCAACATTCTTATGTCGAGCGGCGACATCAAGCAGCGCCTCAAAGCCGAGCACGAAAAAATGGTGCTCGAAAAAAATCAGATGATCAAATCCATTCAAGCGGGCATGGAGCAAACCGGCGTGAAGCTGCGCAGATTGCGCAACATGGATTTGGCCAATGATCTTTATCGCGCCATCAATCTCGCGGATCACGATTACGAAGGCGCGGTGCGCGGCAAAGCTACGAACAACGAATTGCTCGCGGTCGATTATGAAGTCGAAAAGGGCTATCTCAAAATCGGCAATCAGTTCGTCGCGTGCTTGTCGTTAAGTTTGTTGCCCGAAGTCACGCGCTCGCACACGAGCTTCAACGGCATTCCGTTGCCGTATGTATTTCCGCTCTTGCACAACTTGCCCTTTCCGCATCGCGTCGTGTTCTCCACGCAGAATCTCGATATGGATAAAGAAACGGCGCGACTCTCGCGGCAATTGAATTTTTCGCGCTTCATTATGTCCTTCTCGCGCCATCGCGAAGGCCGAAAGAGCGAAGTCAAGTTTCGCGAGCTGAACGAGCTGCTCGATGAAATTTACACGCAGCACAAAAAGCTCGCGACCATCAGCTTGAACGTGATCATATACGACACCGATCGCGACCGGCTCAATCAAAAAGTCAATCAAGCGCAGCTTGCGTTCGCGGGCCTCGACAAAGCGCAAGCCGTGCTCGAATCGCTCGACGTGCTGCCGATCTTCATCAGTTGTTTGCCCGGCAACGGCTGCGAGAATTATCATCGCCTCGTGGTAAAAACCACCAACGCGGCGCAGTTCGTGAATCTCACCAACTTCAATCGCGGCTATCATCGCGGCATTCTGATGAAGAACCGCAACAACGAGCCGATCCTGTTCGATTATTTCGACTCGAATCTCAACTCGTGGAACAGCATCATCGTCGGCCCGACCGGCACGGGCAAAAGTTATTTGATGCAAGCCCTGCTGCTGCAACTGCTCGAACAAGGCGTGAAAGTTTTCGGCCTCGATGTCGGCGGCGTGGGCGATTTCGGCGGCAGTTATAAAAAGATGATCAAGCTGCTCAACGGCCGCTATATCGAACTCAACATCGACCATCCCATTCCGCTCAATCCCTTCGCGCTGGTGAAAACCAAAGAGAGCGCCGCGGATACGAAGAAGCAACTTTTCCTGCGCGCGTTCATTGAAAAGCTCATTCTCGAACGCGAGCAAAAATCGATTTCGAAAGTCGAGCAGGCGTTCATCAGCAAAACGCTCGCGCAATATTTGGAAACATGGCGCGGCGTGCGCAATCTCAAAACGTTTGTGGATTACTTCGCGCAGCAGAACGACCCCGAAGGCTACGTGGACGTGAAGCTCATGGCGCGCAAGATGTACATGTACACGCACGGCGAATACAGCCGCTTCCTCTGCGCGGACGAGATGATCGACATTCGCGAAGATTTGGTGTGCTTCGATCTCAAAGGCCTCGAAACGCATCCGGATTTGCAGGGTATCATCGCGATCATCATCACCGGCTTGTTGTGGGAATTGATGGAGCGCAATCTCAGCCACCACAAAGTGATCTTCGCGGACGAGCTATGGAAAGTGCTCGACGACAACTCGACCATCGGCCACATGGTGGTGGAATTGTTTCGCACCGCGCGCAAGATGGGCGCGGGCATCTTCGCGATCTCGCAGTCCATCGAAGACATCGACAACGTGAGCTATTCGACGCCGATCAAAGACAACGCGCTGAATCATTTCATTCTCGGGCACAAGCCCAAGCAGTTGGAGTCGTTGTCGCACGCGTTCGGCTATGGCCAGCGCGAGCTGGCGCTCATCTCCAGCTTGCAGCGCGGCGAATTTTTCCTCGACCGCGACGGCAAAGTGACCGTGCTCCGCGCGGACATGAGCACCTACGATCATTATCTTTTCACGACGGATCGACAAGAGAACAACGTGCTCGAAGACAAGCTGAAAAAGAAGAACGGCAATCTCATGCAAGCCATCAAAGAGATTGCGCGGGAAAAGGATTTAGAGATTTCGCCGTATTTGTTGTGAGGGGTCGTAGTAGCGCCTTCAGGCGCAGATTGCAAGGAAAAATTGGCTCCCAATTAACGTATAAGGTTATTAACCTAAACTCGAAAGGAGTTAGCCATGCCTTACCGTAAAGAACGTTATGACGATGACTGGGAGGGCGTCACCAAAGAAGAGACAGGTGAGCATCGCTGGGTGAATGAGGATGGTAGACAATACCAATCCGACACGGGGTTGACGGGGATCTTCAACGATGGTCTCGGTTCTCAGATTGATGAGGGCAATGAATGGGACCTCGATGAAGATGATGAAGATTGACCCCTGTCTCAGTGTATGTTTCAAAGCCTCCAGCAGTTTTCGCTGGAGGCTTTGGTACTGTGCCTTGCTTGTCGACGATTAGTTTAACATCATAGCTATGTTTAGTAACTCGTTAGCCTTGAAGCTTTCATTTAAAAGCATTCGAGACAACGCTATGGATTATGAATACCTGAATAGAAAAATCGCAGAGCTTCAGCAAAGTGCGCAAGCCGCCGAAAATGGCGATTGTAGCTGGAGAGAGGTTTGGGATTTAATAAAATCTATTGGACGCTCTTTCAAAGAAACACGATATCCTACGCGGAACGATAAAGATGCTGCTTGGAATCAGTTTCAAGAAATAATAGATGCGATTAAAGAGACTCAAAGTCGTCAACGTGAAGAATCCGTCAGACAGACTGAAGAAATATTTGAGCGGCTTGATAAATTGGAAAGCGATATCGAGAATGCGAAGGATGGGCAACTTTCTTGGCAAGAAGTGTGGGGAAGTATAAAAGAACTGGGGATTCTTTTTAAAGAGACCCGTTTTACATCCAAAGTTGATCGAGAAACTGCACAGAAAAATTTTAATAATCTAGTAAATGCCGTCAAGGAACTTCAAGAACAAGTAAAACAAGAAAAAGAAGAACGTGCAAGGGTTTCGGCGGAGCGTAAAGACGAGATTTTGGAATGTGCGGAGTCGGGTAAGCCGCCTTTCATGTCGAATGACGAGGTTCTGAGCATCCTTACACTTGGAATCTCTGAGATGATCTCGAATTTTGTTCAAGCGGGCGAAGAGCTTGATGAAAAAAAAGAACAGCTTCAGTATTGGTCTGAAAAAGTTCGAGAAGCTTGGGAATTGTTCAAGGATCATAAAGAAGAACTGCTAGGTCGAGACAAACAGGAAATTTTTAATAAACTCCGCGAAATGCAGGAAGAGCTCGACCAAGCTTGGGAAGAATGGAAAAGCTCCAAACAACAGTATCACGACGCTAAACGAGAAGCTTGGGAAGAACGGGTGAGGGAAAATATAGAAAAGCTTGAAACCCGACTCGAAAAACTCAATGAAGTTCTTGCTCATAAAGAGGAACACCTAACCGAGTTGGAGCAGAAACGTGATGATGCTTGGAACGACGATTTTCGTGAGCGCGTCGAAGGTTGGATAGAAGAAGAAGAACGGGCAATTGAGGAAATCAAAGAAAAGATAGATCAAATTGAAAGGTGGCTTGAAGAGGAACGAGATAAGCTGTCGTAATGGATCGCTGTGATAAAGTGTTTTCCAGATAAAGTATAACATGTATTCCGTCTTGAAAGAAGTTTCTAAACAACTTTGCAATCAACCCAAAGAAATTTTATGCTCAAAAACTCAATCTGCCGCACTGCTCTCATTGCGATGAGCATTCTTCTGCAAATTGCGGGAACCAACCGCGCCTCGGCGCAGTTCTTCGATCCCAGCTCGGGACTCATTCTCGGCGTGTTGCGTGAGATTTCGTTCAAACATCAGCTTGGGTTGGAAGAACAGCGGCGACAAACTGCGCAGATGGTGCAACAGGTCAAACAGTTTTACGACACGTACACGCTGCTACGCCGCGATCTTGAGTTCACGCAGAGTTTGTATCACGACATGGAGGCCGTCAAAAATTTGGATTTGAGCAATAGCTATGCGGTCTCAAACTTTGTCATCAATGCCGATCGTTTGACCTACTGGCTGCCGAGCACGACTTCCGATCTCACGCGCACGACGATGGACGCGCAAGCGTTGCTCAACAATGCCGACGAGTTGCAGCGCGCGTATGAAAGCTTCGCGCTTTCAACCGAGAAAGATGAAATTCCCGACGACCTCGAAGCGCGGCGGCACAACGCGCTGCGCGGCGAGGAAGTGTTTTCGCAAGCCATGCTCGAATATGCCATCAAGAGCCAAGTGCTCGCGCGCACGTATGACTCGCTCGCGGTGGAGTTGCACCAACAAGTTGTGAACAACAAAAACAAATACACCGAAGCCGAGCGCACGCAACTGCTGCTCGAAGCCGTGAAGCTGCGCGAGCTGTCCAATTCGCACTATGAAAAGTATCTCAAGCTCTCGCAAGAGGCGCACACGAATGAGCTGAACATGTTCGACCGCAAGCTCGATTATATTTCCAAACGCTTCGATTGGAAAACCCTGCGCTCGCAGGCGAATAAAACTTCTAAAATACGCTACGGCTTCTTCGATATTAGTCGCGCAACCACAGAATGAGCCATTGGATTGATGGATTGGTGGAGTGTTGGATTGGTGGGCTGCTTTGACCCAACAATCCATCAATCCAGAAATCCACCAATCCAATTTTGGAAACCACACATGCTCGAAATCTTCTTCAGCCAAGTTTTCTTCGACTCGGTGCATCAACTGGTCGATTACATCGTCACCATCGCGACGTACATTTTTACGGTGGGGATGATTTTCTACGTGCTCGCCATGGTGTTTCGGCTCACGACGGGCAAAGAGAGCGCGGATCAGTTTTATCATCTGCTGTTCGTGGCGTTCACGGCCATCGGCTTGGCGACGTACAAGATTTGGGCGGTGTGGCTCGGCAAGCTGTTTGTGTTTTTGGCGCGCGCGATCTTCGATCTCGAATCGGACAACTTGATGGCGGAATATCTCGGCGCGTTCTTCGCGGACGAGAACGGCGGCGTGAAGCTCTCGCTGTTCAATTTGATGAGTCTCGAGTCGCTGTCTTCGCTGTCGTATTTGCTGGTGATGATCGTGTACGAGATTTTTGTCATCATTCAAGTCATCGTGCAAATCTTTTTTTACATGCTCGGGCCGGTCGCCATCGTGATCTCGCTCTTCCCGCAGTTTCATGATGTGTTCAAGATTTGGCTCTCGAATTTTTGCTCGGTGAATTTTTGGTCGGTGCTCGTTGCGATTCTTTTTCGTTTGATGAAAACCATTACGACCGCTCCGGCGTTTAAACAGGCGGTCGCGAACGGCGACAAAGGCGTGCTGTGGGACACGTTCATTCTCGGCGTGCTCATCGCGATTTGCATTATTCTCATTCCCAAAATCGCCGCTGCCATTTTCAAAGGCTCGACCAGCGCGGACTTGGGCACGTATGGCGTCGCAGCCACCGCGGGCGTGGTGATTTCAACGGTGTGGAAGAACATGAAAAATTATTCGAAAGCGGCGACGCACAACATCTCCACGCGCGCAGGCGACACGGTGATTGCGGGCGCAAGCGCGTTGATGGCGAGTCCCGCGATGGATGCGACGCGCGCGGCAGTGGGTAGTATTGCAAATGGCGAGGCGCAGATTGCAACGTGGCCGTTCAGCGGCTCGCGGCAAGCCGCGCCGAGTGCGGGCGATATGCAGGCGTGAGGTATATTTTCATACAGAACCAGCTTATAACGCGCACCTTGGCACTGTCATTTACAAGAAACTTCCCTAATCTGAACGGGCCGGAAAGGTTCCAGCGGATAGAAGAACCCAACGGATGTGGGAAACTCGATCGGTTGGGTTCTTCTATCCGTTGGAAAAATCTTTGCTTGTTTTAAACGGTGTTCCAAGTACGAGGGAAGAGTCTTCCAGAATGACATTCAATAATCGTTTTGCTTTCCGAAGGACATTGAAGAAAGAAAAGGCTGAAGGGAAAACCATGCGAACCAATCCCGAATACTATGAGTTTTACGGCGAGGTGATCAAGAGCAACATCTTTCTCAAACGCCTCGTGATCGCGCTGGTCGCGGTCAATATCGTGGTGATGCTGCTCGCGTATCTCGGCTTCACGCGGCCGGTGGAAACCTACGTGGTGAAAGACGGGCGCGCGTTTGCGACTTCGCCGTATGAATACGTGCGCTCGGTTTATGAAGTGCGGCAATTCGCGCTGGAGTTTTCGAAGAACCTGCTTGAGTTCAATCGCGACAACTTTAACGACCGCGTGAAGGCTGCGCTGCAAATGTGCTCGACGGAGTTGGAAGTGTTGATGTATAACACGATCAAAACTTCGGACATTCCGCGCTTGGTGGAGAGCACGCCGGGCACGATCAAATTCGAAGTGGAGGAAATTCGCGTGCAAGAAGGCGATCCATATACGGCGCACGTTTCCGGGCGGCAGGTTTTCGCCGGGCAGCCGCCGATTCCTTTGAAGTTTTCCGTGCAAATCAACATTGTCAATCGCACGCAGACCAACCCGTTTGGTTTGCGCATCATCAATTACACACAAGAGCGAACATGAAAATTCTGAATTGGCTTTTAGCCGCCGTGTTAGTCTCCACGAGTTTGGTTTCTGCGCAGCAACCGGGCATTGTGCGCGTGAAGCCGGGTTTTGCCACGGTCATCGTTTGCCCCATGCAGCCCGATCTCGTCACGGTCGGCAGTCCGGAAAATTTCTCGGCGCAGAGCGCGGGCAACTTTGTGCTCGTCAAGCCGCTGGTTAGCTCCGGCTCGACGAATATGTTCATAAAAGCCGGTCCGGATTCTTATAATCTCGTGCTGCAAGTTTCCGACAAACCGGATTTGGAAATTCGTTTGCAACCGACGGCGCAACCGCAAGCGCCGGCTCACGCGCAAAACGGCAAAGCCAGTGCGGCGCAAGGCCTCGCGGCGCATGAAGAGGCCGAAGAGCCTGCGCCCAAAAGCAGCACGTTGCGCGTGAAAGATCTCACCAGCCTCAGTCCGAAAACGCGCACGATGCTCGGGAATTATTTGCGCACGCCGAGGCCGTATACTTACAGCGTCGTGAACTCGGACGTTGTGTTCGCGGTGGATCACATGCTCATGATCGACAACAAGCTGCACGTGATCGCAACGGTGGCGAACAATTCGAGAATCACGTATGACATCGGCTACGTGCGTTTCAAGCTGATCGAGCGCGCGAGCTCGTACATCTTTTTCTCGAAGCAAGTCAAAGCCGAGGAAATCGAGCCGGTGCAGGAAGTGTTCAACGCGCGCGTGCTGCCGAATCAATCCACGCGCTTGCTGTTCGTGTTCGATAAAGTCGGGCTTTCGGATAAGAGCACGCTCGAAATCAAGTGTTCGGAAGAAAGTGGGAGACGGGATTTGACGGTGAACGTGCCGGGGTCGTTTATTGAGTGAGCGTAATATTCCCCCCTTGAGGGGCAATGGGATGTCGCTCGGCATCGTATTGAAGCATAGGTTGATTTGAAGTGTTTGCTGTTCTGAAGAACACCCCCCTAACCCCCCTCAAGGGGGGAATTGCTCAGGTGTGGTGATTGAACAAGGAGCTTTATGAATCTCGAAAAGACATTTTTTGAAACGAAGAACGGGCAACGCCGCTTGAAGCCGCAGATGGTGATGTTGTTGAGCGTGTCGGCGTTTGTGATTTTTATTTTGATCGTGTTCGCGATGCGCGGCAATAATGCTGCGCCGAAGAAGATCGACGGGCCGTATGCCACGCGGCCGGCAGCGCCGCCGCCGAAATTGGATTACAACATGGTGAAGCTCGATACGTTCGCGCTCGGCGATTATTACAAGCCGAAAGAAGAGTCGCAAACACTTCCTGCACGCACGCGCGAAGAGCGTTCGACTGCGCCGCAAACGCGCTCGGAAAGCGCGCGCCGCCAGCCGGAAGGCGAAACACAAGTGACGAGCACGCCGCGTTACTTCAGTTCGTCGAACAATGTTGTGGATCGCAACCCGAACATGATCGTGTATAGCAGTCTCGCCTCGAACCAAGTCAGCGGCGGCGTGCTCGGTTTGCAATCGGCTCTGCTTAAGGTTTTTTTGCCGGAGAAAACGGCGGTGACGAACAACAGTTTGGTCGAAGCGCGCGTGATGACCGAGGCCTCACTCGGCAGCATCAACATTCCGCGGCGTGCGCAATTGATCGGCACGGCTTCGCTGCAAAATAGCCGCGTGCAAATCGACTTTCGCGAGATTCGCATCAACGGCGTGACGCGCACGTGCAGCGGTCGCGCGTTTGATTTGAAGAAGCTGCCGGGCTTGGCCTACACGCCGCTCGATGCCGCCACGCGTAAAGTGGTGCTCGATGAGTTGCGCAGCGCGGCCTCGGCATTGCCCATCGTCGGGCGTTACGCCAATCAAACCGAAATCAATCCATTCAATGAAGAAGTGGCTCGACTTGAAGAGGGACAGGAGTTCTATGTTCAGATTACCAACATTTTTTAATCGCCGCCTTGAAGGAATGAGGCAACGCGTTCTTTTTAAAATGCTACTGCCTTGCAGCTTCGTCTTCTTGTTTGCGCTGCTTTCGTGCGAAAAACACAAAGATCCGTTTTCGGCGAATAACACGCAGCCATTCATCACCACGTTTGCATTCAAACCGGATTTGACGTTGCCCGATGCTTCCTTGCGCGCAGACGGCGATTCATTGAAATTCCGCGCGGGCGAAAGCTATCCGATCGCGTTGGTTTATGAAGACACGGAATCGAAAACGGGCAATCGCAAGCTGCGCGCGAGTTTTAGGTTCGTGGCTGGCAGCGGAAAAATCACGAGCAACAAGTTCAGCAACCCGAGCAGCGACGGTTTATCTTTCGACGTTCCCGCCTCGCTTGATGGCGAAATTTTTCTCACGCCGGACAAAGCAGGCCTGGTCGATCTGCAATTGCAGATCACGGACGCGGTCAAATTTTCAGAAACGAAAATTGCCTCCACGACTTTTTTTGAAAACCTCCGGCCGGTCGTGCGCTTTACTTCGCAAGTGGGCAGCCAGTCGGAGCCACCCTACGGCGTGGATTTCAACGCGGCCACGAGCGCGGACCGCGACGGCGACATCGATACGTATACATGGACCTTCGGCGACGGTGAGCCGAGCGTCACCACGCGTTCCAACACGATTCACCACGATTATAAAATCTCCGGCACGTTCACGGTGCGTTTGAAGATCAAAGATACGGAAGGTCTGGCGGATAGCTTGGATCGCACCGTGACCACGGCGAATGAAGCGCCGGTAGCGGCATTGAGCGTGACGCCGCTTTCCGGCAAGGCGCCGTTGACAATCATTTATAACGCACGCGGCAGCCGTGATCGTGACGGCAGTATCGTTTCCTACGACATCACTTTCGGCGATGGCATGAACTCACAAGCGGATAGCGGCTCGCACGAATACACGCGTGACGGTGAGTATCCCGTACGCCTCATCGTGCGCGATAATTTGGGCGCGACCAATTCATTGACGCGCAACGTGACGATTCAAACCCCGCCGGTGCCCGTGCTCACGGTTGCGCCGGATTCCGGCGCATTTCCATTGAGCGTGGATCTGGATGCTTCGGATTCGGTGGATCCGCAAGGCGGCCAATTGTCTTATGAAATGATTATCACCGGCCAAAGCGGACAGACTTCACAAGTGACGTATCGGCAGCCCAGCGTCACGCACGTCTTCCGCCGGCCGGATACGTATCGCATCACCTTGACGACGAGCGTCGTGCGCAACGGCAATACGCTCACTGCGACGACCGAGAAAAGCGTGCGCGCGATCAATCTGCCGCCAATGGCGAATTTCACCTTCTCGCGCGATCTCGGCAACGTGACCTTTACTTCCACGAGCACCGAACCGAATGCGCCCGATGATTTCATCACCAACTACACCTGGAATTTTGGCGACGCAAACCCGCCGCAATCGGGATCGAACTTGGCAAACGTGCTGCACACATACACGCAAAGTGGAACCTATATCGTGGAATTGACCGTGACGGATAATTTCGGTTTGAGCAGCTCGAAGAAAGATACTTTGGAGGTCAGGTGAGATGAAGTTTTTGCAGATGAAAATGACGGCAAAAATTTTTGCAAGCGCGTTGCTGGCGCTGCTGGCTTTGCCCGAAATGAGCCGCGCGCAGCAACAATGGTATTATCACACCGTGCATTCGAGTTCGCTCTCCGCGCTTTATGGGCGCACGTACAAACTCAATTATGCGTACCAATTGAGCCGCGCACGGCAGCTCAAGATCTCCGGCATGTATGTGTTCGACGAATTTGATAACGGGCCGGATCACGTGAAAAGCGACGTCTACAACGTGAACTTGCAGTTTCAGTACACGTTGCTGCATTTCAATAAAGCTTTCCTCGGTGCGCACGTGGGCGCGGGCGGGTATATACTCAAGGCCGGCAATCTCGTTAATCAGCGCCACAAGGAGAGAAAGCTCAACGGCATTTTTGGATTGCAGGGCGAGTATTTCATCAACAAGAGCAGCATGGCGCTCGTGGCCGATTACGACGTGCTCTATCTCCCGTTCAGCGATTTGTACGAGTTCCTCCATCTCCCGCGCGTGGGATTGAAATTTGTATTTTGAAGTGCCGACCTGCCAGCTTTCTAAGCTGGCAGGTCGGTATGATTTCCGGTTTCCCCCTCTCGAACCCCATGTTGATGCTGCTGTGTATGATTTTGAAGTCAACGCTCCCTCTCGAGTTTTGAAGCCTTGGGACACGCAATTCACCCGATTTGTATTGTTGTGATTGCGAGCGCAGCGAGAAGGCGTTTATTGCCGTAAGCGCTGCATGATAGCTTCTTCGCGTTGTACGGAAGAGGGATTGCCTCAGCGTTCATTACCAGGCTTGACATTGGGCGTTGAGTTCTTTAGCTTTGTTCGCTTTCAGACAAGAAATACTGCTCCAACTTTTCTCCCGACTGTTTACAAACGCTCGATTTTAAAAATTTCCAAATGCTTTGATGCGTGCTTGTCGTGGGATTGATGCCTCGATGTGGCCGCACGTTTCCTGCGTTTTTTTTCCCCATCCTTCTGTCAAGATAAAGAACAGTGTTGTGAGTTAGCGGATTTCATGGCAGTCTTTGTTTACCGCGATGCACAAACTATGCTTCAACAGCACAAGCGCTCTGGTCATGTAGAATTCGGGTCTATGAGACGAGGCGCAGACGATTCAACTGGCAGCAAGAAACGTCTACGCCCTTTTGTTTTCATTGTCTGGTGCAGCTAATGCCACATCGCTAAGCCGGCATCATGAGAAACCAATGACGTTGCACCTTCATGCGTACCTTGGGCGAAATAATGACTTTCCTACATTGCAAGCGCACTCCGAGCTTGCAAGTGTGGAAGCGATTGCGCGGTTTCGTTCAAGAAATCTCACTTGTTTCTGCCGCACGAACGTCCTGTGTGGCAAGGAGAAGAGGCATGTCCTTCCTTCGAGAGCGGTTTCTCATCCGGTTTGGGGTTTTCATTCTTCTGGCTGTGGCGCTGTTCTTTTTCCGAAAGAATTTTTTGCACCTACAATTTTTCGGTCTCGTGATCGCAGCTCTGTTGTCCAATATCCCTCCCAAAGATTTGTTCGAGCGTTGCGCATCCCTGCCGATTGACCGCGAGGCGTGGCGGGATTTTTTCAAGCGTTACAACAGCGAGGTGGAAGCAACGGTTCGCCGCATTATCGGCTACCCGGGGCGCGGCCAGTATTGCCATCTTTTTGGCGACATCATGCAGCGCTACTATCAAAGACTGCTGGAGAACGAGCGCCGGGCATTGCGCGCTTTGCGCGGCCGCGAGGAAGCGCAAGCACGGGCCTACCTTCGCACGATCGCTGCGGGGATAGCTTACAAGACTATTGACAGCGAGCCGCTGCCGGGGCTGTCACTCGATTCCTCAGAGTACGAGGACGGAGAAAGTATGCGTGGGCCCAAGTCTTGGTTGCGTGATCGTGGAAGCTGGAGCGAAGAGGCCAGCCTGCTTTGGGAAACCGTACAAACAGGTCTGGACAAAACGCTACGCGGGCGCAACAAGTGCCGCAATATGCTCATCTTCAAACTCGTGGCTTTCGATGGTTTCACTCCCATGGAAATAGCTCGCATCCCGGGTTTTGGTATCCGTTCGAGCCATGCCGTTGAACAGCTCGTCTGCCGTACCCGGCAAAAGCTGCAAGCATTCCTCAGAAAATAAAAACGAGGTCTTTCGTGACAAAGTATGCGCCTATCCCTGCAAAGAAAAAAATGTGTGAGTGTTGACCCGTGATTTGCGTCTCAAATGACAGAGCATGCAGGGGTGTAGCATATATTAAATTTTTTGTGAGGCCTCTCAACCTGCCTTCAAATGCACCCCTCGTGTCTATAATCCAAAACAATGCGCAGGGCTTATCCACAGGATAAGCGCAGGGGTTTATTTGAGGAAAAATTATGTCACCACATCTCACCTTCAACGAGATTGTCGCCTACCAACGGAAATATTTATCACCCGACCAGGCCCTCAGTTTTGAGCAACATTTGAGTGCGTGTTCATATTGCACGGAAAACGCCGGGTTGCTTATGGAGCTGAGCAAGAGCGAACCTTTAAAGGTTGCGCATGCCGGAGCGGCCGCGGGCAAGTGCTTGTCCGTCGAAGAAATCATCAAGTTTATGACGGGCGAATTGCCTTTTCGAGCGGCGCGCAAAGCTCAAACACATTTGGCTCGGTGCGAAGAATGCCGGCAGAAGTTGGCGGATATCATGCGCGCCAGTGCGCCTGTGGCCAAGTCCGAGGCCGCAGCCGTGGCTGCGCGGTCGCCGCTAGTCATCGAGCATCAACTCCGAGACATCGAACGTATCGTGCTTGAACAAGGCGAGCCGCCACCGGCCGGGGAAGCCATTTCCAAATTTTGGCGCAGTCTAATTGCGCGCCTTTGGCCGTTGCAGCCGGCCTATGCGGTATTGGTGCTCGTGCTGATTACAGCGACTTGGTTCGGACAAAGGACTTTTCGCCAATGGCAAGGGAAGAGATATCTGGCCGAGAGCGTGGAGTTGCTCAAGGATGCTTATCCGGTTACGCGACAGGATTTGCTCCCGCATGGCTTTTCGCCGGGTATGTTTTCCGACCACCATGGTGCAGACGCTTCGAAAAAAACACAAGTGATCGAGAGAAAATTGCAAAAAGCATTGTCTTGGGATAGTAGAAACCGGGAGGCAAAAAGAGCGCTGGCGCAATACAGCTATTTCGCACACGACCTCAAGCGCGCCGACAGTTTGTTGTGCGTGTTGTTGAGGGAGGACAGCTCGGATTTTGCCACCTGGAATGATCTCGGCGTCGTTGCGGCGCAGCGTGAAGATACTACAGTAGCGCTGTCTGCTTTCAAGAAGGCCTTGCAGATTCAGCCGAAGTATGAAGAAGCGGCGCACAATCGTGCGCTCCTTTCAGAATAGTGGCGCGGCGATTCTCAATGAACCCGCAATGGGCGCGCGAGGCCACACGCAAGCGCTGCAAAAAATAGGACGCCAGCAATTTCAAATTCTCATCTTCAATCCTTTTACAGGGGAGAGCCATGACTGAGCTACGCTATGCGTTACCCGAAGCGACTCTGCGCAACTTTGAGCATGAACATGAGGGCCGCGATCATCCGCATGTTCATCATAGTGCGCCAGCGTCCAAATCCAAGTTGACACTGCGTGGGCTATTTCAGCCCGAAGTGCACGCGGACCTCGCGGTGTGGAGCTTGAGCGTGACGTTTGGCATGATTTGGGCGCTCATCGTCGGCATGTTGACGCTGATGGCCATGAACGGCACCGGACGTTTATTCACCGACTTTTTTGAAATCATTTACCCGGGTTATAAAATCCCGGAATCACCCGTGGCGTTTGATGCGTTAATCAATCTCGGGCTGGGCTTGGCCTATGCGTTCGTGCACGGTTGCTTGTTCGGCTTGGTGCTGGGTTTGTTCTATCATTACTTCACGCGTCCGTTGCCATATGGTGTGCGTTTCAAAGGCCGTCTCACGGCCGGAGAGCCGGTGCTTCTGGTGCGCGAGGGAAATTATGAAGCCAAAGCCCGCAGCGCAAAGTCCTACACCGTTCTGATCGTGGCCAATCCATTTCTCCAAACCAGTGCGAAATTAATTCCGGTCGAACAGGAGGCGATTCGCCGGGATCCGATTTTGAATGAGCCGGAGCTTTTTCAAATCAAAGTTGCGTGCATTCTCGCCAGCCTGGCGCACAATAAAACTGTCGCGCCCTTTTTCGACCAAATGCGATTTATCGCGCTCTTCGATCCGAAGCTGGCGGAGATTGACGAGCAAGACGAAGCAAAAAAGTTGAAGTCGATGAAAGCACGCGCACTGTGCCTCGAAAATCAAATCGACTTGCTTATCGAGCCGGCACAAAGAATTTTCAACGAGAGCGGCGGCCATGACGATCGCTTGTTGGAGTTTTTGAAGCCCTACAATCTGGGCCGCGTCGACGTGGTTTTCGCGGTCACGGCTTCGGAAACACATACGCGCTCTTCTTCACGCTTTTCCATCGAGGACAAGCCCGGCCATTCCTCCGGTGATTTCATATACTATGACGCCATGGACGGCAGCGTACTGCCGGGATATTACGCGGCGCCTCTCGAAGTGCCGGGCATGGTCGCCTATTCCGCGTGGGATCTGCGCCTCAAAACTCCGGTGCACGAATTCGCTCATGCGATGTCTTCCAATATGAGCGGCTTAATCGACGACGAGTATCACGACGGCGCCTTGCAACGCCAGAGCAGCGTCATCGTTCTGAACAAGCGCCACGGCTGGGATTTGGACAAGAACAAAGACGGTATGCTGAATCCGAGCGAATTGCCCGAAGTTTTTGCCGAGATTCGTGAAGGCAACGAGGTTTATCGCTTCGGCACAGATAAGCTGCGCGTGATGCCGGAGGGTTGGACGAGCTTCGTGCCGCAGCGGCCACATTATCAGATGCCGTGCACCATGGACGAATCCGGCGAGATTCATGAGTTCGACATGCTGCTGCAGCACTTTATCACGAGACGATTGAACGCGAAAGTATTGCAATAAGCCCGCGCGAAGGTTTTAGACCTTCGCGCTCGCAGGCCATAAATGGAGGAACTATGCAACCACTCAATTCGGAATTGAAACGCAGGCTGCTCGAGCAGCATGCGCACCTCGGCGAAACCAATCCGCAACGCCGCTTGACTGCCGAAATATTGGACCGTTACGACGGCCTGGTGCAGTTGCACTGTGAATTGTGCCGCAACGAGCAATCTGCGCATGAGGCATTGCATTGGCCATATCAAGACCATCAGCAATTTGCAAAAACCGCAAGCGCGCGGTTGAGCACTGCAGCAGAGACAACTTATTCTCCTTTACAAAAACTGACGGAACAAAAGCCCGCGACGACGCCGGAGGCGAGGCGCGTTGTCGAAGATACGTTGAGCGAAGTCATCGACCATTACATGCCGTATTTCCACAGCGTACACGAGCAATGGCTACGAGGACAGCAGCGCGCCGCCCGGCGCATTGCCAAACGGGCTTATCGCTCGCGCTTGGGGTTTTGAGAAACATTCAGAACCAAACACCCGCGCGAAGGTTGGAAATCTTCACTAGGGCTCACTCACGACACCTTCATGCCTGCACCCAGAAGAGCATCATCTTTTCTGTTTGAGTGGGGCGGGAAAAAAAGCCGATACGTGGGCATTGCGATCGCGGTGTTTGTGCTCGGCGCGATGGCGTTTTTTCTAGCGCCGCGCACCGATGCAACTTTGCAGCGCGTGCAACGCGCTTCGCTGGACAGCTTGCAAGCATATATGCTGAAGCCGGACGATCGGGCCGCGTTGGCAGAGCTCTTTCAGATGCAACCAGCACGCGAGGCCTCGGCTTTGCAGCGGTGGGTTTATCAACGCCGTTGCCGGTTGCAGCGTGTGGGCCTGCAATTGGCGGAGCAAAGCATGCTCTTGCGTTGGCGGGCACAAAGTTCTTTGGCACAGACTAAACTGGATACCGCGTTCGCGCTCGGCCAAATGCTCGCGACGAGCGCACAAGATTCGTTTTTATCTCAGCAAGCAGAGCGGATCAAACAACTTGACGCACAAAGCCTGAAGACGCGAGCGCAAGTGAGTGAAACGTTTGCCGTGGCGCGCGACCTCTTCTTGCAAGCGAAATATGTGGACGCGGCAAGATGGTTGGAGCGTACGAGAGTGCTGGCACGGAAGGCGGGGGATGACAAGTTTTTGATTGAGGCTTCGTATTTGTTGCAGTACGCGTTGCGCAAGCAACCGGAACACGAGCGCGTGATTGCACTGGGAAATGAAATCTTGCAGAAAGCCCGGCGTTCGCACTATCGTCTTTGCCTCGCAACCGCGCTTGCAGAAGTGGCGGATGCTTATTCCGGCATGAACGCCAAGGATTCCGCGCTGGTGGTTTTGCAGCGCGCGATTGCATTTGCGGAAAGCCTAGGCGATACGATTGGGCTGGCGCGTTGCCACTTCTCACGCGTGCAAATTTGTGTGGACGTGGGAGACTATGCCGAGGCCGAGCACAGCATCAAGCAAGTCATCGCTTTCGATGCGCCGCAGCGCTATCGTGGCCAGGTCTTGAGCCTATATGGACAAATAGCCGAACGCCGGTGCGAATACGGCCGCGCGGAGAAGCTCTTACGTGAAGCTCTGGAAGTTTTCGAAATGCGCAAGGACAACGCCAATCAAGGCCAAACTTTGATCGAGCTCAGCGTGGTGAAAACCCTGATCGGTGACTACGTGAACGCACTCGCTTTCGGACAACAAGCGCTGCACCTAAGCTCGACGATTGGCGATCAGAACCGAATTACTTCCGCGCTCAGCCAAATCGGCTGGATTCATCTTCAGAGGGACAGCCTCTCCCAAGCGGTGGCGGTTTTGGAGAAGGCTATCACGCTTCTTCCCGCAGACGAAGCGACGAGTCGCGCGAATACCTGGATCACACTTGGAACGGCTTATCTCAAACAACACATGCTTGCCAAAGCACGTTCGGCTTTTGGGGAGGCGGAGAAAATCGCCACGCGCGGCAACGTAAAAATAATCCAAGTGGAAGCACGCCTCGGACAAGGCTGGGTGGCATTAGCGGAAGGACAGGCATTACCAGCGCAGGCGTATTTTGTTTCTTCTTTGGACATGGCCGAACGCATAAGCGAAGAGAGTCTGGCCGCAGAAGCGCTCTACGGTATTTCGGAAGCACAAAAACAGACCGGGAATCTCGAAGAGGCTTTAGCCACGCTCAATCGCGCATTGTTGATCGGCGAGACCTTGCGCACTTCGCTGCACGACGATTCTTCACGTGTGAGTTATTTCTCAGTGCGACAAGATTGGTTTGATACCGCGCTGCTCGCTTCGTTGCAGCTCGGCGATACCAGCGGCGCGGTCCATTACGCGGAGCGCGCGCGCGCAGGCGATGCGAGACGCACTCGTGGCCGGAGCGTTTGCCCGCGACACCTCGTTGCTTGCGCCGGCGAGTTGGTTGACGATTCCTCCGATAGGAGATTTGCAGCGCCGCATTCCGGAAAATGTGCAAGTGCTGGAATATCGTGTCACGGCCGATGCGCTCCTGCTGTGGTTGTTGGAAAGCGACAAGCTGCTCATGCGGCGCATCGCGATCACAGCCGCAGCGCTCGCAGATACCGTGCAACAATTTCTTCAAAGCGTGGGCGCCACGGATTATGACGATTTTCGCCGCCGTTGCAAAGACAATCTCGCGCAGGTCTATTTTGAGAACCAACGCCTGGGCAAAATCCTTTTTCGAATTTTGCTGGACCCGATTGCGCATGAGCTTGTGGAGGGAAAACACTTGTATATTGTTCCGGATGCCGGGTTGCATCTTATACCGTGGAGCGCGCTGGTGGATGCCGAAGGCAAATTTTTCGGCGCCTCGCACGCTTGGGCCAAAGCCCCGAGCCTCACAATTCTGGCCAGCGAAAGCACTTTGCACGCACACACTCCCATCAACGCGGCCTCGCAGTTGTTGATGGTCGCCGGTGAGTGGGCGAGCACGACGACGCAAAAGCATTCACTCCAAAGAATGTTCAAGAATTTCGCACTGCTGCACGAAACCCGCGCAACCCTTGAGAACGTGCAACAAACGCTCGCCGCAGGCGCAGACATTGGCTACTTCTCGGTGCGCGCCGTGGCCGACATGCATCAACCTTGGAATTCCTATATGGAGCTGGCGGATGAACAGGCAGAGTCGCGAGGGCAGCCGCGCAAAGCCTACGTGCGAGAATTGTCTGCATGGGATTTTTCGAAGATTCACTTGCTCATACTCAACGCATGTGAAACGGCGAGCGGCAAAATCGAGCGCGGGGAGGGCGGGATGAGCATGGCGAGATTTTTCACGCGTGCGCATGTGCCTCATGTGGTGGCCAGCTTGTGGCAGAATGACGATCATATCTCCGCGCAGATTGTGAACGAGTTCCTGCGCGGCCTCCAACAAGAGCAAGATATGATTTACGGTTTGCAGCAAGCCACACGCAAGTGCATGCAAGAGCTGCAACGCGATCATCACTATCCCCTGCCTTATTTCTGGGCGGCGTTTGAATTGCATGAAGTAGATTTTTCTAATTCCACACACCCTAAATTCAACTAAACTCTTTGGAGGGTAAAATGTCACACCTCTCTGGACATGTGGATCCCCCACTGCCATCACATGTGAAAGGGCACGTTGATCCACCGCCGCCGGTGGATGCGCAACAAGAAGTGTTTTTCCCGCAAGCTCCGCTGCAGATTTATCCGATTGATCTGGGTTTGGCCTTCGGCCTCACGGCCGCGGTGTTCATGGCGATCGCAATTCTGCTCGCGAAGTTGACGAATGGCAACCTTGCTCTTTTTGAACAAATGCTGCCCGGTTTCTCGTTGGCTTCAGCTTTGGGAATCGTCATTGGCTTGTTTTGGAGCTTAGCGGGCGGATTCGTGCTCGGTGTATTGACCGGCGTGTTCTACAACCTGCGTCTGCGCAGGTACGTTTAGCCCATTGGAGTGATGGAGTAGTGGAGTGATGGAGTGTTGCTGTTCCAATACTCCATGACGCTCAGTCCATCATTCCAATTCGCGGATGCCTTGACCACCCCATACCTCCTAGCAGCGCGCAAAGGCGCAGAGCCGTCGAGATCATTTCAATTTCGGCGTGACTTTGCGCTTTTGCGTTCTATAGCCACCCACCGGCTAAGAGCCGATCTCCAAGCTTGATATTGCTCTTCCGAGCAGCGCAAAAAAATCAATTCTCATCCATAGGCAGAGCGCGTGATTGCAGATACGCTCTATAAAACCGCTTGGCCTTCTCGCGATTGAGATTGGCGTAGCAATAAATGCAGCCATGCGGGCAGCTATCGTAATAGCCAAGGTCGCGGCTTTCGTAGCAGCCGCAATCTTCACGCGTGGGAGCCGCGCGCAAACGACGATAGCGTGCCGGCGCAATGGCGCGGATCGTTTCGATGTCGACGCAATGGGCTTTGGCAACGTCGGGCACTGCGCAGAGCGTATCTTGGCAGCAAGAATAGAGCGTGAACCCGTTGCTGCCTGCGAGGGCCTGCAATTCGCGCACGAGCTGCAAGCGCTCGGGCAATTGCGGATCGCGAAACTGCACGCCGTGCTCGCTCGCCGCGAGCGCGAAATTACGCCGCACTTTTTGATACCAATCCACAAAAGAAAAATAGCAGCGCGTGGTGCAGCCGCGCAAGCGTTCGGCAAGCTCTCCGAATTTTTGCACGTGATAAGCCGGCGGCGTCAATTCTGAAAGCACGATGGGATCATAGCGCCAGAACACTTGGTGGGGATAACGTTCGGCGAGACGTTGAAAGGCGGCAACGGCAAAGTCCAAAGGTGGATTATTCGTCTCCAGCGTTTTGGGCATGCCGTTGATAGTGAAATGAAAATAGAACGCGCGCTCATACAACGCCTCAAGGCGGTCGAGATGGCGCTCGAGCGGATGCGGATTGCGCGTCCAAAACACGAGAAAGAGCACGTGCTCCGGCCGCAGCGACAGCCGCACGGGCTTGAAGCTCATGGGATTGGGATAGACGACTTCGCCCTTTTCCACTTGCTGCATGAACCACTCCGCATAGTATGCGGGAATATCGGTGCGGCGGGAGACGGAAATGATGCGTGCCGGGAGTGGAGTTTGCAGGTTCGACATAATCTGACCGCATGTTTCAGAGTGGACGCGCCACTTACAAAATCGCGAAAAGAGATTTTTTTGTTTGATTTTCCGCAAATGCGATGCAGGGATAACTTACAGTGAAAATGGCGGCTTACTCTTTGACGCAAAGCGCAGAACGAGGTGGCATATGATTTGAATTTCAGGGAGGCACGAAAGCATAAATTCACCAAGCGGCAGGGACGCCGCTGCCGCCACAGAGGGTAGCATATCTTCGCCACGGATGGTCACACAAATCTCAACACCCTAGGTACAACCGTGGTTAAAACTGCATTGAACGAACAACTGCGCGAAACGCTCGAACAAGTTGCTGCCCTGTGCCCGTTACGGGCCTCCTTCATCAACGAGTCTCCGACCGTCGAAGGCGCGGAAGATCACGATCGTGGGCCTTGCCCCATGGAAGCCTTTGAGCTCGCCGCTGAGGCCAATGGCATGGGCTATTCCTTCGCGTGCCGTCATTCCCACTCCGGCATTTGCGCGGGCTACGTGGCCGCACAAGAAGCCGTTGCGAACAACCGCTGACGCGCACTATTGTGCGGCGGCACTTTCCGCGCGCTCATAGAGCCACGTGACAAGCTTGCTTACTTCCCGGCTGAGCTGCTCCAAATCACCTTCGTTGTGGATCACGTAATCCGCGAGCTTGACTTTTTCTTCCAGCGGAAGTTGATTGGCCATGCGATCCCGCACATTGGCTTCATCCACGCCGTCTCTTTGTTGCACGCGCTGCACGCGCAGTTCCATGGGCGCATAGACCACAACCATGACGTCCATGGCCTCATTCCATTTGATTTCATAGTGCAACGCCGCTTCCACTACGACGATTTTCTCGCCGCGCGCCTGGCGTTGTTCCAACTCCCGCTCCACCGCGCGAATCACGCGGGGATGAATAATGCCATTCAGCTTTTCCAGCTTTTTGCGATCGCGAAAAACGATTTGCGCCAGTGCTTTGCGCCGCAGGCGGCCTTCGGCATCGTACATGTCCTCGCCGAATTCTTCTTTAATCGCTTTGATAATGCCGACATTGCTGTCCGAAAGCTCGCGAGATAATGTGTCCGCGTCGATGACGGTGATGCCGGCATTCGCCAACATGCGCCGCACTTCTGATTTGCCCCCTCCGATGCCTCCAGTCAATCCGACGACGAGCATGACGTCACCTTCTTTCTTCTGAACGGGTCAGAGACAAATACGATTGGGATAGTGGAGTAATGAAGTGTTGGAACTCATTACTTCAATACTCCCTCACTCCACCAATCCTTGCTTCACCTCACAATCACAAACTTGGCCCACGCCGTTTCCTTCCCCGAAGTGATGTGACACACGTACACGCCGGAGGGCAGCAATGCGCCATGATCATTGCGCGTGTCCCAATGATAGCCGCCGTCGCCGTCCTGCTCTTGTAAGGTGATCAGTGCGCGGCCTTGCTCGTCCAATATGGTAATTGTTGCGCTTTCGGTCAAGCCCGCAATTGTGAGTTGCGTATGCCGCGAAGCAATGAAAGGATTGGGATAAACGCGCACGTGCCGGAGATCGTCGCTGGCCGGCGCAAAGCCGAGAGCATCGCCTGCGCCGGGTGAGAGCGCGAGGCCGTTGCGGCTGCGCACGCCGGTCGCAGTGATTACAAAACGGCGGCCCAACGGCGCGATCAGCCCTTCGCGCAACACCAAACGCACGGAAGCTAAATCACTCGTGAGCACTTCCGCGCTGGCAAAACCGAGCGGCGCGGCAAAACGCGGCTCGACCGTGAGCGTATAGTTCTGCGCGGCGTGGGCTGAACTCTCCTCGACCGGAAGATTGAATTGCAGCAACACGGATTGCGGCGATTCCAATTTTGCAGAGACGAGGTAGAAACGCGCAGGCTCAGCTTTCACTTCGAAATCAGCCGCAGCCGCGGTCGTGTCGAGCGGTATGCCGTTCGCGTCGAACGCGTTTGTCACCTTGATCGCATAACTACCCGGCGGGAACGGCTGCTGCGGAAACGCGAGAATGGCTTCGCCGTCCGAGCGGCTGAGCGTCACGCTTTCGGGATGCTTCTGCACCGCGAAGTCTTCTTTAGTTTGCAAAGTAAAATGTTCGCTGTTTCGAATGGCGGCCTCCATCGGTTCGCTGAACGTGACGATGACGTGATAAGGCGGGAAGAAGTGTGCGTTGAGCACGCGAGGCGCGGCTGAAGCGCGCACGCGGACTTCTCTGGTAAGCGGGCCGATTGGAATCGCGCGGTCTGAGTCGATGGTCGCAATGGCATAACGATAAACTTGCTCGGCGACGAGTGCGCGATCGATATATTCCGTGCTCGCCGTCGTTGCCAGCAAAATTCTCACGGCATCATTGGCGGCGCGATAGAGGGCATAGCCCTCCGCGCCCGCCACCGCGCGCCAATGCAAGCGCACCTGTTGCGCATCCAACGGCCGAGCTTCGAAACCGAGCGGCGCCGGCGCACCGGTTGTCTCATTCGGCAAAGCAAACGCGCGCAGGCGTTCGCCGTCGGAAAAATAAAACGCCGCGGGCCGGCCTTGCTCCAAAGCCGCGACCACCGTGGTGTTGCTGCGTCCGGGTTGATAATGCCACACCACTTGCGCTTGTGCGTTTTCATATTCCACAACATAGCTGTGTGGAAAGAGATTGAGAAACAATTCCTCGCGGCCATCGTTGTCGATATCGCCTGCGCCGAGGCCGGCGTCGAAATCTTTGGGAGATTGCAAGCCGAAAAAACGCTGCTCCCATATCACTTCGAACTGATTATTGCCCGAGGCGCGATACATGCGAAAGAGCCAATGCCGGCTATCGAATTCGTGCTCGGCATTGATCTCCAAATCCGAATGACAGCCCGCGGCAAAATCTTTTCGGCCATCGCCGTCGAAATCGCCCGCGCGAATGAAATCGATGCTATCGAGGAGCGGCAAACTGTCGCTCCACGCCGGCACGAAACGATTGTCTCCCGCAGCTTCGTAGAGATAAAGATCGCCGTCCGCATCGCCGAGCAGAATTTCTTGCTGTCCGTCGCCGTCGAAGTCCGCGATTTCCGCGTGCGGCGCGCCGTTCAAATTTCCGCGGCGCGTGAAGTTTCTCAGCTCGGCGATTTTGCTAAAGAAATCTCCATCATCATTCTCCCACACTGAAAACAATTCGTCATTGCGCCCGATGATTTCCGTTTGCCCGTCGCGGTCGAGATCGGCGAAACGCGCGGCCCAAAAGTCATTCGAATCCGCCCACATAAGCCGCGTTGGGAATGCGGCCGCGCTCGCGGCTTCATAAATAAAACTCTGCGGACCATAGCCCGAGAGAATTTCGAGTTTGCCGTCGCCATCGCTGTCTCCCACATCGCGTGGCAGCAATGCGCGAGAGCTGGCAAAACGCGGCGTAAAACCCTCGTCCGTGCGCTCGAAAATCGTCAACGCGCCGATGCGGTTTGCCTCTCCGTATTGCGAAAGCACAAGCTCGCCGCGGCCGTTGCGGTCAAAGTCCGTGGCTTGGTTTAGCAAATAGCCCGGCGGCGCCGGCGTTGCGAGCGGCAATTCCACCAGCGGGAGCGTATGCACTTCGGGCTGATCGAATTCCAAACGGTAATAATTTTCATGATTATCCTCGCGCGTTTCCAGACCCGATTGATTCATGGCCGTCAGATAAAATTCGACGGCTCCGTACAGCGTTGGAGGAGAAAAATTCAACCGATGCTTCGTGGTCGAATAATTGAAAGCAACAGGCGCGAAGCTCGCATTCGCGCCGCGCGGCCGCCACCACAATGTGGCTTGACACACATCGTCCGTTTCGAATTCTAGCAACGCACTGTGCCGGTCGCCATCGATCATATCCTGCCACCGCAACGCCCGAATCTGCGGCGGCGTGCGATCAAAAAAGATGCGCACCTTGTCTTCCACCATCGGCCCAGTTTGTTGGCGCACCTGCAAGCGCAAAGTATAAACGCCGTCACTCAAACTTTGCAACGGCCACCGGCCGAGCGAGTCGTCCAAAACTTGGCGTCCATTCGCGCGGTTAAGGAGATGCCATTGCACCGGCTCATCGCCCGCACCATAGGCCAGCTCATATTCGGAGACGAAAGCGCCGGCTGCAGTGCCACGAATGACGAAGAAATTTTCATGCGGAGGCAGGCCGGCGTCCATGAGCGGCGCTCGAATCTCCGCGCGCGCGACGTGCTCCAATCGCAGAGCAGCGAGCGCATCAATGCGGCCCGCGCCGAAGAAACGATCCCATCCCGGCAAGCCGAGGTCGCGCGCGCTATTGTGCAATGCTGCGCGCACCATTTCATTGTTCATGCTCGGCGAGCGCGCGAGCAGCAGCGCCGCTAATGCGGAGACGAAGGGCGCGGCGGCAGAGGTTCCCGAAAAGGGCGCGTAAGAATTTCCCGGTATCGTTGTCCACGCCTCGACGCCGGGCGCTACCATATCGAGCATCGCGCCATGACTCGAAAACGGCGCGAGCTCATCGGAGGAGGTGCTCGCGCCGACGGAGATGGTTTCAGCAAAGCCGGCAGGAAAATACAACTCATCGGTGGCGGCATTGCCCGCAGAGGCCACGAGCACCGCGCCGCGGCGATGCGCAAAACGAATCACGTCGCGCAGCATGGGCGAAGTCACTGCATCGCCGAAGCTCATGTTGAGGACGCGCGCGCCGTTGAGCACGGCATAAACAATCGCGGAGGCCACGTCATCTTCTTCAAGAAGGCCCTGGCTGTTGCCGGCGCGCAATGCCATGACGCGACAGTTCGGCGCCAAGCCCGCAATGCCGATGCGATTGTTCGCGGCAGCCGCGATGACGCCGCTGACCGCGGTGCCGTGGCCGTTCTCATCCGAAGGATCGTTGTCGCGCTGCAAATAATCGCCGCCATCGGGAAGATTGGGCGCGTCCGTGAAATCCCAGCCCCTCACGTCATCGATGAAGCCGTTGCCGTCGTCGTCAATTTGATTGTAATCTTCCGCATCCGCGCGGCCATTGTGATTCAAATCTTCTTTCGCATTGCTCCATAAATTCGGCTGCAAATCGGGATGATCCAAATCGACGCCGGTGTCGATCACCGCCACAAGAATATCCGGCGCGCCTGTTGTAATTTCCCAGGCTGCAACTGCGCCCAATGTTTCAAGCGCCCATTGCTTGGCGAAGAGAGAATCGTTAGGGACAATTCCCCCCTTGAGGGGAGTGTCACTCTGCGCGTCAAGTGCGCTACTTTGCGCCTCCCCGAACATTGACATTGTGTAAGCAACTTCCCTCGCACTAGGATTGGTCTCATATGGCAGAGAAGTTTCTTCCTGGATGACAGCAGAGTTTGCGCAATCCAGCGTTCGTGCCGTCGTCATTGACACTTCTCTCAAGGGCCTACGTGATAAGCCAAGGCTCATCGCATTATCGGAGCTCATCGCCCCAGCCCCCTCCTCTTGGGAAGAGAAGGGGGAGCGTTGGTTCGAAGTTTTGCAAAGCAATCTTTCTTCGGAAGAGAGAAGCTTTTCAGTGCGCACACGCTTTTCTCCCCTTCTCTCTTTAAGAGAAGGGGCCGGGGGATGAGTTCGGGTTGCCTGAAAGTTTTTAGCTTGACCTATTTGCCTCTTCGAAGGAGAAATATTCTCGCAGCGCAAAACGTGATTGAACTGCGCGTATTCAATCTCAGGGGAATTGCTGAGCTGCGCGAGGAGCTCGGCCAAGGGGAGGGAAGGCTGTTCATAACGTAAAAGGAAGAATTGCCCATCTTCCACGGGAAACTGCTCGGGCAACGCGGCCGCTATTTGATACTTGCCTGCTTGTGCGAGCATGGTTTGAACGGGCGCACTCAATATTTGCACCGGACTTTCGCCATGCTTGAGCAGCGGCGCGGTCGTGGCAAGCTTGCATATGATTTCATTGGGAACGAGGCTTTGCGAGAAAACGCGAGCAGCGGCAAATGCGAGAGTGAGAGCCGCCCATTTCAGTGTGCAAGATCGTGGTGCGAAGCTTGTTTGAAATCGAAAAGAGTTCATGAATAGCCAGGCCGCTTTTTAAAGAGGAATTAAAAGGGAATGCGAAGGTTGAGCTCGAAAGCTTTTGATGAAGAAACCGCGCCCGGAGGAGAGGAAGGCGTGACAAGCAGAACCTCGAGAAGATTGATCGCCCAAATGCTGCCCGCGGCAATGAAAGCAGCATTGCGCACACGATAGCGTTGATTGTAAATGTCATAGCGGCGCGTAATCTGGCTTGGGGTGCTCGCATCGAGGTAGCTGCGATGCGCCTGGCTTTGCGCAACTTGAAACGCGAGACCGGCGCCCACGGCAAGCAAAAAGCCGGTGGTGTAAAGCGCGCCGCGCGTGTGCTGGCGCAGATGGCGTTGCCCCCAACCGGGCAAAAGCAGCGAGCGCCGCAACGCGCCCAGCCGTTGATCTTTGATCATTACGTATTTAATCGCCGGCTTGCCGGAAGACAATCCCACACGATATTCATTCTTCACCTGCTCGAACATGCGCACGATTTTGGGAGAGACCAGCAGGCTATCCAAAGTCAAATCTGGTTGCAGCGAGAGCGCGCTTTCAAAATTATTGCGCGCGACCTCGGGCTGCTGATGCAAGTAACCGAGGTAGCCCATAATGAGATGAAGCTGCACCAATTCTCCCGCAGAGTATTCTTCGCCGTGCTCCAGAGCGAGACGGCCCAAGCGTTCGGCTTCTTCAAATTTGAGCGCTTCATATGCGCGCTGCACTTGCACAAGAGAAGGCGGATTTTCTTGTGCGCTTGAATTGAAGGGAAGAGCGAAGCATGTGAAGAGGCACAGGAAGTTCCAACAATGCCGTCGATTTATTCTCCCCTTGAGGAGGGTCGGGGGGGGTGAGGCGCGTGCAATGGTTGCCCTTCTATAAGGAATTCCCCCGGTGCCAGCGTCGCCTTCATGCGCATTGCTCTGTTTCCATTGCAAGGGAAGGTTCTTCCAAAATGACACGCAAGAGGAGACGTTGTTCGAAGCCTCGACATTGCGAGCGACACGCCCCTGGCCCCCCTCAAGGGGGGAATTGTGAGGCCTCGGCTCGGTGTAAATGTCTCCGACTCTCTTCGCGAGGAAACTCTGCAACGATGCTCTCAACGGCGGCCTCCTTCGTGATTCAGCTTGAGAATTTTTTTCGTGATCTGTTCCACGCCCGTGCGCACCAGCACGAAATACACGCCATTGACCGCCTCGCGACCGCTTTCATCGCGGCCATCCCACACTGTGGAGTATCGTTCCGAGCTATTCGTCATGGTCAAGAGGCGCACACGCGTGCCATCGACAGCATAAACTGCTGCTGTGAACGTTTTGTTTTTGGAGCGCACGTTGCGAACGAGGAGCTGCACTTGCGTTGCGAAAGGATTGGGATAGCTCAGCAACTCGAGCGTGACTGGCAAGGAGTTGCTCTCGCCTTCGACAGCAGTGGCGAATGGCGGAGTGACTTCCAAATCTCCTAGCGCAGTTTTGTTCGCGTTCAATCCGCCGACGATAAAGAGACGACCGCCCAAGACCACTGCGGCATGCAACTCGCGCGCGGTGTTCAACGACTCATCTTCAAACCACCGGCTCAAAGTCGGGTCGTAAAACTCCACCGCAGCCGTCGGCCCTTCTTGCGTTGAGCCTCCAATCGCCCACAGTTTGTTTTGGAAAATAGCGGCGGCCATATTGCCGCGCGCGAGATTCATGTCATTGCGGCGCGTCTCGCCCGCGCTCGAATGATAGCGTTCCAAAACCGCGACCGGGCCGTGAAAGAAACCGCCGAATGTGAAAAGCGAATCCTTCCAGCTTAAGGCGGCCAGCGAGGCGCGCGGCACAGTAAGCTGCCAAAGGCTCGGCTGCCATTCATTGGTGGCGGAGCTGAAATGCTCAATGCTCTTCAAGTAGGTCCCGTTCTCGGCAAATCCTCCGATGGCCATGAGCGTGTCATTGTACACCGCCAGCGCCGGACCATCGCGCCCAACCAACAATTGCGGAGCGAGCACTTCCCAACGATTGCTCGACGCATTAAAGCGTTCGACCGTACGCAAAACAAAATCATCTTGGCTGCCGCCGACGACATAAATTTCGCTATGATATACGATGGCCGCGGAATTGAAACGCGCTTGCTGCAAATCTGCGGCAAAGTTGGACCACTGTTCCGTCGCCGGATTGTAGCTTTCTACAGTCGCCACGGTTTGGCCTTGCGCATCACGACCGCCAATGACAACGATTTGGTTTTGCCAGGCTACGGCGGTGAGGCCATAGCGCGGCGTCGGCATCGGAGCCAATTTTTCCCAAGGCAGAAGTTGAGCGATGGCCGCGCTGCCGCTGAGCCACAGCCAGCTAAAATGCAACACTACCCACTGTTTGGTCGTCAACAGTTTCATTTCGATGATTCCGAGATGAAGCTTGAAAAAACGAAATTCCAGATTGCGTCATTCCCGTCTTGCGATTCACTCCCGGCGCAGCTCGATATTCAGTGTGTCTTTGCTACCCGCAATGAAAGCACGTTGCATGACAAACGTTTCGCGCTCGGGATGAGAAAAGCTGAGCGTGTGTGTGCCGGGCGCCAGCATGATTTCCCTAAGCGGCGTTTTGCCATATGGTATGCTATCGATAAACACTTCGGCCCACGGCTGCACGTTGACTTTGAGCAATGCCACGTTTTCCCACAGCGAAACGTTCACATGCAAGGTATCGGCTGCAGTTAATTCTACAACGCGCTGCACCGTTGGAAAGCGCGGATTGTGCAAAGTCAAAATTTGTTTGCCGGCGGGAAGCGCGAAAGTTGCCGGTTCGATATCCACTCTGCCGAGCGTATCGCCATTCCACACGGCATAAGCCACCGGCAAGCACGCGAGGTGCAAATAGCCCAACGCGGGCGGCGCATTCTCCGTATGCAACAATGAAAGCGCCTCCTCGGGTTCCAACTTTTGCTCTGGAACCTCGGGCTTGCTGGCAACCGGCTGCAGAGCGGAAGCAGCGCGCATGCGCTCTGTTGATAAAGGACGTGCAGCCTGAACCTCGCGTTCGAAGAAAGTGCTGGAATCCTGCTGTGTTTGCGCACTCGGAGCCGAGGTTAGAACCGCGGATTGCTTTGCCACATTATCGGAATTGCCCGGCGCATTGCCGCCGCGCAAGCGTGTGAGCTGCCACGCACCCGTGAGCACGGTGAGCAACAATGAAGCGAGCGCGACATAGCGCCAAGGCTGCACTCGGCTTGGTGGGCGCGCCGGTGATGCGGCTGCAATTGCTTTGGGCTGATACTGCTCGCCCTCCGCGAGAAATCGATTTAAATCGTTCGCTTCCGCACGCTGCTGCAACTCTGCCTCGCAAGCCGCCAATTCTTGCAGCACAAACTCTGCGTTGGGGCAACGCTGCTCCGGCTTCTTTTCCAGCAAACGATGCACGAGCGTGGCGAGACGCGCGAGCTTGGGGCCGAGCACGTTGCCGAGCGCTGCCGGGGTCTCATGCGTCACGCGATAAATGCGATCGACCATGGTCTCGCCGTCAAACGGAGAAACGGCGGTGAGCATTTCATACATGAGCACGCCCACCGAAAAGAGATCGCTCGCCGGCGTCACCGACGCGCCGCGTGCTTGCTCCGGCGACATGTACTGCGGCGTGCCGGCGATCTCGCCCTTCTCGTCATAACTATCGATCGCGGCCGCCAAACCGAAATCCGTGACTTTCACGCGGCCCTCGGAATCGATTAAAATGTTTTGCGGCTTGACGTCGCGATGCACGATGTTGTGGCGATGCGCCACGGCCAGCGCCGAAAGTATTTCGCGCGCAAGATAGATCACCACGTCCGGCGGCAGCTTGCGCCCGTGCATGAGCTCCGCGAGCGTTTGCCCTTCAATGAATTCCAATGCCAGAAACGGACAGGATTTTCCCGAGGGCAGTTGCGTTTCGCCATATTGCAGCACACGCACGAGATTTTCGTGCTTGAGCTTGGTGAGATAGGCCGCCTCCTTTTCGAAACGCACGCGCGTGCCGTCATCCGTGGCTTGCAGAACCTTGAGCAGAACGAAGCGGCTCCGTTTTTTTTCAAACGCGCGGTACACCGTCGCGTGGCGGCCGCGCTTCAGCTCTGCGATGAGCTGATAGTCAGCGATCTGTTTGATCATAGCCCCACTCTTTCAACCGATAGTGCAGCCAGCGCCGCGAGACGCCGAGTCTAGTAGCAGTCTGAGTAATGTGGCCGTCGTTTTCGCGCAGCACGAGTTCCACCAAACGGCGCTCGTATTGCTCCAGCGTCATGCCGTCCATATAAAGCGGCTCGCTTTCATTGGCCGGAATTTGCAAATCGTTTTCCGTGAGCAAATCGTTTTTGGCCAGCACCACGGCGCGCTCAATGGTGTTTTCCAATTCGCGCACGTTGCCCGGCCAGAAATAGCGCCGCAGTTGCTCCATGGCCGCCTCGGAAAAACCGCGCAGCGCTTTGCCGTTCTCCTTCGCGTAGCGATCGAGAAAATGATGCGCGAGTAGGGGAATGTCTTCGCGTCGCTCGCGCAACGGCGGTATTCTGAGATTGATGACGTTGAGGCGGTAAAACAAGTCCTCGCGAAAGCGCCCGGCGCGCACTTCTTCTTTCAGCGTTTTGTTCGTGGCGGAAATGACGCGCACGTTCACTTTGCGAATTTGCGTTTCACCCACGCGCTTGATTTCCCCTTCCTGCAGCACCCGCAACAGCTTGGCTTGTATCGTCGCCGAAAGGTCGCCAATCTCGTCGAGAAAGAACGTACCGCCATCCGCCACTTCGAACAGGCCGCGCTTGTCGGTCGTCGCGCCGGTAAATGCACCTTTCTTGTGACCGAACAGCTCGCTCTCTAAAAGGGATTCGGGCAGCGCGCCACAGAAGAGCGCGACGAACGGTTTTTCGCTCAACGCACCGTTGTAGTGAATGGCGCGCGCGACCAATTCCTTGCCCGTGCCGCTCTCGCCTTCGATAAGCACCGAGGCGCGCGAATCCAAAACGCGCTCCATTACTTCGAACACGCTGCGCATCGCTTTGCTCTTGCCGATGATTTCCGAGAAGCGATGGCGCGATTGCGCCTCCGCGCGCAGCCGCCGGTTTTCTTCACGAAGGTTTTGATAGAGCCGCGCATTCTCGAGCGCAATCGCGGCTTGGTTCGCGAACGCATCCAAAAACGGCAGCGCCTTTTGCGTGAAGGCCGAAGCCGCGGAGTGGCTGTCCAAATAAATTGCGCCGACGAGACGGCTTTTCATGCGCAACGGCACACACGCCACGCTGCGAATGTGGTGCGCGATAATGCTCTCGGTTTTCGAAAGGCCCTCGGGTAGATCGCTGTCGTGCCACACCACGGCGTCGCCGCCGGAGAGAATGTGCCGCACCACGGAGCCGGAAATCTGCGCGAGGTCGGCGATGGCTTCCGGGCTGATGTTCTTCGCGGCGTGCGCGATGAAACCGGTATCCGTGCTCGGCGCTTTGAGCAAAATAAAACCGCGCTCCGCGGCGAGGGTTTGCATTGCGGTTTGCAGAATGCGCTCCAATAATTCATTCGGGTCTTGAATCGAATTGATCTCGCGACTGATTTCCACGAGCGCGAGCAGCGAAGCATGATCAATGTTTTCGAGGACGGACATATTTTTCTGTAGACGGATTTTTAAAAGCTAAAGCATTTTTTGTAAGCGGATCGAACGGATTAAGCGGATACCATCGAGGTTTTATCCGTTTCATCCGTTCGATCCGTTTACAAAATAATCTTATCGAAAACGATTACGTCAACGCGGTCGTCGTCAACTTTCTCGCCACGGTAGAGCGCAGGAAAAGTCTTCTCACGGCAATATGGAATGCCTTCGAGTGTGAAATCTCTCATCACTGCTTGTTTATAAGTTTCCTCACGATAGCACGGCCCGAGTTGATTGTAGACGCTGAACACGCTTTTCCGAATTCGGAACGTCAGCTCCTCGTGAATCAGCTTTCCCATGGCTTCCTCCATTTTTTTGTGCTTTTAGTTGCATTAAAGCTTCCACCCTCAAGTGATGGGACTTACTCCCAGTCACTTGTAGTTACTGGGAAGATGTTATCCGTTTAATCCGTTCAATCCGCTTACAAGAAATTACTCCACTGAGAACGTTGCTTCTTTCGAGCGGCTGAGATTGCCGTGGCGATCGACGATGCTCACGGTCCAATAGTAGGTGCCGTCCGGCAAATCGTGATTCGTTAAATACGTGGTGGAATCCGGGTGAATGTCGCCGACGCTTTCGAACAGCGTCGCGAATTGCTGATTCGGCTCGAATTGCGAAATGTCAACACGGAACGTGTACGTGTAAGGCACTTTTGTGCTGTGCCACGCAAAGCGGGGTCGCACGCCCGTTCGGTTTAGTCCCGCCGGCGACTCGGCGATCGGCGTGGCCTCGATAACGCGCGCCAGGGCAAACGGTTCGGAAAGCGCGCGCGCGGCTTCCCGATCATGCGCCGCAATCTGCAACGACTCGCCGATGAAGTCGAATATAGATTTTCCGGGCAAGGCGGCCTCTTTTATGATGAGTTCGAATCTGCCGCTTTCCGGGCGAAAGGTCATGTCCTGCAGCGCGCCGTGGGTTTTGCTTAATAGTTGTACGCTGGTCAAATCTTGCGCACCGTCCGCGTCCTGCACCTGCGCGGTGACCACCAAGTTATAGCTATCGAGATTGACCGGAAACCACCGGCTGATGCGTTCGGAATAGACGGCAACATTTGTGATCTGCGGAATGGCATTGAGTTGAAAAGCATGCTGCGCGGTTTGGTGGGCGCGCACTTCGACCTGTACGGTATCGGCAACATAGCCGTTTTTGCTCGCTACCAGCACGTATGATTGCGGCGCCAAATCGGAAAAGAGCGCCGTGCCTTCAGCGTTTGTGGTCAAAAGAAAATTTCCAGGCGAGAGAAAAAGCGTGACATTGGCGAGCGGCGAGCGCGGCGGATAAAAAGACTGCGCGCGCACCAGCAGGCTGCCGCGGTTTTCATACTTCGGGGAGAGTGGATCGAGCGGATTATCGTGCGGCGCGTCGTCGCAGCCGACATACAGCAGTGTTGCAAGAGCTGCGAGCGCGAGACGATAACGATCTTTTGCACAAAATAACATGAACGATCACCCAGTGGAATTTTTTAAGGAGATCGCACGAATGCAGAGAAATTTTAGGGCCAATGCCGTTCATTGAAGCCGAACTCCGTAGTCCCGGCCCCTTGTGGGCCGTTGTTTCTGTACGCGTTGCAGCGCCCCACAAGGGGGGTGGGACTACTTAAGTGAACGGTATTGAGTTTAGAGACTGTGAAAAAACTTTATGTTTGCCAATTGGGCGAAGGTAATATTTGCCGTCATTCGGCGCTAATATAGCCACGACGGTTTAAACTTGCAACCGCAAGTTCTGGTGGCGCGCGTGCAACGCCGTTTCCTCGCGCGAGCGTGATGAAATCACCGCAAAATTCTCACGGGCGGTTCTTGACATTCAAACCAAATTAGCTATATTGTTGCACACCTTCACATAAACTTGAGGAGATGGAAATGGGTCCATGGCTCACTTCGACGTTGGGTTTTCTCTTTGTGATCTTGGCGGCCGTGCAAGTGTGGTTAATGTTGGAAGTGATTGGGCGCGAGCGGCCGCGCTTCAACGAGAAGATTATGTCCGTCATCCATCGTTGGAATGGCCGCTTGTTTCTGCTGGTTTATTTCGTTCTCGCTTTTGTCATGATTCAACGCCTGGCGCAAAGCAGCGCGCCCTTAGATGCACGCACGATCATTCATGCGACCCTGGCTCTCTCCATTCTGCCTCTTTTGTTTGTAAAGATTCTTATCGTCAGATATTACCCCAAAGCGTTCAACTATGTGCTGCCCATTGGTGTCATAATTTTGGCAATTTCGCTCGCCTTTGTCGGAGTGATGGGCGGATACTATTTTATCAAAAAAGCGAGTGGCACGTATGTAAGCACCTATAACGCGCAAGCCGGCTTTCTCGATGTTGAAGTGGGCCGCGCCATCGTAATCGACAAGTGCAACAAGTGCCACGATCTCACGCGCGTGTTCACACTGGCGAAAACGCCGGAGGATTGGCTGGCAACGGTCAATCGCATGGCGGAGCGCGATCCGACGTGGTTGAGCGCAGATCAAATTCAACAAGCCGTGCATTTTTTGAGCGAGCGCCAGAATATCAAAAAGGCCGAGCAGGTCACGCCGGTACAGGCGGAAACCATTTTGCTCACGAAATGCTCGAAATGCCACAATCTCGATCGTGCGTTCAATCAACGCCGCACCGAGCATGAATGGAAAATTCTGGTGAAGCGCATGTCCACGCGGCACCGCAGTTGGATCAACGATGATGAAGCGGCATTTCTCGGCAATTACATGGCAAAAGTCTACGGCATCAAAGCCGGCGACGAAGCGACGGTAGTTGCGACAGCCGAGCCGGCCGTAGCGAAACCGGCGCCGCCGCAAGAAATCAATTTTGCACCCTTGTTCAAATCGAATGGATGTGTTTTTTGTCACGGTGAAGAAGGCGACGGCGCAGCGCCGGGCACGCCGGATTGGACCGACCCCGAATGGCAAGACAGCCGCACCGATGAACAACTTCTCGAAGCCATTGCCAATGGCAAAGGCGATAAAATGCCCAAATTCGGCGGAACGCTTTCCGCGGAGGAAATGCGCGGCGCGCTTAAGTTCGTGCGCGGCTTCCGCCAGAATTAATGAAATTCGCGCCGGCGAAAGAGACAAACAAAGTCGCTTGCAAAGTCGCAAAGACGCAAAGCCTCCGCAACACTTTCCCTTTGCGGACCCGTGCTCAGTTGCGCTTATGCGTGAATGTTTTTGCCTCTCTCGGTTCTGCGCTTTTTTTGCAAGATTGTCTAAGATCACGCCGGATAAACATTCGGGGCTGTTTGTCTATAAGGCTGTTTTTGTCTTTCTGCTCTTGCTGATTGCCCACCCGGCCTTTCCCCAAAAAGGTTTTTATCGCATCCTCGGCGTGGAGCCGGACACGCGCATTTTCTTCGACGAAGCCGAATTGAAAGACGCCGCGGGCCAGTATCAACCCGGCCGTTACACGCTGCGCGTCGAAAAGCGAGGGCATCATACCTACCTAGACAAGATTGTGATCTACCCCGATCAGCTTGTGGAGGTGCGCGTGCGCACCATGCCCGCGAAGGTTCGTTCACGGCCGTTCCGCCAACGCCAGGATGCCCGGCTCATTCCCATGGTGGGCACGTTGGTGGTGACGAGCGATCCGCCCGGCAAGCCCGTATTGCTGGATAGCGTCGCGCGCGGAACCACGCCGCTGGTGCTTGAAAACGTTCCGGTGGGCGGCCGCGAGCTTATTATCGACTCTACCGCGCAGATGATTTCTCTGCGTGTGTTCGAGACGATGCGCGTACGCCTGCAAAACGGTAAAATCGCGGACGTGACCAATGAAGAGCTTTCGCCAGAGCTGCGCGAAGTCGAATTGAATGGCATTTCACTCTTTTTCACGGAGCGGGAAGCAGAGGCCACGGACTGCACGAATTTTTTTGCGAGCAAAGGCAACAGCGTTTTCCGGCTCGAACGTGCGGGCATGTTCCTAGTGTGCCGCATGACTTTTCACCTCCCCAAAAACGAGCGCATGAGCTTGCCGGTGCGCTTTTCCATTTATCGCGGCACCGACAAGGTGTATACCGCAGAGCACGAACTGCCCATTGATCCGCGCACGAACCGGCAGGTGTGTTATTACCATCACGAATGGTGGAAGCCGGGGGAATACGTTTTGACCATCGACACGCAGGCGGGCAACCGCTTGGGGCAGGCGTTCTTTACGCTGTTTTAAGCTTGAAAAAGATTTTAGCCGAAGCCAAATCCACTGCGCGGCAATAGGCCTGTCCGCGAAAAAACGCGCCGAAATATTTTCCTGCCGATTTTCCGCACTCCGAAACTCCGCGCGTATTTCCCCTTCGTCAGCGTTTAAAAACATTCTCCGGCTGTTCTTCTTTCCCACAATAAACGGATTCGTTTGCACGAAGCAAACGCACAGGGTCGTGAATTGGAAGGGACTCCCGCCATTCGTTCTCGCGCTTGGGTTTACAACCGCGAGCACCTCGCCACGGTTTTCCTTTGTGATCACCTGCGATTTTCACTTAGGCAAAAGCGCCTCGCATTGACTCATATGCCGCCCGAAACGGATATGATAAAACAAGCCGCGGCCAAGCCGTGATTGAACTTTGCTTGAAACACACACACATGCCTTTCAACCAAACCGCATTTGGAGGAACGAATGCCGCTAAAATCCACCTCCCTATTTTTTCACTGCACGTTTGAACTGTGAAGCAAAAAGTGAGGTCGTTTTATGAGAGCCATGTTTCTAGTCATGCAGCGGGCGATATTGGCCTGCGCGGTTGCCGTGCTTGCAATCGCAAACCCGATCTTCGCGCAAAGGCCCACGGCGAAACTTCCGCCGTGGCCGAATGACGCTTCGGCCGCGGGCTTGCGCGCCGCGATGTCGCAAGATCCGGAGAACAAGATTTACGAAGGGATGTTGCCCGAGGAAGTCCTCAATCGCGCTAGAGAATATGCGAAAGAGGCGCACACCATGGGCCTGAGCAAACGTTCGGGCGTGGTGGCAATCAACGGCGCGCCCACGAACGTGCGCGCAAATAATCCCACGGGCGACGCGATCGGCGAGACCCAAGCCGAAGTCGCGGTCGCGGTGTTTGGCGACACCGTGGTTGTGGGCTGGAATGATTCAAAGGGATTTTCCGCGGGCTTTACCGTGTCTAGTTTCGGCTATTCCACCGACGGGGGCGCGACTTTTATCGACGGCGGCAACGTGCCGTTGCAGGCCGCGAGCGATCAAGCGTTCGGCGATCCCGGCATTGACACCGACGAGAGGGGGAATTGGTATTACAACCAAATTTACACGAAGACCGGGCAACAAAACATCGGCGTGCACCACGGCAGATTCGTGGGCGGCGCGTTGGTGTGGGATACGCCGGTGATGGCTTCGATCGGCACTTCGGCCACCGGCAACCTCGACAAGTGTCTGCTCGCGTGCGATCGCGTGACGGGCAATGTCTATGTCGCTTACACGCGCTTCACTTCGGTGCCGCGCATCGAGATCGTGCGCTCCACCACAAAGGGCGCGACGTGGGATGCGCCCATCGTGCTCGATGCCACGACCACGCCGACTTCTTCGAAGCAATCCGCGCGGCCCTATTGCGGACCGAATGGCGAGGTTTATGTCGTGTGGGAAAAAGGCGCGAATACGATTAACTGTCCGGATGGCTCGGGCAACGTCTCGAACTCTACGGGCGTGATCGGCTTTGCGCGCTCGTTGGATTTCGGCGTGTCCTATCTTCCTTTCACCACCATCGGCACGGTCGAGCATTCATGGACGTGGTCGGGTCCGGGCGATTTGCGCGAACGCGCGAATGATTTTCCCGATATTGCGGTGGATCGCTCGGGCAGCCCGTTCCACGGCAACGTGTATGTGACGTGGCACGAGTCCGCGCCGTGGACGGCAAATCTCTCTGCCGGCCCGGTGCGCGCGGAGGCCAACAACACGGCCAATAACAATCCCACGGGCGCGGAAACTTTCGTGATCGGCGAGAACGTCACGGGCTCCAGTTCTTCGACCGCGGATTTGGATTATTGGCAATTCAGCGCGACCCAAGGCCAGAGCCTGCTCTTCAATCTCGATCCGCAGGGCTTCAATTGCGGCGTGAGCGGAACCACGCGCGGCTTGCGCATGCGTTTGTTCGCCACGCAGAGTCCCTATCCCAATCCCAACGGTTTTCCGGACTCGCTGCTGGCGGCTTCGGCGCTCGGCGCATTTGCGCAGCGCATTGTGTGGACCGCGCCCAAAACCGGCACGTATCTCATTCGCATTCAGCCGAGCACAACGGCGATCGGCACGTATACTTTGCGCGTGCGCGATTTGACCTTCGGCGCGCCCAGCCCGGGCCGCGATTCGCGCGACGTGGTAGTGGTGCGTTCGAGCGATCAAGGCGCGACTTGGTCGAGCGAGCAATTGATCAACGACGATCCCGCGGGTTTGGAAAATCGCCGGCCGTTCATCACCACCGACGGCCTCGGGCACGTGCATGCGTTTTGGCACGACTCGCGGCGGCCCGGCCTCGGGTCCAATGCCGCGCTCACTTCGATCTTTGGAACGACCTCGCGCGACGGCGGGCTCACGTGGACACCGAACTATGAAGTGACGGACGAGTTGTCGTTCTTCTCTTTCAACACGCGCGCGGTGCCGAACCTCGGCGACTATAACCAAGCCGCAGCCACCTCCAACGGCACGATCTACGCGGCGTGGTCCGATCAGCGCCTTTCCACCGGCGACGTGCGCACCCCCGGCACGAACACATTCACCGCGGGCCTCGGCCCGGAAGCTTACACCGCGAAAATGTTTTTCGATTTCAGCGTGGCTTGTCCCGCGGATACGACGGTCTATGCAACGTATGCTTTCACGCGCGCGTTTACCATCACCAACACCGGCAATGTGCCCGACAATTACAGCTTCACGGTCACGGATGAAGCCGGCATTCTCACGGGCACCACGAGCGGAACCACCGGCATACTCGCGCCCGGAGCTTCGAGCACGATGATTGTGACCGTTGCGCCAACCGATGCGGTGGCCGATCATGTGACCTTTGCCGCGACGCCCGTGGGCGATGTCAACGGCACGAAGACCTGCACGACGGTCGTGACGGTTTCCGATTACGTGATCTTTGCCAGCAAGAACGTGAAGGTCGATATGAACCTGCTTTCCGCGGGCGACATTTACAGCAGCTTGAAGACGCAGTTTTTTGTCGGCGCGCCCGGCGGCGGCGTGCATCATGGCGATCTCATTTCCGGCGGCGACATTACGGTGCGCTCGCGCAATCGCATTGAAGGCGACGTGATTGCGGGCGACGAAGTTTTTCTGTTTGGCAGCGCGCAAGTGACCGGCAAGACCGCGCAAAAAGCGCCGGTGCCCAAGCTCTCTTTCCCGCCCAACATCTTTTTTGCGGGCGAAACGGACGTGACCGTGGGCTCCGGCGGCACGAAAACTTTGGCGCCCGGTTCTTATCACCGTGTTTGGGTGCGCAACAAGGGCACATTGTTGTTGCGCAGCGGCGATTATTACATTCACACGTTAGATACCGATGCCGGCGCGAAGCTTTCGTGCGACGTGAGCAACGGCCGCATTCACGTCAACGTAGCCGCCGATTTGGAATTTGACGGCAACGTGCAGGTGGTGCTCAACAGCGCCCGCACCGACATGGTGAGGTTCACCACGTTGCAGCAACACAAAGTGGACGTGGGCAGAAACGCGGTGCTGCGCGGCACATTCTTCGCGCAGAACACGGAAATCCATTTTTCTGCCGGCGTGAAATTCAAAGGCGCGGCGTTCGCGGACGTGGTCACGGTTGAGCCGCAGGTTTGGTTCAGCCACCACAACTCCACGCTCGCTTTTCCAAAGGATGAAGGCGAGGCCGGCGAGGAAGCGTTGGCCGCAACCGAAGTGGTGAAGGATTATGAATTGGAGCAGAATTATCCCAACCCGTTCAATCCCGAAACCAAAATCAAATTTGCGCTGCCCGAAGCCGGCGAAGTGAAGCTCATCATCTTCGACATGCTCGGCAATCGCGTGAAGACGCTCGTGAACGGCGCGCGTTCCGCCGGACGTTATGAGGCGACGTGGGACGGCCGCAATCACGCGGGCGAGCACGTGGCGGGCGGCATGTACGTCTATCGCCTGCTCGTGCAGCGCGAAAGCGGCGAGCCGTTGGTGTTGACGAAGAAAATGTTGTTCGTCAAATAAGGCCATCCGGCCCGCGCTGCGATCAGAGCGGACGACCTTCTGTGAGCAATTCGCGCAAAGGCCCTCGGTTGATTTTTTCACCCGAGGGCTTTTTTATGTTTGAGCCGCGCCGCAGGCTTGTCACGATCGGGCTTCGTGCTCCTCGAACCATAACTTTTAGTTTGCAATTTGCGTCGCGATCTTTGGCTTAAAACCATCGTCAGCGCTTTGAGCATTTGCCACAAACTCTGGCCGGAGCGCGAAGATCGCGCGCGTGCCCGATGTCAGTTTTGTTCTCAACGAACGCTTGCCCGAAGGCCTGCTGCACTATCCGGCCATGGCGCCCGATCTCGCCGTCGAAATTTTGCCGCCACTGATAACTTTTTCGCTGTGATGGGCAAAGTTGATGAATATCTGCAGCAAGGCGCGCAGATCGTGTGGCTGGTCATTCCCCAAAATGAAGAAGTGCTCGTCTGCACGGCGGGAGGCAAACACAGCGTGCGCGACGCGCTCGCCGCGCCGGACCTGCTGCCGGGCTTGGAAATCTCTTTGAAGAAAGTTTTTGCCAGCGTGAAAGCAAGCTCTTCCTAGAGATCTCGCGCGCCACTTTAAGCCCAGCCAGTCCTCCAAAAAGATCGAGCAAAACTACTGCAAAATTCCACTAAGAATTTTTCCTTCCTCAGCAAAAAAAAATTCCGCACTCCACACCCTCTGCGCTTATGAAAATCTTGTGTAAGAAAAAACGTGGCTTCACGAGGAGCGTGCCGGCGACGTGTGTTGTTCGGCTGGCAATTTTGACGGCCGAAATGACCTGTGAGAGGGTGCAGCCGATTCCGATACTGACGGCTGTTTCCAGCTCCGCGACGATTCTAAACTCTCTCTCAATTTCCAATCTCATTGACGATCTGCCCAAGGACGGGGTTATCCGAAACTCGGAGAAAACGTATGGCAGATCCCTTCCGCCACTGTGACGCTGCTTCCAATTTCGATTGAAATGCAGTCGCCCTCTGACTGGGGATTCCTTATTTCAATTCCAAACCGCTTCTAAATTAGCGTTATTCTAATTAACGGGGTTGCCATTTTCGGCTTCACCAAAATGAGGAGGTGATCGAAATCACATTCAACTTTCGCCGGAGGGAAGAATCATTTGGGAAGAAAGGGAAAATGTTCTTCCGTAGCAATTAGGAATGGGTTCGAGTAATTTTTAATGTGGGCCATGATATGAGAAGAACCTTCAAGCTTATCAAAAGATCGTTTCCAACGATTTTGGTGGTTACGATCGTACTGGCCGGCGCCGTGCAGGTGTTGGCCGATCTTTTGACAATTGATTTCGAAAGTTATTCGCTCGGCACTGTTCATGGGCAAGACGGCTGGAGCAAGACCGGGGCTTACGATGTCGCGGTGGTATCAAACACCTATGGCTACGCAACGTTCGGAACCAAAAGTCTACGTATTTCAAACGCGATTACGAGTGGATCATTCGGCGATCATGCTTTTTCAAAGCCTCTGACCGAAGAAGCCGGCGAAACTGGTGCTTATGTTCCCGTTCCCACTGCGGTGCGGCATCCCTACTTTGTGGCCGAATGGGATTTTGCTTCGACCGTCCCCGGTGCGCACCAGCCGGGCTTGTCGGTAGTTGCCAGCCCAGATCGCGGTGATGGTGGCCGTATGAGCTGGGTCCAAATGCTGGATACGCCGGGCGGCCTCGAAGTCAATTTTTATGATTATCAAGACGTTCCTCCGTACGGCAGTGCCGGCACTATTTCCGATGGTTTCGGAGCGGGAGACACTTTTGTTTTCACAACCGTTGCCACTGGTTTAGATCGCACCGTGCCGCACACCATCAAAATCGAAATGTTTTTGGTGGATGGGCCGCACAACGACATTGTGAATTTGTACGTCGATGGCGTACTCGAACACACGGGTACGAGTTGGGAAGATTATTTCCGCTGGGTGCAAGGTCCGGGTGGACCGGAGATGACGGCGCCGGTTCACGAAAGCCGCGTGATACGTTCCATTCTTTTCCGCGTGGGCGGCACGCCTGCGCCTGCAACCTCCGGGTTTGGTTTTCTCATCGACAATTTCAGCACCTACTCCGGCCCTGTGCCCTGCACCACGGATTGCTACGTCGATGACGCCATCGGCAACGATGCCAACGGCGGCACTAATCCCACCACGGATGCGAAGAAGACGATTCAAAATGCCGTGAATACGGTCAATGTTGCTGGCACAGTCCATGTCGCCGGCGGCACGTACGTCGAGCAAGTTGAAATCGACAAAACTGTGACCGTGCAGGGCGCGGGTGCAACCACGATCGTGCAATCGCCCAACACGCTCACGAAATATTTTACCACGAGCGCCAACAACTATCCCATCATTTGGGTGCATGATGCCGATGGCGTCGTGATCGAAGACCTCGTGGTAGACGGCGCGGGCAAGGGCAATAGCAATTATCGCTTCGTGGGTATCGGTTACGACAATGCCGGCGGCACCATCGAAGACGTGGAGATCAAGGACATTCGCAACACCCCCATCGATGGCTCGCAACACGGCGTCGGCATTTTGGCGAACAGCGCAGAAGGCACAGCGCGCACGCTGATCGTCAATCGCTGCGATATTCACGATTATCAAAAGAACGGCTCGACCTTCAACGGCGCCGACCTCACGGCGACCATTACGAACAACACCGTGACCGGCGCGGGTGCGGTGAATTTCATTGCGCAGAACGGCATTCAAGTGAGTTTCGGCGCGACCGCGGAAGTCAACAACAACAACGTCAGCGGGCATTCGTACACGCCTGCGACTTATGTTTCCGCCGGCATGTTGTTGTACTTTTCAGATGCCAACACGGATGACAACGATCTCATCGAAAATCAAGCCGGCATTTATCATATCAATGGCTCCGGCACGCACAAGAACAACGAGGTTGGTGCAACTGCCACGGGCACCGGGTCACCGTATTTCTGGGGCATCATCGCGGACCCCGGCGAAATCAAACGCGCGATTCCTTCGCCGTTTGATGCAGGCGAGGGCGCAACGTCCGGCTTGAAAAAATCGGGAGCGAACAATGCGCTCGCCGCGAGCTACACATACCTTCTGGATCAAAACACGCTGACGAGCGACGGCAGTTCCGGCGGAGTCGGCATCGGCGCTTATGTGTTTGGCACGGACGTCTTGGATTTCACCGCCACGGCCAACACCGTCACGAAATGGGAAGACGGCTTCGAGCTTTATAAAGATCCGGGCGCGACGCTCAATGCCAATATCATCGATTGCAATCAAATCTACGATAACACCGCATACGGCGTAATCAATTACACCGGTGTCGTTGCCAACGCCGTGGGCAATTGGTGGGGCGATCCCACCGGGCCGACGCATGCTTCCAACGTCGGTGGCGTTGGCGATGTCGTTTCCGACGACGTTACATTTGCGCCGTGGGGCACGGATGCAACGTGCGGCGGCAGCGTGGCGCACAATTTCGTGTTCCTTGCCAATACGGAAGTGAAGATCGAGCGCACCAAACAAGTGCCTCCTCACGGCGCGATTCATTCGAACGGCAACGTGATTTTCAAGCGCGGCGACCCGAGTGAATATGACGTGAACGTCACTGCAATCGGCAATGTAAAAATCATCGGCGATGAAAACACCATCGACGGCGATGTGACGGCCGGCGGCGTGATCAAGATTGATGAAGGCTCAGTGATCACCGGCACGGCGACTTCGGGCGGAAGCGTGGCAAACGTGGCGATGCCCGCACTGGCTTACTCTGCAGGCGGCCCCAACCACACGATTGCGAAAGGGAAATTTCTCGCTTTGGCTCCGGGTTCGTACGGCACGGTGACGATCTATAAAGGCGCAACGCTCAAGTTTTCGAGCGGCGACTATTATTTCGATCAGCTTCTCGACTCAGGCACGGACGCGGTGTTCGTGTTCGACGTTGCCAGCGGCCCGGTGACGATCAACGTGGTCACCAAGCTGGAAATGGCCAAAGACCTCGAGTTCCGCATTTTGGTTGAGGATGAAAACGGCAGCGACAAAGTCACGGTCAACACCATGCAAAGCACGAAGCTGAGCATCGGCAAAGAGAGCTACATTCTGTGCAGCCTGAATGCGCCGAATGCTGCGGTGGTGATGGGCAACAACACGCAATTCCGTGGCAGCATTAGCGCGAATAGCATCGAGATTCTGCGCGATTGCTTGTGGTATGGCCACAACTCGCCCGGCGATCTGCCCGGCCCGGATCAATTGCCGAAATTTTTCGACGATGGCGATGATGAAGAAGAGGACGCGGAACTTGCCAACGAGCAGGCGCCCGTGACCGACTATGCGCTGGAGCAGAACTATCCCAATCCGTTCAATCCCTCGACGAAAATCAGTTTCGCAATGCCGGAACGCGGCATTGTGCAACTGCGCATTTTCAACGAGGCCGGCCAACTGGTACGCACGCTCATGAACCACGAGATGGCGCAAGGCCGGCATGAGCTGGTGTGGGACGGTCGCAATCAAAACGGCGAAACCGTGGCGACCGGCGTGTATCTCTATCGCCTCACGTTGCAAGATCAATCCGGCGCAGCGGTCTATTCTGAAACGCGGCGCATGTCGTTCGTGAAATAAAGCCGGCGAAGCGCTGCGCACTTGAGAGAGTGTAGCAAGCGCGCGGCATTTTCAAGGCATGTCATTCGGCCTGATCACCAAGCAAAGGCCTTTGAGGCTCAAAAACCTCAAAGGCCTTTTTTCTTTTATGCGAAAACTTTTTTAATAATGAGAAAGACTGCTCGCGCACCCTCCTTTGCTGATGATTTATCCTCGCAGTAATCCATTGAATTTATGTGGGCGGACCGGCTCCGTGCAGATCAAACACTTTGGCGCAAAACTTGAAATATTCAACCAAGCTAATTGAGTGCTTCCAGCAAGACCTCACAGGCAAAGAACCAATTCCCTTGGGTGAGGGTGAGGAACAACACCCAACCCTAAAACCTCTTTCTTTCCGACTACCTGCTCACGGCTGAGAATTAAACAAATGACAATCTCTGTTGCAATGCGCCAAGGAGGTGATGCGTCGGCAAAACCATTGGGATGCAATTCGGGGCCTACCTTGTGGGCCGATGTTCATGGTACCATTCTTAGTGCCCCATAAGAGTGCAGGGCTACAAAGGAAACAACATCGGAGCCTCCTCCGCTCTTTGCCTTACACGCATCTTGTTGTATGAGATTGCAATGAGTTTTGTTTGCGTGTGTGCAAAACGTTGTTCCGAATGTGCTGATGCAAATGCTGAAGAAAGGAGCTTAACATGAAGGCTAGGAAGTATTGCGTTTGTTTTGTGATGGCGCTTGTGCTCGTTGCTTTCGGCGCAGCGCATGCTCAATTCACTGTGACGGTGACGGACCAAACGCCCACAGCGCCCCTGGCGAATCCGGCGCCGGGTTCTTATGAGCCGCGCTACATCAGCGGTTTTGGCGTGGGCGGCAATTTTACCGTCTTCTTCGAAGATCGCGCCCTCGGGAATCAAATTTTTTATGCGGCAACCACGAGCGGCCCAACCGGATTTCCTGCTGCGGCAACCGCGACCAGCATTATTCCGGAAACGCACTTTGTGATCAAGGACTGGCCGATTACGATTAGCAGCACAGCTTACGCCTATCGCGCGTGGGGATCTGTCGGCAACAATCCGCAGCACAAATTCTATGTCTCGAATGACCTCACGAATTGGACGTTGGTGAGCACGTTTACCATTCCCAACGCGGCCAGTTTCACCGATGCGCATGGATTCGTATACTATGGCTTTCACGATGTGATTCGGTTGAATGGCACCTATTACGCGTTCGCGGAATCGAATCAATCGCAAACCATGCTCGTGCGCAGCGCGAACGGCGATGACGTGTGGGAGGCTTTCGCCGGTATCGGCGGTCGTCCAGGTTGGGGGCCTTTGGAATTGCCCAGCGGCGTCAGCGTGGGCTGGACTCCGACCGGCAGCTTTGTGGATTTGGGATACGATCGCGGATACGGCAAAATTCACGCGGACCCCAGAGACAACAATTATTATCTGGCAATCAACACGGCAGCACAAGCCAGCCTCGCGCCGGCAGCTTTGGAAGCAGCGTTCATCAATCCGGCCAATTGGACGTGGCATGATGGAACCACTGGTCCGGCTGCCAATCCAATTCTTTCTTCTACCGCGGAGCACGATCTGCGGGAATGCTGGGTGGTGCCCAACTCCAATCCGAACGCGGACTGGATGATCATTTACGACGCTGACTTTGGGGTCGCCGATGGAAGCAAGGCGCTCGGCTATGCAACGTTGACGCCGCCGGCTCCGCCGCGCGTTCATAATTTAACGCAAGGAACTCATTATCAAACCATCACGGCTGCGGTCAACGCGGCCAACCCCGGCGATGTGATTCAGGCCGATGCCGGAATCTATAACGAACGCGTGACGATCAACAAATCACTTGATATTCGCGGGGCGCAGTACGGCGTCGATCCTACGCCTTCCGGCGCGCGGACGAATCCCGCAGCGGAGTCGATCATCGACATCACCGGCTTGCCGCTGCAAAATCCCAATGTGCTGGTGGAAATACCCAACGGCGTCACCGATGTTTCACTTTCCGGATTCACTCTCATCGGCAGCCCGACTTCTCACTACGCCGACGAGGCGGTGGTGCGTTGCTGGGATGATGATGTTACCATCGAGGATAATATCATCGACGGTTTCTATGCCGTCCTTTTCAAGGGAGCTGATAACCTGATCGTGCAACGCAATCGCATAACGGCGAACAAAGCCGGAGTAACCGTTCAACCCAACGCGGCAAATACTATCACCATCTCGGATAACCTCATCACCATCGGAACCAGTCCCGCAGGTGATGAGTCCGGAATTTTTATGAACAACACCGGCAACGCCGATATTACCGGCAATACCGTGAGCGGCTTCACCGGCAGAGGCGTTGGCGGAAGCGTGTTGCATCACATAACGGTTTCCGGCAATACGCTCACCGGCAACAAGGATGCGATCTCATTTTACGGCAACACCACGTTCGTTACGATCGAGGACAATGACCTGAGCCATTCGACGCGTTTTGGCATCAATATCAAAGGCCAGGATATTGACATCGTCGAAAACACGATCACGAACTGCGGCGATGCCGGCATCAACATTGATCGCCACGTGATCGACACGGAAAGAATTCAGCTCACGTGCAATGACATTAGTGGCAACACCAATTTTGGCGTGAAGGTCAACACTGCTTTCGTCACTGCCATCATCAACGCGGAATCGAACTGGTGGGGTGATGCCAGCGGGCCAAAGGACCTCGTTGGCGCCACGGAAGTGCCGCCGTGTGTTGATGCGGCACTCGCGCTCAATGCCGACGGGGCGGGCGACGTTGTCACTGAGAATGTGGATTACTGTCCATGGGCGACAAGCCCGGTGTGTTCGCCGCTGCCGCAATGCGGCGATTTGGCCTTGCTCGCGAATGTCAAAATCTATCTGGATCACTACGGCTTCGTGCAAGGCGATCTCCACTCCAACGGTTACATCAAGTATGACAATGGCAGGCCGAGCACGCACACCGGCAGCGCGACCGCGGTTGGCAACATTACCGTCAATCGTGATAACACCATCACCGGGCCGGGAGACCTCACGGCCGGCGGCAATGTTGTTGTCGATGAAGAAGCTACAGTCGAGGGCGTCATTACTTCCGGCGGCATCGTCTTTCCGGTCGAAGTGCCCAGCTTGTCCTATTCCTGCCCGGGCACGATCAGCGTTATTGCCGGAAAGGATAAGACGAAGAACGTTGCGCCCGGCGATTACAATGTTCTCCGCGCGGATAAGAATGCCCAGCTCAATCTCTCCGCCGGAGTATATTCCGTCAAAACTTTGCAACTGGATGATCGCTCCCGTCTTCGAGTTAATGTTGCGGGCGGCGACGTGACCATCAATGTTTGTGGCGTGATCAACTTCATCAAGAACGCCGACATTATCATCGTTGGCGGAGATTCGAGGAGTCTCGCTCTCAACTACAGCGGCACGCAGAAAGTTGTGCTCGGCAATGATGGCGGTTATCAAGGCTCGGTTGTCGCGCCGAATGCTTTGGTGGAGCTTGGCAGCAATGCCGGTTTTCTCGGCTCGATCTGCGCCAAGAGCATTGCGATCAACAAAGATGCGCGCGTGCGTTTTCATGGTTTGGGGTCAGTTCCCAAGGCTGTTGTTGACAGCGAGGAATATGTGAGTAGTGAGCAGCCGCCGGCGACCAGTTACGAGTTGGAACAGAATCATCCCAATCCATTCAACCCCAACACGATGATTCGCTTCGCGCTACCGGAGGCGGGCGAAGTGACGCTCTCAATTTATAACATTTATGGCCAGCTTGTGCGGCAGTTGGTGACGGGTGAGATGAAAGCCGGTTGGCACAGCGTGGTGTGGGATGCCAAAGATGACCACGGCGCGCGCGTCGCCAGCGGTGTGTATTTGTACGTTTTGAAGTCGGGTGAATTTGTCACGCAGAAAAAGCTCGTTTTGATGAAGTAAGGCATAAAGTCCGATTTGCGCTTTAGGATTTTCAGTGTTTAGCGAGATCATGCTGCGCAAGTCGGACTTTGCTTGGACCTACAAGTCTCATTGTAGACCAGGAAGAAGTCCTTATTCAAAAAATAGGAATCAACATGAAGACTCATATTCATCATTTCTCCCACAAAGGACGGCCGAATATCGCTCTGGCCCTGGTTGCCGGCATGATCCTGTTTGCCGCCTCGCCGGCATTTTCTGCGACATTTACCGTGACAAACACGGCCGATGCCGGACCGGGTTCCTTGCGTGACGCCATCTCTCAAGCGAATAGCAGCTTGGGAGCGGACGTCATCATTTTCAACATTCCCACCACCGATCCAAATTTTGACGGTAGCGTATTCATCATCAAACCGCTGTCCGGCGAGTTCATTCTTACCGATGGCGGAACCACCATAGATGGAGCGACCCAAACTGCATTCACCGGGGATACCAATCCCAATGGACCGGAAGTGGTGATTGATGGGAGCAGCATTTATTGTGGTCCGTTCACGTGCAATGGCTTCGTGATCCCCTCGCCCGGCAATCGAATAAACCGCCTGGTCATCAACAATTTTTCCGCGCACGGAATTACCATGTATGGCGATGCGACCGGCAATACCATCACCGGGTGCTATATCGGAACCAACGCGACGGGAACAGCGGCAGCGGGTAATAGCGCCGCTGGGATCACGAGCCCGGGCGGGAACACTATTGGGGGCACTGCGGCGGGAGAAGGGAATGTCATTTCCGGCAACGGGTTTGGCTCAGTTTCAGGATTTTCGGGATTAGGTCTGGGTTCCGGCGATATCGTACGCGGGAACAAAATTGGCACGAACGCTTTGGGAACAGCAGCGATTCCTAATTTTCCTTCCGGCATTGTTGCAAATGGCGGTGGGGGCCATCTTATCGAAGGCAACCTCATTTCCGGCAATATTGAGGATGGAATTTTCATGGCAAATTCCGCCGCCGATTTAAATGTGGTGCGTGCAAACAAAGTCGGCACTGATGTCACCGGCGTGTTGCCATTGGGGAATGGCGGAGATGGCGTGGAGATTTGCTGCGGAGCCGGATCGAATACGATTGGCGGGACCTCGCCAGGCGACGGCAATATCATCGCCTTCAATCTTGGCGCTGGCGTGCTGATCAAGGGAATTCCTTTCGGCAGTACCGGCGCCGTTGGCAACCGTGTGGTTGGCAACTCCATTTTCAACAATGGCGGCTTGGGAATTGATTTGGGCGGAGATGGCGTCACTCCAAACGATCCGGGTGATGCGGACAGTGATCCAGATGCCAATAATCTGCAGAATTTTCCGGTCTTGGCCTCCGCTGTTGTCCCTGCCGGTGGTACGATCACCCTTAGCGGCGCATTGAACAGCACGCCCAACACTTCCGATTTTAGAATTGAGTTCTTCGCCAACACGGTCTGTAATGGCGGGGTGAACGGCGGGGCGCAAGCGGATGACCACGGCGAAGGCGAGGCTTTTCTCGGTTTCACCCATGTAAGCACCGATGGCAGCGGCGACGGCAGTTTCAGCATGACGCTTTCCGCGACTGTCGCTACGGGCGCATTCATTACCGCGACTGCGACCGATCCCAGCGGTAACACCTCGGAATTTTCTCAGTGTGTCGAAGCCGTTTCTCTCGCCAAACCTCTGGCCCTGCTAGCCGACAGGCTGATCGAGCTCGATCACTACGCGTTCGTCGAAGGCGATATTCACTCCAATGGCGGCATTGAATTCGATAATGGCAGGCCCGGCACGCTCGCCGGCAATGTGACTGCCATTGGCGATATCGAAATCGCGCGAGATAACACTATCAACGGAGATGTTACGGCCAATGGCACTGTTAACAAAGATGAAGACGCAACGGTCAACGGCACAATCACCTCCGGCGGTTCGCTCACTGCGGTCGATCTCCCCAGCCTGTCCTATTCCTGCCCGGGCACGATCAGCGTTATTGCCGGAAAGGATAAGAAGAAGAGCGTCGCGCCCGGTGATTACAAGGTCCTGCGCGCAGATAAGAATGCTCAACTGAACCTCTCCGCCGGCGTGTATTCCGTCAAAACTTTGCAACTGGATGATCGCTCCCGTCTTCGAGTTAATGTTGCGGGCGGCGACGTGACCATCAATGTTTGTGGCGTGATCAACTTCATCAAGAACGCCGACATTATCATCGTTGGCGGAGATTCGAGGAGTCTCGCTCTCAACTACAGCGGCACGCAGAAAGTTGTGCTCGGCAATGATGGCGGTTATCAAGGCTCGGTTGTCGCGCCGAATGCTTTGGTGGAGCTTGGCAGCAATGCCGGTTTTCTCGGCTCGATCTGCGCCAAGAGCATTGCGATCAACAAAGATGCGCGCGTGCGTTTTCATGGTTTGGGGTCAGTTCCCAAGGCTGTTGTTGACAGCGAGGAATATGTGAGTAGTGAGCAGCCGCCGGCGACCAGTTACGAGTTGGCGCAGAATTATCCGAACCCGTTCAACCCGAGCACGCGCATTAGGTTTGCGCTGCCGGAGGCGGGACGCGTGCAATTGCGTATTTACAACGAGGTTGGCCAGTTGGTGCGCACGCTCGCCAATAATGAGCTGGCGCAAGGCTGGCACGAATTGTATTGGGATGGCCGCAACCATCTCGGCCAAACCGTTGCGACCGGAGTTTATTTTTATCGGGTCACCATGCAAGATCAAACCGGCGCAACAATTTTTTCGGAAACGCGGCGCATGTCGTTCGTGAAATAATTTTTACGCAGGTCCACCGTATGACGCTATTGAAGTGAGGAGTGAAAAAATCAAACCTGCCAGGCTTCGAAACCTGGCAGGTTGCTTTGTTAGGGCGGAATATTAGGACGGATTTCGCTTTCGGCTGTGAACTTCCTCCTAACAAACGGAGAACCGGCTATGAGTTGGGACAATAATCTGTGGCGCAAATTCGGACTCGCCATCGGCGCCAACATTCAAGACAACCAACTGGCGCTACCCGGCGATTGGAACGACGATTTGCCGGCGCCTGCCACGCACAATTCTTCCTCACCTCGAAAAAATTCTCTTCTCCTTGCGAAGCAAAGACCCGAGCGCGACAAACGATTGCAAACGGTATGAAGCAGGCCGCAAGCATGAGTCCTCTCGGTTTGGCCATTGAAAGAGAAGTTGTTGTTTTGAAAGCAAAGACTTTTTTGTAAGCGGATTCTACCATCGTAAGCGGATACCGCTCTTGCTTTGTCCGCACGAGAAAAATCCGCTTACAGAATTCTTTGGGGGCGCGGCCGTGCATTGGAACAAGACATCTGCCTTCATAAAATTTTGTTGCAAAATGTGCTTGCCTAAAGTTTGGTGAACGCCGCATTCTCTCCGCGTCTTTCTCCCTTTCACCCTTCCCAATTTCCCTTTCGTCACATGGTGTTTGCGATCGCGCGTGCCTTCCCGTAATATCCCGCAATCGACTCGTTTGAAAACTGTGAGGTCAATCATGAAAAACAAAATTGCTTTTGCCGTTGCGGTTCTGCCGCTCTGGCTGTGCGCTGTTGCATCCGCAAAAGTTTTGCACGTGCCGGCAAGCTTTGCTTCGATTCAAACAGCCATTAATGCCGCAGTACATGGCGACACCGTTCTGGTCGCGCCCGGAACTTATTTTGAGAACATCATTTTTCGCGGCAAGCGCATTGTTGTGGGCAGCCATTATCTGCTGAACCATGATGCAAATTCAATCCGCAGCACGATCATTAATGGCAGCCGGCCCGTTCATCCGGATACTGCGAGCTGCGTGCTCATCATCAATCGCGAAGATTCGACCGCGGTGCTCGCGGGCTTCACGCTCACCGGCGGCAAAGGCACGCGCTGGCTTGATGAACACGGCGCGGGCTATTATTGGGAAGGCGGCGGCGTTTTAACCGCATTGTCTTCACCGACGATTCGCGACAATTTCATTGTGGACAATGAAGCGATTAACAGTGCGCGCGCCACAAGCGCTGGCGGCGGCGCGATTCGCTCCGGCGACGGCGCGCCGCGAATTCTGAACAACGTGATGCTGGCGAATCGCGCCATGTACGGCGGCGGCCTCGTACTGAACTATTGCAGCGGCGCGCTGGTGCGCAATAATATAATCGCGGAGAATCGCGTGTATCAAGCCGTGAGCGGTGCGCAGACCTTTGGCGGCGGCGGGATTTGGATCAACGTCTCTCTGCCCGGTGTGCGGATTGCCAATCGGATTGAGAACAACACGCTGATCGGCAATTCTGCTTTTGGAAATCCAACGGGCGCTGTCGCAGGTCAAGGCGGTGCCATGGTTGCGTGGAACAGTGCGATTGTTTCCGCGCGCAACAATATCTTTTGGGGGAACACGCAAACGCAGGGCGGCCCGATTGCCGCAACCGGCGCGAGCTTCAGCCTCACTTACAGCGCGGTGCAAGGCGGTTATGCAGGAACGGGCAATGTTATGTTGCCTCCGGCATTTGCAGATAGTGCATATTATCTCTCTCTCAATTCGCCGTGCGTGGATGCCGGTGATCCCAGCACGAGTGACAATGACGTCGAAGCTGCGAATGCTTCGGGCCAAGCCCAATGGCCTTCGCGCGGAACGGTGCGCAATGACATGGGGGCATATGGCGGTCCCGGCGCACACGCGTTTTTTAGTTTTTCACGAGCGAGTTTAGGATTGGCCGCGGCGAGTTATGATTTCGGAAACATTCTGCCGGGCAACAGCAGGGTGCTTGCCATTCCGCTGTACAACAACGGCGCGGCCACATTGCGGTTGGAAGACACGCGTTTGGCTTCCGGCGCCACGACGATTACGCGATTAACGCCTTTGCCATTAACGCTCCCGGCTGCCGGAAACGACACGCTCAAACTGCGATGGATGCCCGACCAAAACGGATTGTTGTTGGATACGCTTTTGTTGGTTACGAATGATACGACGAAACTCAATCCCCAATGGCTGGTGTTGCGCGGCAATGCCAATCCCACGCCGGTTGTCACGGTGAACACGGCGCAGTTCAATCTCGGCGATATCGATATTAACACGCCGCGGGTCGACACCACGTTTTGGGTTTACAATCGCGGCACCGGCCCGGACTCGGTATGCCTGGCAATCGAATATCGCGGATTGAAACCCACGAGCGCTGTGAGCCTCACGCCGGCCTCCGCGAGTATTGCTGCCGGCGATTCTTTGCGCGTGACGTTCAGCATTTTTCCGAGCACTTTTGCTCAGCCTTTGCTGGCGCTCTATGCCCCGAGCGCCATCGTGAATTCCAGATTCAGCCTCGGCACGAAGCGTTTCGAAAAGCTCATACGCTTCCGTATCGTCGGCACGTTGGCGGTGGACGAGCATGCGGAAAACGCGCCTGAAACTTTCCGTTTGGAACAGAACTATCCCAATCCCTTTAATCCGAGCACGAAGCTGCGCTTTCATCTTCCGCAAGCGCAACACGTGGAATTGCGCCTCTATGATGAACTCGGGCAGGAAGTCGCGACTTTGCGCGATGGCTTCATGAGAGCCGGAACGCACGAAGTCGTTCTCTCTGCGGAGAGCTTCGCTGCCGGCGTGTATTACTATGTTTTGCAGGCGGGAAGATTCGAAGGGAGGAGGAAGATGATGGTGCTGCGCTAATGTCTTCGTTGCAAAAACTTTCACCCAAAGACGCAGAGCCGCAAAGAACTCACAAAGAAAAGCTTTGCGGCTTCGCGCCTCTGCGTGAAGCTTTTGGGGTTCCAGCTTGCCCGTCTTATGCAGTGGGGGTTGAATGTTTGATCCTTAATACGAGAAACAGTAACCAGGATCCAGCATCAAGGTTCCAGTCATTGTCCTTCCACACACCCCTTGTAAAACGGACTGAACGGATAAAGCTCCAGATCGAAAAGTTTATTTGCGAGCATCGGATCATCTTTGAACTCCGCGCGGGCAGCGTTCTCGTTGTCCGCGATGATGATGATCATACCTTTGTCCGAATATCTCCCGCCGAGCAACAGTTTCTTTTCCTGCCGCAATCTTTTGAGATTGGCGCTATGCTCTTTGAAGTAGAGTTGTTCGTGCGCCGGTTTATCTTTTTGCCAAGCTTCGCCAAGTGAGAAGATGGCAACGAAGAAGGCGGAAGGCTTGCGCGCGACCGTGGTGTCCTGCGCCGCAAAACTGGCTTGCACAAATCGCGGCGCAACCGAATGCGACAGCTCACGCGACAACCAAGGCCATGGCAACAGACATGACAATAGTATGAGAGTGGCTTTCATGTTTCTTTCTCCATTGGTGGGATGACAAGTTCTCGTTTGCAAGGACGAACAAGTCCTCGATATGTTGCACATGCTGCTCCCCGCCGCGATTTCAAAAAAAGTAGCTTGGCCACTTGCTTTCGGGAAATTGTTTTATTATACTCGCCGCGTTCTTTTTATGTACCCCGCCTCTTGCACTTGCCTCTGGGAAGGTACGAAATCCTTGCATGCGCGCACAATTACGTTCTGGGTCGTGGTGGAGTTCCCAATGTCAGATTCTTGCCTCAGAAAAAGATAATCCACATTTTATCAGCTTCTTGAAATCGGGCCGCGTTCATTGTGAATGCCTGGGCTGATTTTCATGGTTGTTTCGGGTTGTTCAAGATTTGTGAGGAGGGAGAAATGCCTACCATTTTTTTTGCGATGCGCTTTGCCGTACAGCGAAGTTTGTGGCTTAGGCCATGGCGTGTTCTCGGCTTTACCCTCGTCCTGTTTGCGGTTTACTCGCCTTCGGCTCTCGGACAAAGCGGAAAAAAACCGGGAAATCAAATCCTCAAACAGGTGGTAGATTTCACGGCTCGTCCAAACCCGCGCGAGGGAAACAATATCCGGTATTCTCCCGGCGAAACGGTGCGATTCATTTATAAAATTTATCCGGATACCGAGGCGCCCGTGCGTTATGACAGCGCGGAGGTGAGGCTATTTGTGACGAAGTTTTCAGACCTCCTCCTCCCAATCCCTTCCTTGATCGACACCAGTTTTCGTCATATCGCTTCATATATTTTGCCGTGGGATCGGACACGCGGCGACACGATCGCGACCCGCCTGCCTGTCATCGAGGGGCCGGATTTTTTCGCCTATAAGCTCGGCACCTTAAAAATGGACACGCTGCACGTTCAGCCGCGCGACTCGCTCGTGTTCCGCGCAGATACTTTGGCGCTAGAGTTTTCCTATGCGGCGGCGCCGCTTCCGGATACTTTGAGTTGCGGACGCTTGGGTGCAAACTTGGCCTCGGGTTTCTTCGCGTATGATACTCTTCGCCAACGCTTGGCATCAAAAGGCCAGAACGCCGCCAACTTCGAGATCGACACCGAGTCTCAGATCGATTGGCGCTTTTGGCTCGCGCATGCCGATGATGGCGCGCCGTTTTTGCCGACGGATACTTTGAATGTGCAGGACAGCCTTCGGATCATCATTGAGTATGCCAATATCGGCAATGTCAGCGATCTAGCGCGGTTCAACATTACCTCCCCGGGGCGAGGCGATCCGCGCGAGTATCGTGATTGGAGTTGTCGCGCGATACAGCTTCCAGACAGTAGCGGCTCAAATGAACCCGTCAAAAGTACTACGAGGCGCTCGATCCGAGTTACGGACCTTTTCGTTCCACCCGACACGACGAAACGTTTTATCGAGTTTGTCATCAAATTCGATATTTGTGCTTTGCTGGATTCCCTGCCGCGCTTCACTGTGAGTTTATTTGCGCCGTGCGATTCATCTGCACAGGGCACGGAGAGAAAAAGCAAGAGAGTGAACATTCGGTTGCGCAATCTCTTGGCGGTGCAAATGCAAGTCTCTCCACAGAGCGTCTCGCCCACGCAAACTCTCAACTATACCATCAACGTTCACAGCGTTCACAATGAAACCCTGGACTCGGTTTATGTGGCGGCGATTTTGGATTCGGGTATCCAAGAGATCTTGCAGCCCAATCCCACGTGGCAAACGAAGACCGCGGACAATACGCGAATCATATGGCTTTTACCGAACTTGGCTGCCGGCGCAACTCTCCCCATCACCTTTCAAGCTGTGATCCAAGAAGATTATTATCCCGTGGTTCGCAGTCGCATAGGGGAGATTTGCACTTCGGGTTACCTTCGCACTGACTCCGCAACCGTCGAGGTTCGGATTGCCTGCGCCGAAGGCAATTTCGAGGACAACATCGACATAGTGTTTCCTAGAATCAATCCGCTCGGCGATCAATTGCAGTTGAGCACGAGCATCGCCAACCTGCGTCCGCAGCGCACGGCGCTTCCCGGGGATGAGTTGCGGTTCATCGTTGTGCTTGAAAACCGAAACAGTTTCGTTTCCACGGCTTTATTCACGCTCAAGGATTCTTTGTCTTCAAAGCGCCCGGATTACTTTTCAAGGCCTCGCGTGATTTATTCGCCCAAGCCTGCTTCTCGAATCACACGCAACACAATCACAGTGGATTCTTTGCGGCTCACGCGTGGGCAAAGCGATTCTTTGGTATTCGCCGTTCAAGTGTTGGACACGGTTCAAATTTGCAGCAACGACACGCTGTGGAACTTTGCGTGGCTGAACATTCTCGGCGGCTTGGATTGCGACTTGCGCAACAACGCGGAGCAAGACACGATAACGGTCGTCAATCCTCAAACCGCGCTGCAATTGGAGCTCAACATCACACCCTCGGAAGTGAGTCCGCCGGGCACCGCCACGCTTACGAACGTTTATAGCGCGGGCGCCAGCCGAATTCCAATACGAAACATCGTGATTTCCGACACGCTCGCGCCGGGCATGCGTTACGCTTCGATGGTTTCCGGCCCGGAACCCCAAAGCCGAACCATTATCAATGGCAGAGAGGTTCTGGTTTGGGACAATATGCAGCTTCCTGCCGGCGGCCGGGAAACACTCGCGGTGCGCGTGCAGTTGCAAGCAACTTTGCCTTGCGCGGATGAGAGTTTGTTGACGCGGGCTGTGATCACTGCTTCGCCTTTGCCCTGCCTTCCCGCACAATCTGCTGTCGTCGCTCTGGCGCTCAAGGGCAATGACGATCTCGTGACCACGAGCAATGTGACGATTACGCCTCAACCTGGCGCTGCTCTAAATGCCGGTTTGCAAGAGAGCGTCACCTATAGCTTCACCATCACCAACACTAGTCGCACCCCAGCCGCAGGGTTGGTGATCACGAATACGTTGCCTGCGAAAGAAAAATTCATCCTTGACCCGACTTCGATCTCACCGGCGGGTTCCTTAAGCAATTATGTGATCCGTTGGAGCATCGCTCCGCTCGATTCGGGCCAGAATGCGACCTTCTCTTTTCGCGGCAGTTTGCGGGACAGCGTTTATTGCCAAGCGGATTCCATCGTCAATCTGTTTTCCGTGCGCTCCGATACGCTCAGCTATCCCAATTGTCCCGCCGAAATCACGCGAACCGTCCATCGTATTGCGGCCGCCACCTCGCAAGCAGAGTTCACATTGGCGGAAATCAACTTCACTGACGCGCCCAACGGCAACGTTGCCGGCCACGTCGAGCCGAATGAGCCTGTAACCGTGCGCGTGCGTTTCCGCAACGATACGGCTCAACCCTTCACAAATGTTGTTGCCCAACAACTCAGAGTATTTGCGGGTGATGATCTCGCTCGTATCCTTTCCGCAACGATTCCGACAACGATTCTGCCGGGCGAAAGCGTTGCTTTAGTCATTACCCTCATCGCGCCTGCGACGATCGGCACGGATTCATTGACGATCACCGGCATGCTCTTTTCAAATCGTAATTGCGGCCAAACGTTCACGCGGAATATCCCGGCGCGAGGTGCGCCGCAATTGGAACACGGCATCGTGCTCGAAGACGGAAGCGGCGACGGCTTTGCGGAAGAAGGTGAATTGGTAACGGCAAGAGTGACGCTGCAACACCGCACGGACAGCCGCTTCGACGCTGCAAATGTCGAGTTGCGAATAGCTATAGCTGTTGCGCCGGGATCGTCAACCATACAACTCGAACCCCCGGATGACACGCTCATTATCCCGGTGGGGACGCTCACGCTCACCCAGAACAATGTGCAAGCAATCGTGCGTTTTCGCTACCCCGATCTCCTGCCGAATCAAACGATCATCGTTGCGACTGCTACTTATACAACGCGTGGGTTTGACGGCAATGGAAATTTGATCGACACGACCAGCCCGCAAGCGCGCGACGACATTCCGATTCGCCACGACTGCTTCGCCAAGCCGCGCACGTTTATTCCGGCCCGGCACACTGGCCTCAAATTCAAGCCGAACGACGGCCAAAGCGTTTATATTCTCGATCTCGACGGCAACAAAGTATGGGAAGGCACCACGCGCGATACCTGGAACGGCCAAACCAACGACGGCCGGGATTTGCCCCCTGGCACTTATGTTTGGAGCATCAAAAAGCTCAAAGTCAATGATGAGCCTTGCCAGGGCACGATCGTGCTGTTGCGCTGAAGTGTGGAAGCTTTCGTTACAAGCGCTGGCAGAAACTGCAAGAACTTCAAACCATAGAGGGAAAGATATGCGCAAACAAATGCTCGATCATAGAACAGCCGCGGCCGCGTTGACGGCGTTGGCGTTGCTCGCCTTTGCCTCGTCCGCGACGGCGCAGGTTCAGTCGCGCGCGAGTGTGCGCGCCAACGGCATGGGCGGCGCCTTTGCCGCGGTGTCAAACGACGTCAACGGCTTGCAATTCAGCCCGGCGGGCATGCTCAATTCGTTCGACCGTTGGCAGATCGAATTGAGCAGACATCAACTCTTCACGAATTTGCCCGGCGAGAATCTCGCGCTCAACAGCGCCGGCGGCATGTACAACGTTCCCAAAGTTTATCCCAGCCAGGACAAATTGCGGCCGGTGCTGGCCGAGAACTCGGCCTTTGTTTTAACCTCGCCCGACGTTGACATTGCGCCGGATACGCTGCGGCACCGTTTCTCTTTCGGCGCGCAATGGTTGAGCTTGCTCTTGCCCGGAAGCCTCACGCAAAACACTTTCATGCTCTCCGCTGGAATCGGATTGTTGCCGCAGCGGGACGAGGAGATCACGAGCTGGCAAGGAAATCCGCAAATCCCCAATTTGATTTCCTTCGCGGTGAGCGGACGCTACATTCGTTTTGGCTATGATGACGCTTATCTTCGCGATGCGCAACAGGTCAATGATCCGGCCGAGCTGGCCGAGATTAATAGTTTCCTGGACGCCAATACCGTCGCCGTCAACGACTTTGCCATCGATGCCAGCGTGTTTTTCTTTCTCTCGCGCAAGCTGCAATTTGCCGCAAGCGCCCTCAATCTCCGGCAGCCCAATCTCGCGGCAAAGCCCGGCGAGGGCGCGGCCCGGTCAAGCGAGGGCTTGTTGGGCCGCCAATATCGCGTGGGGCTTGCTTATCGCTTGTTTGAAAATTTCGTGGCCGCTGCGGACGTAGAACAAAATGAAACCCTAGGAGAAGTCAACCTATACGCCGGGGCCGAGTATGCCTGGCGCAACAAGGCCGTGCCGATCGTGTTGCGCGCCGGCGTCAATCGCAACTGGATCTCGGGCGGAGCCAGTTTGCCGCTGGAGAAGTTCATCCGCCAGAATTTTATTTTGCACGGCGTGTATCAACACAATTTGCACGGCGACGCGTTCACGAACTTTCGCTTCGCCATCGGCTATGGCTGGCGCTGAGGCGCCGCTGCAAAAAGGCAAAACTATTTCATGGCTGTGAAGCGTTTTTGCCGGCCATTTGCACTGACAATAAACCTGTTTCATAACCAAACTTTGCGGCTTCATCCGCAAGGCGGGAGGAGCAAAATGAGAGCGAGCTTGTTTTTGATTTGCACTGGGCTGTTGCTTGGTAGCGTTGCGGCTGCGCAGCCGCAAAACCGGCAGGAAATCAAAAGCCTTTCAAAAAAAGAAGTCTATCGCCGCGAGTTTGGCGAGCCGTTTACTTTCCCTTTGCAGGTCAAGATCGTTTTGGAAAAGAAGGGGCTTCATCCCAACAAGGTTGATGCTTTTGAATTGCAAGTGGCCGCGGAGCCGTTGGGCGAGGAAGAGGCCAAAAACGCCAAGGATGCGTTGAGCCGTTTGCCGCAGGCCGTGACGCAATCACAGGAGAAATGGTTCAGCCGCGCCACTAGCTCGCCGCTGCAGCTCGTGCGCGCCAAACCGCTTGAAAAAACGGCCGGCGAGTCGCAAGCCTGGCAAGACAGCGTGAAAATCGGCGATCCGCCCGCACCGTTTTATTTGAATCCCAATCGCCAGCCCAATTTCACCATCTTGTCGCAAGTCGTCATGTTTCGGGATGACGTGATGCAGTTAGGCGATTTCGATTTTCAGCCTTCGCGCCCGGGACTATACCGCCTTTCTCTCCACGTCTCGCACTTCAGCCGCAAAACCGACACGCTCATTACGCACGTTTATTTCCACTGCCCGGACCTTACGCTGGCGCTGCAGGTGAAAAACGCCAAACTGCTGCACCACATCAGCTACCGTCAAATCGCGATCCCGTTGGTGACCAGCGTTTTCTTCGAAGAGAACTCCGATTTCTTCAGCTTCAATGAAACGGATTTGAGCTTTCGCAACGTATTTCTCGGAACCGTAGCGAGCCGAATGGCCTGCCGCAAATATGATGGAATTTTGCCGGTTATTTATGACAAAGACAAAGAGAAGGCAGAATGGGGCGAGAAGCGCGCGCAAGAATTGTCTTCCCGGCTCAAAGAGGCCACCCAAACTATGGCAAACGGGCAAAGCAATTGTGCCACAAGCTTCACCATCCGCCCGGCCACGGCGCGAGAATGGGAACTGTATTACAAAACCTCCCGCATATCGCCGGAAGATTTTTCCGAAGAGAATCGCAGTATTCCGCTGCAATTCGATTTAGCGGAGCAGCGCGTGGTGTTTGCGCCGTTGGAAGTGAAGACCGCGGACAAATCCGATGAGGTGGAGTTGACCGTTGAATTGACTTCCGGCGAGTTCGCGCCGGCTTGCGTGCGCGAAGCGAAGGTTTATGTCACCAACGTCGCAACCGGCGCCGCCGAAGTGCAAGTCGTGCCGCTTGATGATCTGCCTGCAATTCTTTCTGGGCAGGAAAAAATTTATTTGAATGCGCCGCACATGCGCGCCTTTTTGCAACATGGTAAATATCGCGCGCGCTTCCAACTCGCCCTTGCTTGTCCGCCGCGCCCGGTGAGCAGCGAGGAGGTCGAGTTTGAAATCGAGCGGCAATTGAACGTGCTGCGCGACGAAATCTTTGCGCTCAATCCCTACGATGAAATCCGCTTTACCTTTGCTCTGGATTCCCTGCGCGTAGAGAGCCTGGCAAAAGAGTTTTTACAAGCGGTGAAAGACACTTTGCTCAAATATCCCGCGCAGCAACCGCCGGATGCTCTGGTCTTCATGAGCGGCCATGCTTGCCATTTGGGCAATATCAAATCCCCCTTGTATAATCTCGGCCTTTCTTTTGGCCGCGCGCTCTTTTTGCGTGATCGTTTCATCGCTGCGCTGCAAAAGCAAGACAAAGACTTCGACATCGAAGTCATCAAAAGCACGGAGGAGCTTTGCGATGCCAGTCCACTCGTGGCGCAGTTCATCCGCGACCCGGCGATTGGCGACATTTTGACTCGTTGCTTCGAGGCGAGCGACGGTAAAGCCCTGCGCGGGTTGTCGCCGGATTATTTGAAACGCATCACACGAGAGAAAATTCGCCATTTCGAGCTTCCACAGGACGCGAGCTACCCCCGTTCGCCCGGGGTGCCCAGCCCCAGCAATGTGCGCCAAAGAATTGAAGAAGTCGAGCATTTGCTGCCGCGCAACGTCATCACTCTGATTTTCAAAGGCGAAAAAAAATCCGTCAACGTTCACGTGGTTTCAGCCGGCTTCGGTTCGACCGTGCCGTTTTATCGCCGCTTCGAAATTCCCCCGCAAAAGCGCGCGGAGTTTGAAAAAATGGGCGTGACCGCGCCGTATGATTTATACGGCGACGATCGCTACCCGGCCGGGCGCTTTATGAATCGTAGAGTGGAAGTGAATATCATTTGGTGAATATCAAAACACAATCAAATCTCTTTTAGCCTCTTCCGCACCCGTGTTGCTTGCCCGTATTCTTCTCGTAGTATAAGCGCGGACTGTTTCATCGGGTGGCGCGCGCGGCAAGCAACACGAGTCTGCTCACGGACGAGTCCAACCACCTCCGCGAAGCAATGCAACGAGGCTTCCAACCTTAGCCAAGCACGGCTGTGCCTCATCTCTTCTCACCTCAATATTCTGAAGCAACGCTCGCGGCTGCAAAAGCTGCAAGGCGAGGCAGCCGGTTTCATGCAAGCGCGTAAAGCCTCAGTTATTGGTGGAAAACGTAGCGCAGACATCCTTGTCTGCAGGCGGGGACGCCTGCGCTACTCCACCGGTAACTGAGGCATTACGCAAGCGCCGAAAAATATCTTGACAATTGCGCCAAAACCATTACACTCATAGGTGCTCAGTATGTAGCAAGAAGCACTTCATTTACCTTCAACCAGGAGCGTTCCTATGAAGAGAGTTTTACATGGTCTCGTCGCGCTGTTGGCGTTGCCTGCTTTGGTGTGGGCACAGTCCGTCAAAATCGAAGCGTTGCGGCCGCAGTTTAAATTTGGGACGAGCGCCGAGCCTTCCACTTTCACCTCGGCGTGGTTCGTGACCGTGGCCGTGCCGGTGTTCGGCAAAGTGAATTTCGTGGGGCAACTGCCATTTGCTTTCGGCAAACTTGAAGGCGGAGCCGTGCCGATTACGGACGAAACTCTCGGCAATCCCGCGGTCGGGCTGCGTTTTCAACACGAGCGTTTGAACATCGACGTGGGACTGCGCTTGCCGCTGTCGAAAACCGGCTTTGCAAGTTTTGTCGGCTCAATCGCGGATTTCGACCGGCAAGAAGCTTTCATCCCCAACCTCGTGCCGCTCTACGGGACGATTCGCACGAGGATCGACGTTTCAAAATTCAATCTGCAGCCCTACGGCGGCGTGAGCTTCAACATCAAGACGGAGTCGGAGCAAAATGCTTTCGACGCCGTTTCGGAAGCGTACAATAAATTGCGGGTCAATGACGGCGAGCTGCACGTTCTGTATGGCGCCGAAGGTTGGTTTGAGATTCAAAAACTGCACGTCGGCGCGACGTTCAGCGGGCGCGGGTGGATCTCTTCCGGCGGCAAATTCTCGGAAAGCACGATTCATCAAGTCAGCTTTCAAGCCAAATTGGTCTTCGACCACTTCGTGCCGGGCGCTTTGTTCAAGCTGCCGTTCGACAAATTCGACCGGTTGATTTTGGACAACGTTTTCGGTTTGAACGCCGAAATCAAGTTTTGACGTGAATAGGACAATCCACTACAGCATCGAACTTCACCACGGGGAGAATAAAACATGAGGACAAGCAGGACGAACGGAACTTTATTGTCGCAGATGGCGTTGAGCGCGGTCGCGCTCCTCTTGTTTCATAGCTTGCCGGGTTTTGCGCAAGAGCTGGCGCGCCGAACTCTGACGCAACAACAAGTGGAAGCGCGCGTCGAACCCAGCAACGTCATTCCCGCGCCGGGCGAAATCATCACCGCGGCCGTGTTTCTCGATTCGCGCGGTTTGCAAGGCTCGGATAATCGCCTGGGCGCATACCAAGCGCGCTTGGAATGGGATGAAACCAAGCTGCAATTCGCCGGCTTCACGTCCGGGAACCCTCCTTGGAATGATCCCGACGTCAACACCCAACAAACCGGCAACGGCATTTTGGATTGGGCGCAATTCCTTCCCATCGGCGGAGGCGCGCCGCGCGCGGATTACAACATCCTGAACGTCAATCTGCGCGTGATCGGCAGCGCGGGCGATACCTCGCTGCTTGACCTTTCCTTTTCCGATTTGCTCACGGACTCCGGGCGCCGCATTCTCAGCTTGCTCGGCGTCAGCGATAGCAGCATCGTGATCACGCCCGTCAATACCCCGCCGGTGCTGGCCGCGATTCCGAGTCAAACGCTCATTGAAGGCACCACGCTCACGGTTCCGGTGACCGCTTCGGATGCGGAAAGCATGAACCTCCGTTTGGAGTCGAGGCAATTTCCCACGTTCGTGACATTGCAGGACAATGGCAACGGCAATGGTGTGATTACGATCGCGCCGCCGTTGGGTTTTGCCGGCGTTTATACGGATCTGCTTGTTATCGCATTTGATGATGGCGCGCCCTCGCTTTCCGATACGGTTTCATTCACGGTCACCGTCACGAAAGCCAACACCCCGCCGGTGCTCGCTGCGATTCCGAATCAAACACTAGTTGAAGGCACGACGCACGTCGTTCCGGTTACAGCCTCAGATGCGGAAAGTGTGAACCTGCGATTGGAGTCTAGGCAATTACCCGCGTTCGTGACATTGCAGGACAATGGCAACGGCAATGGCACCATTACGATTGCTCCGCCCTTGGGTTCCGCGGGCACTTTTACTGATTTGCAAGTCCTCGTCTTCGATGACGGCACGCCCGTGCTCTCCGACACCGCAACTTTTACGCTCACCGTTCTACGCGCGAACACGCCGCCGGAACTAAGCCCAATCGCTGATCAAACCATAGTCGAAGGCCAGTCGCGCTTGATTACGGTCACGGCAACGGATGCGGAGGGTGATGCACTCTCTTTGCGTGCGGTAAATTTTCCGAGCTTTGCTTCATTGCGCGACAATGGCAGCGGTAACGGGATCATTAGTCTTGATCCGCCATTAGGATCGGCAGGTACTTATGCCGACCTGCACGTGATTGTCTTCGAGACCGCTGATCCCACTTTTGCCGATACGGTTTCATTCAATCTCTCCGTGCGCGGCGCCGAGCCTCCGCCCGTGCTCGATCACATTCCCGACACCACCATGAGTGAAGGCAATGTTCTGGAATTGCCGGTGCGCGCGACCAAAGGCTCGGGCGCGGATGATCTCTTTCTCGCCGTGGAGAATCTGCCCGCGTTCGGCGCTTTCACGGATAATCGCAACGGCACTGGCACGATTCGCTTTGCGCCGGGCTTCACCGATGCCGGCATTTATGCGAACATCAAAGTTACCGTGCAGGATACGAGCACGCCACCGTTGACGGATTCAGTTGCGTTCACACTCACCGTGCTGAACGTCAATCGTCCGCCCGTGCTCGAGCCAATTGCCTTCGATAGCATCACGATCGACGAGGGTGCAAGTTTCAGCCTCGCTTTGCGCGCGAGCGACCCCGACAACGATAGTTTGCGCTTCAGCGTGCAAAACCTGCCGGCCTTCGGCAAGCTGACGGACAATGGTGATGGCACGGCGACTTTGCAATTCAACCCCGGCGATAACGATTCCGGCACATATCCTCAAATCATCGTCGCGGTCAATGACAACGGTACGCCCAGCCTTTCGGATTCCGACGTTTTCACTTTGATCGTGAACGATGTCATTCAGCCTCTGTCTTGCGATGTCGAAATTATCAGCCCCGCGGCAGGCGCGTTGATTTGCGGCGACACCGTGCAAGTGTGCGTGCAAACACAAGCGAGCGGCGGCGTGGGAACGATCACGACCGATTGCAGAATCAACGGCGTTCCGGTGATTGCTAATTGCGCTTCCGTGCCGCTTATTGTGGGCTTGAACACACTTATCGCAAACTGCACGTTCACGGATGCGCTCGGCGTGGTGTGCGAATCTGCGGATACGATCCAAGTCTTCGCAAGAGTATTGCAAGCCACGGTCAAGATCACTTCGCCGGCGGACAGCACGTTCCTGTGCGCGAGCACGATCAATATCGCTGGCCTAGCGAGCGTAAGCGGCGGGCTTGCACCGTATCGAAGCGTGTGCACGATTAACGGCGACACGGTGAGCGTAAACGCGGACAGCACGTTTGGCGGAACCGTTGCGCTGGCGCTCGGTTATAACACGATCATCGCAGCGTGTTCGTTCACTGACAGCTTGGGCTGCGCCGTAAATTCCCGTGATACTGTGGTCGTTTTCTCCGATCCCACGCCTCCGGTGGCCACGTTCAATTTCAACAATCTGCCCATCATTACCGGTGAGGCGATTGACGAGGAAAGCGGCATTGCGAAAATTGAAATCGTCGAAATCAACAACCGCGTTGTGAACATTCCGCCATTCAATATCGGCGACACTCGCGTCACGTTCAGCAGCGACAAGATCGATCCCAATTTGCGTTCGGGCTTCATGTTGAAGATCACCAATCGCGCGGGCTGTTCCGTGCTTGCCGATCCGGTTTATGTGCAATTGCATCCCGCCGCGGGCAGAAGCGAGTTCTCGTTCAATATGCTGCACACCGATCGTTTTCTTTACGTGAACAATCAGGGCTTGCCCAAGATACACGTGATGATCAATGCGAAACCGTTGAACCTCGTGGCCAACGAAGAAGGCGAGGGCCGCAGCGGCAGTACCTATTTCATGAAAAAGGAAGGGCAACGCCTTCTCGACATCACGAGCTACTTGCGCGAAGGCGAGAATCAAGTCTCTGTGAAATGCGATGCGACAGCCACCGGTATCGCGGACTTGCTCTTTGCGGACGTGCAGCTCGGCGAGATTGACAATTCCATCCTTCTGCCGACGGCTTTTGCGCTCAATCAGAATTATCCGAATCCCTTCAATCCTGAAACGCGCATCGCGTTCGATATTCCCGCGAATTGGACCGCGCCCGTGACGTTGCGCATCTACAACTTGCAGGGCCAGTTGATGCAAACACTGGTTGATGGCGTGATGCCGCCCGGACGCCACGAAGTCGTGTGGAATGGTCGCGACGCAAGCGGCCAGCCTGTGGCAACCGGCATGTACTTCTATCAGATTCTTTCCGGTGAGGTGAAAGCCGTGAAGAAGATGATGATGACGAAGTAGCATCAAATGCCACGCATTTGCAAAGTGCGCGGCATTTTTTTGATCACTGAAGAATCCCTCGGCTCCTCCCCGGCCGGGGGATTTTTGTTTTCAACAAAGCGCTTTCTTTCCCGCGGGCAGCGCATTATATTTCTGCCCATCATGCCCATCCTGCAATATACCTCTGTGATGAAAAAGCGCTTGAGCCAGCGCGCCGTGCTTATGCTGCAAGCTTCGTTGCGGCACTTTCCGGAATTGAGCGGCAAGACGATTACCGTGGGCTATACCCGCGCGCATCTCGGTTCTGCGATTCGCGAGCAGCTCATCATTCGGCTGCGCGTGCGCAAACTCTGCTACAACACCATCGGGCATGAATTGACGCACCTCGTGCAAGGCACGGGCGGCATTCCCGAAGGCGAGAAGCAATGCGACATTTGGACGCTCGCGCGCAGCCCACTCTTTTGCGATGACGCTCCGACTTACCTCAAACTTCCTTCCCAGCTCCGCTCGAACTGGCCGCAGTATGCGATGCCCGTCCGCGAGCTATGCCTGCAAGCCATCGAGCTCCGAAAATTTCACCGCAACTACATTCAATGGCTCGAACGTGAGCTGAGCAAGCTTGGCAAAGAGCAGCCGCAACGCACGGGGCAAATGAGTTTCGCATTTTGAAGCTCGACCCTCTCACAGCAAAAGCGAGTCAATCGAACGCTGAGTTATCCTCGCGAGGTTGTCGTGGCAGGAATTTCCCAGAAACTTGCGACACATTCTTGTGTATGAATCTTTTTTTTGGGATACGAGAGAGAATCTTATAAAATGACATTGACGCGGGAGTGGCGACAATGAACCTTCGTGCGAGCGCTCCTTTGCCGCATGTTTTGTAAGAATCCTCCTTCTCCTTCGACTAATCATCGCCAAAAAATTTGTTTTTCCTCTGATAAAAACTGGAGAGGGTAAATGCCTCGGACTAAAATCGTCATACTCGGCGGCGGCTTTGGCGGATTGTACACCGCGTTGGAATTGGAAAAGACGCTTGCGCGTGACCCCGATATCGAGATCACACTCGTCAATCACGAAAATTTTTTCTTGTTCACGCCCATGTTGCACGAGGTTGCGGCCAGCGATCTTGATCTGACCCACATTGTCAATCCCATTCGCAAACTGCTCAAGCGCGTGCGCTTCTTTGCCGGCGACGTGGAGTCGGTCGATTTGGACAATAAGCGCGTGCGTGTTTTTCACGGCGAAGACGAGCACCATCACGAGCTGGAGTATGATCACCTCGTGCTCGCGCTCGGCGCAATCACCAACTTTTTCAGACTGCCCGGCTTGGAAGAGCGGGCACTGACGATGAAGTCTCTCGGCGATGCGATCGAGCTGCGCAATCGCATGATTGCATTGCTGGAAGAGTCTGATTTCGAATGCGCTCCGGACCTGCGCCGGCGCCTGCTCACGTTTGTCGTGGCTGGTGGCGGCTTTGCCGGCGTGGAAACCGTTGCGGCGATGAACGATTTTCTCCGTGAAGCCTGCGATTTTTATCCACACCTCCACGCAGAACAAATTCGTGTAGTGCTTGTGCATCCGGGCGCAGTGATTTTACCGGAGTTGGGCGAGAAGCTCGGGGCTTATGCACAGAAGAGATTGGCGGAGCGCAACGTCGAGATTCGCGTGAATACGAGAGTCGCGGGCGTGACGAAAGAGGGCGTGAGGTTGAGCGACGGTGAAATGATTCCAACGAACACGATTGTGTGGACCGCGGGCACATCTCCGCATCCGTTGCTTGATACTCTGGCGTGCAAAAAAGAAAAAGGCCGGATCGTAGTCGATGCGACGATGGCAGTGCCGGGCCATGCGGGCGTGTGGGCGCTTGGCGATTGCGCCGTGATTCCCGATCCGAAAACCGGCAAGGCTTATCCGCCTACGGCGCAACACGCCATTCGTGAAGGCCGCGTGCTTGCGCAGAATTTAAAAGCCGCCATTCGCGGCGGGAAGCTGAAACCATTTGAGTTCAAAACGATTGGATTGTTGGCGTCGATTGGGAGGCGTACGGGAGTCGCGCAAATTTTGGGGCGCAATTTTTCCGGCTTTATAGCATGGTGGCTTTGGCGCACGATTTATCTAAGCAAACTGCCGCGTTTCGAAAAGAAGGTGCGCGTGGCCGTTGATTGGACGCTCGATTTGCTCTTCTCAAAAGATCTGGTGCAATTCAAAACGCACCGCGCGCCCACAGTTTCGCACACATTGCACGGTAAGCCGGAGCCGCAGATTGTGGAGGTAAATGAAGCGCCGCGAGCGAAGCAGGAAGTGATGATGATAAGTGTTTAGCGTGGGCGCGGTTCTCGCTTTAATATCTAAAGAGTCCAATCTGTGCAAAAAAAGCAAAGATTTTTACACGGAGAAAACGGAGTAAACAGAGATAAAAAAGTCAACGAGAATTTCCCAATCATTGTCTCCTCTGTTTGCTCTGTTTTCTCCTGTCGGACTTTTGGGTTGCGCCTCCTCGTTCGAAGAGATAAAGGAGCGGTAAACAAGCAAAGAAGAACCCGCGGTGAAGCAGCGACAAAACATAAGAAAAAAACTCAGGAGTACCACGTTACGAATACGCCCTCGCACTTGGACAGTTTAGATTTGCAAAAATTGAGATAAAAAAAGGCCGGAAATGAGTTCCCGGCCTTTTTGTGTTTAGCAAGTGCGCAGAGAATTACAGCACTTGTTTGCCTTCCAATTCATCCGCGAGCATGCTCGCGTCATAGAGCTTGCGCAACGCTTCGATCATATAAGCGGTGTGCACCGCGACGGCGCGATTCGTTTCAATGTTATAAACATAGCGACCCACCAAGCTTTCGATATTGCCGTCGAAGATTAAGCCCACAATTTCACCCGCTTTGTTGATGACGGGCGAGCCGGAGTTGCCGCCGATGATGTCGGTAGTGGCCACGAAGTTGGCGGGCGTGGACATGGTGAGGCGATCTTTGCGTTCGATAGAGCGCGGCGGCAAATTGAACGGCGGCTTTAAACCGAAACCATAAGCGCGATCGTACAAGCCATAGATCGTGGTCATGGGTTGGGCTTTGGTGCCGTTCATGGCGTAGCTCGCGACGGTGCCATAAGACAAACGCAGTGTGAAGGTCGCATCCGGGTTCACCGATTTGCCATACACCGCGAAACGCGCCTTGCCGATTCTCTCGCCTGCGCTCGTCTCCACGCTGTGCACGTTGGTTTCAAACCATTTGTCCATTTCGCGCGCCATGGGATCGAGCTTGCGCACGACGACGATTAGTGGATCGGTGGAGGCTGCAATCGCTGCTTCGCCGCCCTCTGCCAGGCTTTTGCGCACGGTGGGATCGGCGAGCTTGGTGCCGGTGATCAATTCTTTCGCAACCTCGGCAGCCGGGCGTCCATTCAGCACCAGTTTGATGAATGGATCATTTGCGCCGAGCTGGTCCAATGATTCCTGCAAGCCGTCGGCGAGCATCATCTCTTCCAATTGCGGATACACCGGCGCGGGCGAAAAGAGGCGGAAGCGCAGCGACTCGAGCTGTGAATCATGAAAGCCTTCGAGACGTTCGCCATCCGGCTTTTTGATTTCCGTGACGTATTGCACCAAAGTGAAAGCAATGGTGGCGAGCCGTGAGCCGCGCAACGCGCGGTAGCGCGCCGGCTTGAGCATTTCAAGTTGCTTCTTTTCCGCTTGGGCGATTTCGTCCCAGGCCGTGCCGTAGAGTTTTTTCAGCTCGGGGTTGGCCATGACTTGCGCGCGGAAGTCATTTTCGTCTTGCTGTTTCTTTGCCATCACTTTAGCATCGAGCAAGCCGTTGTATTCGCCGGTCCATGCTTTGAGCGCGTTTTCAATACCGAAGATTTGGCCCTGCGCTTGCCGCGCTTGCTCTTCGCCCATTGCAGAATAGCGGCGCAAGACTTCCAAACGGCGTTTGTAGAGTGCGAGGCGATAAGGATAGGAATGATCGCGTTGGAATTCGATCTGCGCCAACGTGTGCAAACGATTGGTGGAGCCGGGATGGCCGGAGACGAAAACCAGTTCGTTTTCCATGGCGCCGTTGGTGTTCCATTTGAGATAATCTTTGGTGCGCAGCGGCTTGTCGTTTTCATACACGCGCATCAGGGTCATATCAAGATCGTGGCGGGGGAACGTAAAGTTATCCGGATCGCCGCCAAAGAACGCGATCTGCTGTTCCGGCGCAAACACCAGCCGCACGTCGGTGTACTTTTTATAGCGATACAGCCAATACTCGCCGCCTTGATAGAGCGACACAATGTCCGAGCGCAAGCCCGTGGCCTCGACGCTCTCCTTTTCAATTTTCGCGATTTCAGCCTTGCGCGCATCGAGCGCGGCTTTGTCGGTCATGCCTTTCTTCACGGCGCCCAGCACGCGCGCCGTGACCTCTTCCATGGAAACCAAAACATTCAGCTCGAGATCCGTGCATTTGATTTCTTCGGCCATGGTCCTGGCATAAAAGCCGTCTTCCACATAATCTTTCTGCGGTGAAGACATTTTTTGCAGTTGCCCACGCGCGACGTGATGATTGGTGAGCACCAGGCCGTTCGGACTCACAAACGAGCCGGAGCCGCCGTCATTAAAACGGACGCTTGACAGCCGAATGTGATCGAGCCATTCCTGTGTCGGCGTGAAGCCGTAGCGTTCCTTCAGCAGCTTCAACGGAGGATTGTCAAGCGTCCACATGCCTTCGTCCGGCGGAAAAGCTGCGCCGGCGAGCAGGAACGCGAACAATATCGTGAGCGCGAGCGCGCCCGTGCGAAAACGCCATGATTGTTTCGGCATAAATCTCCTTTGGAGTAAATTGTTTTTTGAGTTTTTCCTTTCTCTCATTTTCACGCTCCGCGTGTGCGATATCTTGGGGAAAACGTCTATTCTTTCGTGCATGCCTGCTTATAGAGCTCCACCACTGCTTGCATGCGATTCACAAATGATGCTTCTTTCACGAAGAGGCCCGAAATGCCGTCTTTGAAACGCAGCCATTGCCACGCTTCCAACTTGATTTCACCAGCCTGCGCTTGCTGTATCGCAATGTACAACAAAAAAACTCCGCTTTCAACCAACTGCAAGCCTAATTTGCTCGCCGCAAACATATTGTATAGAAATAATGAAACTTGCATGAAATCGGCTTGGAGCGTGGCGCGATAAACGACCGGCCCGATGCGATTGTTTACCTGCCGGATGTAAAAAGTTGTATCGAGCGGCAACTGGTGAAACGCCGGAATTTTCATGGACACATGCGCGCGGGGATGTGCAATGGCCGCGCTTTCTTTGAAAGAAACTTCATGGCATTACACAAACTCAAAATTGTTTTTGTTTCGAACAAGAAGGGGTTGTTTCCGGAATGACATGTGGAGGGAGAGTGAGAAAATCGCACGACAGGCATGGCATTTTTCTAAATCAAGGCGTGACGCTGCAGCGTTTGCAATAACATCTCACCATAGCGCTCAGCCAGCCCTTGATTTGCAAACCCGATCCAGCCGAGATCGGCATGCGCATTGGCCGGACCGTCGAATGCGGCGCCATTGGGTGAGAGAATGACGGCGCCGGCTTCTTGTGCAATCAGCCACGAGGCGAAATCATACGGATGCGAGCAGAGCGTTGTCGCCTGCCCGCGCCGCAACAACGCGCGATTCATATTCGGCCGGATGTCAACAACAAGCTTTTCCTGGCCGCGCACCAGAGCATAAAGCTGGCCGCCCGTCGACAAATGTTGATCTGCAAAAACGAGCGCAGGGTCCGCAGCATGTTCCGCGAGCGCGGCACGAAGAAAATCTTCCTCCAGAGCTGCCATTGCGGTTTTGCCATGCTGAAAGAAATTGACGAACGAAACGAAGCTGTGTTTGAGCTCGGCGTCAAGGTTTGCGCGCAACGGTGACACGCTCACTTCAGGCGTAAGCAAATTTTCCACCTGGCGATATGCGCCGCGCCCGGCAGCAGCCCAAAGCGTGTCGGCGTACAAATATTTCGGCAAGGGAATTTCGGTTTGCAGTGCGAAGAGAGTTTCGGAAAGCCGCGTGGCCTCGCCGTGTTCAGGAAAAATGCCCGTGAGAATCCACCCGCTGGATTTGGCGTACATCACGAGCCGCGTGCCGTCGATGGGATCGAAGAGCACGCGAAAGAGCGGAGCGCCGGCGCCGAACTGGAGCGTGCCGCCGGCCTCGAATTCTCCCACGAGCAAAAACGCGGGCGCTTCGTGCTGGTGCGCTTCGAGATATTCGAACAGCAATTTTTCTGCGATTTGATCCACGCCGAAAATCGTATCGACCTCAATCGTCGCCGCAACGGCGGTCAATGCACTCATGCTTTGATGCGCGAGTGCATGCCGCAAGCCTTCACGCATGTGCCGATGCGCGCCCCAAAGTAGGATGGCAAGTTTCTCCAGCGGAGAACTCTGATCCAATTGAAAGTCGGGAGGTGGAAGAGTAGGAGGCACGAGAGTTGATCCTTTGTAAATGTTTGCGGAGGAAAACGGGGTTGGACGGACTTGCGATAAACCAAGCGCGTTTATGAAAACAAAAAGCCGTTGTTTGAGCGATGCTGCTGCGCTATATTGTTCCGTCATCAAATTGGAGTATTTGCATAGATAGAAGCCGAAGGAGCCTAAGATGCACTGCTACTCTTGCCAAGCTGAAATTAATTTGGACGGCCGGCCGAGCCGTAAAGACACGTGCCCCCAATGCGCCGCGTATTTGCACTGCTGCCGAAATTGCCGTTTCTATGACGTGAACGCCCACCATCAATGCCGCGAGCCACAAGCCGAATTCGTGCAGGACAAAGAGTTCGGCAATCTTTGTGATTGCTTTGAGATGGCCACGGTTGCGCCCACGAAAACTTTTGATCGCGCGGCAGAGGCGAGAAAAAAATTGGAAGAACTGTTCAAGAAGTGAGGGCCGGCTCACTTGCGCGGAGCATAAATCGTCAATCGCCCTGGTTTGCCCTGTCCTTCATTCGCGATAATGAGCGTGCCGTCGCGCGCTATCGCCAAGCCTTCGGGCTGGGGATTAATTGCTTTTTTTAGTTCCGCCACTCCTAAAACTTTTCCCGCAGCATCGATTTCCACGATTGCAAAGCCATTATAAGCCAGCACAAAAAAGTTGCCAGTTTGCGGGTGCCGTTCAATGGAAGAGGGGTTGAATTCCTTCTTGCCGGTTTGCGCAAGAATCTCGCGCAGCGGCAGTACGAAACGCGGCTTGGGATCGAGCTTGTAGGTTTTCAATGAAAACGCATAAACGGCTTTGTCTTTTCCCAAGCCCTTGCCGCCCTCGCCTTTGCATGCCAGCAACAAACAATCAGTGACGGGATCATAGGCCAAACCCTCCACGTCATGCTTTACTGACAACGGCGTTTTGAACACCTCATACTTCACACTCTTTCCGGTTTGCGCTTCACGAAAACGATACAACGCGCCGCTGCTATTCACGATAAAGATCGTATCCTGTTTGACGGCGATGCCCTCGAAATCGCCGGTGATGGTAAACATGCCGAGAGAAAAACGCTTTACTTCCTTCCCAGTTTTAGAATCGATTTCGAACACAACTCCGGCTTCGTCGTTATGGCAAAGCAGTCGCCCGTCTGGTGTGAAGGCTAGACCGGAAATCTCGCTGAGCGCGCTGGGAAGTTTCACGACTTGGGCTTGCTCGTTGCTGAAGTCGTAGCTAGCAATCGTGTTGCCTTTTGGTTGTGGAAGTAAAGCCAGCGGATTCGCAGGGTGCGCGCGAAAGCACGGCGCATGCAAAATAAGCGCTACCGTCAAAAGAATGAAGTTATTCATGCCCAGCTCGTATCGTTGAAAGATGGCAAGCGTTCTATCATTTTGCTGTGTTATCGGTGTCCTTCAATAATTCGCGAATGCCGCCGAGTGCGCCGAGCACGCCGGTCGCTTCATAGGGCATGTAAATGACCTTGTTGCCGCTGCCCTGCACCATGTCTTTGTATGCCTCGATATACTTCACGGCCAGAAGATACTGCGCGGGGTCGGACTTGCCCGCACGCAATGATTCGGTCACGGCGCGAATCGCTTCGGCTTCGGCATCAGCCACGCGCTGAATTGCAGCAGCTTGCCCGTCGGCGCGCAAAACCTCCGCTTGTCTTTGTCCTTCGGCTTCAGCGATCTGTGCCTGGCGCTTACCCTCCGCAGAAAGAATCGCGGATTGCTTCTGCCCTTCTGCCTCCAAAATCGTGGCGCGTTTGTCACGCTCCGCGCGCATTTGCTTTTCCATCGCGATGCGCACATCCGGCGGCGGCACGATGTCTTGCAGCTCCACGCGGTTCACTTTTACGCCCCACTTGTCCGTGGCATCGTCGAGCACGAAACGCAGCTTGCGATTAATGGTGTCGCGGCTGGTCAGCGTTTGATCGAGCGAAAGCTCGCCGATAATGTTGCGCAACGTCGTTTGCGTGAGTTTCTCGATCGCATCGGGCAGGTTGGAAATCTCGTAAACCGCTTTGGTGGGATCGGTGATTTGGAAATAGAGCAGCGCATTGATTTCGATTTGCACGTTGTCTTGTGTGATCACGTTTTGCCGCGGAAAGTCATACACCGTTTCGCGCAAATCGATATGATCCACGAGTAGCTGTTGGATGTAGGGCTGCGCGCCGCTCACGTCGTGTTTCACATAGCGCCACATGATCTTGCGCGGCTTGTCGATGAAAGGCCAGATGACATTTACACCGCTCGTCAAGGTGGTGTGATATTTCCCTAAACGCTCGATGATGACCACTTCCGCTTGCGGCACGATACGCAGACCGCGCACAACCATCAAAATGATTAGAATCAGAATGGTCAGCGCAATAACTTGTACCGGTTCCATTGCTCCTCCTTAGGTGATGGTTCCAGGTTGTTGGTTGCTTACGGCTTGATCCTCGTTCTGCCGAACCTGCGGCATCAAGGATTACGCAGCACGCTTCCACTTTACAAATACGGCGAGCCGCCATTCGGCCCGACGATGAGCTTGTTGCCTTCCACGCGCAGAACGCGCACATGGCTGCCGGCGGATAAAACCAAATCGCCTTCGCTGCGACTGGACCAGATCTCGCCTTCCACTTTGACCGTGCCTTGCCAGCCCGTGACTTCTTCTTGTGCAATGCCGATCATGCCCACGAGACGCTCAATATTCGTGCGCGCTGCCGGGTTATTACGATTGAGGAGAAACTTCATTAGAATTGGGCGCACGGAAATGAAGACTACGAACGTCGCGCTGGAGAAGACCAGCAATTGCACGGTCACGCCGAAATCGAGTGCGGCCGCCACGGCCGCGGCAAAGCAGCCGAACGAAAAACACGAGAGCACAAAACCCGGCAGGAAAATCTCAGCAATGCCGCACAGCAATCCCGCGATGAGCCAAAACAGCCAAGCTTCCATGTTCATGCCTTTCTAAAATTCATGAAGATTTTTTTTCCAAACGAAATAGTGCCGGCCACGGCATGAACCTGGAAGTGGATGAGCCGTTTGCTCGTGACGACAAGTATGGAAGCTTGGTTTCATGTTGAGTTTCTGTTGTTAAAATGGTTTTGCCCGCAATCGTTTTGCAATCATAAAAACGCATAAGGCACTGGCAAGTCGGTCATCGTGCGCAAGCCCGGCGCGGCATTGAGCACTTTCGGCACGTTGTTCACGAGTGCGCCGATCGTGCCGGTATCGCCGAACACGCCGCCATTGATGCGCATGTTTATGGGCGGATCGCCGCTGATCTCCACGCCGTCATAACTCTCTTTTGCGCCGACAAACATCATCCAATCAAATACCAGCGATTCTTTGCCGCCAATTTTGCAACGCAACGTTTGATGAATGCCCGCGACTTGTCCCTTCTCCACGGTGAGATATTTCGTCTTCACGCGCTTCGTTGCCATCACCGGCTGCAAAGTTCCTTTGTATGACTCAATCTCCCAGCCCAGAGTCTTCGCCACGATTTGTGCAGACTCGCGCAAGCCGATGTGCCCAAAGCCGCCCGCGGCCAAACGTTTTCTGAACTCAGCGCGCGTCATGCCCGCACCGATCTTTTGCTGAAAGGGCAAGCGCCGGTTGCTCGCATCTGCAATGCGCGAAATCTTGAGCGCCTTCACGTTCGTGCACACGCCCGTGAGGCACAGCGGCAACACGTCCATCGTGAAGCCGGGATTCACGCCCGTGGCCACCACCGCGACATGATACTCCTTCGCCAGGTCGTCGATGCGATTGCAAAATTCGGGATTGCGTTCGAAAGGATAGAACAGCTCTTCGCTGGAGGAAACGATGTGGCTGCCGCTGCGGATGATTTCGATAAGCTGATCTTCGATTTTATCGAGAAAGGAGCTCGTGGTATGCACCACCACTTGCGGCCGCCACTCTGCAAGCGCGGCTTGCGCATCACTGCGCACTCTCACGCCGATGGGATTCTTCAAGCCACACACTTCGCCAACGTCACGGCCGCTCTTCGCTGCATCAATATCAATCGCACCAACAAATTCCACATTGGTTTTTTGCAACAACACTTTCACACACGCTTGTCCAATCGGCCCGAGGCCGAATTGCGCTACACGAATTTTCATAGAAGCTTTCCTGGTTGGTTGATTCACACCGCTACTCTCTTTTCAAATATCACGCAACAAAGTAATGAAGAACGCGAGGAAATGCAAGTGACGGAATGCACCACGCGAACATGGCAAAGGTGTTTAGAATAAGAGGGCATGAGGCGGAGCGACAATCTGAGCCGCCGTGCTGCTAGCTTTGACGAGCGTAGGAATTCAACTTGTATTTTCCAGCGGCTTCTGATATGTTAAGCTGCGATTGAAAAAATGTGGCGCGAACGGGCAATAGCTCATAAGGAGGCTATATGACAAAACAAAAGTTCGCAAGGTGGAGCTTTGTTTTCGCCGGAGTTTTGTTTCTGCTTGCTGCAATAGCACCGCTCGTATCGGGCGGAACCCTAAACCCCGCATTGTTTGTGCTTGCCATGGCCTTTCTGGTCATTGGAGGAGCGATTGCACGGAAGGGTAGTCCCAAACCACCTGCGAGTGAGTAAGATCAAAGTTCATGCTGGGCTCGCGTCTGCACTGCGTGCGGAAAGCTTGCACTTATTCATCATGGGCACCACGACTCCGCATGTGACCTGCGCTGTCGAAGCGCAGGTCTATACCTGCCTCTTTTACCTCGACTGTCCCTCAGAGCAAACTCACCCTCGACTCACCATTTGCACTTCCATCGCCTGCAAATGCACACGCAGCACACGGCTGGGGCCGCGCGTGATCGCGCCGTTGACTTCACGCACTTCCACTTGGCCGTATTCTTTTTCAACAACCGGCTCCGGCGCTGTGGGCGCGGGTTTGTTCGAATACAAAATGCGAAACGTTGTGCCCGGCAGATTGCAGCCGTAATCCACAATCACGCCGCCGTGCCATTCATAAGAAGGATTCGTGTTCGCAACGATGACGATTTCTTGATCACTCAATATGCGCGAGAATGCGAGCACGCCCGCGGGAAAAGTTGAAACGCCGAAGTGAAAGCCGTCGCCGGAGAGCGGACGAAAATATTGCCGGCCATAACGCAATGCCGGGTTTGCCGCACGTACCGCGGCGATTTGTTGAATGGCGCGATAAAATCCATGCTCGCGATCGAACGCATTCCGCTTGCCCCACAAGGCTTCGCGCACGGCCTCGAGAGTTTTCCCGCTGCCAGTCAGCCCTTGCTCCGTGCCGTAATACAGGCATGGAATGCCTTGCAGTGCGAACAAGCAACCCACGGCGAGGCTGAGTTGATCGTTATATCGCCCCGGCTCATCGGAAGGTTCGTAATGAAAACGTTGGTGTTGATCGTGATTATCGAGAAACGTGACAAAGAACTTGCTCGCCTCGCCTTGGGAGCTGATCATGCCGCGCTGCACCTCCTTGCGATACTCGAACATGTTGATGACTTCCGAGGGCGCGAGCCGGCCTTTTGCCATCTCCGGCAATTTGTAGAAAAGCGGAAAATCAAGCGCGGCGTCGGCGCCAATGAGTTCGCCGGCTTCCATGGCGTTGCGCCCGATGTAGCGCGCAATCTTGTTTTCGTCATCATAAATCTCGCCGAAAGTGAAGAACTCTTTCTTGCCAATGCTGAATGCGAATTCGCGCATCGCATTCGCAAACGTGCGCGCAAACTCCGGTTCGATATATTTCAGCGTGTCGATGCGAAAGCCGTCGACGTCGTACTTGGCGAGGAGATATTGATGCGCGCGAATCAAAAGCTCGCGCACGGGATAATGTACGCCATAAGCCGGCGTGAAAGTTTGAAAGTCGGTAGCGAGTTCTTTGAGCGAAGAGAAATCGCCGCCCGCTTCATCGCCTTCGCCCTGCCGGCGGAAATATGCATTGTGCCGCAACTCAATCGGCCAAATGCCAGCGTCGGGATGCGCGCTCGCGTGCTCGGCCTCGGTCCAATCCACGCGGCCATTGCCGTGTTCATCGCGCCAGCGAATAGGATAGGGATGATCGCGCCACCGCGCGGTCGCGCCGAGCTCGCTATATTCGAACACGTCGCCGACATGATTGAGTACGATGTCGAAGATCACATAAATGCCGCGCGCGTGCGCTTCATCAATCAAGCTACGGAGTTCTTCTTCAACGAGCTTTGGGTTGGCGCGCGCGGCTTCAACATCGGAAGCCCAACGCGGATCGATCTGCAAAAAATCTTGCATGCCATAGCCGTGATATGAATACGGACTGTATTGGCAATTCTTGAGCACGGGCGAGAGCCAAATCGCGCCGACGCCGAGCTGTTGCAGATAATCAAGCTGGGCGCGCACCCCGTTGAAATTGCCGCCTTGAAATTTCGCATGCTCGCCATGCCACGGCTCATCATTCGGTGCCGCGTTCGGATTGTTGAAACGATCGACGAGCAGAAAATAAATCCACTGGTCGCGCCAATCTTCCGGCGAAGGAAACGGGCGAGGAATCTCGACAACTTTGTTGCCAACCTGCACGCGCGTGGTCGAAGGCGCGCGCATTTGATTGAAGACTTGTTGAATTTCGGCGCTCCAAATCGAGGTGGGCATTTGAATCTCCTTTTGAGCATGGGATGACTGCCCGCCTCCCAAGAATGTCATTTTGGAAGAATCTTTTCCAACACTGGCAAAGCCTTTAGGCTTGAAAGTATTCCCAATGCTTAAAAATATTCCTACGGAATGACAAAGGAGGTTGGAGGGCAATAGTATATAAGAGAAGACTATTCCAATTTCTCGATCAATCTGTGTTGCCATGCGATTTCATACGCTGCAATTCCGAACGCCACGGCCACATTGAGAGACTGCTTGCTACCGTGCATCGGCAAGGAAACGATCATATCACACTCCGTTAGGACCTCCGGCGCGATGCCTTCGAACTCATGCCCAATGATGAGCGCGAGCGGAAATTTATACGGCGCCGCGCGGAAGTCGAGGCTGCTTTCCGCGCGTTCCAATGCGACGAGTTGATAGCCTTCTGCACGAAGATGTTGCAAAGCTGCTTGCGTTGTTGCGAAATACTGCCACGCGACCATTTCTTCCGCGCCCAATGCCGCTTTACGAATCTCCGCACGCGGCGGCGTGCCGGTCATACCGCAGAGATAGAGTTTCTCCACGCCCGCGCCGTCCGCAGTACGGAAAATGGAACCGACGTTGTGCAAGCTGCGAATGTTGTCGAGCACCGCGACGAATGGAGGGGGCATGTTTTTCTTTCAAATCACAAAAAAGCGTAACCCGGATTAACCGGAACCAATAAAACAAAACGATTGCTGACAAGACTATACTCGTTACGGGTTGGTTTGTAAGTCCCTGAACGTGTCATTCTGGAAGAATCTTCCCTTGTGCTCGGAAGAAACTCAAGCTCTGAAGCGCGTCGCGAGCACTAGGGAAGTTCCTTCCCATTAGACACTGCCGTAGAGTAGAATTACAAATCAACCCGAAAGCAGTATATACGCGATAAGCTCTTCAAACTTAGAAAAAAATTCCAACTTCTCTCCAACTAATGGAAGAACCCAACTGATAAGCATGCTTCAACAGTTGGGTTCTTCTATCGGCTGGAAAATTTTTGTGCTGCCCGAAGGGCCAAGTTCTCAGCTTGCCTGAAAACTTGTGTAGTCTTTTAATCGTTTTCACAGCAATCGTTTTGTCTTTTGCTTTAAACAAACGACTTCTCTTTTGGAGATTATTGCACGCGCAGCGCTTTCACAAACGCATCAAAGCTCGGACGCCAATGTTCAATCGTCGCCTCCGGGCCGGTGGCTTTGAAAAACCACGGGCCGTTCGCAGTTTCCACGATCGCGGCGAGCATGGCGTAGTTCGGCTTTTCTTCCACCGGGCCGCTCATCATCATGGGCGATTGCGATTTGAGATAGGTGCCGGTGACGTGCGTCACGGTTACGGCAAGGCCGTTCGCGTCAACCTTTTGCGTGCGCGCGCGCGCCGCCGTGTCGCTGCCGTCGGCTTGTTTGAACTGGCCATACCAACGATCCAAATTGGCCTGCACCGATCCGCCCATGCCCGGGAAGAAAAACACGGCCATCTCCGCGTCTTCATTGCCTTCCACGCCGGGCCAGCGAAATTCCGCTTTGCGCATGGAACTGCTTGGCGTTTGCACAACCCAACCCTCGGGCGCGGCATAAACCACCTCGCCGGAAGGCAATGCTTGCGGCGTCGTGGCCGTTGCTGCGGAATCGTTTTGCTGCTCTTCTTTTTTAGATTGACAAGCGCCGACAAACAGCACAAGTACCGCAATCGCAAAAAAACGTGAACGCGTCATTTCATGCTCCTTGTGAAAATGGATGGGATTATCATAACACGATTCAAAACGCAGGATATCATAATAAACGAAACGTTGCGTGCGCCAATATAAAGACTACACTGCGCGAATGCCATGCGTTTTTTCGCAACCCACCGCGCAACTTTGCATTTGCCACGAGCAGCATTTTTGATTACTTTGAACACGATCGAACTATAACCAAAAGGAAAAGCAAAACGCAAAGGCCGCCAAGTTCACGCAAAAAACGCCAAGCGTTTTCTTCGCGTCCCTTGCGAACTCTTTGCGAGCTTGGCGGTAAGGCTTTTTCAAAACGCTATCTTGAAAAACTTTGCCAAAAAACACGATGTTGTCGGCTTGTATTACAGAAGTCCACGGAATTATTCGTTGAGGAATAGCGGCCTCAAAGCGACTTTCTTTCTATGTAATTCCGTGGCTGAAAGTTTTGCTTTTGCGTTCGAACTCAAACGAGGAGGAGCGGCATGTCGCGAACGATTCTTCGCGTGTGGCGACGAAGCATGAAGTGCAGCGCAATTTTCATCGCGCTTGTGTTTATTCAAACCGGCTTCACGCAACAAAAGAGCATTGGGTTTGATGAAAAGCTTTACGGCGGATTGAAGTATCGCAATATCGGCCCGTTTCGCGGCGGACGATCTGCGGCGGTCGCGGGCGTGATCGGACAACCGATGACGTTTTATTTCGGCGGCACGGGCGGCGGCGTGTGGAAAACAACGAATGGCGGGCAAAGTTGGGAATGCGTCTCCGACAAATTTTTCGGCGGCTCGATTGGCGCAGTGGCGGTGAGTGAATGGGATCCCAACGTGATCTATGTCGGCGGCGGCGAAGTCACGGTACGCGGCAATGTCTCGCACGGTTACGGCATGTGGAAATCCACGGACGCGGGCAAAACGTGGAAGCAGATCGGGCTTAAAGATTCCCGCCACATTCCGCGCATTCGCATTCATCCGAAAAATCCCGAGATCGTTTATGTCGCGGCGCTCGGCCATCTCTTTGGGCCGAACGCGGAGCGCGGCGTGTATCGCAGCAAAGACGGCGGCGCAAATTGGGAGCGCATTCTGTTTGTGAATAACGACGTGGGCGCGGTGGATATTGCGATGGACGCGACGAATCCGCGCATTCTTTTCGCGACGATGTGGCGCGTGCGGCGCACGCCTTATGAACTTTCGAGCGGCGGCGAAGGCTCGAGCCTTTGGAAATCGACGGACGGCGGCGATACGTGGAAAGATATTTCGCGCAACGAAGGCCTGCCCAAAGGCACGCTCGGCATTATCGGCGTGACCGTCTCGCCCGCGAATCCCAATCGCGTGTGGGCCATCATCGAAGCGCAGGACGGCGGCGTGTTTCGCTCGGACGATGGCGGCGAGAAGTGGGTGAAGATGAATGATGAGCGCAAGCTCCGGCAGCGCGCATGGTATTACACGCGCATTTATGCGGATCCGAAAAACGCGGATCAAGTGTACGTGCTCAACGTGCAGTTTTGGCGCTCGAAAGACGGCGGCAAAACGTATGAGGATATCGACACGCCGCACGGCGATCATCACGATTTGTGGATCGCGCCGGAAGATCCGCAACGCATGATCGTGGGCGACGACGGCGGCGCGCAAGTTTCATTCAGTGGCGGCGCGGAATGGAGCACGTATCTCAATCAACCCACGGCGCAGTTTTATCGCGTGACCACGGACAATCATTTTCCCTATCGCATCTATGGCGCGCAACAGGATAACTCCACCGTGCGCATTTATCATCGTTCGAGCGAGGGCGGCATTGGCGAGCGTGATTGGGAAGAGACCGCGGGCGGCGAGAGCGGTTGGATCGCGCCCGACCCGAAGAACAATGACATTGTTTATGGCGGCTCGTATGGCGGCTATCTCACGCGCGTGAATCACAAAACCGGAGAGCTGCGCGACGTGAACGTGTGGCCGGATAATCCCATGGGCCACGGCGCGAAGGATTGGAAGTATCGCTTCCAATGGAATTTTCCGATTCTGTTTTCGCAGCACGATCCCAACGTGCTGTACGCAGCCGGGAATGTGTTGTTCAAAACGACAAACGAAGGCCAAACGTGGACTGCGATCAGTCACGATCTCACGCGCAATGACACGACGAAGCTCGGGCCTTCGGGCGGACCGATCACAAAAGACAACACGAGCGTGGAGTATTATTGCACGATCTTCGCGCTCGCTGAAAGTCCGCTCAAAGCCGGCGTGATTTGGACCGGCTCGGATGACGGCTTGATTCACGTCACGCAAGATCACGGCAAAACGTGGCAAAACGTGACGCCGCCGCTCAAGCTCATGCCGGAGTGGATTCAAATCAACAGCATTGAAGCGAGTCCGTTTGAAGCGGGCGGCTTGTATGTCGCGGCCACGATGTACAAGAGCGATGATTTTCATCCGTATCTTTACAAGACGAGCGACTTCGGCAAAACGTGGACGAAGATCACGAGCGGAATTGGCGACGAGCATTTCACGCGCGTGATTCGCGCAGATCCCAAGCGCCGCGGCTTGCTCTATGCGGGCACGGAGAGCGGGATGTATATCAGCTTTGACGACGGCGCGAATTGGAAATCATTCCAACTCAATCTGCCCATCGTGCCGATCACGGATTTGGCGGTGAAGGAGAACGATCTGATTGTGGCCACGCAAGGCCGCTCGTTTTGGGTGATGGATGATTTGACCGTGCTCCATCAACTCAACGAGCAGATGGCAACGAAGAGTTATTTTGTTTATCACCCGCGGCCGACGTATCGCATGCCCGGCTTCAGCTTCGGCGAGGCTCCGAAAGGCATTGGCGAGAATCCGCCGAGCGGCGTGATGGTGCATTACTATTTCAAAGACGCGCCGGACAGCAGCGCGATCAAGTTGCGCGTGTTGGACGCGAGCGGCAAGATCATCAAATCGTATTCGCCGAAAGCGAAAGAGCGCGGCGAGCAAATGCCGGCGAAGCAAGGCATGAATCGCTTCGTGTGGAACATGCGCTATCCCGACGCGGAGAAGTTTGACAATTTGATTATGTGGGCGGGCGGCACGCAAGGGCCGAAAGCGGTGCCGGGGAATTATCAAGCGCGTTTGGTTGTGGGCAAAGATTCGACGACGGTGCCGTTCACGATTCTCAAAGACCCGCGCGCAAGTTCGACGCAGCAGGATTTTATCGCGCAGTTTGATTTCTTGATGAGCATTCGCGACAAGCTCACGGAGACGCACAAGGCGATCAAACAAATTCGCGAAGTGCGCAAGCAAGTGAACGACATCACGGGCCGCATGAAAACGCTCGCGGGCGCGGATACGATCAAAGCCTCGGCGAAAGCCATGCTCGAGAAGATGACGAAAGTCGAAGAAGCGCTTTATCAAACCAAAAACCAAAGCGGCCAAGACCCGCTCAACTTTCCGATTCGTTTGAACAACAAACTCAGCTCGCTTGCTTCCTCCACTTCGTTCGGAGATTTTCGCCCGACGGATCAAGCCGTGGCGATTAAAAACGAGTTGACGGCCGCAATTGACGCGGAGTTGATGAAGCTGAATGCGATCATGCAAAGCGATCTGCCCGCGTTCAACAAACTCGTGCGCGAGCGCGAAGTGCCCGCCGTGATTGTGGAAACGAAACCGGCGAAAGAGGCGGGGACGAACTAAATTGAAGGTTGTCATTCAGGAGGAATCCTTTTAAGCACTGGGAGAGCATCACGTTCCGAATATTTTGTCGAGCGCTTAAAAGGATTCCTTCTGAATGACATTTCGAGGGGCGGCGCATTCATCAAAGAAAAAACACTGAAGTGCTGAAAGTCGAAAACTTCTTTGGAGAAAATATGAAAGGCTTCCTGAAATTTTTGGCGATTGCGATCGTCGTCGTGTTTATCGGCTTCTGCTTGTGGACGTGGGCTTCGCTCAATTACGTGTACTCTTCCGGCGAGCGCGCGGGCTACGTGCAGAAACTTTCGAAGAAAGGTTGGATTTGCAAAACCTGGGAAGGCGAGCTCGCGATGGTGAGCCTCCCGGGCACGCTTCCGGAGATTTTTTACTTCACGGTGCCGGATGATAACGTTGCCGCGAAGATTAATGAATCGTTGGGCCGCCGCGTGACGCTCACTTATGAGCAACACCTCGGCATCCCGACGACGTGCTTCGGCGAAACGGGATACTTTGTGACTCAGGTGCGAGTGGTGGAGTGAAAAGCACGCTATTCTTTTTCATCGGCATAAAAAAGCCCCGGCTTCTGCAAGAGACCGGGGCTTTTTGTTTTGAACAGCAGAATGGAAATCTACGAGACTACCTGGTCAACGTCATCTTCCTTCGCGCATGAAAGCCGTTCACTTGCAACTCGTAGAAGTACGTGCCCGAGGGCAGCTTGCTCGCGTTGAAGCGCACGGTGTGGCGCCCCGTGTCCATGCGTTGGTCTAAAACTTTGCGCACGAACTGGCCGTTGGATCGGTGCGCTCCTCCAAACAATGAGATAAAGATTTATGGCCTTTTCCGAATCTGTGTAAGGTACGCCCTGGTGTATCCGGAAGATGTTACTATGTGGTCTTTTGATTCTACTAAGACCTGTGTTACGCCGGAATTGAAATACATTCGCCATAGCATCCTTCCATAACCGCTCCAAGTTGCTTCTCCTCCAGCACAACCGATAACATAATCCGAGCTAACCGTAACATTGGCATCATCACTACCGCTCGAAGTGTATGAACTCGAGCCTCCCTTATATTCGATATCAAGGTCTCCAAATCCCGGTATATCCTCTTCTTGAAGTGCAATTGCGTACGCCCTTACTTGGCCCAGATCAGTGTAATAATGATCTTTGCTTATTGCGGTCCATTGCTTTGTGCCAGAGGGCATGGATGCGGTTAATAATTGCCCCGTACCCGTCCAAATCGCCTCGGCCCCTCCGCCAACTACTTTCCAACCGGTCGGGAATGCAGAAGACGAAGTCGTTACTGATGGATTGTGTCCCGTTCCAGACGTGGCATCAGTCATTGCCAAGTAGTAGGTCTTTAACCTGGAAAATTCATAAACCCTCAATCGGGCTTTCTGAGAGGGCTTGAACT
>JBBILN010000023.1:0-104958 GCA_037444905.1 bacterium | reverse complement strand
CAACATTTAATTCTCCGCCCTTGACTTTTTATAGAGTATCTCTGGAAGAATCTTCTCTAGTGCTCGGCACAAATTTCATATCGCGTGTTGTGCCAAGTGCGAGGGAAGTTCCTTCCAGGATGACAATATAAGTGTTCGTCCAAACTTTTCACGTTACACCTTACACGCTGCCATGAACCTCATCAAATTCACCAACGTCTCGATCAAATATCCCGGCGGCTCGGGACTCAAGCAAGTCAACCTGCTTGTGCGCAAAGGCGAGTTCGTGTTTCTCGTTGGCCCAACGGGCGCGGGCAAGAGCACGGTGATGAAGCTGATTGCCATGTCCGAACGCCCGAGCGAAGGAACCGTGATCGTGGGAAAATTCAACTCGAGCAACATCACGCGAAAAGAGATTCCTTTTCTGCGCCGCCAGCTCGGCATCGTGTTTCAAGATTTCAAGCTGCTCGAAGACCGCAACGTATATGACAACGTCGCGTTCGCGATGATCGTGACCGGCGCGCGGCAGCGCGAGATCAAAAAACAAGTGCTGCGCGTGCTCGCGAACGTGGGCCTCAGCCACAAGCGCTACAAAATGCCGCACGAGCTTTCCGGAGGCGAGCAGCAGCGCGTGGCCATTGCGCGCGCGCTCGTGAACGGGCCCTACGTGCTGCTCGCCGACGAACCCACCGGCAATTTGGATCCCGCGACCGCAGCGGAGATCATGGACTTGCTCGAAAAAATCAACGCGCGCGGCACCGCGGTGGTGATGGCCACGCACAATTACACGCTCGTGGAAAAAGCGCGCCATCGCGTGGTGCGCCTCGAAGGAGGAATGACGGTCAATTGATTTGGTGGTATTGTTTAAAAGAAGGGTGGGACGGTTTGCGCCGCGCGAAAATGGCGGCGTTGATCACCTCGCTCACCATGGCCGGCGCGCTCATCGTGCTCGGCATCTTCGGTTTGCTCACGCTCAATCTCAACAAATTGGTTGAGTCGCTGCGTTCGCGCATCGAGGTGGAAGTGTTTGTGGACATGAGCAAGAGCGAAGCGGACCTCAAAGAGCTCAGACGCGCGATGGAGAAAGTGACCGGCATTGCCTCCGTGCGCTACGTTTCGCGCGAAGAAGCCATTGAAGTTTTTCGTCGCGAGTTCGGCAAAGAGTTCATTGACTTGCTCAAATCGAATCCGTTGCCCGCTTCCTTTCACGTCACGCTGCAAAAGGCGCATCAAAACAGCCTTGCGGCGCAGCGCATTGCGAATCAACTGCAAGCCCTGCCCGGTGTCGATGAAGTCGTGTATCGCCGCGATTTGGTGCAACTCATGGATAAGTACGTCGGCTTTGCGATTGCCATTGACGTGCTCGTGGGCCTCGTGATCGGCCTCGGCGCGTTTTTCGTGGTGATCAATCACGTGCGCCTCGTCGTGTTCGCCAAACGCCGCGTGCTCGAAACCATGCAGCTCGTGGGCGCGAATCGCGCGTTCATCACCGTGCCTTTTCTTTTGCAAGGCCTCGTGCATGGTTTGATCGGCGCAGGCCTCGCTATTTTATTTTTCTATCTCGCCTTTCGCTTCGTGCTTCTGCCCTATCACGAACTGCTCTCTCTGCCCTCACTGTTTTATCCCGCCCTCGGCGCGCTCGGAGTTTTATTGGGATTGTTCGCGGCGTATATCGGCGTGCGGAGGTTTGTGGATTAGCCAATTTTGTTCAGCCACGGCTGAGCCGTGGTTTCAAAATGCTGAAAACCGCAGCCCAACGGATGAAAAGACAAAAGCCGTATCCGTTGGTTTTAATCTATCCGTTGGTGATAAAAATTTAATTCAACCTGTGAGGTCCCAATGCCCATCGACATTCATCAACTCGATCATCTTGACCAGGAAAGCTCCTCGTTCGAGCGCAAATCCGAAAAGTTCATCGAGACGTTGTTGGAGCAATTCTTTGAAGCGCCGGAAGGCCAACTGCACTTAGAGGCCCATCCCGACGCGGGCTTTTGGGTGGAACAGTTTCTCGCTTATGGCCTTAGTCACATCGGCGCCGTAGTCTCGCGCATGAGCGTGCACGACGCGCGGGAACTGGTCTTCGAAATTTTCCCCCGCAAAATTTCGCTGCAAGCGCCGGAAGAAGCGGACGCGGCCATTCCCGAGCTGCTGGCGTTTTGGCGCTATTTGCAGCGCGAGTACAAACTGGCGAATGCCGAGCCGATTTTGAAATGGCTGCGCGACAATGCGCCCCAATTTAGACAAACGATGTTTGATCCGCGCAGGTTCGGCTTGGCCAAATCGTTCGTGATGCTCGGCCAAGCCGAGGGTTATGACATGACAAACAAACGCGATATTGACGCCTTCATGCTCGATTACAACGCGCGCATACTCGCACAGCAAGGCGCCATGGCTGAAAATAAGGTGGAAGAGGGCGCAGAGGAAGAAGATTTCGAGCCTTTGTCATCATCTTTTGGACAGCAACGCCAACCGAGCAGAAAAGCCCTGCTCAAAAAGAAGAACAAGCGCAAGATGGCCGCGGCTTCGCGCAAGAAGAATCGCCGCAAGAAATAGCAACTCGCCGTTCAAGCTTCGAACAAACCCAGTTGTTGATTTGTGTTTAGTGCGGGTGCCGGAGTTGAAAAAGTTTTTTGCGCAAAGAGTTGGCGCAAATCCAAATCCGCTTGCTCCAACTCAGCGGCCGCAAACGCCGCGGCGCCTTTTCCAAGCAAAGCATGATTGCCCGGCGGCGCCTCCGCCTCGCTGCGCACGAGCATGAGCGCGTACTCTTTGCGCAGATTTTCGACGGCGCCGGCCCACGTGCCGCCCTTCTCCAAATCGCTCGCAACCACCACGGCATAATCCGCGAGCGCATAGATGAGCTTGTTGCGCGACATGGCGTTCGCGACGTTGAATGGCGCATTGGGATGAAACGGCGAGAGCAAGAGCAGTCTCTCCTCGAAAACATATTCCCGCGCCTCGCGCTCGCGAATCTTTTTCGCCAACGAATCGCTCATCACCCCCACGCACTTGCCGCCGTTTTCCAAAACGGTTTTCATCGAAACGATATCCACGCCCTTCGCTCCTCCCGAAACCACGCTCAAACGTTGCTGCGCGCACAACTGCGCGAGTTTGGCGGTGAACTGTGCGCCTGCTTCATCAACCGCGCGTGAGCCGACGATGGCAATGCCTTCGAGTCGCGTCAATTCCAAAGCTCCGGCATAGAATAAAACCGGCGGCGCTTGCGCTTTAAGTTTATCTTTCAAACGCGAAGGATAATGCTCGTCCGCGCGCGTGACGAGGCGAATGCCCGCGTTCATCAAGTTTTCCAATTCAAATGCGACGGCCGCGCCGCGATCTAATAGCGCAGCCAGACGTTGCGCTTCATCCAAAGGAATTTCCAATTCGGTTTGCAAATCCTCCGCAGCCAATCCCAACATCGCGCCCGGCGTTTTGAGGCGCGATTGCACAAGCTTCGCGGCGAGCGCGTTCCACTCCTTCAACGTGAGCGGCAGCAACTCGCCTTTGGAACTCAAGCCCACATAGGAGCACGCCATGATGAGCGCGTGCGCATCGTTGCTGAATGAAATGGTGCTCATTTATTCTTCACTCCGATTGAAAAACTCATTTTGGTTTACGTAAAGCAGGTCGGCTTGAGTAAAAGCGAAGGCAGAAAAATGAAGGGCAGAAATATGTGGGTTGGTGTTATTAAAGCAATGCTCACGACAGAGAACTTTGAACCCGCGAAAATTTTCTGCCCTACATTTTCTGTCTTCGGCTGTTTCTTTTGATCTATGTTGCGAGCTTCAATCCAATTTCCTGCGGTCCGAAGCTTTGGCCAGCGTGAAGGGATAAACCGGCCCGCCGCCGGCTTTTGCGATGAGATAGCCGATCACGGTCAGCGTCCAGCGCGAGTCAAAGATATCATCAACCAACAAGCACGGCCCTTCCGGAATTTTTCCAACCACCGCAAAGGCATCAAACAAGTTCGCTGCTTGCTGCGCGCTGTTCGCCATTTCTTTTTGCGGCTTGGTCTCTTTCACTTTGTTAATCACCTCGGCGAGCGGAATCTGCAACGCCTGCGCAAGACGCGCCGCGAAATCCCGCACCAGTTTGTTCTCGCGCAGTGAAGGCACGGCTGCGAGATATTTTGGAAAAGGCTCGGGCTTCCAATCGTTCATGATCATCTGTGCCGAGGCCGCGACCAACTCGTCGCTGAAATGGTGCTCTTGATATTTGCCGCGCGCGACCAGACGTCCCCAGCCCGCATCACCATAAATGCACAAGCTGCGCCCCGGCAGATTTTGCAGCTCCGGCGGAATCGCGCGTTTGCCCTCGGGTTCGAGCGCAAACGGCCATTGCGCGCGCGGCGCAATCGCTTGATAATCGCCGCGCAGAAATTTCACCGCTTCCAATGTGAGGCGCGCATCGAGCACATGATCGGGCAGCTTGGGCGTGCTGCAATTGCCGCAACGCCCGCACGGCTGCGCGAGCGCATCGGAAAGCTCGCGACTGAGAAACGCCATCAAGCATTCTTTGGTGTGAACGTATTCCTGCATTTTGCGCAGCTCGTGTCTGCGCATTTGCGTGACCGCGTGATAGCGCTCGTAATTCGGCTGCCAGGGATTGGTCGTGCGATGATAAACGCTTTTGACTTGCGACACTGCGCCTTCGATGAGCAGAAGCTTGAGCGCCTTTTCGAGCACGTTGAATGAAGCGTTGATGCGCTTTTGCAACTCGGTGATCGTCATGCCTTCGCTTTGCTGCAATACGCGCAGCACGTCGAGCATCACCTCCGGCGGCGGAAACGCCGTGGTGATGAAATACTCTTGAATCTCATCGTCCTCGCGGCCCGCGAGCAAAATGCCGGCGGAGCTTTTCAACGCGCGGCCCGCGCGGCCGACTTGTTGATAGTATGCCACCACGCTGCCCGGCCTTTGAAAGTGAATCACGAAATATAAATCCGGTTTGTCGAAGCCCATGCCCAACGCCACGGTTGCAACGAGCGCTTTAACATCGTTTTTGAGCAACGCTTCTTCACACGCGATGCGTTCCTCATCGCCAATGTCCGCGTGATACGGCCGCACGTTCAAGCCTTGCTGCTGCAGCCAATGTGCGACGCGATTGCTGTCCGCCACGGTGAGGCAATAGATGATGCCGCTGCCCGGCAGCTTGGGCAAATTTTCCGCGAGCCACGCCAGGCGCTCGGCTTGATCCGAGAGCACGATGTTGCGCAAACGCAGGCCTTTGCGCATGAGCGAGCCGCGCACGACTTCGAGATCATGCCCGAGTTGCTCCACCACGTCTTGCACCACGCGCTCATTCGCCGTCGCAGTCACGCCGATGACGGGCACGCTCTTGGGCAAAAGTTTGACGATGCGCACGATGCGTTGATAATCGGGGCGAAAGTCGTGGCCCCAATCCGAAACGCAATGCACTTCATCGACCACGAACAAGCCGAGGCGGCTCTGCATTGCGGGCAAAACATTTTCGAGGAAGCGCGCGTTGTTCAAACGCTCGGGCGAAATCATGAGAATATCAATCTCGCCGGCAAGGAAGCGCGCTTCCACTTCTTTCCATTCGTTCGCGTTCGCGCTGTTGATCGTGGCGGCACGCACGCCGATTTTTTCCGCCATGAGAATTTGATTGCGCATGAGCGAGAGCAACGGACTCACGAGCAGGCTCGGGCCTTTGCTCTGCTCGCGCAACAAGCGCGTGGCGAGGAAATAAACCAAACTTTTGCCCCAGCCCGTGCGCTGCACCACAAGCAAACGCTTGCGCTGATTGATCACTGCGTTGATCGCTTCCCATTGCCCCTCGCGAAACGTCGCGTTCGGGCCGAGCATTTGTTGCAAGTAGGATAGCGCTTTGGCGTACATGAAGACCCTCCTGTTTAAATGGATGCTGCTTGAAAAACTCGTGAGTTTATTCCTCCGAGCGGTATAAGATTATACTTTCCATCCTAGCACTGTCATTCAGTAGGAATCTTTTTACTCGCCGGCGATTCAACCTAGTGCTTAAAAAGATTCTTTCTGAATGACATAATGAGGGCCGATGTGCAACCTGTTTTATGCTCCAAGTAGTAAGACGATTCTTTCTTTGCAAATGCCATGATCACTGATGGCTCACCTCGAACGCGATGATCGACTAACCGAATACCCCGGTATCGCAACCGCCTCACCCTCTCTGCCTCTTATAAAACTTCCTCATCTCCTCAAACACCTCCTCGCTCGCGCCCGCAGCAACTCGGCATTCGGGCAATGACTCCATAAAAATTTTGCCGTAGAATTTTGTGGCGATGCGGTTGTCAAAAATGGCGATCACGCCGAAGTCGGATTTGCGGCGAATGAGGCGACCGAAGCCTTGTTTGAATTTGATCACCGCTTGCGGCACGGAGAATTCCATAAACGAATTGCCGCCGGCTTTGTCAATGGCCTCCACGCGCGCTTCGATAAGCGGCTCGCTCGGCACGCGAAACGGCAGGCGCGGAATGATCACGCATTCGAGCGCTTCGCCGTGCACGTCCACGCCTTGCCAAAAACTGTCGGTGCCGAACAACACCGAACCGACCTGCGCTTTAAATCTCTCCAACAAACGATGGCGATTCTCGCCGCCCTGCTTGAGCACGAGCATGCCTTTCGCGCCCAACTCCGGGGCGAGTTGCTCATAAACTTGATTGAGCAAGCCATACGCGGTGAAAAGAATGAACGCGCGGCCTTGGGAAATATCCAGCGTGCGCGACAACAATTTTTTCAATGCCGCGGCATAGCCGCCTTCCGTGGGCGCGGGAATGTCCGTGGGGATTGCAACGAGCACTTGGCGCGCATAATCGAACGGCGAGTCGAGTTTGACGGCGAGGCGCTTGTTGGCATCCACGCCGGCCAGGCCCAAACGCTCTTCCAAAAACTGAAATGATTTTCCGACCGCGAGCGTGGCCGAGGTCATGACGACGGTGGGAAAAGCGTTGAACACGGCTTTTTGCATCAACTCCGAAATGTTCAGCGGCGCGTTGTACAAGCGCACGATGTTGCCGAAGCGCGACTCCTTCAACTCCAACCAGCGCACGAGTTTTTCATCATTGTTGAAGAGCACTTGCTTGAATTTCTCTCCCATCTCCTTCAAGCGATTGGTTTGCGCGTTGATGTCCACCGCGAGCGAGACCGCCTCGTCGCCGAGGAAGTGCTCGGCGTTGTCAAAGAGCGCGTTGAGCTTGGTTAATTCTTCGGCGCAGGATTGCAGCGCGTTGAGGAAAGGCTTGGCCTGCTTGTGCAGAATGTCTTGAAAGAAAGGATCGCGCGTGGTTGCAGGCTTGAGACGGATTTTGGTTTCGGCAAATTCGGATTTGCGTTGTTTCGTTCCCCACACGAACAGCCGCTCCATGACCTGGCCGAGATGATATTCGACGTTTTGCACCGAAGGCTCGCACAGGCCTTCGATGCGTTGATGAAACTTCAAAAGCAGCTCGTTCGAAAGTTTGTGCCCTTGCTTTTCGAGCTTGCTCAACGCGAAGGGCAATAGACCGATGGCTTTCGTCTCTTTGACGCGATAGAGTTTGTGCAACACGCGCAGGAAGGCATGATAGCTTGTGGCCGCGCCGAAATATGATGAGGCCACGTCTTCGATGTCGTGCGCTTCATCCAAAATGATGCGCTGATACTTGGGCAACACCGCCACTTCCGAACTGCCGCCGGTTTCGTTGCGCACGGCGAGATCGGCGAACAGTATGTGATGATTCGCGACGAGAATATCCGCGCTCGCTGCCGCGCGGCGCGCGTTGTAAAAAAAACATTCGTTGTAAAAGGGACATTTCGCGCGCAACGTGGTATCGCTCTCGGATTGAATCTTCTCCCACACCATTTCATTGGGAATAAAGCCGAGATCGGACTTGCTGCCGTCGGTCGTCTTCTTCGCCCATTCCACGATCATTTGCAATTCGTTTTGCTGGCTTGGCTCGGAAAACATGTCGAGCTGCGTGGAAACTTCGAGCAGTTTGCGGCGACAGGCGTAGTTGGTGCGGCCTTTCACCAGCGCGGCGCGAAAGTTGAGATCGTGCGCCTTTTGCAAAAGCGGAATATCTTTGTTGATGAGCTGCTCTTGCAAATTGATCGTGCCCGTCGCAATCACGGTGCGCTCGCGATTGCGCACGCTCCATTCAATGGCAGGCAGCAAGTACGCCAGCGTTTTGCCCGTGCCCGTGCCCGCTTCGATCACCGCGATTTTATTTTCATTAAAAGCTTCGGCCACGTGCGCCAACATTTTCTGCTGCTGCGGACGAGACTCGTAATTCTCGAGCCTTTGCGCGAGCGGGCCGGCTTCGCCGAGAAAGGCCGCGAGTTTATTGGGCGAAAGCTTGATGACGCCTTTCGGTTTCTGCGGCTCGACGACGACGTAAATTTCCGAGACGTAGTTGTTGACGATATAAAACGCCACGGCCTCGTTGCCGAGTTGCGAAGCAATCGTGGCGTCGGCATTGGAAGGTTGCAAGCCGCCGGAGGGATGATTGTGAATGACCGCATCGCCGGTGTGAACGTTGTTGAGGATCGCGGGCACCATGGCTTTGTTGCCGCGCGCGACCGTTTGCACGCTTTCGACAAGACCTTCGGGATTCACCTTGCCGACGAAGAAAACTTCATTGCCGCCTGCGTGTTGAATTTCACGGCGCATGTAGAAGATGGCGTCATCGGCGAGATAGGATTTAATGTTGGCCGGAGGTTTTGACATGGGGAGAGCGTGCTTTTTAGCAACAAGGAAACGGGCTTGTGCGAGTGGTGTGAATATAACATTTCCGCGCTCTTGGGCAAGGCGGAATCTGCGAGAGCAGGCTTGCGATGACGCCATATCAGCCTTGACAATCAAATTCGGCAATGCTCAACCACGGCTTGGCCGTGGTTAGCATTTGATTACGATTGAAAGGCATGCCACGGCCCAGCCGTGGCGGAGCAAAAAGTCATTGCCGAACTTGAAAGTCAAAACTCATCAGGCGTTTGATGCCTGTTAACAAAAATGCCTGAAGGCATCGTTACGAGCGTCCACTACTTCGCCCCGTAGCGCCTCAGTTACGGGGGCGTAGCGCAGACAAAGAGGTCCAATGTCACTAACTTTTTGAGAAGGCCATGACAGAAAATGTTTGGCAGAAGAAATTTCACTGCTCCTTTGGGTTATGCTTATCAAGGGTTATTTTGTAACGGTCATGGCGAGCGTTGCTCAGCCTAGAGCCGCAGGCGAAGCAATCCTTCGCAGATCAAGGGATTGCTTCCGCAGAAAACGCCTTGCGGTGACTCACATTCCAACCTGTAACGAGCATATGATGATCATTGACCACGTATTTTGCCACCCTTTTTTCCGTCATGGCTTTTGTTAAAATGAACTCAGAGTCAAGCGGCTTCAATCATTTTGAGTAATGCCTCAGTTACCGGAGGAGTAGCGCAGGCGTCCCCGCCTGCAGACAAGGAGGTCCAATGGCACTAACTTTTTAAGCAGGCAATGACAGAAAAATAATTGGCAAAAAATTCCACAGCTTTTTGTTGCTACGATGAACATTTCTGCGATGATTGCAAACCACATATTTATGACAGCCATTTTTTGTCATTGCTTTTGCCCAAGCAAACTCAAGCTTGTCAAACAGCTTCAATCATCTTCGCAAACAAAGGCAAGTAGTTGGAGAAATTTTGGCCTTTGGGGAAAAGTTGGTGACATTGGACAAGGCGGTCTGCGGTACGGTTCCCACCAATAACTGAGGCATTACACACGCCCCGACTTCCCTCTTGACTTTTTCTCCCTCCCTTTTATATTGGCCGCACTTTCTCCGCGTCGCGAAGCGTTTGCGTTCCACATTCCAGTCCGAAATCTTTTTCAAACCAGGAGCACACCATGCCCAAGAAGCTGATGACCATCGAGCGGCACATCATCGAGCAACAAAAGCATTTTCCCAAAGCCACGGGCGAGTTCTCGGCGCTGCTCTATGACATGGCGTTTGCCGCAAAGGTCATTTCGCGCGAAGTCAGGCGCGCGGGCTTGGCGGATATCCTCGGCTTCACCGGCTCGGAAAACGTGCAGGGCGAAATGGTGCGCAAGCTGGATGAATATGCGGACGACGTCATCTTTCGCGCGATGGACCATACCGGCAGATTGTGCTGCCTGGCCAGCGAAGAGCGCGATGATTTGATTGCGATCCCGGAGGAATTTGCGTGCGGCCACTATGTGTTGCTCTATGATCCTTTGGACGGCTCTTCGAACATCGATGCCAACGTCAGTATCGGCACCATCTTCTCTATTCATCGCAAAGTAAGCTCGGGCGAGCGCGGCGAGTTGGCGGACGCATTGCAAATGGGCGACAGGCAAGTCGGCGCGGGTTACGTGCTTTACGGCTCCTCCACAATCTTGGTTTATACTGCGGGCCAGGGCGTGCATGGCTTCACGCTCGATCCCACGGTCGGCGAGTTTCTGTTGTCGCACGAGAACATTCAAATCCCGAAGCGCGGCAAAATCTACAGCACGAATGAAGGCAACTCCGTGAATTGGACGGCCGGAATGCAGAACTATATCAATCATGTGAAACAGAACGATAAAGCCACGGGGCGGCCCTATTCCGCGCGTTATATCGGCTCGCTCGTTTCGGATTTTCACCGCAACCTTTTGTACGGCGGCATTTTTCTTTATCCTGCGGACAAAAAAAATCCCAACGGCAAATTGCGTTTGTTGTATGAAGCCAATCCGCTCGCGTTCATTGCGGAACAGGCCGGCGGCGCGGCAAGCGACGGCACACAACGCATCATGAGCATTGCGCCGGCGGACCTGCACCAACGCACGCCGTTGATCATCGGCTCCGCGGACGACGTGCAGGAGGCGGTGCGGTTTCTCTCTCAATAAAGTGCTTGACTCGCGGAAAAAAAATTTCTACCCTAAAGCGTGATCGCAAGTTTTCGCAGGCAAAGAGGCTTGCGCTGCCATAGAGCTTGAGGCATTCGGCACCAATAAATCCCTTTGCGGTACAGTTGTGAACCCTAACAGGAAAGGGGACAATTATGGCAACGCGCGGACTCAACAAGGTGATGTTGATTGGTTACGTCGGCCGTGACCCGGAGCTGAAATACACGCCCGGCAACGTGCCCATCGCGACGTTCAGCGTCGCAACCTCGGATTCCTATAAAGACAAATCCGGCAACGTGCAAGAGCGCACGGACTGGCACCGCGTCGTCGCGTTCAATCGTCTCGCGGAAGTGATGGGAGAGTATCTCAAAAAGGGGCAACAGGTTTATGTTGAAGGCCAGTTGCGGCAGCGTTCGTGGGACGATGACAAAGGCCAAAAGCGCTACATCACCGAAGTCGTTGCGCTCAACGTTCAGTTCTTAGGCAAGAAGTCGGATAGCGGCGCCAGCGCAGGCGCGGACATTCCGCCGCCCGGTGACGATTTCATTCCGCCCGCCACCGGCGGCGCGCCGAGCGAAGAGGACCTGCCTTTCTAGACCATGACGGCTGTGAATGATCCGCGAATCCGAGTCCTGCCAAGCTCGGATTTTTTTTACTCCGCCGGTTCGAACCGCGGGCGGATTGCACTCGTGCGCGAAACCTCATGACTGATACTCTGGAACATCTGCTCGCTGCGGCGCAACATGCGAAGACGCTGGCGCGCGCGCCGTATTCGAAATTTTATGTCGGCGCTGCGCTGCTCGCGGCCTCGGGAAAAATTTATGAAGGCTGCAACGTCGAATCGAGTTCGTTCGGCTTGACCTGCTGCGCCGAGCGTGTAGCGTTGTATAAAGCATTGTCCGAAGGCGAAACGGATTTTGTGCGCATCGTCGTGTGCGCCGATACGGCGGAGTTTTGCTCGCCATGCGGCGCGTGCCGTCAAGTGCTGTGGGATTATGCGCGGAATTTGGAAGTGATCCTAATGAATGTCCAGGGCGAGACCAGAACTCTCAGCTTGCGCGCGCTTCTGCCCGAGGCCTTTGACGATCGTTTATTAACGCGAGAGTGAGGTTGTGAGAAAACGCGGCATATTGATGGGCCTCGCGGGCGGGTCCGGCTCCGGCAAAACCATGGTAACGCAACGCATCATCAGCTCGCTCGGATCGGATCGCGTCATCGTGGTGGAACAAGATTCCTATTATAAAAACCTCCACCATCTTCCCTTCGAACAGCGCGCCGCGCAAAACTTCGATCATCCCGATGCCATTGATTCCGAGTTGCTCATCGCGCACATACAAGCGTTGCTGCACGGCCACTCCATCGAGATTCCGATTTATGATTTCACCAAACATTTGCGCCGCCCCGAAACGCGCAGCACCGGCCCGCACGACGTCATCATTCTCGAAGGCATTCTAATCCTGGACAATCCGCAACTGCGCGAGTTGATGGATATCAAGGTCTACGTCGACACCGACGCGGATCTGCGGTTTATCCGGCGCTTGAAGCGCGACATTCGCGAGCGCGGGCGCTCCATGGATTCCGTGATCGAGCAGTATGAAAACAGCGTGCGCCCCATGCACCTGCAATTCGTCGAGCCTTCGAAACGCTACGCCGATTTGATCATTCCCGAAGGCGGTTTTAATCTCGTCGCGATCGATCTGTTGCGCACGAAGATCGAGGCTTTGTTGCGCGAACGAGAATGAACACTTCTCCTGCATAACGTTGCTCTTTGTTCGTGTAAAGCGCAACGTACTCGTGGAAAATCCAGCTCTTTATCCGAGAGCGAATCTTTTGTTGCCAAGAGAAAGGAGCATGCACACCTTCTATGCCCACTTCACACGTCACCGGTTCGATTGAAGTTGTCTGCGGCAGCATGTTTAGCGGCAAGACGGAAGAATTGATTCGGCGCCTTCGGCGCGCCCAAATTGCCAAGCAAAGGGTGGCCATTTTTAAGCCCGCAATTGACAATCGTTTCGCGAACGATCACATTGTCTCCCACAATGAACAAAAATTGCGCTCCGTGCCGGTGCAAAACGCGCTGGAAATTTTGGAGAAGGCCGGCGACGCGCAAGTGATCGGCATCGACGAGGGGCAGTTCTTCGATGGCACTTTAGTCAAAGTATGCAACACGCTGGCCGAACGCGGCGTGCGCGTCATCGTCGCGGGCCTCGACATGGATTATCGCGGCGTTCCCTTTGAGCCGATGCCGCAGCTTATGGCCATTGCCGAAGAAGTCACGAAAGCCCAGGCGATTTGTGTGCAGTGTGGCGAACCGGCGACGTTCACGCAGCGCCTTACGATGGCGCGCGATCGTGTTGTGGTCGGCGCGACGGAAATGTATGAAGCGCGTTGTCGCAGATGTTATGTGCCGCCGGAAGAGTGAAGGAAGAAGCACGTGAGGGAGTATTGGAGTGATGAAAAAGCATGATCACCCATGTTAACGCTCCTGCCCTGCCACTGTTGGATGCCGATCGCCTCGCACAAGCTGCGGAGTTTGTGCGCGCACGCTGCCCATTCACCCCTCGCCTTGCCTTGATTTTGGGTTCGGGTTCGGGCGCTTTTGCCGATCATTTGCAGGATGCACGCATTCTTCCAACCCCGGAGATTCCCGGTTATCCGCATGCGACGGTTGACGGCCAGGCCGGGCGCTGGCTTTTCGGAACACTTGCAGGCAAAAATATTCTTGCGGTGCAACGTGGCGCACATATCTATGAAGGGTGCGAGGCAGCGAAGATCGGTTTCATGATTCACCTCTTGGCGGAATTGGGCATTCAACGTTTGCTCCTCGCCACTGCTGCGAGCGGACTCAATCCTCACTTCGCGCCGGGTGATTTGATGTTGATGGAGGATCACATTAATTTAATGTTCGCCAATCCGCTGCGCGGGCAGCATCGCAAAGAATGGGGCCGGCGCTGGCCGGATATGCACGCGCCATATGATCCGGCGCTCCAAAAGACGGCGCTGCAAACCGCGTCGCAGCTCGGCATTGCGTTGCGGCGCGGCGTGGTGTTGGCAACACGCGGCCCGAGCTATGAAACCGCAGCCGAAATACGAATGGCGAGGTGCTTCGGCGCAGACGCGGTCACTAGGTCAATTATACCGGAAGTCATCGTGGCGATTTCTCGGCGCATGCAAGTGCTCGGGCTTGCTTGTATCACGAACATGGCGACCGGCTTGCGCAAGCAAGAATTGGATCACCGCGAAGTTATGGAAATTGCCAGCCGCACCAGCAGCACGTTGGTGCGCCTGTTGATTGGGATTGTCAAACGCATTGCATAATGCAGCTTTGGCCCGCAACCGGGCTTCGTCAAAACTACACAAAGCAGGAAAAATGAAGCGTTCAAAAAGCAACAGACGCCACAAGCTTTTGGTTGTGGGTGATCGTGTCTTGGTCGAGCCGGATGAGGGTGAAGAGCGCACGGAGGTGGGATTGTATTTGCCCAAGTGGGCGGTGGAAAGAGAATCGGTGCAAGGCGGAAAAATCGTTGCAACCGGCCCTGGCACGCCATTGCCGGATTTCAAGGAGATGGATGATGAGCCGTGGCGGCCATCGCGCCGTGAAGCGCGCCACATGCCGATGCAAGCCCGCGAGGGCGACTATGCTATTTTTCTGCGCAAGGCCGCGGTTGAAATCAAAGTCGAAGGCAAGACGTATCTCGTTGTGCCGCAGGGCGCAATTTTGATTTTGATGCGGGAGACAAGGATGGAGGAAGATGACAAGTGAAACCCGCTCGCGCGCCTGCAGATATCTTTTTGTAGTCTAGGACTCCGTGTGCAAAATATTTTTTCGGAATGATAAAGGACACAGCCCGTCACGTCAGAGCTCTTGAATTTCAAAATAACTCTGCTTGCCTCCTCCCCCTCCCACCACTGCGCGTCATAACGGATAGTGCTCAAAAACATCAAGCGATCAGCACGGGCATGGTGTACCCGGCGTGCAATCGCAACTGTGCCTGCCGGCCAATCGCCGACGGCGCGAAAAAACGCATCACCCTCGCCGTTTTGCGCAATCGTGCCGTAGAGAGCGGAGAATATGATTATGCTTCGGTCTACAATGTCTCGGAGTGACTCCGCTATTCGGCGGCCTTCACCAAATACATGCCGGCTTCTGCCGGCACGCCGCGTTCTGCAGAACGTTTCTGCATAAGAATTTCCTCGATCGCCTCGCGGTTCGGGCTTGCGAGATTGCAGCGCACTACCTTACGGAAAACCTGCAGGGCTTGTTCATCGGCTCGCGGCAAGAGCAAATAAATTTCCGCGAGCGCGGAGTAGAGCTGCAACCGCTCGGGACGGCGCGCCAACAGCCGTTCATAAATCTCCGCGGCCGCGGCATAATCGCCGCGCAAGTGATGCCAACGTGCGCGCACGGTGGGTAAAAACGCCATGCAACCGCACGACAGCAACACGATGGTCGCGGCGGCGTGAAGATAACTTTCCATGCCCGTATCCAACACTTGAAAATGTACCATTCCATCCCAATAAAAAAGGCGTAATCGAATCCGCACTGGTTTATCCAGAGCAGTTCGATTACGCCTTCGCTTGTGGGACGTGCTCCCGACCCGAAAAGACGCCGAGCCTTGCAAACTTAAGTGTTTTGCGGCCCCGGTCCTCGCGCTTGCCCTCCGGCAATAATTTGATGAACATCAAATCCCGCATTGCCCGAAGAGCGCATGGAGGCCTGTTGAAAATTCGATATTATTATAATCACACTGTCTGCGGATGCGGAAAAGTTTTTTTTGCGTTGCACCGTGCTGGGCCGCGTGCTGCGCTCACACGGCGCAACCTCCCTACAGGCGCACAAAATTGTTGCGAAAAGATTGTTTGCAACTGAAGCGCGCGTGCTGTATTTCATTGGGCGCAAAAATCTCACTATGAAAGCGTAATTCTTTTGCCTCCTTTTGAAATTCTGCCCGCTGCTTGCGGCAGCACATTCCGTCTTCTCTGCCTCGGCAATCAACCGGAGCCATGTGATGAAGAACCATCTTAAGCCTTTTCCGCTTTTGATGGCCGCATGCGCCATAAAGCTGCTCCTCCTCATCCCGCCCAGCCGGGCACAAGACCTCAAATTCGAGCATCTCACCGATGCGCAAGGACTTTCGCAAAATGCGGTGTATTGCATGCTACAGGATCGCAATGGTTTTATGTGGTTCGGCACGCAGGATGGGCTGAACCGCTACGACGGTTACACCTTCACGGTTTTTCGCCATGATCCGCAAGACACCAATTCGATTTCCGACAACTATGTCACAGCACTCCATGAGGATCGTGCAGGCAAACTTTGGATCGGCACGCACAACGGCGGGCTGAATAAATTCGATCCTATCACTCAAACTATTGTCCGCTTTCGCCACGATCCGCAAAACTCCGGCAGCTTGAGCCATAATAGCATCACCGCGCTCTGCGGGGATAAAGAAACGCTGTGGATCGGAACGCAGAACGGGCTGAATCGTTTGAACCTGAAAACGAATCAGATCACTCGCTTTTGGCATGACCAAGAGAATCCCGCGAGCTTGAGCCACAATCATATCAACGCGCTCCACCACGACCGTACAGGCGCGCTTTGGATTGGGACTGCGCAAGGCGGACTCAATCGCTATGATCGCGCCACCAACGGCTTCGCCCACTTCGTACACGATCCGGCAAATCCCCATAGCCTTAGCGATAATTATGTTCTCACCATCTTTGAAGACAAGTTCGGCGTCCTTTGGCTGGGAACCGCAAGGGATGGTTTGAACAAACTCGAGTTGAGTGCGCTGCAAAGAGATGGCGGGCCAAAAGTAAAATTCACGCGTTATAATTGCCAGGCGACGGCCATCGTCGAGGGCAGCGAAGGCATGCTTTGGATCGGGTCAAAGGGACGCGGCCTCTTTCGCTTCGATAGAGCCAAGGAGCAATTTACCCGCTTCGTGCACGACCCCAACAATCCTTTCAGTGTGAGTGACGCGGGAATCCTGTCCGCTTATATCGACCTCGCCGGCGATCTCTGGCTGGGAACGCATGGCTATGGGATTGATAAATACAGCCGCAATGACAAGGCTTTTCGGCATTATGGGCGAACGCTCACCTACCCCACCAGTCTGGCAAACCGCAGCGTGCGCGCCATCTATGAAGATGAGCAGGGCGTGTTGTGGATTGGCGGGTATGACGGTTTGGATCGCTTTGAGCGCCGGGCCGGGAAGATCACCCATTTTCAGCACGAAGTTGGCAATCCGTCGAGTTTGCCCGGTAAAGAAGTCTTTGTCATTTATCCGGACCCGGCGAGTGACGGCAAGATATTCTTGATCGGATTCGAATCGAATCAAGGCTTGGCCAAATTCGACGGCTCGACCGGAGGCGTTACGCCTTACCCGCGTGATCCGGCCGGCCCTCGCAGTTTGATTCGTCACCCGGTTTATACCATCCATCGCGAGCAGAGCGGCGTGCTGTGGGTTGGCACCGATGCCGGACTCTTCAAACACGATGAAGCCAGCAAAGATTTGAGGCAATACCGGCATGACCCGAAGAATCCGCAGAGTTTGGGCGATGACCGGGTTTTGTCCTTATGCGAAGATGACGCCGGCACACTTTGGATTGGAACCGAACGCGGCTTGCATCGCTTGGATCGCGCCGCCGACTGCTTCATCCGCTACCGACATGATCCCCGCAATCCCTACAGTTTGAGTCATGATCGCATCAAATGTATTGCGCTTGCGCGCAACGGCGCCGCGCTGTGGATCGGCACCGACGGCGGCGGGCTGAATCTTTTTGAGCACGAGCACGAAAGGTTTGTGAGCTACACCACCAAAGACGGGCTGCCGAACGACGTGGTCTACAGCATCTTGGAGGACGAGGCGGGCAATCTTTGGTTGAGCACCAACAAAGGCATGTCGAAATTTGATCCGCAGACACAGACATTTAAAAACTTCGAGGCGAGCGACGGCCTGCAAAGCAACGAGTTCAACACCGGCGCCTATTTCAAAAGCAAAACCGGAGAAATGTTTTTCGGCGGCATCAACGGCGTGACCGCCTTCTTTCCAAATCAAATCAAAGACAATCCCTACGTACCGCCGATCGTTTTCACCGGTTTCAGAAAGTTCAATCAACCGGTCAAGCTCGACACGGCGATTGCTGAAATCAAGAAGATTAAATTGGATTACCGCGACGCGGTTTTCTCCCTCGAGTTTGCGGCTTTGAATTACACCGCGCCGGAGAAGAATCGATACGCCTTTCGCATGGAGGGATTCAATAAGGATTGGGTCGAACTGGGAACAAAGCGGGAGGTCACTTTCACCAATCTCGATCCGGGCGAATATTTTTTGCGCGTCAAGGGTTCCAACAACGACGGCGTTTGGAATGAAGTCGGCGCCGGCATGGCGATCTCGATTGCGCCGGCTTTTTATCAAACCACGTGGTTCGGCGCGCTCGGCGTGCTCTTGCTCGGCTTGACGGTTTATGGCGGCTATCGCTGGCGGTTGCATCGCCATGAAGTCCGCGCGCAGCAATTGGAACGGCTGGTGGCGGAAAGGACCGAGCAACTGCGCGAAAGCGAAGCCAAAATGCGCGCGATCTTCGACAATACGCCGGATTACATTGTTGTCGTTGACCGCGAGCATCGCATCCAATACATCAATCATGTCGCCTCCGGGTTCGAGAAGGAAAAGGTTATCGGCAAGAGTGTCTACGACTACATCTTGCCGGGTTATCATGAAATCATGAGAGCTACCATGCAACGGGTATTTGAGGGCGGAGGCATTGAGAGGTTGGAGAACCAGGCGGCCGGCGGCAATGGCACGATCTCATGGTATTTGACGACTCTCGCGCCCATGCCGCGCGATAACAAAGTGCAGGCCCTCGCGATGCTGGCCACCGACATCACCGAGCGCAAGCGCGCGGAAGAAGCGCTCAAGCAAAGTGAAGAGCTTTTCCGCATGCTTTATGACAATACCCCGGTCATGATGCATTCCCTCAATAAAAATGGCGAGCTGGTCAGCGTCAATGAATATTGGCTCAAAGTGATGGGTTATACGCGTGAGGAAGTGATTGGCAAGAGTGCGGTGAGTTTTCTCTCGGAAACCTCGCGCCAGGACGCCTTGAATGTGTCCATCCCGCGTTTCTTTGCAACCGGCAACATAGAAAAGATCGAGCGCCAGTGGATCAAAAAAAACGGAGAAATCATCGACGCGCTATTGAGCGCGGCGTCGGTGCGGAATAAACAAGGCGAGATTGAGCGCAGTCTGGCTTTCTCTGTAGATATTACCGAGCGCAAGCGCGCCGAGCGGGCATTGCGCGAGAGCGAGACCAAATTCCGCACGTTGGCTGAAAGCATCACCGCGGGCGCGTTCATTTTCTATGGCACGAAGATGCGATATGTAAATTCGGCAGCGGAATACCTCAGTGGCTATACCCGCGAGGAATTACTGGCGATGGATTTTTGGGAGGTTATTCATCCGGACTCCCGCGCACTGGTGCAAGAGCGCGGCATGGCGCGGCAGCGCGGCGAACCGACGCCGAACCGCTACGAGGTTAAACTCCTGACCAAGCAAGGCGAAGCGCGTTGGATTGATTTCACCGCTACGATGACGGAGTTTGAGGGCCAGCCGGCCGTGCTTGGCACTGCGTTGGACATCACGGCGCGCAAGCAGGAGGAAGAAAAGCTTCTGCAAACCACCTCACACTTGCAGGCCCTGTTCAAGGCTCTGCCCGACTTGTATTTTCGCATCGATGCAAACTGCACGATCATCGGCTACAATGGCCCTGATGAATCGAATCTCTCTCTGTCGCCGGAGCATTTCTTGCATAGGCGCGTGCAAGACGTTCTTCCGCCCGTCGTCAGCGCGCAGATTCAGAGTGCGATTACGCAGGCCCTACAAGACAATACGATGATCACGCTGGAGTATGCCCTGCCGATGCCCGAAGGGGAGCAATATTACGAAGCGCGCCTTTCTTCTTTTCTCGGCAAGGAAGTCATTGCGCTGGTGCGCAACGTCACCGTGCGTAAGCGCATCGAAGAACACACCCAGCGCTACCGTGAAGAGTTGGAAAAACTGGTGGAAGAGCGCACGCAGCGCATTCAAGAATTGGAGCGGCAACGCACGGAAAGCGAAAAACTGGCGGCCACCGGACGCATGGCGGCGCGCATTGCGCACGAAATCAACAATCCGCTGGGCGGCATCCAAACCGCTTTTCGGCTGATCAGTCGCGCCGTGCCGGCAGAGCACCGCCATCATCATTACGTCGGCAAGATCGAAAAGGAAATTGCGCGCATCAGCCGGATCGTGCGCCAGATGTTGGAATTGCACAAACCCCACGTCGAAGCGCCCAAGTCATTTCGCCCCGAGGTTACCATAAATGATGTGCTCACTTTACTGAAGCCGCAATTGCTCGAGCGCGGAATAATTCTCAAATCGGATTTAAAGAGGGCGCAAAGCCCGGTCACTTTGCCGGAGAATATGCTGCGGCAGGTGCTTTATAACGTCGTTTTGAATGCCGTGGAAGCGTCTCCTTGGGGCAGCCCGGTCCATGTCGATGCACACGGTGAGGAGAATTACCTGGAAATAACGGTCGCCGATCACGGGGAAGGAATTACGGAGCAAGTCAAGGCGCGAATTTTTGAGCCGTTTTTTACGACCAAAAGCGCGGGCGGCATGGGATTGGGTTTGTCTATTTGCAAAAACCTGGTAGAGGCGATGAACGGCACGATCACGCTAGACGGCGCCCCCGAGAAGGGAACGACTTGCCGTATCATCATCCCGCTGCAGCAAGTGAAAAAAATTGAAAAGGCTTGATGAAAAAAGCTTTGCACAATTTCGGAGTGATCGCCATCTGCATCTGCGTGCTCGCAGGCTGCGGCGCGAACCTTTCACGCAAGCAGCAGCCGCGCGCCATAAAGGGCGTACTAGATCTCTCAAATTGGAATTTTGAAAAGGACGGCCCGATTGCGCTCAGCGGTGAGTATGAATTCTATTGGCAGCAGCACGTGCGTCCGGAAAGTTTCATGGCTAAAAATCCGCCCGAAGCAGACGGTTTCATCAACGTGCCGGGTTCATGGAACGGTTATGAATTGTCGGGAAAGAAACTGGGGGGAGAAGGCTATGCCACCTATCGTTTGCGCGTGCGCTTGCACGAGGCCGCCCCTCTCGCGCTAAAATTTTTGAACATGGGAACTGCGCTGACGGCTTATGCCAATGCGCAAGAATTATTTTCCGCGGGCGTTCCGGGCAAAACTGCGGAGAGCACCGTCCCGCATTATCGTCCCGCAGTGGTTGATTTTGCCCCGCAAACCAATGAGCTCGAGCTCATTCTGCACTTCGCCAATTTCCATCATCGCAAAGCCGGGGCATGGGAAACGATTCAGTTGGGCTTGGCTAAGGACATTCACAAGCTCAGAGAACAAGCGCTTCTCTTAGACCTTTTTCTGCTCGGCAGCATCCTGATTATGGGGCTGTATCATCTCGGGCTGTTTATGGCGAGAAAGAAAGAGGCTGCTTCGCTTTATTTCGGCCTTTTTTGCTTAATCATCGCGCTCCGGCTGGTTGCCACGGTTGAGATATTTTTGCTCTATATTTTTCCCGCCATGGGTTGGGAGCTTTTGTTGAAGCTTGAGTATTTGTCGTTTTATCTCGCGACGCCGACCTTCACCATGTTCTTGTACTCGCTTTTCAAGGAAGACTTTCCCGCGCCGCTATTGCGAGTCATTCAAGTCACGAGTATTCTATTTTCAAGTCTCGTGCTGTTCACGCCGGCGAAAGTCTTTTCTTATTCCATCATACCCTACCAAGTTTTTACCGTATCGAGCTGCCTCTGCGGCGCCTATTTGCTGCTGCGTTGGACCTTTCTTAAACGGGAAGGCGCCGCCATCATTCTTGCCGGTTTCGTTATTCTGTTCGTAACGATTGCGAATGATATCTTGGATTATAATGACTTGATACAAACCGCGCGTATCGTCCCATTCGGACTGTTCTTATTCATATTCTCGCAAGCCCTGCTGCTTTCGTTTCGCTTCTCCCGGGCTTTTCAAACGAGCGACTTGCAACGGCAGGAACTGGAGAAAATCAACCTCAAATATGAGCATGAACTCGCGAAGCGCACCAGCGCGGAAATTGCGCTGCGCCATAGCGAAGAGCGCTATCGCGCGCTCTATGAAAACAACCCGTCCATGTACTTCACCGTTGACGAAGCCGGAAAGATACTTTCCGTTAATCGTTTCGGCGCGGAACAGCTTGGTTACACCGTTGAAGAGCTGGTAGGTCGATCAGTCCTAGAAGTGTTTCATCCGGAAGACCAAGCGGAGGTGCTTCGGCAAGCGCAAAAATGTTTGCAGAATCCCAATCAAGTTTTCCATTGGGAGTTTCGCAAAGTCCGCAAGACGGGAGAGCTCTTACGGGTGAAAGAACATGCCCACGCCGTGCATGATGCCGAGGGCAACGGCGTCTTACTCGTCGTGTGCGAAGACATTACCGAGCACAAGCGCATGGAATTGGCATTGCACGAGAGTGAAAAGCTGGCCGCTGCCGGCCGCATGGCCGCGCGCGTCGCTCATGAGATCAACAATCCGCTAGGCGGCATTCAAACCGCGTTCCGGCTGGTTAGCTCCGCAGTGCCGAAAGAGCATCGGTACTATCATTACGTCGGCAAAATCGAAAAAGAGATTCAAAGAATCGCCAAGATCGTCCGCCACATGCTCGACCTGCACAAGCCGGGGCATGCGGATTTGAATGAGTTTCGGGTGAGTGAAGCCTTGCAAGACGTCGTGGCGTTACTGAAAACGGATGCGCGCAACGATAAAGCACAAATCGTGTTCGACGTGCAAAACGCCACAACGAGGGTCAAGCTGCCCGAAAACACGCTGCGGCAGATTATGTACAACCTGATTTTGAATGCTATAGAGGCTTCACCGCCTCATGGCGTGGTGCGCGTCGCGGCAATCGTCGCGGAAAATTGCTTGCACGTCACCGTTTCCGATCAAGGGCCAGGCATTCCGGAGGCCATACACACGCGGATCTTCGAGCCGTTTTTCACGACAAAAAGATTTTCGGATAAAAGCGGACTCGGATTTGGCCTTACGATTTGCAAAAGTCTGGTCGAGTCCATGAACGGTACGCTGGAGTTGACGAGCCGCTTCGGCGAAGGCGCCGTCTTTAAGATCTCTTTACCGATAAATGCCTCGACCTCTGGATAAAAAGAGGAACGCGGACTTTCCGATTCGCGAGGCAGGTTCACACGCCCTTCAACTTAGGATAAGAACAATGAGCGATCCCAATCGAATTCTAATCGCAGATGACGAGCAAACGTTTCTGGAGGCGCAAGCAGATTTGTTGCGCGACGAAGGCTATGAATGTGATTGCGCCACAGACGCAGCCACGGCCAAGGCCCTGCTGCGCAAAAACCGCTATGATTTGCTGATTGCGGATATCAAAATGCCGGGCAACGAGGAGCTGAATTTTATCGAGCAACTGCCGGGGATCGTGGAAGGCTTGCCGGTTATTTTGGTTACCGGTTACCCCTCATTGAATACGGCAACCAAGGCGGTGGGGTTGTCGCTCGCGGGCTACTTGGTGAAGCCCGTGCCCATCGAAGAATTTCTCAGGCTGGTGCGACAATCAGTCCTCCGTTACGAGACATATCGCATGTTTGTGCAGGCGCGGGAACGCTTGCACGCCATGTACGTCGAAAGCAGTAGAATTGATAGCATGAAGAAACTGGCGCCTTTCGGACCGGCGCCCGCGGATGTGGATGTCTTCCTGCACTATACGATCAGAAATATCGTGGCGAGCATTACCGATCTCAAAGACCTGACGCAGGCGTTGGCGCAGAACAAGCCCAAGCAGCAAGTCTGCCAACTACTCAATTGTCCCCGGCACGTCGCATTAACGGAAGTCATTCGCGAAGCGATTTTCACGCTGGAGAAAACCAAAAGCTCGTTCAAATCTAAAGAGCTGGCGGCCTTGCGCGCGCGGCTGGAGAGCATTCTCGAACCCGGCTATTGATACCGAAGCAGGCGAGGCGACGGGCGCTCGTTAAAAGAGCTCGCCTTGCTTCGTGCCTTCCAAAGGCTGCGCCTCATAGCCCATGCTGCGCAAGTACCAGGCGAATTCCTTCGGGCCATGCGTCGTAAATATTCTTTTGGGATTGACGCGCCGCACAAATTCCAGCAATGCCGGAAAATCCGCGTGATCTGAAAACGGCAGCGCCTCATCCACCCGGCTGCGGTATTTGAAGCCCGCGTCCACGGCCCAGCCGGAGAGCAGCAGCGTCTTGCGAGTGGCAATTCCCTTTAGCAAGCGATCTTCGCGAGCATTGTGCGGTGCAATGATGACCTTGCCCGCCACCGGCGTCGTGCTGCGCAAGAGTTCTACCTCGCCAAAGTGATGCCCGAATTTCTCATAAATCTTTACGAAAGGCATGACCGCGCGATGCGCAATTATCGCGAAGCCGCGGTCCGCAAGAATCTTCATGGCCTCTTGCGCCTTGCCCAGGGCATAAGCGTGAATGACCGGCACGCTATTCCCACGCAATGTTTTTGCAGCCCACTCACACAATCTTTCGACTAACTCTACGCGGGGCGGAAATCGGTATTGCGGCCGTCCGAACGTGCATTCCATAATGAGAAGATCACAAGGCTGCCACTGAAAAGCTTCCACCGTCGTGCTTTCTTCCAATTTGAAATCGCCGGTGTAGAGCAGGCGCTGGTCCTCGCGCTCCGCCAGAATCTGCGCGGAGCCAAAGATATGGCCCGCAGGATGAAATGAAATGCGATACCCGTCAAGCGCAATGGGTTGATCGAAAGTCACAATCTGCGCGCGCAACTTTTTTCCCAAGCGCGCCTGCATGAATGCCAGCGTGGGGGCGGTCGCATAAACCAAATCATGTAAGCGAATGTGATCGCTATGCGCATGCGAGATGCAGCAGATTTCGCTGCGGCGTTGTGCATCAAATGTGACCTTGGAATGCAGCAGGCGGATGGCCTTGTCATAGACAAACATGATTGTATTCGCTCGGTTCGCGGTGAAAAATGCCGGGTCGTCGTTTCAGACAGAAGTTCTGTGCTGGTTTCAATTCCCCGTTGCTTCAAATCAAAGCTTGCATTTGTAAAAAAAACGCCCTATGTTGCGCCCGTTCTTGTACACCGTTTTTGCGCTCCATTAATTGCCTTCTCCTTCGGGGGAAGGGTTGAATCTGGATTGTGCCGCATCGTGGCCTTCTGATACTCATCATGGTCGAAGGTCGGGCTGCGAAGGTTGTCGTGTTCAACCAGCGTTCCATCCGGTCTACCCCGCGCAAGCTTCAGTTTTGCGCGAGTCGTTTTGGGCAAGTGTGAGAGCAATAGCTGCAAAAGCTGGTTGTACGCTTCAACTCCACTCGCGTGAGCTTTGGCTCTGCGGGCTTGTTTAACTTTACACAATGAAAGGACGGTCCAGATAATGGAAACCGGCACAGTCAAGTGGTTCAACGAAGCCAAAGGTTATGGCTTCATTCGGCGCGAAAGCGGTGACGATGTGTTTGTGCATTTCAAAGCCATCGTCGGCGACGGCTTCCGCACTCTCAGTGAAGGTCAGCGCGTGCAATTCGAAGTTGAGCGCGGCCCGAAGGGATTGCAAGCCTCCAAGGTTAGCAAAGCTTGATGCCACTTTGATTCCTCTCAAAACCCCGTCTGCGGACGGGGTTTTTTGTTTCTGGTTGCTTGATCCTGGATGCTGGTTGCTTGTTTCTGGAATGAGGAAGAACACAGGATCGAGCTTCGAGCAACCAACAACCAGCATCAAGAAACCTGCTGCGTCGGGCGCAGCAAGATTTGATTGATATCCACGTGCGCCGGCTGTTGCAGAGCATAGAGCACAGCCGCGGCTGCGTCTTCGGCTTTCATGAACTCGATCGGCGGGTGCGAGCGGAAAAAAGTGAAGATGTCCGGGTCGGTAATGTGCGTGGTGAGTTCCGTGGTCACCGCGCCGGGCATGAGGCTCGTCACGCGAATGGGCATTTTCTCGCGCGCCAATTCCGCGCGCAAGCCTTCGGAGATCCAATTCACCGCGGCTTTCGTGCCGCTATAAACCGCGGAGCCGGGAAAAACTTTGGCGGCGGAGTCCGAAGAAATGTTGATGATGTCGCCGCTCCGTTGCGCGCGCATGTGCGGGAGCACCGCGGCTATGCCGAGCAATACGCCTTTCACGTTCACCTCGAGCATGCGCAGCCACTCTTCCACTTTCAGCTTGTCCATGTATGAGAGCAGCATCACGCCCGCGTTGTTGATGAGAACATCAATCCGCCCCCACTTTTTCAAGGTATGCTTCACGGTCGTTTGCCAATCTTCGGGCTTCGTAACGTCCATTTGCGCGATGACGGCCTGGCCGCCATGATCCGCAATCTTCTTATTTAAATTTCCCAAACGATCTTTGCGCCGCGCCGCAAGTGTGACCTTCGCACCGGCTTGCGCGAGCGCCCACGCCGTGGCCTCGCCGATGCCGCTGCTCGCGCCCGTGACGATGGCGACTCTGTCGGTTAATGCAGGCAAGATGTTTTTCCTTTCTTGTTCTTTAAACGCAGTTGCTTTTCAAACTTGGAAAAAATCCAACTTTCTCCAACCGATCGAAGAACCCAACTGGAAAGCCGCTCATCAGTTGGGTTCTTCTATCAGTTCGAAATAAGCTCACTTTGAAGAAAGTTTAAGATCATGCCCTTCACCACCGGCCGAATGCACATTGCGCATTCGGTTTATTACGCCGTCTCTGCGCCGGAGACGAATTCGCCCGCGCCGCTCTTGCTCGTGCTCCACGGCTTCGGCCAAGTCGCCGCGGAGTTCATCAAAATTTTCGAGCCGCTCGTGCAGCGTGGTGTGCTCGTGGCCGCGCCGCAAGCGCCGCATCAGTTTTATAAAAGCCTCGCCGATCGCACCGTCGGCTTCTCCTGGCTCACACGTTACGAGCGCGATCAATCCATTCAAGACTTCGCGCGCTACATGGAAAATTTTTATGCGCTCCTGCACAGCGAGCATCGCCTCGATACACGCCGCGTGTTCGTGCTCGGCTTTTCGCAGGGCGTGTCCATGGCCTATCGCATGTGGACGCACAGCAACGTGCCGCTCGCCGGACTCATCGCCTGCGGCGGCGATTTGCCGCCCGATGTCGGCGAGCACTTGCGCGCGTTGTCGCCGCTGCGCGTGTTGCTCGTTCATGGCCGTCATGATCAAATCGTGCCGTTGCGCAAAGCGCATGATGCGCAGTCGCAATTAGAGAACGCCAACGTACCCGTCGAGCTGTTTGAGTTTGAAGGGCAACACCTCATTCCGCCGGAAGCGATGCCGAAAATTGCCAGGCTTATCACAGCATAAAACGGAGTGATGGCGTTTTGGAGTATTGGAGTGAAAAAGCCCTCGACTCCCAAACTCCACCACTCCATTACTCCATCGCTCCATCTCGATAAACCCTCGGCAAACGCATGCTCAACTTCGTCATCACATCATACGATACCGTGCCGCCCCACCTCGCGAGATCGTGAATCGAAATCATCTCGCCGCCTTGCTCGCCTAAAATCACAACTTCATCCCACGGCTGCACATTCGCGATCTCAGTAACATCGACCATCATCGCATCCATCGCGTTGCCGCCGACAATGGGCGCGCGCTGGCCGTGAATGAGCGCGTGCCCGGTATTGCGCAGCCGCGGATAGCCGTCGCCATAACCGAGCGGCAGCACCGCAATCGTGCGCGGACTCGCCGCAGTGTAGCGCATGCCGTAGCCCACGTGATCGCCCGCTTCGATGTGCTGCAACGCCGCGAGGCGCGCTTTCACTTGCATAATCGGCGCGAGGCCGTTGAGGCGGCGACACACTTGCGAAGGATAAACCCCGAGCGGCAAAATGCCCATGCGCACCATTTCAAAATGCGCGTGGGGCAAATCGAGATAGCCGCCGCTGTTGCACGTGTGGCGCAACGGAATTGTGATGCCGTGTATGCGCAGTTCATCGAGCACTTCTTGAAAACGACGAAGCTGCTCATTCGCAAAAGTTTTATCCAACTCATCGGACATGGCGAAGTGCGTCATCACGCCGTCGATTTGCAGATTGGAGCAAGTTGCAAGTTCGCCGATCAATGCCGCAGCTTGTTTCCAGCGCACACCGTGCCGGCTCAGGCCCGTGTCCACCTCCACATGCACGGAAATTTTTTGCTCATGCTTGCGCGCGAGATTATTCAATCTTTGCGCTTGCGCTTCATCATTCACAAAACAAGTGAGCTGATGCGCAAAGCAATACTCCAGCTCCTCTTCCGTTCTTTCGCCGAACACGAGAACCGGAGCATGAATATCCGCGGCGCGCAATTGCAAAGCTTCATCGAGCGTCGCAACCGCCAAACCTGATGCGCCCGCAGCCAAAGTCTCGCGCGCGATTGCCACAGCGCCGTGGCCATACGCATCGTCTTTCACCACAGAGCACCAACGCAAAGCGCGCGGCATATCGCTGCGAATGATTTCCAAATTGCGGCGCAGTTGAATAAGATCAATTTCCATCCAAGCCGGGCGAGGGGGGATTTCCAAAAGGCGCGAGGAAAAGTTTTGCCGTGCAATGATTCCCCCCTTGAGGGGGGCTCGGGGGGTGTTCTCTAACACAAGTAAATGCCTCAAAATTTATTATCGGCACGTTTGATATCCGTGCCGAGCACGAGGGAAGATTCTTTCAGAATGACAAACGAAAAACACCGCTCAACGCCGCGCGCGTTGCCGCAGCACTTCTCCGATTTTATCGAGCGTCACGCCGCGCGCTTCGAGCAATACGAGCAGATTGTAAACGAGGTCCGCGGCTTCATCCGCGAAGCGGTCGTCATCTTCATCCACCGCCGCAAGCGCAAGCTCAACGCCTTCTTCGCCGAGCTTCTTCGCGATTTGTCGCACGCCCGCATTGAACAGCTTCGTGGTATAACTGCCTTCCGGCCTTTGCAAATTGCGCTCGTGCAGCAAACGCGCGAGATGATCAACCATCTCATAAAAAGCCGTGGCGTTGTGATGCGATTCTTCTTTGTCGAAACAACTCACGCTGCCGGTGTGGCAGGCCGGACCCGCGCGCTTCACGCGAATGAGCAGCGTGTCGCCATCGCAGTCCGCACGAATCTCTTCAACGTGTTGAAAGTTGCCGGAAGTCGCGCCTTTTTCCCAAAGCTCTTTGCGGCTGCGGCTATAGAACCAGCAATGGCCGGTCGCCAAAGTTTTTTCCAAACTCGCGCGATTCATGTACGCGAGCATGAGCACGCGGCCGGTGAAATGATCCTGCAAAATCGCGGGCACGAGCCCGTTGGCGTCGAATTTGATTTGATCGAGCAATGTCGCCTTTCAAGAAAGCTTTACCAAACTTGAAAAGTTTGGTAAAGCTACGGTTCATAGCGCGTCGGAATGCCATTCGCACAAAAAGCTTTTTTAATGTCGTTGATGCGCAACTCGCGGAAGTGAAACAAAGAAGCCGCGAGCACCGCGTCGGCTTTGCCGCGTTGCACGGCCTCGACGAAATGTTCGATTGCGCCTGCGCCGCCCGAAGCAATAACGGGAATGCGCACAACCTCACTCAAGGCTTGCAGCAGTGGAAGATCAAAGCCGGAGCGCGTGCCGTCTTTGTCCATTGAAGTGACGAGCAACTCGCCCGCGCCTCGCGTTTGCGCTTCCTTTGCCCATTGCAGAGCGTCGCGGCCCGTGTTCTTTCTGCCGCCGTGCGTGAAGGCGTCCCATGAAGCGCCGTTCCAACGCGCGTCAATCGCGACCACGACGCATTGGCTGCCGAAAATTTCCGCGCCGTGATCGATCAACTCGGGCTGCAATAGCGCCGCGGTGTTGATGGAAATTTTGTCCGCGCCCGCGCGCAAAATCTCGCGCATGTCTTCCACCGTGCGCACGCCGCCGCCGACAGTGAAGGGAATGTGAATACTCTCGGCCACGCGCTCAACCATGTCGATCAATATCGCGCGCGCATCGGACGAGGCCGTGATGTCGAGAAACACGAGTTCGTCCGCGCCTTCGTCATCATAAAATTTCGCGTGCGCCACGGGATCGCCCGCGTCGATCAAATTGACGAAATTTACGCCTTTGACCACGCGGCCGTCTTTCACGTCGAGACAAGGGATGATCCGCTTCACTAACATAGTTGTTGCGTTTTCCAAAAAGGGGTGTTGGATTTTTGGATTGGTGGAAAAACCAACAATCCCTCAATCCAAAAATCCATCAATCCAAAGAGCCGCATCCGCAAGCTGAATCGTGCCCTCATACAACGCACGCCCGATAATCACACCCTCAAGCCGGGAGTGTTTGAGCGCGCGGAGTTTTTTTATATCGTCGAGGTCGCGCACGCCGCCGGAGGCGATGACGCGCAAGTTGGTGCGCTCCAAAATTTCCTGCAACGCGGGAAGATTAACGCCGCTCAACATGCCGTCGCGCGCGATGTCGGTGTGAATCACCAGCTCGACGCCGAGCGTTTGCAAACGCTGCGCAAAGGCGATGGCGTTGAGGCTGCTGCCTTTTTCCCAACCTTCGACGGCGACTAATCCTTCGCGCGCATCAATCGCCACCGCAATCGCAGCCGCGCCGAATTTTTTGATTGCTTGCGCAACGATTTCCGGTTGGCGCACGGCCACGGTTCCGAGAATGACGCGCGCCACGCCCGCGGCCAACAATTCAGCAATGTCATCCAAAGCGCGAATGCCGCCGCCGCTTTGCACGCGGCACGCGAGCGTTTGCGCCATTTGTTTGATCACGGCGCGATTGTTTTTTTGATCGGCAAACGCGCCGTCGAGATCGATGACGTGCAGCCACTGCGCGCCGTGCTCCAAAAATTTTTGCGCGGTTGCGAGCGGATCGGAACCGTAAACGGTTTCCTGCGCGCGCTCGCCCTGCCGCAAACGCACGACCTGGCCGTGGCGCAAATCAATCGCGGGATAGATCAACATAGCTCGACGAAGTTTTGAAGAATGCGCATGCCGACCTTCTGGCTTTTTTCGGGATGGAATTGCACGCCGTACAAATTGTCGCGCGCCACGACCGCGGCGAACGGAATGCCGTAATGGCACGTCGCGGCTTCATGCGGCGCGTTCTGCGCGGGCGCGCAATAGGAGTGCGCAAAGTAAACGTAATCGCCGCTGCGCACGCCGCGCAAAATTTTGGAATCGCCATGCACTTCGAGTTGATTCCAACCCATGTGCGGCACTTTTTCGTGGCCGGGAAAACGCACGATGTCTTCATCAAACAAATGCAGACCGTTAATGCCGGGAGATTCCGTGCTGCTTTGAAAAAGGACTTGCAGACCGAGGCAAATGCCAAGCACGGGTTTGCCGGCCGCCGCTTGCGCGCGTATGAACGCATCGAACCCCGTGCGCTGCAATTGCTGCATGGCATCGCCAAACGCGCCCACACCGGGAATGATGATTTTCCCGCCGCGATATTCATTCGGCGCTTTCAGCACGCGCGGCTCCGCGCCCAGCGCTTGCAGCGCTTTCATCACGCTGAAGAGATTGCCCGCATTGTAATCGATGACGTCGATCATGAAAAAATCTTTCGTTGTGTTTTGACTTCCGCGGCCATACTGGAGGGTAACGTTGCTATTATTTTCGGTGAAAGTATTCATAAAGCCATTTTAGAACGCCCATGATAATCTGCGGCACGATGAAGGCGGCAACGATGAATATGACCATTGCCATGCGACGCTTTATTCTGGAAGACTTTTTTTCAGCAATAAATTCATCGGCGACCGCAAAGGAATTCCATTCAAAGTGGCTTTTCCAATGATGCGCGCAATTCCGGAAAGAAATAAATGCTTCTTTGATTTCGTCGATCGTCAAATCTTCTCTTGTCGCCTGATAATAGTCCTCGTCTTGCTCATAGTGATAACGCAAGATCATGTTATGGTCGGAATCGGCAACGGCTTCTATCATCGTGTTATAGTAGACGTACAGCCTTGCCGCAAAATTCCGCTCTTGTGAGTGCGCTTGAAGCTGTTCGCACAGTTCGTGATTCGCTGGATTATGAACGACGGCACCGGCGCCTAAAACCAAAGTCACCGGCTCTTTGTTTAAATCTATTTTCTTTCTGCATCCCGGACATTTAAAGCTGCGAGCGCGCTTGGCATTCTCATTGAGTTCCAGCCAGCTGCCGCAGTTCGGGCAATCAATGTCAAGCGTTAACTGCTCTGCGTCATAAGCGCGCCGACATTCTTCTTTTTGGCAATAATAATATTCCACGCCTTCGGTTAGGCACTCAGCGCAATAATGATTCTTGCAAACATGGCACGAACTCAACGCCGCTTGAGTTGGATGATTAAAGCATTTCGTGACCATAAACGTCTCATGCTTGTAAAATTGAAAAACCGCGTTTAAAGCACTCCTTTCGTTGAAGGTACCCCCTCGCGGCGCGAATCTTTTTCAATCGCCAGCCGCACCGCTTGGCCGAATGATTTGAACACGACTTCGATCATGTGATGCACGTTGCGGCCGTGCAGAATATCGCAGTGCAACGTGAGTTTTGCGTTGCTGCACACGGCGTGCAGAAAATCTTCCACCAACTCGCCGGGAAATGCGCCGGCGAATTTATTGTTGAGATCGTGCGTGAAATGAAGAAAGCTGCGGCCACAAAAATCCACGACCGTGCGCGCGAGCGCTTCATCGAGCGGAACATAGGCCGCGCCGTAACGCCGAATGCCGGCTTTATCTCCCAGTGCTTGCGCGAGCGCCATGCCCAAGCAAATGCCCGTGTCTTCCACGGTGTGATGAAAATCGACAACGAGATCGCCTTCGGCTTTGAGTTCCAAATCAATCAACGCATGCGCGGCGAAGAGATTGAGCATGTGATCGAAGAAACCGATGCCCGTGGCGATATTTGCTTTGCCGCTGCCGTCGAGCTCGAGCGCGAGCGTGATGCTCGTCTCTTTTGTTTGGCGTGAAATTTTTGCGGTGCGATTCATGGTTTGGATCGATTGCGTCTCGCGCTTTTTTTAGCGCCCCATGGAGTTGTCATTCTGAAGAACCTTCCCTCGTGCTCGGCACACCGTCCGAAATAGGCTGTGCATCAAGCGCTAGAGAAGATTCTTCCAGAATGACAACTTTAGGGCGAGGCTCTTTCAAAACTGCTTATGCTTTCAAGCAAACGCTGGTTTTGCTCCTCCGTTCCGACGCTGATACGCAAACAATTTTCCAAGCCGGGATAGCCGCTCACGTCGCGCACGAGAATGCCCTCGCGCAGCAGGTGTTCGAACATCGCCGCGCCGTTCTGCGCGCGCACGAGAATGAAGTTGGCGTCCGAAGGATAAACGCGCAAGCTGCGCAACTCGCGCAATGCGGGCAGCAAACTCTCGCGTTGCGCGATGATCTCGCGCACTTGTTCTTTTAAGCAAGCAATCTCGTCGAGCGCGACCATCACCGCGGTTTCGGAAAAAAGATTGACGCTGTATGGCAGGCGCGCTTTGCGCACCTCGTCGCAAATCTCCGGCGCGGCCAACATGTAACCCACGCGCATGCCCGCGAGCGAAAGCGCCTTGGAAAACGTGCGCAGGATGATCAAATTTTCAAACTCGCGCAGCAATGGCTTGGCGTCTTGCGAACTGAACTCTTGATAGGCTTCGTCGATTACGACAAGGCCGGGGAAGGCTTGCAATAGTTCGCGCAGTTGCGCGAGCGGAAAACTATTGGCCGTGGGATTGTTGGGCGTGCAGAGCACGAGCAGTTTCGCGCGCGGCGAATCGCACGCGGCGAGCATTTCCGGCATCGGCACAGAAAAATCCTCTCCACGCAAACGGCACGCAATCACTTCCGCGCCGAGCATCTTTCCGAACAAGCCGTACAACGTAAACGTCGGCTCAGGCACAATGAAGCGATCGCCCGGCGCAAGCGTGACCATGAGCAAGGCTTGAATGAGCGAATTGGAGCCGCTGCCCACGAGCACGTTTTGCGGCGGCAGTTGCGCATATTCCGCGATGCGCTCGGTGAGGCGCTCCATTTGAAAATCAGGATAGCGCTCCCAATCGAGTTGCTGCGCGCGCTGCCAAAATTTTTCTTTGAGGCTTTCCGGAAAGCCGAAAGGGTTTTCATTTTGATCGAGCTTGATCGTCGTTGCGCGTTTCGTCAAATGATACCCCTTGACGCGCAACACTTCGGGTTTGAAATATTTTTCGAGGTTCATGGTTGTTTAGGCAAAATCATGTCTGGCAAAACGATTAAAGCGGGCGCGCCCGCCACATTGTCATTCTCTGGAAGAATCTTCTCTAGCGCTTGGTATACAACTTGTTTTGAGAAGTGTGCCAAGCACGAGGAAAATTTCTTTCAGAATGACATTTTGAGGGACGCTGCGCGCAGCAATAAGATAGTTGCATTTCACTCGCTCAACGCTGCCTTGCGGAAAGCGCATGATTAAAAAGCTGCTCCGCCTCGGCGAGCGTTGCAACGACTTCTTTCTCTCGTTCCCAAGCGGCGCGATTATACTCGACGACGTGTTGCTGACACATGAAATCAAACACGCCGAGCGGCGAGGCGAAACGCGCACTGCCGTTTGTGGGTAGAGTGTGATTTGGGCCGGCGACGTAATCGCCCATGGCCACCGGTGAGAATTGTCCGAGAAAGATCGCGCCGGCGTTGCGGATGTTGTTCATCAGCGCACGCGGCGCGCGCGTCATGATTTGCAAATGCTCCGGCGCGAGCGCATTCACCGCCGCGCAGGCAAGGGCTTCGTCATTTGTTTGAATAAAAAACGTGCGGTCCTCCCAAGCTTGTTGCAGGATCTCCGCGCGCGGCGCATTTCGAATGTCATGCTCGGCGTGCGCGATGATTTTCTGCAAATGCGCTTCGTTCGTCGAAATCACCGCGGCGCGCGTTGCCGGGTCGTGCTCCATTTGCGCGAACAAATCCTGCGTGATGATTTCGACCGGCGTGCTTTCATCAACCCACAAAACCACTTCAGTCGGACCCGCGAGCATGTCGATGCCGACCGTGCCGAACACTTGCCGCTTGGCTTCCGCAACATACGCATTGCCCGGCCCGACGATTTTATCCACCGCCGGAATCGTTTCCGTTCCGAATGCCAAGGCCGCTATAGCCTGCGCGCCGCCCATGCGAAAAATGCGATGCACGCCCGCAATGTCCGCGGCTGCGAGCAACACCGGCGCAATCGTGCCGCTTTCGCGCTCGGGCGGCGACACCATGAGGATTTCCTCCACACCGGCAATCTTCGCAGGAATTGCGGTCATTAAAACTGTGGAAGGATATTTCGCGCGGCCGCCGGGAACATAAATGCCCACGCGCGCAATCGGCAAGTAACGTTGCTCGAGAACAATGCCCTCGCGCTCAACACGCCAGTCTTGCAAAAGCTGCTTTTCATGAAAGAAACGAATGTTCTTCGCCGCGGTTTCGAGCGCGTGAAGCAAAGACGGAGCGACGAGCTGCTTGGCGCGAGCGCGCTCTTCTTGCGAAACTTCGATTTGGTTTTGCGCCAACGCAACGCCGTCGAACTCTTTCGTGAAACGCAAACACGCGGCCTCGCCCTCGCTTCGCACCTCTGATATGATCCGCTGCACCGCCTGCGTTACTGCGGGCGTACTCGAATCCGTTTCTAAAAAGAGGCGTTTGAGGCGCAGAACCTCTTCGTGTGTATTGATGGTGAGGTATTGCACCGCGATCACTTCCCTAACATTTGCGCGTTCGTGTGATGGAGCAATGCGTCAATGGCCGCGCTCTTCAATTTATGACTAGCCTTATTCACGATGAGCCGCGCGGAGGATGAAACGATTTCCTCATAAACCAAAAGCCCGTTCTCGCGCAGCGTGGCGCCGGTTTCAACGATATCGACGACGACGTCCGCGAGGCCCGCGAGCACGCTCAATTCCACCGAGCCTTTCAGCGCGATGATCTCGGCTTGCACGCCGAGGCGATCAAAGTGCCGGCGCGCGATTTTGGGATACTTCGTGCCGACGCGCACGCGCGCGCGCCGGCGCAAATCTTCTTTTTGATGCTCCGGCTTGCCTGCAACCACCACTCGGCATTGCCCGAAACCCAAATCCAGCGGCTCGAAAACTTCGGCCTCGCTTTCGAGCAACACGTCATTGCCCGCAATGCCCAAATCCGCGACACCGTATTCGACGTAAATCGGCGCGTCATCCGCCTTGACGAGTATGGCGCGCAAGGCGCCCTCTTGCGAGGTGAGCGCGAGCTTGCGGCCGGCCAAATCTTTTTCCAAAAAAGTATGGCCCTTTTGCGCCAACCACTCCAAACTCGGCGCGAGCAATTTGCCTTTCGAAAGCGCGATGATGAGGGCGTGAGGTTGAGACATGCTGTTCGTGCCGTTCGCTTAAAAAGAATTTTGGGACAATGCGTGCGCGAGCAAATCAACGTCAAAGCTGAAACCCACCGCGGGCAGGTTCGCGCCGAAGCGTGAAATCAAATCGTCATAGCGGCCGCCGCTGCCCACTTCCGCGCCCGCGCCGGCAACGAAGGCGCGCAACATGATGCCGGTGTAGTAACCCATGCCTTCCACCTCGCTCAAGTCCACGAACACGCGCCCGCTGTCCGTGTGCCCGCGCAATTGCGCCCACACGGCTTCGAGATGCGCCAACGCGTGCCGCGAAGTTTCATTCCATGCAAAGCGGCGCGCTCGCGCAAGCACTTCGGCGTCGCCGTGCAAGTTGGGAAGTTGCAACAGCGTTTCGTGCAGTTCGCGAGGCAGGGTGAGCCGTTGCAGCGTCTCGTGCAAGCCTGCGACGCTTTTACGTTCTACCAAATATTTCAAGTGCTGCAAAGCCTCTCCGTTTAAGCCCGCATGCGCCACCAGCCCGTTGAAAAAGCCGATGTGCGCGAGGGCCACGCGCACTTCGCGCAAACCGAGCACGGCAAGGCCATCCAAAATATTATTGACCGCTTCGACGTCCGCGTCAACGTCGCCGGCGCCGAGCAATTCGAAACCGATTTGCCATTTCTCGCGGCTGCGGCCCGCGTGCAGCGGTTCCGCGCGAAACACTTTGCCGGAATAGCACAAGCGCAGCGGCAGGTCGTTCGGCGTGAAGCGGCTCGCGGCAATGCGCGCGATTTGCGCGGTGAAATCCGCGCGCAGCGCGAGCAGGTTGCCGTCGCGGTCGAGGAAGCGATAGGTTTTGTCTTCGAGCGCGTTACGGCTTTCGTTGGCTTGTGAAAAAACATCGCTGTACTCGAAGGTGGGCGTGATGATTTCGCGATAACCTTTGCTCATGAGCGCACGCATGATGCGGCTTTCAAGTTCGCGGCGCTGTTGCGTTTCTTCAAACAAAAAATCTTTCACGCCCGGCGGCAAGCGCAGCTTGCTGTTTTCGAGTTTTTGGGAGAAGAGCTGCATGCGGTATTGAAATTTCGCAACGGCGCTCGCACCTCATGTGTCATTCTAAAGAACCACCCTCGTGCTCGGCACACCATCCATATTGAAATGTGTCGCAAGTGCGAGGGAAGATTCTTTCAGAATGACAGAGCTTGGTGAGAGCACAAATTCCGATTGAAAGCTCAACGGTTTATTTTAAAATGATAACTCTTCAACTTCGTCACTTCCATGAAGCCGTGATGCGAAAGCGAGCAGCCGATGCCGCTTTCTTTATAGCCAATCCACGGCAATGCGGGATCGAGAAAGTCGCAGCGATTGAGAAACACCGTGCCCGCTTCGATGCGCGGCGCGTTACCGCGGGTCGATTTGAAAACGAAATCGCGATCCTTCCGAAAAGATGACCGGGCAACCTCCATTTCGAGACTCGCGCCGTGCGTGCTGCGCATAAACCAAGAGCGTGGTATCGCGATAACCAGGCGCTGAAATTGTGAATTGATAAGTGCTCGCTTCCTCGCCGAAGCCGCAAGGCACGGTGCAGTGCAGCACCGTATCCTCTGCGCTGAGGTTGTAGGCCGTAGCGAAGCCGGTGAAATAATGCGCCGGCCGCTTTACACCGTTGATTTGGAAGTCGCTAATGCGAGTCTTTGCAATTGCCGCGGAGGTTTTGGCGTCGTTCACACCGGCAATATGCAGCGCCGCATCGCGATAAATGGCGACACAGGGGCCGACGTTTTGTCCAAAATCAATGCACGATAATTCCAACACACAAAGGGCGGCTGGCACAAAAACACCGACCAGCATCTTCATTTTTAAAAAGCCGTTTTAAAATGATAACTCTTCAACTTCGTCACTTCCATGAAGCCGTGATGCGAAAGCGAGCAGCCGAGGCCGCTCTCTTTATAGCCAATCCACGGCAATGCGGGATCGAGAAAGTCGCAGCGATTGAGATACACCGTGCCCGCTTCGATGCGCGGCGCGAGTTTGAGCGCGGCGGTTTCATCGCGCGACCAAATGCTCGCGGTGAGTCCGAAGCGGCTGTCGTTCATCAAGCGCACGGCCTCTTCATCGCCGGCCACAGGTATAATGCCGATGATCGGGCCGAAGCTTTCTTCTTGCATCACTTTCATGTCGTTGGTCACGTTCACGAGCACGGTCGGTTCGAAATAATTGCCGCGACCGTTCCACTTCGTTGCATTCCCTCCCGATAAAACTTTCGCGCCTCGTTGCACGGCCTCACGCACTTGTACTTCGAGCACGCCGATTTGCTTTTTTTGCGCGAGAGGGCCGAGGTATGTTTCCGCCTCGAGCGGATCGCCGAGTTTGTAGGACTTCACTTCCGCGAGAAAGGCTTCGAGAAACTGCGGATAGATCTTTTGATCGACATAAATTCTCTCGACCGCACAACAGCTTTGGCCGCAATTATAAAACGCGCCATCGGCCACGTTTGCCACCGTGTGCGCAAGATCGGCATCGGCGCGCACATATGCGGGGTCTTTGCCGCCGAGTTCGAGTCCGACGCGCTTTAATCCTCGTGCGGCTTTTTGATAAACTTCATAACCGCCGGGGACCGAGCCGGTGAAAAACACCGCGTCAATATTGGGCGAAGTGAGCAGCGTCTCCGCGCCCTCGCGATCGACCACGACGGCTTGCAGCAGGCCTTCAGGCAAACCCGCGGCGCGATACGCTTCTTCCATGCGCAGCGCGCACAGCGGCGTGAGCGAAGAATGTTTGAGCAACACGGCATTGCCGGCGAGAATGGCGGGCGCAACGATGTTGATCGAAATGAGCAGCGGATAATTCCACGCGGCAATATCGAGCACCACACCGCGCGGCTCATGGCTGATCTTGCGCATGAAGCCGGATTTGTCGGGAAGGATTTCATCGGCGAGCGTGGCTTTTGCGATCTCCGCCATGTACTGCGCGCGGTCGATCATGGTGTTGACTTCGTTGCGCGCTTGTTTGAGCGGCTTGCCCATTTGCAGCGTGATCTCGCGCGCGATCTCTTCCTGTCGCTTGCGCATTTCGGCAATGAAGCGCTGCGTGATCGCAATGCGTTTTTCAATGCTCGTCCATCGCCACTCTTGAAACGCGGCGCGCGCGCTTGCGATCATCGTGCGATTGTGTTCCGCGTCGGCCTGGGCGAGCGTTTGGAATACTTCATTCGTCGCGGGATTTTCGAGGTGCAACGTTCTCATGGCATGATTCAAGCTTGTTGGCTGCGTTCGTTGTGATTGATGCTGCGAAGATAGTAGGCGAGAGGGGGAAAGTCAAGGTATGGTTGGGAGTTTGGGTGAAATACTGCCAAACAGAAGAAGCATTGCGCTGCTGGCAAGAGGGAGACGACGCGTTTTCACTCAAGCATTGATATGAACGATTACGGCAATTTTTATGGTTTTTAGTGCCCTCATGACTTCCTGCATGAGCGAACGCCGTGTGTCAAACGTGTTGTCCGGCGCACCCAAAACGATGACGGCAAAATTTATTGTGCGTAAATTTTGTTGATGCTCTAAATTTCCATCAATCGTCACGAACACCTCGAAGCCGGAAGCTTGTATCGAGCTTATCAATGCGCCGTTCTTGATGCCCGCCCAACCCATTTCTTGCACTCTGGTGAGGTCGTGCCCCAACAACTCACGCTCTAATCTTTTGGGCAGGCACTCGTCAAGCAGCACTTTCATAAGTTTGCTCCAACAACTGCTCTTTCATCAACTCCAGTACGGCCAGCGCGTGCTCCTTCGATACGGTGGGAAAATCGTCTAAGAATTCATCGAGAGGGTGGCCGTGTTCGAGATGATCAAAAAGAGTTTTAGCAGCCTCAACGGGCGCCATTGTACAGGCGGAAAATGCGACGCGCTTTTGAAATTAACAAGCTTGAATTTCGCAGCACGATTTCCGGCTTGCGCGACAAGTCAAATTTCGCTTCTTTTGCTCCATGAAAGAACTCTCCTATTGGCGTGACGCCTTTCCCTTCGAAGTGGCGACAACAAGCACGTTACCTACGCAATGCGACGTCGCCATCATTGGCGGCGGATTAACCGGCCTTTCGACCGCATTGCGTTTGGCGCGCAGCGGCGCGGCGGTGGTATTGTTGGAACAAGAAAAGATCGGCTGGGGCGCGAGCACGCGCAACGCGGGCATGGCGCTCACTGGTCTCAAACTCTCGCCGGAGCAGTTGGTCAAACGCTATGGCCATGAACGCGCACGCAAGTTTTATCGCGCCTCGCTGGATGCGCTCACGTTTGTGCAGGATCTCATTGAACAAGAAAAGATTGCGTGCGACTTCCACCGTTGCGGCGATTTGTGCGTGGCGTATCGGCCTTCGCATTACGAGGGCTTGATCGCTTCGCAAAAATTTTTGCGGGAAGAATTCGAGCATCACACTGAGCTCGTCTCCGCTGCGGAACTGACGCGCGAGTTGGGTTCGCAAATTTATCATGGCGGATTGATTGACCCCCTCAGCGCGGGTTTGCATCCCGCAAAGCTTGTGGCGGGATTGGCGCGTCGCGCGCACGAGGCCGGAGCGTATTTGCTCGAAGACGCGGCAGTGGGAGATTGCCGCCGTGAATCGAATCACTTTGCACTACGAACGCTGCGCGGAGCTCTGCATGCAAAAGAAGTCGTTGTTGCGACGAACGGCTATACGCCCCCGGCGTTGCGCAGCTTGCACCGCCGCATTATTCCCGTGGGAAGTTATATCATCGTGACCGAGCCGTTGGGCCGCGTGCTTGCGGAAGAGTTGCTGCCCACGAACCGCATGGTGTATGACACAAAAAATTTTCTCTTCTATTTTCGTCGCACGCCCGATGACCGTTTGCTCTTCGGCGGCCGCACGAGCTTCGTTCCTATGAGTGATCACGAAGCCGCAAAAAACTTGCGCGCGGACATGCTCTCCGTGTTTCCGCAACTTCATTCAACGAAGATCGACTACGCCTGGCACGGCAACGTGGGGTTCACGTTCGATCAAATGCCGCACCTCGGCGAGCAGAATGGTTGGCATTATGCGATGGGCTACGGCGGGCACGGGGTGGTGATGAGCGTATACTTCGGCTATTGGCTCGCGCAAAAACTCTCCGGCGCAAGCACGAATGATTTCCCGTTTTTTGAATTGCCGATGCCCGCGCGCTTCTTTTATCGCAAGCGCCCGTGGTTTTTGCCGCTCGCAGGTGCGTATTATCGCGTATTGGATCGATGGTTTTGAAAGAGATTATCATCCCGCAGGGAGCTTCGCTCGCACTGGAAAGAGAGTCGAGCACGAGGGAAGGTCCTTCGAGGATGACAGAAGAGAGGGCGCGCACCTAAGAAGAAAAGTTGCGATGAACGGCCACGAAACTATTCCGCGCGTTTGAATTCAAGCTTCGCGACTCTGCCCTCCGCGCCCGAGGCCCACACGGATGCTATCGATCCGCCCGTGCTCATCGTGTGATAACCCACGTCGCCGATCTTCGTCCACGTTAATCCTTCATCGAATGAATAGTTCGAACCGGAAGGGCCAACGGCAATGAGCAAAAATTTTCCTTCGTGCGGAACATAAGCAACGCATGAGCGATACGGCACGGTTTGATTCGGAACGAGCGACCACGTTTTGCCGCCGTCTTCTGTACGCGCGACGTTGGCGAGCACTTCGTTTTCTTTTTGATAATCTCCACCCACGGCAATGCCGTGCTTTTCATCGCGAAACGCGAGCGAGAAAATGCCGGAAGATTGTGCGCCGCTGACCATCGGCGTATTCGCGACCGACCACGTTTTCCCACGATCCGCAGCAAAGAATACACGCGCGGCTTTTCCGCCGGTGCCGATCCACACGCGACGTTTGCCTTGCGCAACGAGGCTCGTGCCGCTCGCAGCAAAGGCGTATTCGCCTTCGACAACTTGCGGCGCATGCTCCGGCGCGAGACGTAACCAAGTTTTGCCGCCGTCGTTGGTGGTGAGAACAAAAATGCGGCCCGCAATCGGATCGCCGAACACGATGCCGTTGTTTTCATCCCAAAAAGCAAAACCGTCCAGAAAACCCGCGGAGTCATGCAACGTGTATTGCAGCGCCCATTCTTTTCCGCCGTTTGTAGTTTTGTAGATGCGCGAGCGTTCGCCGGGTCCGGCGCTCATGAGATAAGCCGTGTTTGCATCGAAGGCCTGCACGTCTCTGAAATCGAGACGGCTCGCTTCGGCTACCGAATCGGCACGCCAAGTTTTGCCGCCGTCAATCGTGCGCGCGTATTTGCCATTCGTGCCGCTAATCCACGCGACGCGGGCATCGACCGCGCTGCAGCCGCGCAAAGAGGAATTCAAACCGCTGCTTTGCGATTGCCAGTGAAGCGTTTGCGCCGCGCTGGATTTGAGGAGGAGTAACAAGCAGGCCGTGATTGTGAATTGCTTCATCGTGAATGCTCCTGATAGAGGTTGGCGGGTTGTAACTGTGCAGCCATGGCTTTATTTTGGTATGCAAGAACGCCTATTTGCGCGCGCTTGTGTTGTTTGCGGATAATGCGAGGCCAAGCCGCAGCCGATCGAATTTGCGTCAAAGTTTTTGCTGCTTCATGGGATGAGCGTTGGACAATCTCCTTTGCAGAGCCGGTCGTTTGAAAATATCATCGAGGTGGCGGGATGCCATCGCTTTGAAGTCAGCCAGTCTGAAAAGAGAAAGGTCGGGTAAACAAGCAAAGATGAAACGGAGGTGGAGCAGCGACGCAACAAAAAAAGGCTTCTCGTGTTGGGCTTCATTGCAAGCGCACAAAAGGATTCCTACTGAATGACAATTTCAGAGGGCGCTTGCCGCGTAAACCGGCGAGGCCAGTAGCAGTAGTAGTTTTGCCCACAATCGTTTTGCTTTATTCAAGCGCGCCGGTGCGCCGGGCGTTGTGGCGGAACATGGGCCACGCGGTTTTGTGTTTGCCTTGATAGGCGGGCCACTGGTCTTTGATAAGATGAATGCCGTTGTTTGCGCCCACCACGAGGTCGAGCCTGCCGTTGTGATCGAGATCATCCACGAGCGGGGAGGAATAAATCGCGTCGCCGCAATCCATGGGAAAGCCTTCGGCAATTTTTCCATCGGGATGAAAAGCATATAAACGTTGATTGCCCGCGCCGATCACGATGCGTGCTTCGCCGTTCGCAATGCGCGTGAGGGCCGCGGAGCCGTTGATTTCACCGCTGAGGCGCGCGGGCCAGCCGAGCGCACAATCGCCGAGCGCATTCCACACGTGCAACGCGCCGTCAGTCGTGCCGATGATGATGTCGAGCACGCCATCGTCGTTGATATCTGCAATGGCCGGACTCGCTTGCACGGCTTCGCCGATCAAGCGAGGAAAATTTGGAAGCTCATTGCCTTCCAAACGAAATGCGTGCAACAACCCGGCGTCATCGCCGAGCACGATTTCGACTCGGCCGTCGTTGTCCAAATCCGCGAGCGCCGGCGAAGAATCCGAATCCATCTTAAGATGAATCGGAAAGTTGGCGTACAACTCGCCGGAGAGATGCCACGCATACACATAGCCGCGACTCGTTTCGCCGCGCGCGAGTGTTGTAACGACGAGTAGGTCGCCGCGCCATGCCGGGCTTGCAGAGGCCCAACCGCGAATCTCTTGCGGCCAGCCAGAAGCCGCATTGCCGCTGCGATCAAACACAAAAAAATTTCCCTCGCCGCCAATTGCAATGAGCGCATCTGCAATGATCGCGGGCGAAGAACAAATTTGTTTTTCCAAAAAGATTGGAAAGCCGCTCACGTTCGAACCGTCGGAGCGCCAGCCGAATAGAGAGCCATTATCGCTGCCGATAAAGATTTCCGGCGTTTGGTCGCGATCAATATCCCACAATGCCGGTGAAGAAAAAAATCCCTTGCGCGAAAACTTCGGCCAGCCGGGAAGATCGCGCAGCGAGTCATCGAGCAGATAGCAGTTGCCGTCGAAAGACCCGAGGATGATCTCCTGGCGGCCGTCGTGATTGAAATCAAAAGCGAGAGGCGAAGAGACCGTTTCGTTGGCCGTAGCGCGATGGAGGTGGTGTGGGGGAAATGAAGAAGGCTCGCATGCGAAAAAGGCGAGTAGGCTCACTGCAAGCAGCGCGTTTCGAAAACTTAAGACGAAGCGTCGGTGTATCCAAAAAGTTTTTTCATGCACGCTCCTATTGTCATCCTGGAGTAAACTTCCGCGGAGCTTACGACACGCTCTTGTGCAGAGCGTTCTTCCGAGCACGAGAAAAGGTTCTTCCCGAATGACAGCTAGAGGGTTGAGCAGGTGCGAGGAAATTTTAGCGCGCATGAAAGTATTCCGCCAAATCCCATTTCAAAGCCGCAGGCCGTATGTCAAACTCCACCAGCCGTTCAAGCGGCAACCAATTTATGACGCAGTTTTCTTCAAAGCCCGGCGTGTTTTCTTCGGGCAGTTTGGTGTGATCCGCTGCGGCTAGAAAATACCAATGCGCTTTGTTCTTGAACAAGTACGGCCCGAATTGGCGTTGCAGCACGAGGTGCAATCCCGTCTCCTCGCGCAGCTCGCGCACCGCCGCTTGCTGCGGCGTTTCGTTGGTTTCAATGCCGCCGCCGGGAATGCGCCAATAGCTGCCCTGCATGCCGTTGAAAAAATAGGTGAGCAATTTGTTTTCATGAATAATCAAAGCGCCGGCGCGCGCGCGTCCGAGACGCCAATCTTCGTCGGGCAAAGGCAGGCGCGCACCGATCCAGATGGGAAAGCGCGCCGCGGATTCTCGCCCCAGTTTTTCATGCAGCCATTTTTTGAATTCAGCAACGCGGCTGAAATCGCGGCGCAGGCAAGTAAAGTCAAAAGCATTTGTGTTGATGAAAAGCTCGTGCGCGAGGCCGCGGTAAGTTTGCGCCAACTCCGGCACGCCGCTCTTTGCGTAATAGGCGCGGGTGCGTTGGTGCGCCGCGGATACTGCGGCTTCGTCGCGATAAACCGGCGAATCCATGATGATCAAATTGCCGCCGGGTCGCAACACGCGCGCGGCCTCGGCGAAGAATTGCCGCGCGTCGTTCGCGTAATGTGCGCTCGCGTTTGCAATGACGAGCTCAAAGCTCTGCGAAGCGAGCGGCAAATTATCCAACTCCGCTTGCACGGCCATAAAGCGGCGCTGCGCGTGCGCATGGAGCCCATGCGGGCCGGCATTCACATCGGTCGCGAGCACCTCATGCGACGGCGCCAACAAGCGGCTCATCCAGCCACTCCCCGCGCCCGCGTCCAAAATGCGTAAAGATCGCGCTCCGTATTTTTTTTCTAACCATGTTTGCAATTGCTGAAACGATTTGACGCGCAGGCGCCATTCGTTCACGTGACGGTTGGTGAGATCACGAAAGGGAAGCTGAAAATAAAATTCCGGCTGTGTGCTCGCCCAACCTTCTTGCAAACGCAAACGATCATACTTCTCGCAATAATCCTGCATGCTCTGCGCGCGCTCCGGCTTGAGCAATTGTGGAATGCCGTTGTGGAGGGCAAATTGCGTCGCGCAATTCACGCAGCGCAAAGTGCGCGTTGCGCCGTGACCAGTAATGGCAAAATGCCCGCGGCATTGCGGGCAACGGAGAATTTCCAGCCAGCGATACAAATGATTATTGCGGGATTCGGACACGCGCTCCTTTTGCGCGACAAGTTCATTTACTTGGGCGACAGGTTTCATCGAAGGGCTTGTCATCAAGATTCGTGATGCGATCGAGCCGGATAATTGTTCCATTGCGCAGGCGTAAAAACTCCTCGCGCCCACGCGTGAAAATATCGGCGATGACGTCTGTAATCGTTACGGTTTTATCGTCGTCTCCGCGAAACACGATGTGGCACTCGCGCCGCAGCGTGGCGAGCGCTTCGAGTTCGTCGTGCAACGAGCACGCGATGGGTCGATAAGGTTGGTGCATATGTCGTACTTCGAGATTCAGGCGTTGCTTCTGGCTGTCATCTCGGAGGGATCTTTTTAAGTGCGCGGCACTCGTTTAAGAACGGACCGTGGTGCTTATACCTAAAAGTGAATGACAATACCTTGGCGTTTATGAACGCAGCTTGCCCACCTTTAAATGTAACGGCCATTTGATCAGCTTCAGCGCTGAAACCGTACCCCATGCCTCCACCAAGCGCGCGCGGATTTGTTCGCGTGGATCAGTACCATGCTGCGCGATGAAGCTTTGCACGGCCGACCACGTGCCGAGATAACCGAGCAAATCCTCCAAGCGCCACGCTTTTTCCATGTAAAAACGCGGTGTCTCGATTTGCTGCAATGGGAATGGGATGTCGCGATAATTGTTCTCGAGCAATTTTCTTTCCGGCGGCCAATACGGCCCGACAATATCCGCATAAAACTCGTTGAGAATGGCATCGACGCGCGGCTCGCCTTCGAGCAATGTGTAGCACCACACTGCGAGCACACCACTCGGCTTGAGCACGCGTCGCACTTCCGCATAAAATTTTTCGAAGTCGAACCAATGCAAGGCCTGCGCCACGGTGATGAGATCGACAGAGTGTGACGCAAGATCTGTGTGCTCCGCCGGCGTAACGCGATAACTTATTTTCTCATGTGGCGTGGCGTGCGTAATTTGCTTCGCGCTCGGATCGGTGGCGATAACTTCCTCGAAATGTATTGCGAGGCTGAGTGCCGCTTGTCCGTTGCCGGTGGCACAATCCCACGCGCGCTTGTGTTCGGGAACGAGCTGCGCGAGATAGGCGAAGAGCGCCTCGGGATAATTGGGGCGATACTTCGCATAGTCCGTGGCTTGTGTGGAAAAATGATCTTTGAAGGACATAGGAATGTTAGGATCAGCCTCGGCCAGGCCGTGGCTTTAGTTGTGAGAGTGATGATGCATTTCGCAAAGTTATATCAAAGGCACGCCAGAGGCGTGGCTGATCGGTTGTTTTAAGTTTTGGACAACCCGTTTTTCAAAACTTCCTCCATCACCTCCGCGAAACGATCGATCTCCTGCGTTGTGGTATAAACATTCGGCGTGACACGCAAGCCTTCGAACTCCGCGTGTTTGATGGGCACCACGATGATGCGATGCTTGTTCCAAAGATAATTGGAAAGCGCAACGGAGTCGACGCCTTTCACCTGCACATTCGCCAGGCCGCACGCGAAGCCGGGCTGCAAGCTGGTGTTGAGTTTCACGCGCTCGTGCTGCATCAGTCGCGTCGCCCAACGGTTGCGCAAATAAATCATGCGCGCTTCTTTGCGTTTCGCGCCGAGGCCGTGATGAAACGTGAGCGCTTCGGCAATGGCGAGATAGTTCGCGGCCGGGTGCGTGCCGATCTCTTCGAACTTGCGAATGTTGTCGTCCATCGGCTCGGGCGCGGCCATCATCGGCCAAAGCTTTGCGATTTTTTCCTGCCGCACATACAACATACCCGTGCCGTGCGGCGCAAAGAGCCATTTGTGCAGACTCGTCGCGTAATAGTCGCAATCCAAATCCGCGTGCGTGAAATCGAAGTGCGCGAATGCGTGCGCGCCGTCCACAATCACCGGAATGCCTTTCGCGCGCGCCATCTGCACCACTTGCTTCACCGGCAAAATTTGTCCGGTGAGGTTGATCATGTGGCACATGAGAATGAGCCTGGTTTTCGACGTAATGTTTTTTTCAAACAAAGAAACGATCTCTGTAGGATTCTCGCACGGTACGGGAATGGAGAACTGCTTGAGCTTGATCCCGTCGCGGCGCTCGCGCTGTTGCCAGGTCGTGATCATGCGCGGATAATCTTGCGTGGTGGTGAGCACTTCATCGCCGGGTTTGAGATCGAAGCCAAGCTGGCAGATCTGCAAACCTTCGGAAGCATTGCGCGTGAGCGCGATTTCTTCGGATGAGCAACCGAACGTTGAGGCGAGCTCGCGGCGCACGCCTTCGCGCTGCGGCTCGAGAATTTGCCACATGGTATAAACCGGCGCGGTGTTGGAAAAATCGAGGTGGCGCTTCATCGCGTTTTGCACGATCGCCGGCGAAGGGCTGACCCCGCCATTGTTGAGATTGATCAAACTGCGATCGACCGTGAAGGCTTGCTGCACTTCGAACCACAATTCTTCATCACGGGCAACTTCCTCCGGCGCGCCGGGATGCTGCGTGAAGACATCCAAGGCGTGCAGTGCACGTAGAGGATCGAGCGTGGCAGCCGCAAAGGCCGTTGAAGCCGTGCGGCCAATGGCGCCGAGAAATTCACGACGAGTGGACATGGCAACTTCCTCCGAGATTTTCTTGAAAAAGAACAAAGGCGTTTTGTAAGCGGCTTGCAGGAAGCTAACGGAAAAAGCAAAGGGGTAATAGGAAGCAATTGCTGTGCGGGCGAGAGGAATAAGTTGCGTTGCGCGCACATGACGGTTTTCGCAGCGAGTTTATGACGCGCAACATAATCAATCAAAGTTAGAAAGGCAAATGCTATAAGGGCGGGAACGCTAAGACCAGGCGCGCCCGTCCGTTAAATCCGCTTACAAAAAATGTAAGCGGATTCCGCGGAGCGCAGGGATGAAGCAATGTGGAATGAAATTTACTGGTTCTTATTGGGGTCGGCCGTGTTCGTGGAAGAATTTTTATTGTCTTCAGGCTTGGTGTTATCGCCGGATTTGCCGTCATACAAAAGATTGCGCAGGCGTGCAAGCATGGCTTCCATGCGTTTGCGCTCTTCCCGAATTTTTTCGAGCTCTTCTTCGGCGTTTTCAGTTTTGCGTTGTTCCACAGTCAATTGATTTTCGAGCGACTTTTGCCGCGGCACGAGACGGCCGTTCGCGCTCACGAACAACGGGCGGTTGTCGGGGGGCGCGGCTTGGTTCAAATGAAACGTCGCGCCGAAGTTCACGCGCCATTGCGGATAGCTGGGCAAATCTTTGTTGAAGCTCGGCAAGCCTTCTATATAAAGCGTCTCGTCTTTGTCTTGCGTCAATCTGAAATCGAACCCAACGTTGAGCGCGGCCCAATGCTTGGGGCGATAATTTACACTCGGCGAGAAATAAATAGCGTCTTCGCGGCCATAGGCGGTGACCGGTGGTTGGGTCATAAACATACGGCCAAACAGCTCAAAGCTGAAATCGAATTGCGTGGTCGGAATTGCAAAGCCCGCGCCCCATAGAAATTCTTGCGCCGGCTTGAGCACAACGAAACTGTCCGCCGGTGAAGCGGTGAGCAACTTGCCGGTGTCGTTATGGTGCCAAAAGCCGAAGTTCAGGTGCAGATTGAAGGCGTTCTCAGGCAGCAACAAATCCGGACTGTAGGAAGCTGCGCCCAGCAATCCCATTTCGACGCTGCCGCCGCTATAAGGCTCAAAGCGGACGTTGTGTTCTTTGCCGATTGGAATTCTGCCGCTGAGCGTCAAGCCGGCTTTGAGCGGGCTCACTTTGCTGCCGAACGATCCGAATTTGAGATTGAGAAACAAATCGTCGGGAACGTTGTAGCCTTTGCCGCGATGCGTGTCTTGATAAAGCACTTGCGTTGCTGACCATTCCAGATGTTTGCCGCTGGCAAAGTAGAGCGCGAGTGCAGATTGCACATCCCAAAAAGTGTTGGCTTCGGGCAATGCGCCGTTCCGTTTGACCACGACGGTTTGATAATAGGAAGAACCGAACGCGTGCAGCGTGAATTGCCCGCGCGGCAGCGTCCAGGCCGTATTGATGTGGGGCAAGCTGCGCCCGCCGTTCAAGCGAAATGCTTGGCCGTGCGAATGCGCAGGAAGAAGAGCAACGGTCCATGCTATGGCCGCGAGCGCAATGAGCTTTTTCATGTGACAGTCCGTCTTGGAATGAAGTTGAGGTATTGCTAATAAGATTTATCCGTAGCGTCATCCTGTAATCTGTGCCGCACGTTCGGCATTTCACCGCGTGCTGCACGTTTCTATATACAGACATTCCCGCGTGATTGCATGCGGCGCTTTCATAAAATCTTGACGTGCGATTTGCGCGCAAAAGCGCCGTTAAACCGCTTGCGCTTTCTGGGAAAATTTTGTATCCTGCTCGGCCTTGCAGCGTGTGCAAATTTAAATTTCTGACGCTTTTGATCGCACGAAGATCGCGTTACCATTAGATTGAATTGAACCAAGGACGCTCCGGCATGTCACAAAAATGCCTCACGATACACGGACATTTTTATCAACCACCTCGCGAAAACCCCTGGACGGAAGCCATTGACCGGCAAGACAGTGCGCACCCCTTTCATGATTGGAACGAGCGCATCACGCACGAATGCTACACGCCCAACACCTATGCGCGGGTTTTGGACGCGGAAAATCGCATCGTCAACATCGTCAACAATTTTGAGCTGACCAGCTTCAATTTCGGGCCAACGCTGTTGAGTTGGCTGGAAAAAAACTCTCCCACGACCTATCAGCGCATTTTGCAAGCTGATGCAAACAGTTTGCAGCATTTCGGCGGACACGGTACGGCGATCGCGCAAGCCTACAACCACACCATTATGCCGTTAAGCAGCGTGCAGGATCAAATCACGCAAGTGCGTTGGGGCCTGGCGGATTTTCGCTATCGTTTTGGCCGCGAGCCGGAGTCCATGTGGATGCCGGAAACCGCGGTCAACGACCAAGTTCTGCGCTTGCTCATCGATCATGGCATGAAGTACCTCATTCTTTCGCCGTATCAAGCCAAGCGCGTGCGTCCGCTCGCCGGCGGCGAATGGCAGGGCGTGGAGCATGGTGAGATTGACACCTCGCACGCCTATCGTTGGTTCGATCGTGACCATGACGGTAAAACTATCGACAAGCGCCATCTCGATATTTTTTTTTATCACGGCGAGCTTTCGCGCGGCGTGGGCTTCGAGCACCTGGTGCGCGACGCCGGCAATTTCGCGCATCGCATCGACGCGAGTTTTCCCACCAACGGGACCGGCGCGCCGCAGCTCGTTTCCATTGCCACTGACGGCGAAAGTTACGGTCATCACGAGCGTTTTGGCGAGCGCGGGCTGGCATATCTTTTCCATGTCGAAGTGCCGCGCCGTGAAATTCGCATTACGAATTATGCGGAGTATCTTGCTGAGAATTCCCCCACGTGGGAAGTGCAATTGAAGGAAGGGCAAAACGGGGAAGGCACGGCGTGGAGCTGTGCGCATGGTGTCGGGCGCTGGGCGCGCAATTGCGGCTGTCGCGGCGGCGGCCCGGCACATTGGACGCAGGAATGGCGCGCCCCCCTGCGCCATGCGCTTGATGAATTGCGTGACGAATTAAACCGCCTCACCCTGGAATTCGGCGAGCCGCTTCTTAAGGATATCATGGCGGCGCGCAACGATTACATTCACGTCATCTTGCAGCGCACGCCGGCGACTTTGGCGGCTTTTTTCGCAGAGCATCAGCGTAAAGCCTTGTCGGCTGAAGAAAAAATTACGGCCATCAAATTGATGGAGATGCAACGCAACATGCAGCTCATGTACACGAGTTGCGGCTGGTTTTTCACGGAAATCTCCGGCCTCGAAACCGTGCAAGTAATTCAATACGCCGCGCGCGCAATTCAGCTTGCGGAGGTGTTGAGCCAGCGCGCTTTCGAAGGACGTTTCTTGCGCAATCTCGCGTTGGCGCCGAGCAATATGGCGGAATATAAAAACGGCGAAGGCGTGTTCGAAAAACTCGTGCGGCCCGCAGTGGTGTCGTTCAAGCACGTCGTCAACACCTACGCCATTCGCTCGCTCTTTGTCGATACCCCGGATCACGATAAGCTTTATAGCTATACGCTGCACCGCGAAGATCTTGCCGAAGCACAAACCGAGCAAACGACTTTAATGATCGGGCTGGTGCAAGCACACTCCGGCGTGACCGAGGAACAGAATCGTTATGCCTATGCTTTGGTCAAGCACGGCGCCGTAGAGGGCGTGGAATGTCACGTGCGCAAGGCGGATAAAAATTGGGATTACCTCAAACATCGCGACCGGCTCATTCCCAACTTGCCGGAAATGGAAAACGATCTCAATGAATATTTGCAGACGCATTGGGGCGGAAAAGCGCTTGGGCTTTCGGCCATGCTTTTTGAAGAGCGGCAGCAGGTCATACAAATGATGTTGCAAGATCGCCTTGACCAAATCGGCGAGAGTTATAGCAAGCTCTATGAAGAATACAGCGACCTCATTCGCTCTTTGCGCGATTTGGGCGCGACCATCCCCGAAGAGCTGCGCGTGCCCACCCGCTACACGTTGAGCCACGATCTGCGCCGCGAAGTCGAAGTCGTCGGCGACGCCACCGATCTCGATTCCTACAAACGCAGCTTCGAAATCGCCCGCCTTGCCAACCGGCTCGGCATCGAGCTGGAAACCTATTGGGTAAGCCGGCAAATCCAAAGCATGTTGGAAAAACGCCTCGCTTCCCTCTATGAGGGCCTCACTGCTGAGCTTTGCAAAGAAGTGTTAAACCTGCATGAAGTTTCGCAGCGTTTGAAGCTCACGTTGATGGTCGAGAATATTCAAAATCAAATTTTTGCCATTCTGCGCGACCGGCTGGCGCCGCTGCTCGACGTGGTGCTGGCCGAGCGCGAAAACAACGCGGGCTATGATCTCGCCAACACGTTTTTGCAGATTGCTTATAAATTTGGCTTCAGCACGAAGGTATATAAAGATCGCTTGAAAGCCGTGGAGCAGGAGCTTTCGGATGATCCGCGCTTCTGGCCGTAAAGTGAAATTCGCTTTCTGATATTAGCCCTTGGCCCTGCCATGCTCTCACCTCAGCAAAAGAAACTGCGCCAACACGCGAAAGAGATCTTTTGGGCCGGCGTCGCCGCGGTCGATCCCGCGGCCGCCGTGCAACGCGCGCTGCAACGCGACGGCGACTTGCTCACCGTTGCCGATGAAGTTTTAGACTTGCGTGACTTTCGTCGAGTGTTCGTCCTCGGCGCGGGCAAAGCCTCAGTTGCCATGGCTGCGGGCGTCGAGGCGTGTTTGGGTGAAATGATCGACCATGGCCTGGTCGTAACGAACTGCCGCGACAATCCGACTTTATCAGGCAATTGCGGGATCCGCGTGCTCGAGGCCGGCCATCCCATTCCGGATTTGCGCGGCGAGCACGCGGCGAAACAGATTTTGCAAATGGCCGAAGCGGCGCAGCACGATGATTTGATTATTTGCCTTATCTCCGGCGGCGGCTCCGCGTTGTTGCCCTTGCCCGCCGGCGATTTGAAACTAGCGGAGGAACAACTCGTCACGAACCTTTTGCTTTCGCACGGCGTGACTATTCTGGAAATCAACACCGTGCGCAAGCATCTCTCACGCATTAAAGGCGGCCAGCTTGCACGCGCGGCCCATCCCGCGCGGCTCGTGACGTTGATTCTTTCCGACGTGATCGGCGATCCGGTGGACATTATCGCCTCCGGTCCAACCGTGCCCGACCCTTCCACTTTCGCCGACGCCGAGAGAATTTTGGTGCTCTATGGCATTTGGCAAAAGCTGCCCAAAGCGGTGCAGGAGTATATCACCGAAGGGTGCAATGGATATATTCCCGACACGCCGAAACCCAATGATCCGATTTTCGAGCGCAGCCATTACAGCATCGTCGGCTGTAATGCGGATGCCTTGTCGGCGTGCGAGCATTACGCGCGGAGCCTTGGATACCATTGCATGGTGCTCACGAACCGTGTGCAGGGCGAGGCGCGCGACATCGGAAGATTCTACGCCGCGCTCTTGCATAACGTCGTCAATTCCGAACAGCCGATTCGCACGCCGGCTTGTATATTGGCGGGCGGTGAAACCACTGTGACCGTGCGCAATTCCGGCGGCAAAGGCGGGCGCAACCAAGAGCTCGCACTCTCCGCCGCGCTCGATATCGATGGCCTCGAGAATTGCGTGTTGCTCTCTGCCGGCACCGATGGCCTCGACGGCCCAACGGATGCCGCAGGCGCATTTGCCGACGGCTGGACCGTCGCACGCGCGCGTATGCACGGCATGCGTTTCATGAGCAGCTACTTGCGCGATAACGACAGCTATGCTTTTTTCGAAAAACTCGGTGATCTTTTTGTGACCGGCCCGACCGGCACAAACGTGATGGATTTGCACATCATGCTCGTGGGGGAATGATTTCACGCGCAATATCATTCAGAAGAAACCCTTTTCAAGACTGTCATTCTGGAAGAACCTTCCCTAGAACTCGGCTCTCTTCCGAGCACGAGGGAAGATTCTTCCTGAATGACATTTCAAAGTGGGTGCTTTCAAAAACGGAGCCATTCAATTTGCCGCAACGCCGCACTAAAATCGTTTGCACTCTCGGCCCAGCGAGCGAGTCGCAAGACGTGCTCGCCGCCCTGCTCGCCGCCGGCATGAACGTCGCGCGCTTGAATTTTTCGCACGGCGATTTCGAGAGCCACCAGCGCCGCATTGATCTCATTCGTTCCGTCGCCGCGCAAAAAGCGCAGCACGTCGCCATTCTGCAAGATCTCTCCGGCCCCAAACTGCGCCTCGGAGCCATGGCGGCGCCCGCGCAGTTGCAAGACGGCGGCGCGTTCATTCTCACCAACCGCAAAGTGCCCGGCGACGAGAAGGAAGTGTCGATCACGTATCCGAGCCTGCCGCAAGAAGTAGAAGTCGGCGACACGATTTTGCTCGCCGACGGCATGCTCGAGTTGCGCGTGTTGCGGCACGATCAACACGACATTCATTGCCGCGTCGTCCACGGCGGCGTCATCGATTCCAACAAAGGTATTAATCTCCCCAAACGCACGCTCAAGCTCAGCGGCCTCACGGCGAAGGACAAAGACGATCTCGAATTCGGTTTGCAAGCGGGCGTCGATCTCGTGGCCATGTCGTTCGTGCGCAACGCGAATGACATACTCGCTCTGCGCGAGCTAATGCGGCAACTCGGGCGCCTCGTACCGATCATTGCGAAGATTGAGAAGCACGAAGCGCTCGCGGACATCGACGCTATTGTCGAAGCTACTGACGGCTTGATGGTCGCGCGCGGCGATCTCGCCGTCGAAACTTCGCTGGAGCGCGTGCCGCTCGTGCAGAAAATTTTGATCGAGAAGTGCAATCGTCAAGGCAAGCCGGTGATCACCGCCACGCAAATGTTGCGTTCGATGGTGGAAAACCCTCGCCCCACGCGCGCCGAAGCTGCGGATGTGGCAAACGCGGTGCTCGATGGCACCGACGCGGTCATGCTTTCCGAAGAAACTGCGGTGGGAAAATTTCCGGTGGAAGCCGTGCAAGTGATGGAGCGCATTGTGAGCGCCGCAGAGTCGCGTTTATCGCGGCGCGAGCGCTTGCCCGTGGAAAAGCATCAAGGCAAAGTTTCCGTGCCCGCGGCAATCAGTCATGCCGTGACTGCCATGGCGCACGAGCTAAAAGTCGCCGCGATTTTTACGCCCACGCAAACCGGTTCGACCGCGCGTATGGTTGCGCGTTATCGTCCGAGCGTTCCAATCATTGCGTTCAGCCCTGTGCTTGCCACCGTGCGGCAACTCGCGCTCGTGTGGGGCGTGCATCCTTTGCTTATCGACCGCGAATATGAAAACACGGATGAGTTGATTCAAAAATGCAAGCAACTCGCGCTCGCCAACGACCTCGTGCAATCTGGCGAAACCGTGATCATTGCCGCAGGCCTGCCGCCGGGCGTGCCGAGCGGGACGAATTTGGTCAAGGTGGAAGTGATTTGATCTGCCAATTTAGAAACCGAATCACTCTGCTTACAACAAAGACAAAACGATCAAAAGAACAGTTTTGTCAATAATTGTTTTTGCTTTATCATTACGGACTTTGAACCATTGAAATCAGGAGAGACCCCCCATGTCTGCAATTGCTGAAATTCGTGGCCGTGAAATTTTGGATTCGCGCGGCAATCCCACTGTGGAAGTTGACGTCGTCTTGGAGCGTGGCGTGATCGGCCGCGCTGCGGTGCCGAGTGGCGCTTCCACGGGCGAGCATGAAGCGATCGAGCTGCGCGATGGTGATGCCAAACGTTACAAAGGCAAAGGCGTATTGCAAGCGGTCGAGAATGTCAATCAAATCATCGCGCCGGAAGTGATCGGCATGGATGCGGCCGCGCAGAAGTTGATCGACCAAACCATGCTCGAGCTGGACGGCACGGAGAATAAAAGCCGCCTCGGCGCAAACGCAATACTCGGCGTGTCGCTCGCGGTGGCAAAAGCCGCGGCGTATGAGAGCGATCTGCCGCTGTATCAATACCTCGGCGGCGTGGCCGCGCACCTGTTGCCCGCGCCCATGATGAACATCATCAACGGCGGCGCGCACGCGGATAACAGCGTCGATCTGCAAGAGTTCATGATTATGCCGCTCGGCGCCTCGTCTTTTTCCGAAGCGCTGCGTTGGGGCGCGGAGGTTTTTCATTCGCTTAAAGCCGTGCTCAAAAAGCAAGGCCACAGCACTGCGGTCGGCGATGAAGGCGGCTTCGCGCCAAATCTCGGCTCGAACGAAGAAGCGCTCGTGGTGATCATGCAAGCGATTGAAGCCGCGGGCTTGCGGCCTGGTGAGGATGTTTACATAGCGTTGGATCCGGCGGCGAGTGAGTTTTATGATAAAAAGAAAACCACCTATGAGCTGAAATCCGAAAAGCGTTCGCTCTCTGCCGAGGAGATGGTTTCATATTACGAAGGTCTGGCCAAGAAGTATCCCATCATCTCTATTGAGGACGGCCTCGCGGAGGATGATTGGGACGGTTGGAAAAAAATCACGCAGCGGCTCGGCAAGTCGTTGCAGCTTGTGGGCGACGATTTGTTTGTGACGAACACGAAACGATTGCAGTCCGGCATCGAACAGGGCGTGGGCAATTCCATTCTCGTGAAGGTGAATCAAATCGGCACGCTGACCGAAACACTGGCGGCGATCGAGATGGCGCATCGCGCGGGTTACACCGCGGTCATTTCCCATCGCTCCGGCGAAACGGAAGACACGACGATTGCGGATATCGCCGTGGCCACCAATGCCGGCCAAATTAAAACGGGCAGCGCTTCCCGCACTGATCGCATCTGCAAGTATAATCAACTGCTACGGATTGAAGAAATGCTGGGCGAAAGCGCAAAGTATGCGGGCAAGTCGGTGTTGCGCAAACGGTGATTGAAAGATTCGCCTTACTTTTCAAATGCGTTCAAGCCTTTTGCTTATAAGCAAAAGGCTTTTCTGTAAGCGGATTTTTTTGGTAAGCAGACAAGGCTTTGTCCGCGCGATCCATTTAATCCGCTTACAAATGCTTTTGCTTGGAGTGCTGGAGAAAGGCATTGTTTTTCTGCAATGATTTTCTAGATTAGCGGCTCAATTATCGGCGGCAATCACGAGTCAATGGCTGAAAACGAAAGCGGAGAGCGTGCATGGCCTTCAAAGACCCGAAATACGACAAACCGATTCAGCTTCGCAAAACTCGTCGTCCCAAGCAACTTGCAGTGATCAATCAAAGCGGCTGCACGGGCTGCATGGTGTGCATCGATTTTTGTCCGGCGGATTGCATTCTCATCGTGCCCGGCCCCGATCCTTCTGCGCCGACGGTGCACAAGTTGGTCGAGGTCGATTTGCCGCGCTGCATCGGCTGCACGCTCTGCGCGAAGTATTGCCCGTGGGAAACGATCTCGATGTTGGAGTTCGACGACGGGTATAAAAAAGCGGAAGAATGGACTATTCGTACGGTGCTAGGTGAGATCATCGAACCCGTCCCCGCCGCAGTACCAACTGCGCCCCGCGCCGCCGCACGCCGCCCGGCTCACGCCGAAGCTGAGTGAAGCAGACCGCGCCGATCTGCGCGCTGGCCTTGCGCTTTTCAATGCCGGCGAATATTGGGAAGCGCACGAAGCCTGGGAGCGCATTTGGCAACGCCACACCGAACCGTGGCGTTTTTTCATTCAAGGCTTGATTCAAGCCGCGGCAGCGCATCATCAATTGCGCCGCGGCATTCAACATGGCGCGATTAAGCATCTTAAGAATGCGCTCGCCAAGCTCGAAGTCGCGCCGCCGGATTTTGCAGGATTGGCGCTGGAAGAGTTTCGCGCGCATTTGAGAACACTCGTCGTGCAGATCGAAAACCTCAAGCCGGAGGAATTCACGGCCCGCCAAAACCTCGCGGCTGCTTCGTTGCGCTGGAGCGCAAGCCCGGCTCCGTTGTGAAGCGCCGAAAAGATTCTTGCAAAAACGCTCAGGAATGGGAAGCGCCGCATTCTGGCAGTCATCCTCCGCAAAATGCTGCGGAATTTTCGCTTGACATTACTGCGCATGGAATAGTATCTTGCCGCGCTTTAACGCAATGAAACAGTCCGACCATCATACATTATTCTGCTTATGAAAGCGAGCCAAAGTGCCGACCACCTCTCCGAACGCGAACGCATGGTTCTGAATTCCATCGTTGAAGATTTCGTGCGCAACGCCGTTCCGGTGGGGTCAAGAGCGCTTTCTAAAAAGCACGGCGTGGGCCTGAGCCCGGCAACGATCCGCAACGTGATGGGTGATCTCGAAGAGATGGGCTATCTGACGCATCCTCATACCTCTGCCGGTCGCGTTCCCACCGATAAAGGCTACCGCCTTTACGTGGACTCGCTTATGGAAGTTGAAGCGCTCTCCGAGCAGGAGAAGACGGAGATTCTGCAACACTTCCTGCGCGTGACCAAAGAAGTCGATTCGATTCTCGATGCCGCTTCGCAAATGATCGCGCGTGTTTCGAATCAGCTCGGGGTGGTGCTCTCGCCGCGCTTTTATCAAGGCGTGTTTGAGAAGATCGAGCTAGTGCCTATCGCAGAGAAGAAAGTATTGATGGTGCTCTCGATCAAGTCCGGCTTGGTGCGCACGATATTGTTGAAAATGGACGCCGAAGTTTCGCGCGAAGTCATGGACAAAACCGCGGCAGTGATTAACGAGCGCTTGCACGGTTTAAGTTTGATGGAGATTAAGAACACGCTCGACAGCCGCTTGCGCGATCTCGTGGAAGTCGATACGAGCTTGGTGCAAGCCATCACCGGATCGGCGGCGCCGCTCATTGATCAAATCGAGCTGCGCAATTTTCATTTCGGGGGCACCAACAACATTATGGTGCAGCCGGAGTTTTCCGATCAACGCAAACTTTCCAATATGCTCAATCTGCTCGAAAGCAAGCAGATCGTCATTCATCTTTTTGAGCAAAACGAATCCCAAGGCGAATTGACCATTGCAATCGGTGAAGAAAACCGCGACGAGTTGATCAAGTATTGCAGTTTGATTACGACCTCGTATCATATCGGCAGTGTGACGGGCACGTTGGGCGTGATCGGGCCGACGCGCATGCGCTATCCCAAGGTCGTCGCGTTGGTGGATTTCATGGCGAAGGTTTTGACCGAAGTGTTGGAAGAAAGCGTCGGCGGCAAAAACTAATTGAATGTGAGGATTTGATTTTGATAAGGACAGAAGAAAAGGCGGAGCAACACGTCGAGGAAGGCCGGGACAGTGTGGGGGACTCTGCAGCAGCGCAAGAACAGCAAACCTTGCAGCGCGACGATAAAATCCTTGAAACGGATCTGGCGAACGTCGCAACCGAGGTTTTGCAAGCTGACCAAGCAGAAGCGCCCAAGCCGGAGCTTGAAGCGGTTGGCGCAGAGGAGCTAGCCGAGCTTGAAGCTTTTGTAGATGAACACGCTGATGGGAACGGTGTTCTGGCATTAGCACAGGATGAAACGCCCTCGTTGGTCCTCCCTCCCGAAAGCGCCCTGCAGGAACAAGATGCGGAAAAGCCGAAAGGCTTTTTTCGGCGGCGCGTGCAGAATCCCGAGCTTAAGAAACTCAAAGCTGACAATGAGAAGCTTGCGGCCGAAGTGGAAACGTTGCGTGAACGATACCTGCGCCTGGCCGCGGACATGGAAAATTTTCGCAAGCGCACCGATCGCGATTATTACAGCCGTGTGCAGATCGAGGTCGCGCGCATGGTCACGGCGTTTTTGCCGCTCGTCGACGATTTAGAGCGCTGCTTGAATGTGAAGGATGAGGCCCGCGAGTACGAGTCGCTCCGCCAAGGGGTGGGGTTGATTCATCAGAAATTCAACAAAGTGCTAAGCGACTACGGCGTTGCGCCGATGGAAGCCGAGGGCAAGGAATTCGATCCGAATTTGCACGATGCGCTGACGGAAATGGTTAGCGCGGGCAAGCCTGCAGGCCTCGTGCTGGAGGAGCATTGCAAGGGCTACATGTTGCGAGACAAAGTCTTGCGTCCCGCCAAAGTGGTTGTCAGCAAGTGAATGTTCATGTCAATGTACCTCCTTTGAGAAGATATGGCCAAACGAGATTATTACGAAATTCTTGGCGTCGCGCGTGACGCTTCGGAAGAAGAAGTAAAGAAAGCATATCGCAAGCTCGCGATGCAATATCATCCCGACCGCAACCCCGGCGACCATGCGGCAGAAGAAAAATTCAAAGAAGCTGCGGAAGCCTACGAGGTTTTGCGCGATGGCGAGAAGCGCGCGCGTTACGATCGTTTCGGACACGAAGCGTTGCGCGGCCCGGGTTATAATGCGGCGCGCGATTTCGAATTCGATTTGGCCGATGCGCTGCGCACCTTCATGTCGGAGGGCATTTTCAGCGATTTCTTCGGCGCCACGCGCGCCAGCCGCAGCAGCGGCGGCCAACCGCGCGGCAGTGATTTGCAAGTCCGCCTTAAGCTCACGTTGGAAGAGATTGCCACGGGCGTGAGCAAAAAGCTAAAGATTAAGCACCATGTGCGCTGCAATACGTGTGGCGGTTCCGGCAGCCAGCCGGGTAGCGAAGCGGTAAGATGCTCGGCGTGTGGCGGCACCGGGGAGAGGAGGCAGGTTTCGCGCTCGCTGTTCGGACAGTTTATCAACGTCACCGCGTGCCCGCAGTGCAACGGCGAGGGCCGCATCATTCGCGATGTGTGTCGCGACTGTAAGGGCGAAGGCCGGCGCGAAGCGGAAAAAATTTTGCAAGTGGAAATTCCGGCGGGCGTCTCCACCGGCAATTATCTCACCATCCGCGGAGAGGGCAACGCCGGCCCGCGTGGCGGACCGCCGGGCGACGTCTTGGTCGTTATTGAAGAAGCTGAGCACGAACATTTCGAGCGCCACGGCGACGATATTTTGCTCGATTTGCCGATCAGCATCTCGCAAGCCGTATTGGGAGATCGCGTTGAAGTGCCAACCATCGAGGGCCAAGCGATGTTGGAGATTTCTCCGGGCACGCAATCAGGAAAAATTTTGAGAATGCGCGGCAAAGGTATTGCGCACCTCAACGGCTACGGACGCGGCGATCAACTCGTGCGCATCTACGTTTGGATTCCGAACAAAGTTGGAATGAAGGAAAAAGATCTCTTCCAACAATTGGCAAGATTCGATGGTGTTCGACCGCCGCAAAACTGGCGCAGTATTTTGCAGAAAATGAAAGAAAACTAATGCGAGCTTCTTATGCGGGGGTTCACGCGATCAGAGCAGCGCGCCATTCTGTTTTTGCTCGTGACTTTCGGAATCGGCAGCACGATTTTGTGGCATCGCCGCAGCCTGCCGCCGCCACCGGCTGAGCCTGCGTTGTTGGACAGCCTGCGGGCGCAGGCGCCTCACGTGATGCCAGATACTCAGCGCCTCGCGTGGCGTGCTTCGGCGGCACCACTCTTGAACAGAATCGAATCTCCGCTCAATCTAAATACTGCGACGTTTGAAGAGTTAGTGAGATTGCCGGGAGTGGGTGAAGTGTTAGCGCAAAGAATTATCGCGTATCGCACGCAGCGCGGCAAGTTTAGGCGTGTAGAAGAGCTTGAGAGAGTGAAGGGCCTCGGCAAGAGCAAGGTGCTTGCGCTGAAAGCATATGTGGTCGTGCCTTGACGGCAGTCATCCCGTCAAGATGCGTATCCGGCGCCTGTTCATCAGGCGGTCGCGACGCAAAAATTGTTAGGCGCGCTTCAGCAAAAGCTGGGTAGTGCTGATATATTTCATGAGGTAGACAGCGAAACAGCAGGCATACTGTCGTGGCCGTGTTGTGTTAAAAGAAAACGTTGCGAATCTGGATTCTATCGACTATCATATGACTGCAATCCTCAAGGAAAAGGCCTAGCAAAGAAAATTAGGCGACGAATGCCAAATCATAGCTCAGATCGGATTACGACATGGCCAAGGATGTTGACACAGGGATAATCGGTATCAGCATTCGGGATACCGCCCTGCGGATGAGTGAAGCCTCGCGTGTCAACGGCGAATATAAAATCACTCACATTGCACAGGGACGTGTGCGAGCGCCTTTCGTGTTTTCCTCTCTCAAAGACGCCAGCCTCATCCACAAATACGCGGAGGACATCAATCGTCTTTATGAAACCTCCAACTTTCAGGCGCGACGCGCCGTCTTCACTCTCGATTCCAGCATGGTGCTGATCAAGCGCATCCCGGTGGATGTCAGCTTGAAGGGCCAGCGGCTCAAGGATCACGTCTTTTGGGAAGTGGAGCAGTGCGTTATTAATCCTTTAGAAGAGTACATCATCGATTTCGAACACGTGCCGCCCACCGAAGAGCAGGAATTTGCCGAAGTCATCGTCGTGGTGGTGCGCCGTGCCGCCGTGGAATTTCTCAAAGCCGTGTTCAAAAATACCGATCTGCGGCTTTCGGCAATCGAGGTCGACGTATTTGCCGCGCATCGCGTCTTGCTCTCCAATTACGACTCCATAGAAGACGCCTATACGGCTCTCATCGACATCCGCAAGGAAAACCTCCAGTTTGCCATTCTCAAAAACAAAGAATTTTACATGGCGCAAGAGGTCGATTATTCGCTGGAGGAGCAAGGCGCTCTGCAGAACACGGATGAAAGCTATTTGTCGAGAATTCTTTCCAAAGAACTGCGGCGCATCATTCTTGACAATAAAATCGGCAAGAGCGTTGACGACATGCAGGCGATTTACCTCTATGGGGAAAATATCAGCCCGCAGGTTGTGGGAGCTTTACAGAATATCCATCGCATTCGCATCGATCTCGCGAACCCGTTTCGCCGAATCAAGATCGTTGACGAAACGATGGCGCCCGAAATTCAAAACAATCCCGAAACCTTCGTGGTTTCGGTCGGCGCGGCGTTGAAGAATTTATAACCTTTTTCAATATCATCGAGTGGAGGCCGGTAATGGTCGACATTAATTTGTTGGGTGAGGAGGAAAGCAGCGAGGACCGCCAGAGCGAAGAGAGTTTCGCAAAAACGGTTAGCCTCGATGAGCCGTATAAAAAAATGGATGACGACGACGTCTCTTCGTATACCAAACAAGAGCCCATGGAGTCGAAGTCTTTCGGCCGGGAGTCGGCGGCGCCTTCCTTTTCGCGCAGGCCCGCGGAAGCTTACAGCGGCAACGAAGGGTCTTCGCGCACGAAAGCGTATTTCATCGTCTTGGGCCTGATTCTGATGGCGCTCACCGCGGTGTTCTTCTTGTTTCCGCGCGATCGCAAAAAGAAGGATGATCTCACGGTCAGCAAGCCGCCGGCGGAAGCCATTGAAGAGCCGGCGAGCAGCGCGCCATTGGACACCTCCGATCTGGGCATGGCAACCGAAACGCCGGGCGCGACCGAGCAGCCGCTTGCGACGACCGAGACTCCGGCTGCAACGCCGGCCACACGCGAACCGGATTTGAGTGCGACCTTGTCGCCGTTGGAACGGCAACAGCTTGCTTCCACCAAACTTGCAGTTACCACCGTGCGGGCATTGGCCAATTCCCTGAGCGGCGCCAATGACTTCACGTTAATCACGTATCACGGCAATCATCGTTTCTTCGCGGAATTTCGGTCTTCCTCTCCGCAAGAGGCGAGCAATGTCGCTGAGATGCTGCGGCAGAAAGCGGGCGCGCTTGACGCCAAGACGGTTTCGCAATCGGAAATGTCGGCGAACGGCGGCACCTTGAACAAAGCGCTGGTAAAAGGCGAAATGGATCCGCAAGCCGGCGGCATCATTCTGTCCGGCGCACTCAATCAAATGAGCGCAAGCGACTTCGCGGAATGGCTCAAGCAACAAAGCGAAGGCAACAATCTCAGTTTGAAGCGGCTCGCCACGGGCGCCGGGAGCGGCGAAGGCACTCCCATTCAGGTGCATCTGGCCGGCGCCAATAGCGATGTGATGGCATTTCTGAACGCGCTCGAGAATGCAAACATCAACGTGTCGGTCTATAAAATCATCGTCAGCCCGTCGGATCGCAAATCCTTGAGCACGGATTACCTCGATTTGGTCATGCAGTTCGAGATGTAACGCGAGCCACCATGCGTGTGATTGCCGGCTTACGCAAAGGGCATAACTTGCTCGCGCCGCCAGGCCGTGAGATTCGTCCGACCAGTGATCGCGTGCGGACCGTGCTCTTTGACGTGCTAGGAGAGTTTGTCGTCGGTGCAAGCGTGCTCGATCTTTTCGCCGGCGCCGGCACGTTGGGCGTGGAAGCGCTTAGCCGCGGTGCGCGCGCGGTTGCTTTCGTGGAAAACCAGCGGCGACATGCTGAAATCATTCAAGAAAATTTGCGCAGGACGCATCTAGAGCATCACGGACAGGTGATACTCGCGGATGCGTTTGTTTTTTTGTCGCAGCCCCGACGCCGCGCCGCGCCCTATCAACTGATCCTGGCCGATCCGCCTTATCGCTTCGATGAAATCCCCCGGTGTTTCGAATTGATTGAAAGCCAGACTTGGTTGGCGCAAGACGGCTTGCTCGTCTGGGAGACCTCGGTGCGCAGCACAACGTTTCGGAGCGGAAACGTTCTGGAAATGTTCAAGGAGAGAGTTGTTGGAGAAACGGCATTGCGGTTTTATCAAAAAAAGGCCTAGCGAATTCTACTGCAGTGAGGTTTTTGTGGAGAGATCTTGCAATGCGCCTCGCCATCTACCCCGGCACTTTCGACCCAATTACGAACGGACATCTCGACATCATCGAACGTGGCGCGCAGCTCTTTGATCGGCTCACGGTCGCGGTCACGAACAACCCCTCCAAAAGCCCCGTGTTCACGGCGCACGAGCGCATGGAGATGATTCGCAGCGTCACCGCCAATCTGCCGAACGTCGAAGTGGACAGCTTTTCCGGATTACTGGTGGATTATGCCGGAAGCCGCGGCGCGTGTGCGCTGCTGCGCGGCCTGCGCGCCATCTCGGATTTTGAATATGAATTTCAAATGGCGCTCGTCAATCGCAAACTCTCGCACGGCATCGCCACCGTCTTTCTCATGGCGCACGAACGATATACCTATCTCAATTCCACAATCGTGAAAGAGGTTGCGAAGCTGGGCGGAGAGATCGACAGTTTTGTTTCGCCTTTGGTCAAAGAGCGGTTGCAGCAGAAATTTCAAAAGCCATGAATTTTATCGACGCGATGCGCAGCCGTGCGCGCCAAAATCTGCGCCGCATCGTCTTTCCCGAAGCAACTGAGCCGAGGGTGTTGCGCGCCGTGGAATTTTTGCAGCGCGAGCGATTGGTGAAGCCGGTTTTGATCGGCGCGCGTGTGGAAATCAATCGCGCCGCACATGAAGCCAAAGTACTGTTGCCGGAGATTGAAATCATTGCGCCGCAATCTGACGAGGCGGTCCCCGCTTGGGTAGAAAAGTATAGCGTCCGCAGCGCCGCAAGCGGATTGCCCAAAAAGATTGATCCACAAAAGCTACGCGAGCCTTTGCCTTGCGCTGCTGCATTGGTCGATGCCGGCGAAGCTGATGCGATGGTCGCCGGTTCGGTCTATTCGACTTCGGAGGTTCTGCGCGCGGCGTTGCAATTCATCGGTCTGCAACCGGGCAATACCCTGGTTTCCAGCACGTTCGAAATGGTTGCGCCACACACCAATCGCGTATTGACTTTCGCAGATTGCGCCGTGGTGCCCGACCCGACTGCCGAGCAGTTGGCCGCGATTGCAATCGCCTCGGCGCATATGCACGAGCGCTTAACCGGCGAACCGCCGAAAGTTGCGATGCTCTCTTTTTCCACCAAAGGCAGCGCAAAGCATGCGGCGGTTGATAAAGTGCAGCAGGCCACGGAACGCGCGCGTGCCATGAAGCCGGAATTGCTCATCGACGGTGAATTGCAAGTTGATGCTGCAATCGTGCCCGAGATCGCTGCACGCAAAGCGCCGAATAGCGCCCTTGCCGGCGCAGCGAATGTCTTCATCTTTCCCAATCTTGACGCGGGCAACATTGCATACAAATTAACGCAACGCCTTGCGGGTTATCAAGCCATCGGGCCGATTCTGCAAGGCCTCGCGAAGCCCGCGAATGATCTTTCGCGCGGCGCTTCGGTGGAGGATATTGTGAACGTCGCCTGTATTTGCGCAGTGTTGGCAGCATAATTGAGCGCGGTGCAAAATGAAGAGGCGGATCGTTCAAGATCGCTACTTCAAACAGTTCGATGAATTGTTGCCCGACAACAACCATCTCATCGCGAAAGTGGTTTTTAGAACGCAAGTGGACGAGAGCGGCAGTTATGTTGCCAATAACTTTGTGGTCACGGGGTGGGCAACACATATAATCCCCAAACGGTGAAGCTAGGAGCGAGTTTAAAATTCATCGTGCCGAAATTCCGGCAACGAACGGAGAAAAGATAAAACTGGCCTATGACGAGAGCGAAGACTTGCTCGATATCTTTTTTGGTGAAAATGAGCCGGCGACCGGGGTCGAGCTTACCGACCATATTCTCCTAAGGCTGAATCAAACCACTGCACGCGCCGTGAGTTTGACAAGCAGTCATTTTTCGATACTCACGGTACAAACTGAATATGGCCCGCGCAGTTTTCCCTTGGATAATCTCGAGGCGTTGCCGGAAGACTTGCGCGAATTGGTTGTTCGTCTCATCGCGAAGATGCCGGTAAGCAAATTTTTGAAGCTCTCGAATTTCCAAATGTCGCCGACGAAGCGCGTTCCGCTGACATATGTGGAGCCTTACCGCTTTGCTTCTGCGGCTTGAAAAAAAACTTGAGATCACTCCATGCATTTTACCGAATCCGAGTTTGCCAAACGCGTCAATCCCTCCGAAACACTCGCCGTCACCACGCTGATTGCGGAGTTGCGGCGGCAAGGCAAAAACGTCATCGATCTCGGCGCGGGCGAGCCGGATTTCGAAACGCCGGAACACATCAAAGCCGCGGGCATTCGCGCCATTGAATCGGGCAAGACGAAATACACGCCGAACGTCGGCACCTTGGCTTTGCGCGAAGCGATTTGCCGCAAGCTGGCTGGCGACTTCGGCGCGCATTATGAGCCGAAGCAAGTCGTCGTATCGAATGGCGCGAAGCAGTGCATTCACAATACTGTGCTGGCGCTTTGCAATCCGGGGGACGAAGTGATTATTCCCTCGCCCTATTGGGTGAGTTATCCGGAGCAGGTAAAAATGGCGGAGGCGGTGCCGCGCTTTTTGCCGGGGGAAGAAGCGAACGATTTCAAAATCAAACCGGAGGCGCTGGCGCGCGAGATCAATGCGAGCACGAAGCTGATCCTGCTCAACAATCCTTCGAATCCGACCGGCGCGGTTTATGCGAAGCAGGAATTGCAGGCTTTGATAGAAGTGTTGCGCAAGCATGAAGTTTGGATCTTGGCGGATGAAATTTATCTCAAGTTGGTTTATCGCGGCAGTACGACGGCGAGTTTGGCATCGTTTCCGGAAATTCGCGAGCGGTTGTTGTTGGTAAATGGCTTTTCGAAATCTTATGCGATGACGGGCTGGCGTCTCGGTTATGTCGTCGCGCCGCTGCCCGTGGCGCATGCCGTCGCAAAAATTCAAAGCCACACCACTTCGAATCCCTGCTCGATTTCGCAAGAGGCGGGGCTGGCGGCATTGGAAGGCAGTGAGGATGCACTCATGGCAATGCGCGCCCAGTTCGAAGCGCGCCGTGATTTTGTGCACGCGGCCGTAGCACATTTGCCCGGCGTGTCCGCGCGTTTGCCGGGCGGCGCGTTTTATATCTTCTGCAATATCGCGCAAGTTTTGGGAAGAAAGTATCGAGGCAGAGTCATCAGCTCGCCTTCGGTATTGTGCCAGTTGCTCGTGGAGCATGCGGGTGTGGCGCTGGTGGGCGGCGAGGCGTTCGGCAGCACACGCCACGTGCGCATTTCTTATGCGAACTCGATGGATAATTTGCGCGAGGCCATGAGCCGCTTGCAGGCCGCGTTTGAGGAAATTGCTGCCACATAAAACGGACCACCCGAAACCAAAAGACAAAACGATTACTGTCAAAACAATTCTTAATCGTCTTGCCGGAAATCGTTTTTGCTTTTATTATAGACAGGAGCATTCATGCCAACTTATGATTACGATTGCCACTCTTGCAATCAAACTTTTGAAATTTTCCAAAGCATCACTGCGCCGCCGTTGGAAAAATGCCCCACGTGCGGCGGCAAAGTGCAGCGGCGCATTCACGGCGGCACGGGTTTGATTTTCAAAGGCTCGGGCTTTTATCTTACGGATTACAAGAAGAGCAACGCTTCTGCTTCCGACAACAAATCCGACAAAAGCGAAGACAAGGCCAAGCCCGCGACCGCGAGCGAAAAAAGCGGCGCGGACAAGAGCACAAGCACAGCCGCGAAGAACACGACCAGTTCTTCGACGTGAAGCAAGCAGCGAGGAGCATATGAGGAGAGGACATGCAGCCCTTGGGTTTAAACGGTGACATCCTGGTCGGCGGTCACCGTTTGCACGTACAGACCACCTATTCCGCCAGCAACGAAAAGATTATTTCCCACATTTTCGATCAGGGCCGTATCATCGAGCAGCGTGAAGTGTCGTGCGCTGACGAGCCTTCCCCCGATACCCTTCCCCAAAAATTGAAGGCCGTGCACTTCGACATGATTTCCGAGATGGAGCTGCTCTTTTTCATTGCGGAAAAAGTGCGCCGCGCGAAGCATGCGGTATCCTGCATTCGGCTGGGGCAAATTTTTATTGAAAAGAACCTGCTCGCGGATGCGCTGGAAATTTTGGCGATTGCGCATGAGCTTACGCCCGAAGCGCCGGAAATCTGTTTGTTTCGCGGCATTGCGCTCTTGCGGCAGAACGATTTGCATACGGCCGAAGAGAGCTTGCACAAGGGATTACAGCTCGCGCCCAATTATGCGGACTTGCACTACTATCTCGGCGTGACGTATTTGGAGCAAAATCGCCTGCTCGAAGCGATGCCGGAATTCGAAGCCGCGTTGGCGATCAACCCGAAATTTTTTTGGGCCAAGTTTCATCTCGCCTTTGCGCTTTTGCAGACGTTGCACTCGTCCTTCGAAGCAGAAAGCCATTTGCCGCCGCCTTCGATTCGATCGAAGCGCGTGCAAGAGCACCTCGCCGCGCTGCTGCATCTGCAAGCCAGCCTGAAAGACGTTTCCAAGATTCAAAGCGCGCTCGATTTGATGCGCATGGGCGAGATGACCGCGGCGATCGCAGAATTGCAAAGCATGCGGCGTGAAGCCCAAACGGAGTGCAGTTTTGGCTTTGAAAACGAGTTCTATTTGAAGTTCATTTACGGCGGAAAAGCGCGCGATGAAGCCTTTGTGGAGCAATATGCCGAACGCCTGCGCGCCGCCATTCAAGATTCGCCCGAATACGCCGACTTGCACAATCATCTCGGCGTCGCGTATCTGATTCAATGCCGGAACCTGTTTCTGCGCGCCTTGGATGAGTTTCGGCTCGCGCTCAAGATCAACCCGAACTACAAGCGCGCCGAGAAAAATCTCAAAATTTCCGAAAACGACGGCAAGGGCTTTCTCATTTTGTTACGCGCGCTTTTGATGTAATCCCGCGTTTGAGACATGAGTAAACTTAAACACACCCTGTGATCCTGTTTGCCGCTCCGTGCTTCTCGCCTCTTCAACTTCGCTCGCCCTCGTGCTTACCGAGAAACGCGCTGTTTCATTTGGACTTTAAATCTTGCGATCTCTCGCCACACAGTCAGTCCATCACGCCGCCGCAAGAGTGTCACGCCGGACTAGCACTGGCAAGGTGTTTGCAAAATATTACGCCGGCCTCACGATTTTAAGCAATTTAACATAGCCGTGATGTTTCAGAGCAGAACAACGTCACATGGATGAGACAGGAGCTGTTATTATGAAGAACTTTCGCGCCCAATCCTTGGCGCTGCTTATGATGTGCGGAGTCTTGGCTTATTCCCCCAAGCTTATGGGGCAAAATTCCCAACGCTCCTCATCGCCCGCCGCCGGCTCTGCTGATTTTACGATTCGCGCATTGCGCGCTGAACCGGGAAAAGCCTCCCTTTACGACGTCCACTTCACCACGCGCGATACGCTTGATCCACTCGCGGAAATGGTCTTCGAATTTCCGCGCGACCTCGATTTGCGCCTGTTGGAGCTCGCCAGCTCAACGACCATCAACGGCGGCTTCAAGATTTTCCGCGAGGGCAACCTGGTCCGCATTCGTCGCACCGGCCTGGGCGAAACGGTCCTGCCCGGAAAAAAAGTCGAGCTCAAACTCGGCTTGATCACCAGCCCGCAAAATCTTTTGGCGAATCACGAAGTCGCTTTCGAGCTGCGCTCTGCCACCGGCAAGATAAAGCTTGACCGCATGCGCCTGCCAATTCAGTTCATTGCCACGCAATAAAACTCTAATCGATCTTGTTGCCCACGAAACACATGAAAAATTTTTAGCGTGTTTCGCGGGCCATAGCATGTAAACTGACGACCTTAACCGCAATGCGTTTTTATAAAAGAGGGATCGTGCTCTCATGACCAAGGATTCGGCTTTGTCGCGTCGCTTTCGATTGGCGACATTGGCGCTGTTGCTCACTACTGCGCCGGTCTTTGCGCAAGGAACGCTCACGCGCGTTTTCGTTACGCCTTCGGATACCACTGCAGGCGCAGGCGCGCTTTATACTTTGAGTTTCAGAACAAGCCTTTCGGGCAGTTTGAACGGCGCCGGCCTCCCTGCCAAAGGGCGGATTCGCGTGACGTTTGATTCCACTTTTACGGACTCGCTCGTAAGCGCCGCCTTCAATGTTTATGGCGTCACTGGCGGCTACGATTCCATCAAAGTGGCCAATCATAAAGTAACGCTCTATCGCGACGGAACGGGCGCGGCCCTCGCCGCCGGCGATTCCGCGAGGTTGCACCTGGCCATCGTGTATAATTCCACGCTCGCCGACACGTTTCAGTTGTTCGTCGAAACATTGAACGATACGGGTGCGGTGATCGACACTGCCAAGACCGCGCCGTTTCGCATTGTGCCTGCGGCGTTGGACCACTTTGCGATCGACAATGTCGGAACGCAAGCCGCGGGCGTGCCGTTCAGCTTGAAACTTTACGCGCGCGACCGCTTTGAAAATTTGGTCACGAAGTTCAAACGTTACGTTATTTTCAGCGCCAATCAAGGCGTCGTTGAACCGGACACGAGCGGTTTGTTTGTGAACGGCGTACTAACCGATACGGTGTTCCTCAATATTGCGGGCGCGGGGCGAATCATCAATGTCCGTGATACTCTCAATCACGTGGGCGCTTCGAATCCTTTTCTCTTACATCCCGGCGCATTGCATCATTTTGCAGTTTCGAATATTCCCAGTCCTCAAGCCGTGGGCATCGGCTTTCCCGCAACATTCACCGCGCAGGATACTTTCAATAATACCGTCACGAGCTTTGTCGGCACAGCCACCCTGTCTGCCACAACTGGAACACCCGCGCCATTAAACGCGGGCGCATTCACCGCGGGCGTGCGGACTGAGAGTGTGACTTTGAATTTGCCGGCAATAAATGATACTCTCATCGTCAGTGCGAACGGCAAGAGCGGAAAATCGAACGCGTTCAACGTTAACGTCGGCGCGCTGCACCATTTTCATTTTAACGCGATTGCCGCGCAGCAAGCCGGCAACGCTTTCAATATTACCATTGCTGCTCACGATGTCAATCACAACACCGTCTCTTCTTTCACGGGCAGCACGACGCTTTCCGACAATACCGGCTCGCTTTCGCCCGCCAATAGCGGCGCGTTCACCGCGGGTTTGCGCACTTTGCCGGTGAACATTACGAAAGCGAGTGCCGCCGTCGTCATCTCCGCGAACGACGGCAACGGCCATTTGGGACAATCCGAGGCGTTCGTGGTCGCGCATAACAATCTGCATCACTTCGCCGTAACGAACATCGCGGACGGCAATATTTCCGCGCGCACGGCGGGCGTTGCTTTCGATATTAAGCTCGTCGCGTTGGATGCGTTTGGCAATACCGTCGTAACGCACACGGGCGCAGGCAGCGCAGTGACAATCACGAACACGACCGCGAGCATTGCGCCCATCACGAGCAGTGATTTCACGAACGGCGTGCTCACTCCGCAAAACGTGACGATCAATAAGGCTTCCAACGCCGACGCGATCACGGCAACGCACGGCGCTTCCGGAAAGACCGGCGTTTCGAATAATTTTGCAGTCAATCATGGCGCGCTAAATGATTTTCGCATCGACCCGATTGCTAGCCCGCAGACTGCAGGGTCGCCTTTCGCGTTGGTAGTCAAGGCCGTGGATACGAACGAGAACACGGTAACGAGTTTCGCGGGCACGGTAAATCTTACCGTCTCCAGCGGCGGAACGATTACGCCGAACGTGAGCGGAAATTTTGTCGGCGGCGTTTGGAACGGCAGCGTGGAAGTTTCCAATACCGGAATCAATCGCGTCATTACCGTTACCGACGGCACACGTTCGGAGAATTCGAACGCGTTCAACGTGGTGGGCGGCGCGCTCGAAAAATTCACGATTGATACGATTACAAACAAAATTGCCGGGCAGGATTTCGAGGTGACGGTGCGCGCGAAAGATGCCAACGGCAATGACGTTGCACATACGGGCACGGTGACTTTGTCGGATAATACCGGAACGTTGACAGGCTCCGTGCTTAATTTCTCGAACCAGACCGCGGTAACGATCTCCGATGCCAACATCACCAAAGCGCAAACCGGCGTTGTGATCACCGCAAGCGGCAACGGCAAAGTCGGGCAATCGGGCGCCTTCAACGTGACGCACGCGGCACTCAACAAGTTTGCCGTGAAGAATACCGCGGGCGGCAATATTGCAACCCAACAAGCGGGAACGTCATTCAATATTCGGCTCGAAGCGCAAGATGCGTTTGGCAATATCGTAACCACGCACACGAGCGCGGTGACGATTGCGAACACGACAGGCAATATTATTCCGACGACCAGCGGCGTGTTCACGAACGGTGTGCTCGCTTCGCAAAGCGTGACGATCACAAAGACTGCGAGCGCAGATGCGATTACGGTAAATGGCGGCTCGCCCGCAAGCAGCGGCACATCGAACACGTTCGCCGTGAATCACGGGCCGCAAACCGATTTTCGCATCGGCCCGATTGCCAGCCCGCAAACCGCGGGCGCGCCCTTCGCATTGGTGGTCTGGGCCGTGGATGCGAACGAGAACACGGTGACGGGCTACACGGGCACAGTGAGCATTTCAGTTTCCGGCGGCGGCGCGATTACGCCGAACGCGAGCGGGAATTTCATCGCCGGCGTGTGGAACGGCAGCGTCGCGATTTCGAATATCGGCAGCAATCGCACCATCACAGTGACGAACGGCGCTTTCTTCGAAACCACAAATTCCTTTGACGTCAACTCCGGCGGGCTTGCGAGCTTCACGATTGACGCAATCACAGATAAAATTGCCGGCCAAAATTTCAATGTGACGGTTAGAGCAAAAGACGCGAACGGCAACGATTTTCTGCATACGGGCACGGTGAATTTATATGACAATACCGGCACGCTCACGGCCTCGCCGCTTGTGTTCAATAGTCAAGCTTCGGTCACAATCACTGATGCGCGAGTGACGAAAGCGCAAAGCGGCGTGATCATCAATGCAAGCGGCAGCAATCGCATCGGGCAATCGAATAATTTTAATGTGACGCACGCGCCGTTAAGCCGGTTTGTGGTGAAGAATACGGCGAGCGGTGATATCGGCAGCCAGCAAGCGGGTTCTTCTTTTAATATTAGAATAGAAGCACAGGATCAGTTCGGCAATCTCGCGACTTCGCACAACGGGGCGGGCAGTGCGGTGTCGATTTCAAATACGACAACGAGTATCAATCCCATCACCAGCGCTTTGTTCACGAATGGGGTGCTTGCTTCGCAGAGCGTTACGATCACTAAAGCTTCGAGCGCCGACGCCATCACCGTAAACGGCGGCACGCCCGCGAGCAACGGCACTTCGAATACGTTCGCGGTCGCGCACGGGCCGCTGAATGATTTTCGCATCGCCAACATTGCAAGTCCGCAAACGGCCGGCTCGCCGTTTCCGGTGATCGTCACTGCGGTCGATCTCAACAACAACACGGTGGCGAGTTTTGCGAGCACGGTGAATCTTTCCATCTCCGGCGGGGGCACGATCACACCGAGCGTGAGCGGCAACTTCGCCAATGGCGTGTGGAACGGCAGCGTGCAGATTTCGAATACCGGCAACAATCGCATCCTCACAGTGACGGACGGCACGCGCAATGAGAGCTCGAATGCGTTCAACGTCGTGAGCGGCAATCTCGCCGAATTTGTGATCAGCACGATCACTGATAAAAACGCCGGGGAGAATTTTAGTGTGACGGTTGCGGCGCGCGACGCGAACGGCAACAACGTTGCGCACACCGGCACCGTCACATTGAGCGACAATACCGGCACGCTCACGGCTTCTCCGTTGGTGTTCTCGAATCAAGTTTCGCAGACGATCAACGACGCGCGCATTACGAAAGCTTTGGCGAACGTGGAAATTTACGCGAACGGCAGCGGCAAAACCGCCACCTCTCTGCCTTTTAGTGTCAGCCCCGCGGCGCTCGATCATTTTGTGGTGACGAATACCACGAACGGCGCGATTGCAACGCAAATTGCGGGCGCGGCTTTCAATATAAAAATCGTGGCGCAGGACACGTTCGGCAACATTGCGACGAGCTTCAATCAATCCGTCAACATCACGGATTTGACCAATCTCAATTTTAGCAGCGGTAATTTTACGGGCGGCGTGTTGTCCTCACAAAGCGTGACGATCAATCAAACGCGTGCGGACAATCAGCTCACGGTTTCCGGCGGCGCGCCCGCGAAGACCGGCGCTTCGAACCTGTTCAATGTGAATCCAGGCGCGCTCGCGGGCTTCACGTTCGATACGATTTCGGACCAAGCCACCAACGCGAACTTTCTCATTACCATCCGCGCGCGCGACGGCCAAAACAATCTCAAAACCGATTTTACCGGCACGGTGACGCTTTCGGACTTGACCGGCACGATCACTCCAACGAGCAGCGCGGCGTTCAACAGCGGCGTGGGCAAAGAGAGCGTGCGCATGACGCAATCGCGCAACGCGAACACGATCCGGGCGCAGGCCGCCGGCGGCCAGCAAGGCGTCTCGAATGCCTTCAATGTGCAAGCGCTCACGATACACCATTTCGACATCAGCACGGTGAATAGTTTCGTGGCCGGCGATTCGATCACGTTGACGATCACCGCGAGGGACGCGAGCAACAATACGGTTGCGAATTTCACCGGCAACGTGACGTTGTCCGATCAAAGCAACTCCATTGCGCCGCAGACCAGCAAAAACTTTACAGCCGGCGTGTTGACGCAGAAATTCACGATCACAAAAACCGCAACGAACAATAAGATCACCGTGACCGGACCGGGCGTGAGCAACACCTCGAATGCCTTCAATGTGAATCACGCGGCGCTGGCGAAGTTTTTCATCCCGACGATTACCGACCAAACTGCCGGCGCAAGTTTTCCCTTGAGCCTCACGGCGCTCGATCAATACGACAACACGGTGACGAGCTTCACGGGCAGCGTGACGATTGCGATCAACACCGGCACGATTGCGCCGACCACGAGCGGCGCTTTTGTGGCGGGAACGAAGACGGTGAGCGCGTCGATTCCCGAGGCGGGCAACAATCGTGTGATCACCGTGAGCGACGGCACGGGGCATCAATTCGTGACGAATAGCTTCGACGTGAGCGCCTCGGGCTTGGCGAAGTTCGTGTTCAGCGCCATCGGCACGCAAACCGCGGGCGCGCCATTCAATTTCACGATCACCGCGCGCGATCAAAACGACAACGACGTGGTGTTCAACGGCACGGTGACGCTGAGCGACGCCACGGGCACGCTGAATCAAACCAGCGTGGAAATGAGCGGCACGAACGTGACCGTGAGCAACGCAACGATCACGAAAGCGCAGAGCGGCGTGTTCATCACTGCGAGCGGCGGCAACAAATCCGGGCAATCGCTTTTGTTCAACGTGAATGCCGCAGGCTTGCACCGCGTGCGCGTGGTGGAAGGCAATAGCGGCCATAACACGGAACTGGGCGCAAAGACTTTGGACGCGGATAAAACTCTGCCCGTGCACGCCGCGGGTTATGATCAATTCGATAACTACGTCGGCGATCAATCCGTGAACTGGTCCGTCCTCGGCGTGATTGGCAACGTGAATCCGAGCACAAACGCACCGGCCACGACGTTCGAAGCGACAAAGACCGGCACAGGCCGCATCATTGCCAATCATACGAGCGTGATTGATGACAGCTCCGGCGTGATTACGATTACCGACGGCGCGGAATACAGCGTGAAGATTTTGTTCAACACCGCGGGCGAAACGAATGAGGTTAATACGTTGAGCCTCACCACGGGCGCCACGCAGGACGTGCACGCTGCGAGCTTCGACCGCGATGACAATTACATCCAAGACGTGTCCGCGAATTGGAGCGTGACCGGCAACATCGGCACGCTCTCGCAAAACACGGGCGTCACGACACGCTTCACTGCGGTGACGCGCGGCACGGGACAGATTAACGCGACGAGCGCGGGTTTGCTCTCCGATGCGACGGGCACGATAACGGTGAGCGAAGGCACGCTGGCGAAGATTCGTATTGTCGAAGGTTCGAACGGCGACGGCACGCGTTTCATCGGACGCCCGGTGAGCACGGACGGCAGCTTCACATTGCACGCCGCGGGCTATGATGCTAACGACAACTACCTCGGCGACTTTGCGGTGAATTGGATTGCCGTGAACGGCCGCGGCGTGTTCTCACGCACGTTCGATACTTCCACCGTCTTTGATCCACAAACGCCGGGCGTCGAACGCATTCGCGCGGATCATCCTTCGGTGCAAGATGACAGCACGAACTTCTTTACCATTTCCACCGGTGTCGCCAAACGCGTGAAGGTGCTCTCCGGCGTATCGGGGCCGGGCACGGAAGTGCAGGACGTGCCTTTGACCACGGGCGACACGTTTGATTTTCACGCGAGCAGTTTTGACGCGGATAACAATCGCATTCAAGACGTGAGCGTGACGTGGAGCCTGAGTGCGACCATCGGTAATTTGAATCCCACGTTTGGCCCCACGACGCGTTTGACGGCGACCACCGCGGGAACCGCAGTGCTCACGGCTAATCATGCTTCATTAGAAGACGACGCGACGGGTACGATTACGGTAAGCAGCGGCAATCTGTATGAAGTCAGAATCGTGCGCGGGCCAGGCGGCACGGGCGGGCCCCGCGTCGGCAACTTGAATCTTGACACCGACGATGTTTTGCAAGTTCATGCCGCGGGTTATGATGCGAACAACAACTATCTCGGCGATTATGACGTGAACTGGCGGGTGAGCAACAACATCGGCGTGCTCGACGTGACGAGCGGCAAAGTGGCGACGCTCACGCTCACGCGGCCGGGTACCGGAAAAATTTTCGCGGATCATGTTTCCGCGCGCGACGATTCCACCGGCGATTTGAATATTTCCGTCGGCGATTTGCATCACATTAAAATTCTCGCGGGCACTTCGGGGCAGCAAAGCATTGTGGAAGATGATACACTCACCACGGATGAAAATCTTCCGGTGCACGCGGGCGGCTATGATGCCGATGATAATTACAAATCCGACGTGAGCGTGACGTGGAGCATTGCCGGAACGAATATCGGCACGCTCTCTTCGACGAGCGGCACGGCCACAACGCTCAATCCGAGCAAAACCGGTGTGGGCCAAATTCGCGCAACGCACGCCACAGCGGGCAGCGATCTCACCGGCTCTCTCACAGTGATTCCCGGCAATCTCACTGCGATCAAAATTGCGGTGGGGCAAACGGGCAATCGCGCGGAGCTGCGCGACTCGACCATCACCACCGACGGGCAATTAACGATGCACGTGGCCGGCTATGACAATGACGGCAATTACATTCGCGATGAAAACGTGACGTGGACGAGCGCGGGCTTGACGCCGGCAGTGAATGCCACGGGCACGACGATTACGTACTCCCCCTCTTTGGCGCGCATAAGCGGCCTGATTCGCGCTACGCATGCCACCGCTGGATTCGATACCACGGGCACGATTTCTGTCAACGTCGGACGCTTGCATCACGTGGTGGTATTGAGCGATGCCAGCGGCAATAAAGCGCCGCAAGGGGACGTGACGCTGCAACCGGGCGCAACGCTCACGGTGCATGCGGGCGGCTTCGACGCGAAGAACAACTATATTTCCGATGAAATCGTCAACTGGTCGCTCGATGGCTCGAACGGAAACTTGAGCGCGGCGAGCGGCTTCTCGACGACGTTCACGGCCGTGCGCGCGAATCAAACCAGCTCGATCCGCGCCACGCATCCCAACGCCGCGATTGCAGGCGATAACAGCGGCGTGATCACCGTGAGCGAGGGCACGGTGAGCAGCATCGTGCTGCGCACCGCGCCAAATAACGGCGGCGCAGCTTTCAATACGCTCACGTTGGACGCGGACAATGAAGTGACGATCTATGCCGCGAGCTACGACGTGGGCGGCAATTTTATCGGCGACCGCAGCGTGACGTGGAGTCGCACGGGAAATCTCACCCCGGCCGTGAATGCGACCGGCTCGTCCTTCACGTTTGCGCCGACTTTGGGCGCGGCGGATGGTTCTGTAAACGGTACGATCGTCGGCACATATGCCGCGGGCATTAGTGATGCGACGGGCTTGATTACCGTCATTCCCGGCGCGCCAAGCGGCGTGGTGACTTTGACGCCGGCGCGGACCGGCTTGCCCGCGGACGGCGCGAGCACCTCGCAAATCACCAGCACCGCAATTCTCGACGCGGAGGGCAATAACGTTGGGCCGAACCGCAGATTCACGGTCGCGATCGTGCCGCCGACTTATGGCGACATTACGGAGAACGACGTTGATCCCGGGACGCCGGGCAAACAGATCAACACAAATGCGCAAGGACAGTTGGTGTTCACGTTCCGCGCCGGCACCACGGGCGGCATTGCGACGGTGAATGTGAATAGCAGCAACGCGAGCGGCAGCACGCAAATCACGCTGGGCAGCTTGAACATCGTGAGCGTGACGGCCTCGCCGGCGACGGTGACGCGCGGACAATCCGCTGTCACTGTGAACATGATCGTGCAGAATCTCGGCGCGGCAACGATTCAAAACCTCGCGGGCGGCTTGACTTTCTTCGGCACGCAGGATCGCACGCCGGACTATGTTGTGACGGCGAGCAGCGGGAATCCTCAAAGCGTGGCGGGCAATACGCAAGAGACGCTCGCTTTCGAAGTTCGTGTGAAAGACACCGCGGCGCTCGAAACTGTGACGATTAACGGCCAAGTTTCGGGAACCGTGAACGGCTCGCAGGTCAGCGACAATGATGCTGGCAACAAAGATTCATGGACGGTGTTGCGGCCCGCAGCATTGAGCATTTTGAGCGTGGCCACTTCCGCGCCCGATACCGTGGCGCGCGCGACCATCAATCTTCCGGTGAGCGTGCGCATTGCGAACAACCCGGCGCTCGGCGGTTCCTCCAGCGCGGTCATTGACAGCGTGCGCCTGCGCTTCTTCCAAGGCCCGCTCGACAAAACGCACGAATACGTGGTTGCAGCCGAAGCGAACAATCCGCAAACGATTGGCAGCGGCGCGACGGAAGTATTCAATTTCACGGTAAATATTCTTCCGGGCGCAACGCTAGGCTTGACTACGATCGACGCGGTGGCGTATGGGCGCGACGCCAACTCCGGCGCGGCTGCGCAGGATTTGAGCGCGGACGCAACTGATCGTTGGTTTGTGATCGAAGGCAATGCTTTGCAGATCATCGAAATCAAGCCTTCGCAGCCGACGGTGACTGCGGGAATGACCAAGTTGTGGCAAATTACGATGAAAGTGCAAAACCGTTCCGCAGCGAATCTCACGCTCGATTTGACGCCGAGCAAAACCTACGTGCGCATGCTCGTCGGCGCGACGGATGTGACGCCCACGCTGACTTATCCCACGCAATTGCAGGAAGGCGGCACGTTGCTGGCCGGCAACTCGATCGGCACGTTGGTCTTCGGCATCAATCAAACCGGCATTAAAGAAGGAGTGGCCGCAATCTCCGGCTTTGCATTGGGCAAGGATGCCAGCGGCCTCGATGTGAATGCGAACACGAATAACGGCGGCGCGGGTGAAGTCACGATTCAAACCCCGGGCACGATGGAGATTCGTGAGGCGCTCATAATTTCGCAACCGAGTGTGACCGCCGGACAAACGCTGCTATGGACCGTGACCGCACGCGTGACCAACACCGGCCAAAGCACGGTGCGTTTGCTCCACAGAGACTCGACGTTTATCGCGATCGGCAACAATTCGAACTATTTTTATAACAAGCCCTCACGTTTCTCCGATGGCGACTCATTGCTGCGCCGCAATGAAACGAAGTCGTTGATCATCACGGTCACGAAAACCGGCGATCAATCCAGCGCACAGCCTTTGCCCATCACGGTGCGCACCAAAGGCCGGGAGCTGAACAGCAATCGCACGGTGACTTCGACGCTGGGCAACGGCACGGTGCTCGCGCAAAGCCCGGCGCGGCTTGTCGTGAAGTCCGTGCGCGTTTCGCAGCCGCTCGTGAGTGTTGGACAAACGCGTTCGTGGCAGGTTTTTGTCGTGGTGGAAAATACCGGAGAAAGTCAAGTCGCAGTGAAGACGGATACTTCCACGAGCTTGCGTTTCCGGATCGGAAATCAATTTCAAAACGATTATGCCTATTCTGTGAATCCGCAGAACTGGTTGGGCACTTCCTCCAAAATCTTGGCGGGAAATAGCACGGACAGTTTGCGTTTCAATGTCACACTTACCGGCCAGACTCCTGGGGTGGCGCAATTATGGGCAAAGGTTTCGGCTACGGAGACCAACAGCAGCGCGACCGTGGTGGGATTGGATAACGGCACCACGAGCATAACGGTCCAAGCGCAACCGAACGTTGCGTACCTTGCCAAAAGCCTTGAGCCGAAAACGCCGAATATCGGCAGCCAGTATGCGTTCAAAGTCAAAGTGCGAAACACGGGCAGCGCCACGGTGCTCTTGCTTTCGCCCACGCGCCTTTTGTTCACGGATGGCGCGGCGAATTTTTCCGCCAGATTGGATTTGAATTTCAATACCGCCATTCCGCCGAATGACACGACGTTGCTGACTTTTGTGAATACTGCTATTCCCCTGGGCATGGCGCCGGGAAAGTATCCTCTCACGCTAGAGTTGCGAGGAACGCAAAATGGCAACGGCTTCCAGCCGAACCTCGCTTTGAGTGACAGCGTGCAAGTCACGCAGCCGGGGCAATTGCAAGTTGTGAATATGCGTGCGACGCAAGCGAACGTGACGCGACAGATGGAAAAAGACTGGGCATTGGTGATGACGGTGCGGAACAACGGCGGTTTTGCCGTGTCATTGGATAGCGCGCGCGTGCAATTGCTCAATGTCGGCGATGTAACGAGCGAGTACGATATCGTCAGGCCCACACGCTTTCAGCGTTTGAATAGCGTGACGTTGCCGCCGCAAACCGCGGATTCATTGCGCTTTGAGATTCGCAGCACGGGCATCAAAACCGGACCGACGGCCGTGGTGGGCCGTGCATGGCTGACGGATCAATCCAATCAAAACAAGTTATCCGTGCAAAGCGACGGCAATAGCGGCGGGTTTGTGGTGCAGAATCCCGGCGAGCTGCAGATTCTTGCGCTTACGCCTTCGCAACCGGCAGTGACGCGCAATCAAACGCAGCCGTGGTTCGTGGATATGAGTGTGAAGAACCTCGGCGAGAGCGATGTGCGCATCGACTTTAGCGATACGTCGCAAACGCGCATCGATCTTTCTTCGCCGAATGGCTATCAGATTAAGTATCCCAGCGCATTCGTGGGCGGCGGTAACGTTTTGCGCGAAGATGAAACGCGCACCCTGCGTTTTGAAGTGAGCAAAACCGGCGGCGATTTGGGCGCGAACACGATCACTGGAAAGATTCGCGGCGTGGAATTAAACAGCGGAGATCCGCGCAGTCATAACGGCGGCAACGCTTCCGTGAAGGTTGAAACCGCAGCGAGCTTGCGCATGTCCAATGTGGCGTGGCGTTCCGATTCTGCGCCGAATTTGCCGAATGTGAATCTCAACCAGGCGTTTCAAGTGCAAGTGGTTGTGGAGAATCTTGGCCAGGAGCATGCGGATAGTGTGAGGGTGCGCTTGCAGAGCGACGGCAATAGCGTCATCGCTCCGGCGGAACGCTTCATTCTTGGCGGAGTCAGCGGCGGTTTGTTCAATTCGGTTACTTTTAATGTGACCGCGAGCGGCGCTGAAAACGCGCGTGAGAATTTCACGGCAGAGATTGTCTCGGCGAAAGCGCGCAACACCGGCGGCAATGTGGCAATCGAGAATCCCCAGGATGATTCCGAGTTTGTGATAGTGCAGCGCCCGGCCGGTTTGTATATCGCCAGTGTATCTCCTTCGAAGCCGCAAGTTCCGGGTTCGGATAATCGACCGTGGTACATTTACGTCGTGGTGCAAGACACCGGCGGCGCCGCAGTGGTGTTGAATCCGCCGGCGCGCGAGGATTTCACGATCAAAATAAACGAGGAAGTGCAATCCGATTACGTGATCGAAGCCCCGAGCGGCCTGCTGCACAAAGGCGGTTTGCTTTTGAACGGCGGCGAAGTGGATACGTTGGTCTACACGGTTGCTTCCACCGGCGATCGCGGCGGCGTGGCTTCACTGGAAGCCGCGTTGGATTGGAAGGATCAGAACACCAATCAAACCGGCCTGGCGACGATGAACGGGCAAATCAGCGTGACCACCACGGCGACGGTGCAGATCAAACAAACTACGCTGAAAGACGTGTACAATTCTTTCAACGGCACGAACGTCGGTTTGGTGAATATCGAGCAGAATTTTGCAATTGAAGTGTTGATTGAAAACCGCAGTCTCGTCGAAGACGTTGAAAACGTGGTGGTGGAATTGACGAGCGACGGCAATTCGCAAATTCCGAATGCGCAACAAACGATTGCGCGCATTCCGCAGCGCGAGCAAGCGACGTTGCGCTTCGCGATTGCGGCGGCGGATGTGCCGACCGCGGGCAACGTGCAAGAAACTTTCACGGCGCGCATTGTGGAAGCCACGGCCTCGCGCAGTGGAGGGCCGGCGGATATTTTGAATAGCGCCGATCCCACGGATGAAATTCGCATTCAATTGCCCGCGCAGCTCACGCTCGATATGACTTCGAGTTTCGACAATCTCACCACGAATCAATTGTTCGAAGTGACCGCGTTGGTGACGAACCGCGAGAATTCTGCGGAGGTTGACGAGCAAGGCGAGGTGACGTTGTTCACGCCGCCGGATTTCATCATTGCAGAACCCTCCGGCGTGAATACCCGGTCATTCGAAGCGGGCGTGCCCGTAACGTGGAGCATTCGCGCGCCGGACTATGCAACTAGCGCCACGCTCTCCGTGCGTGTCACGAAACCGCCGCTCGATCTCAACAATCGCGCGAATGCGCAATTGGCAAACGAAGAAGATAGTGTGACCGTGCGGGTGGTGTTCTCGGATTTGAGTGTGAATCGTGTTGCGATTGTCGCCCCCGAGGGCGCGCGCGACGGCGTGCTTTCCACCACGCAAAGTTTTATAGTGGAAGCGGCATTGTCGTACAGTCAGGACGTTGAAGATCAAGGGGGTGGGACGGTGACGTTGGCTTTGCCGCCCAACTCGCAATACACGTTCAAAGCGGGGTCGAGCGCGACGAGGAATTTGGCTGAAAAGCTTTCATGGGAATTGCTGGCCCCGAGTTCGCCGGAAGAGCAGCCGCGCTGGATTGGGATTCGAGCACGAGGCACGACCGGTACGGGTGAAAGTGTTGTCGCGCGTGACAGTATTTCGGTTAGCACCGTTCAGCGTGCGTTGCTGACATTCGCTGGTACGATTGGCAAATCTGGCGGCGCAGAAAATGAGCTTTCTCTGGGCCAAACATTTACGATTGAAGCCAAATTGGATAACACCGGCGAGGCCGGAACTTTGGATTCCGTAAAAGTTCTTCTGCAATTAGGTGAAACTGGTGTTACTACTCAAGAAGAGCTGGAGAAGGTCATTGCCTTTGATGGCCGTAGCGGCTCTGTGACATGGCAAGCGCAGGCTCCGGAGATTCCCACGCCGCTGCGGAATCTGACGCTCATCATGCTCAATCGCCCCCGCGACGAGAATTCATATTTGGAAGCGGCCTGGGATCGTGGCGAAGTGCAATCGCCTGCTTCCATCCCGATTCGTACGGACAGCGCTGGCACTTTGTTTGTAACTAAACCGGTCATTGATTTGCCGGGCGGAGCCACGGACGGCATATTGAGTACCTTGCAGGAGTTTAGGGTCCAAGCCGTTGTTAGCGGCTCAAACTTAGCAGATGTAGACGTGGAATTAAAAGTGCCGGGCGGTTTCGAATTTGTGAATGAAAGCGAGCGCATACAACGGCGCGACCGTTTGAATCAGCAAGAGTCACTAGTCTGGCGGTTGAAAGCGCCGATCGCCGCGATTTCCTCACAGCCTTTGTTTGTCACTATCAATGCTAAAGATGCGAATAGCGGCAGGCCGCTTGCGAATCGCTCCGACAGTTTATTTGTTGACGTGGTGGCGCGCGCGGATTTGCGCGTCGAAGCAAGCATAATTTCCCCCGCTTCGGTGGCGATCGATTATGTCGCAAGCACCAATCAACTGTTTTCCATTGCTGCGCGCGTCATCAACGACGGCGCGGCCAAAGCGGTGGAAGCGGACAGTATTGAATTAGTTTTGCCCACTGGCGGCGGCTATAGCACGGTGGAACCACTGGTAAAGAGCTCGAATAACGGCTTCGTGGTGTGGCAGGTCAAGGCGCGGAACAAGCCCTCCACCGGCTTGGATGCGATCACGGTCATTATTCGCAAAAAACCGCTCGATGAGAATACCAATCAGCCTGTGCAAGTGAGCACCGATCGCACGAGCATTTCGATGCGCACGGAAGATTTGCTCTTGTCAATTCGTTCGGCCTCCGATTTGAAGGGCGGCCCGGTCGCACGCAAGCAGCAAAGCGTGCCGCTCATGGTGCTGGAATTGCGCAACGAAGGCAACGAAGGCTCCAGCGACATCACGGTGAAGTCAATGCAGTTTTATGTGCAAGACCGCGAGGGCAAGGAACTCGCGCCGAACGCCGCGATTCAGCGCGTGCGTGTGGTGGGACATGCTTCGCAAAGGGAATTGGGCCGCCTGGACAATATCACGGCAACCAATCCGTTATCTTTGAGTTTTGCCGCTCCGGACACGATTGCGGGCGGCACCTTCAAAGTGGTTGACGTCTTGGTAGACGTGGCAGATAATGCTACCGTGGGCAACTTCTATCTGCGTTTGCGCAGCGGCGATGATGTGGCCGCGAACAACAAGGACGCACCATACGACCCGGTCAAAGTCACGTTGACCACGGGCGAGCTGACCTCCGCGGCTGCGGTGTTGTTTGATGATCAATTTGACCGGTCGTTCTACAATTTCCCGAATCCGTTCGCGCCGAATAAGCAGGGCGAAATTAGAACGAGCTTCAACTACTATCTCCCGCAAGATTCGGACGTGGATTTCCGGATCTACACGCTGCTGGGCGAGTTGGTGTATGCGGTTTCTTACAAAGAGAGTGATCCCCAAGGCCGCGCCGGCAGCCGTACCGACGGTTTCAGCAAGGGATTTATTGAATGGAACGGACTGAACGGAAATAACGAGCTCGTGTTAAACGGCGTGTATCTGGCCGTGCTCAAAACGAAGACCGGTACGGTAACGACGAAAGTCGCGGTGGTGAAATGACGCTCAACACTTTTCTAGATCAAGCAGCTCAACTGAGCCAGGATAAAACCATGTTACACACAACCAAAAATCAGGCGCAAGGGCGTGCAAGGCGAGTGCTTTCTCAAAGCGCAATGAGGATTTTGTTGTGCAGTTGTTTGTTGGCAGTCCCGCTGCTGGCGCAACAGCCGGCCGCAGGAACGCAGCCGCTTTTTGTATTCGGAGCCGGCGCCCGCGCTATCGGCGTGGGTGGCGCGATGGCCGCAATGGCGGCTGATGCCACTTCCATTTATTGGAATGCCGGCGGTCTCGATTTTTTGGAGAGAAAAAGCGCAGTGCTGTTCTATGCCAATTTGTTGGAAGGCACGAAATATCATTTCGTCGGCTATGCGCATCCCTTCATGGAAATTGGGACGTTTGGCGTGGCATGGTTGCACCTCGATACCGGCGATATTCAACAAGCCGACGAGTCGGGTTTGAAAACCGGAACCGCCACTTGGGGGCAAGACCAGTTTGTCGTTTCTTACTCCAAACAACTGCCGTGGTCGCTCGCGCTTGGCGGTGCGATCAAGCTCGATCGCACGGGCTTTTCCAATCTCACGGCTTCCGGGGTTTCGCTGGATTTGGGGCTGCTCTACAAACCGGAACTGGACGGCGTTTGGGAAAACCTGGCGGTGGGTTTTGCCGTGCAAAATCTCATTGAGCCGAAACTGCGCATGCTCGACGAGACTGATACGTTTCCACGCTTGATGCGCGCAGGCATGGTGAAGCCGTTGCGTGTGGGCGGTGAAGGCAATCTGGTGAATTTGTTTATGGGCTATCAAAGCGGAGCCAAAGGCAGCAGCAATCGCGTGCAGTTTGGCAGCGAATACGTTTATCAAGGCCGCGCGATGTTGCGGGCGGGAATGAACGGCTCCAGCCTGACCTATGGCGGCGGCGTGGCCTATCAAAATTTTCAAATCGATTACGCGTTGGGCAAGTACTCCAACGATGACAAAGATGGGGTGTTCGGCGCACAGCATCGCGTGTCCATGACCATGCAGCTTGGCAAGACGAAACAGGAATTGCTCGAAGCGTTGCGCCAAAAGGAGAACGAGCGCATAGCCAAACAAATCGCGCGCGAGCAGCATTTGAAAGATCAGGCTGCGTTTGCGAAGAGCATGGAAGACGGCAGAATCTATTTTGAAAAGGGCGATTTCTTTCAGGCGCAAATTGCCTTTAATGAAGCCACGCGTATTTTTCCCGGCGATGAAGATGCGCAAGTTTGGGCGAAGAAAGCGCAGGAAAACTTCAACGAACAGCAGCGTGTGGCAGCCGAAGAGCGCGAGCGCATTGCCGCCACCCGCGCCAAACGCGAAGCGGACAGCCTATTCGTCGAATCACAGATCGATTTGGGCAGGAAATATTTCAATGCCGGCGATTACGGCGAAGCCGTGCGGCAATGGGAAGTCGGTTTGAATCGCGATCCGAAGAACACGCGCCTGCAAGAATTGATTGCCAAGACCAAAGGCGAGTTGGACAATCGCGTCACTGATGTATTGAAGAAAGCGCGCAACGCGGAGCTGGCGGGCAGATTCAGCGAGGCGATTCAAGCCTACAACAAGGCGCTCAGCGACGGCGGCTTGACCACGAGCCAACGCACGGAAGTGACGAATCAAATCACCAAGCTGCAAAATCAAATGAACGTGCAGGAGCAATTCAAGCAGGGCGTAACGGCGTATTTGGCGCGCGACTATCGCACGGCGGTAAGCTATTTCAATGAAGTTATCAAAATTGATCCGCGCTATGGTTTGGCGCAAAAGTATCTCTATGACGCCGAGTCACGCTTGAATGCACAGGTGAAGGACTTCGCCACGGATCAAGTCCGCTTGCGCTTCGCCGAGGCGGTCAAGTTGAATCAACGCGGCAACTATGCCGAAGCGTTGAAGATTCTCGAAGAAGTACAGAAAGATGATCGCTACAACAAGCGCATACTTGATGCTATCGATCAAGCACGCGACAAGTTGAATCGCAAGTGACGCAAGCGCCTTGCGAAGGGTCAAAACTTCGCAAGGCAGTTCTTGCATGTTTTAGTAAATTTGACGATGTTTGGGCCAGCAAAAGCTTGCAGCGGCGGTGAGAGGGTCACGTTGTGCGATTAGTTCACCAAACTCAGAAAAAAATTCTAAAAGTTTTGCGGCCACGCGCGGATCAAAAACTAACGCGGAAAAGGCTTCGTTTTTTCCAGCGTGCGTTTTTGATCCGTGCGCTGCCCCGCTGTGGCGGGGCTCCAGTTTTCAGCTTGACTGAAAACAGGAGTAGACTCGTTATGGGCAATTTCCAGCGCGCTGTCTCTCGCAGTTCAACATTCGTGTTGAGATGAAACAACGCGCGCAACATGAATGTTGCGGTGCAAATTGCACCCGTAGCTAACATATGCCACACCCCTATTCTCGATAAACGGGCGCCATCGCACTGATGTATCGGGTAATTTTTTGAACTGAAAATTTGCATGACGCCTGGTTGCCGCGTCGTTTTCAAATCTCCGGGATGATGAGGAGAAGGTCGTTTGTTTCAGCAGATCAATAAAGAAGAGCTGAAAGTTCCCGCCCACACCGATTATTTGGCGGATCTGCGTGACTTTGTGGTGCGCATGGGGAAGAAGTATGCCTTCTCCGAAAAAATGGTGACCGCGTTCAAGCTTTCGGTGGACGAAGCGAGCACCAATATTATGCGCCACGCCTACCGGGAGAGCGGCGGCGAAGGCTACATTATCATCCGCGCGCTCGTGCGCAAAACCAGCGTCACCGTTTGCCTGATTGATCAAGGCAAGTATTTCGACCCCACCCGTGTGAAAGATCCCGATCTCGATCGCTATGTCCAAATCGGCAAGAAGGGCGGATTGGGCATTTTCATGATGCGCAAGCTCATGGATGAGATCGATTACCGCAAAACCGAAGAGGGCAACGAGCTTCGCCTCACCAAAAATCGCGACGCCTACGTTTCCACCCACAGAAAACTCATTTCCGCACCGCTCAAAAGCGCAGTCCAGGCAATTCCGTTTTCCATTAAAGCCAAATACTGGCTGCGGAGTTGTTTGGTTTTGATCGTTGGCGTCATTCTCGCATATTTTTATTACCACTACAAAGCCGAGCAGACCGAGTTCACCAGATTTGTGGAGCGGCTGCAGGAAATCGACAGCGCGACCAATCGCATTTTTGCTTACAAACCCGATCTGCTCCTCGATGCGCTCGGCGGGGAGGTCTCCAAAGCGCTGCAAACGATTTACAATGAAAATCGCGACGTGCTGTATGAGATTGCCCTGGTCGATACGCTCGGCTACATCTCGGGGCACAACAATTCCGATATCATTGTAGCCGTTGACAAACTCGCGCCGCCCGTAGCTGAAAAACAGAGGATCACGGAGAAGATCGGGCTTTATGAATTCGATGGCAAGAATGAGGCGGGCGAGCTCGCGCGATTCGAAGCATATGATGCCGTCACTCATCTGAAGACGCAGGGAGATTTTCCGGAAACGCGCATTCTACATATCCGGGCCATGAAGTCGTATGTCGATCATCGTGTGTCCTCGGCGCGTTGGGAATATGCGCGCCTTGCCGTTTCCGTGGCTTTGTTGGGATGCGTCGGCTCATTTATTTTGGTATACATTCTCACCGCGCCCATGCGCCGCTTGGCGGAATGGGTGCGCCGTGCGGATCACGGTGAAATCGGTGACGAGATGGATATCGATGCTTCGACGGAGATCGGCGAGATTGCGCACGCATTCTCGGAAATCACCACCAAGTTTCGGCAATCCCAAAAGAATCTTGCGGAACAAGAGCGGCTGCAAAAAGAAATGCAGGTCGCGCAGGAAATTCAACAAACGCTTTTGCCCAGCGATTTCCCGGAATTGGATGGCTATGAGTTGAACAGTTATTACGAGGCCGCGCGTGAAGTAGGCGGCGATTATTATGATTTCGTCGAAGTTGACAAAGACACGCTGGGCGTAGTGGTTGCAGACGTTTCTGGGAAAGGCGTGCCCGGCAGTCTGGTGATGACGATGATTCGCCAGGCGCTGCGCACGGAAGCGCGCGGCGTGAAAGACGCGGCCGAAGTGCTGTCGCGGGTAAATAAAACCGTGATGGGCGACGTAAAGAAAGGGATGTTCGTGACGCTGTTTTATGTCATCATCGACAGCAAGCGGCGGAGATTGAATTATGCCAGCGCCGGCCACAATCCCATGATCCTGTTCCGGCCCTCTACCAAAAAAACTTACTACCTCAATCCGCGCGGCTTTCCGGTGGGCATTCAATTGCCCGACGATGACCTTTTTCGTAAGTCCATCGAAAGCGACACGATTCAGCTCGCCGAAGATGATATCCTGCTCATGTATACCGACGGCATCACCGAGGCTATGAATGCGAGGCGCGAGCTGTTCGGTGAAGAACGTTTGCTAAAAACTATCCGCGAGTACGGCCATCTGCGGGTAAAACCGTTTGTTGAAAAGATCAAAGACGAGATTCTCGCGTTTACCGAAGGCGAGCCGCAATCCGACGACATTACACTGGTTACGATAAAGGAAAAGACCTCCCCCGAAAAAGAAGAAATGCGCCGCGCCAAAGAAGCGCACAAAATGATTGCCGAAGGCAAGAGCATTCGCGAAGCATGTGAGTCCGTCGGCATCACCACGTATGCGTATTACAACAAGTACAAAAAGGAATTCGAAGAAAGCGGGGAAGGCAACGCGGACGCCGATAGCGAGATTGCGGTCGATGCCAAGCATATCGCGATTGAAGATAAAGTAAAGATCTTTGACATCATCAAAAACCATCCGGAATACGGCGCCAAACGCATCAGCGAAGAATTGAATACGGAAGCCTATGGCTTCACGGCCATTCCTGAGAATAAAATCTATGACGAGCTGGTGCGCAATCGCTTGAACACCAAGCAACTGCGCGAAGGATTTGTCGCGCGCGGCGGACGCACGAAACGCCCCATGAAGCCGCCCGGCACGCCCCTTTTGACGCTCTCCGGCGAAGTGATTCTCGATCGCTCGCGCTTGAGTGAACCGGCCAAAGCGGACCTGCCTAGCAAGCCAACACAGGAGAAGGTGGCGCAGCCTAGCGAGAAGAAAGAAGAAAAGCCGGCTGCGGCGCTGGAGGTGAGAGCCGCCCATAAAGACGAGGGCGCTGGCGCCTCCAAATTGGCGATTGTGCCGAGGGAAAAAATCGCTTTCTTTAAATCCAAGAAGCGCGCGGCAGATGCGGCCGCGGAGGCCAAGCCTGCAAAAGCCGGTGCAAAAAAGCCCGATCGCGAGAAACCGAAAGCGCAGGCTCCGCCCTTTGTCGGTACACAAAGCCCTGCGCAGAGCGGCAGTGAAATAAGCTTTGAGGATTTGTTTGCCGGCGGCACGATCATGGATGATTTTGCCCAGAACGCTCCCCCCACCGCAGACGAGCCAATAGAAACCGGACCGGCGCAACCCGAATTCATTTCCTCGATTGCGAGCGCGGACGAAATTGCCGCCGCCGCAGCGGCCTCGGATGCTGCACCCGAAGAAAACGCCGGTACGAGCGATGACAATGTCTTCTCGGCGGTCGATGATCTTCTGCGCAATGAGATTGACTTTTCTTTCAGCACAGAGCAAGAGCCGCGAACTCTTGACGCCGATGCGCTCGACACAGCTTCCAGCATCGACGAATTGATGCGCGAGGAATTGGAATATGCGATACCGGAGCAGACGCCGGAAGCTTCGGACGCGCAATTGCCTTTTGTAGAAGTCAATGAATTGCTGGAATATGCCACGAGCGATTCGGAGAGCTCATCCGACGAGTTTGAACTTCCTCCCAACAGAATGGAACCCGCCATGTTTGCTGCCGATGCGTCGGAGTTTGCAAATGAGTGGGCGGATCATCAAGCTCCGGCGCACGAGGAGGCTCACGAAAACGGCAAAAGCGACGGGTTAGACAGTGCCCGAGCGAGTCAGACGCAGGCCCAAGCGCCGGCGCAGTTTGTCCATGAACCAAATGAAGATGAACGTGAGCAATTGTTGATTGCCGGCTTGCGGCATTACAAGCTGCAAAACTTCGAGGAGGCCATTCGCGAGTTTCGCCGGGCGATTGCGCTGTATCCGAATTTCAAAGAAGCGCACAGCATTTTAGGGAATGCTTATTTTCGCAACCGCATGTTTGAAGAAGCGGCCACGGCGTATCGCCGCGTCAAGGAACTCGATCCTTCCGATACGACGGCGTTTGAGAACATGGGCGTGATTTATGCAAACCGCGGCGAATATCTGGAAGCAATGCGCGAATGGCAACGTGTTTTGGAGATTGATCCAAGTCGTGACGATATGCGTCGAAAAATCGAGTTGGCGGCCCGTATGATGATGAAACGCCCGGTAAATTCTTGAGCACAAACCAGCTCAACATGGCAGTTTGGGCGAAGGCAGCGATTTTAAACAGAATTCTTTGTTGACTTTTGTGACCATTCTTCTATATTGCACGATGGTTCAAAATAAGATTTGTACGCCTCAGGAGTGAACCATGGAAGGTATTCAAGTGTCCGTGGAAAAAGCTGGAGTGAATAGCCATATTGCCGTCATCAAGGTCGGCGGTTATATTGATACCACCACTTCCGCGGAATTAGAGCACGCGCTGGACAGCTTGTTGAAAGCTGGCACCTTTGACATCATCATCGACCTCGGCAACGTCGATTATATCAGCAGCGCGGGCTGGGGAATTTTTATTAGCGAGATCAAAGGCATTCGCGAAAAGGGCGGCGACCTCAAACTCGTGCGCATGATACCCGACGTTTACGAGGTTTTTGAGTTGCTGGAATTTCATTATATTTTGAAAGCCTTCGACACCATTGACGAAGCCGTGAATGATTTCGCGAAGGGCGGGGGCGCGTTACCGCGCAAGCCGGCGAACACGAGCAAAAGCGAAAGTGCGGGCGGAGACGGAGTGATGACGAAAACGCCAACCCGCACGATGACCGCAGAGGCGGCGGCCGGCACGGTCTCCAAAGCCAAAGGTCTGGACGATCACATTCGCGAGATCATCGCTGAAATTCCGGACGCCGGCACGTTGAAGATCAAGCAGCTTTTGGGCACGCCGCGTTTTGGCAATTTCCGCTTGGGATGGTTCGATGTCCGCCGCCGCCTGAAGGAACTCGGCCTTGATTCCAAGCAAAAGCGTATCGAGTTCATCAAACAAAAAGTTGCTTGAGATTTCGTTTTCAACAAAAATGTTTACTTTCATACAAACCCCGACGCTCTCGGGGTTTTTTGCGTTTGGCCGCAGCGAATCATTTTCCCACCCAAAGCAGCCGGCCGTGATTGTTGCAATTCATTGAACAACTGCGATAACGTTACTAGCAACGCCTGAAGGCATGCCCGTTAGGCAAGGAGGAAGCGATCCCATGTCAAATCCCAGTCGTATTACGCCACCTGCGCGCGGAGAAAAAATTGCATTTGTCGAGAAGAAGCTGCGCGTGCCCGATCATCCCATTATTCCCTACATCGAAGGCGACGGCACCGGCCCGGATATCTGGCGTGCTGCGCAGCTCGTGTTTGATGCGGCAGTAAACAAAGCCTACGGCGGCAAACGCCGCATTGAATGGCTGGAGGTTTATGCCGGTGAGAAAGCCGTGCAGACTTATGGCGAAGGTACTTGGCTTCCCGATGAAACTTTGACGACCATTAAGAATTACCTCGTCGCAATCAAAGGCCCGCTCACGACTCCGGTCGGCGAAGGCATTCGCAGTTTGAATGTTGCGCTGCGCCAGCAATTGGATCTGTTCGTGTGCTTGCGTCCCGTGCGTTATTTCTCCGGTGTGCCCTCGCCCGTCAAGCACCCCGAACAAGTCGATATGGTCATCTTTCGTGAGAACACGGAGGATATTTATGCGGGCATTGAATATCGCGCGGGCACGCCGGAAGCGCAGAAATTGATCAAATGGCTGCAGACCGAGCTGGGCGTGAAAAAGATTCGCTTTCCGGAGACTTCGAGCATCGGCATCAAGCCGGTTTCAAGCGAAGGCTCGAAGCGCTTGGTGCGTGCAGCGATTCAATATGCTCTTGACAACCAGCGCAAATCCGTCACGCTTGTTCACAAAGGCAACATTATGAAATTCACCGAAGGCGGCTTTCGCGATTGGGGCTATGAGCTGGCCAAGACCGAATTTCGTGAGCGCATTGTGACCTGGGAAGAATGCGGCGGTAATGTGCCCGCTGGCAAACTTCTGATCAAAGACGCGATTGCCGATGCCTTCTTACAGCAAATTCTCACACGCCCGAATGAATACGACGTCATTGCTACCTTGAATCTCAACGGCGATTATATTTCGGACGCGCTCGCCGCTCAGGTCGGTGGCATCGGCATCGCCCCCGGTGCGAACATCAATTATGAAAACGGCTTCGCAATTTTCGAAGCCACACATGGTACTGCACCGAAGTATGCGAATCTTGACAAAGTCAATCCTGGGTCCGTCATTCTTTCCGGTGCCATGATGTTTGTTTATTTGGGATGGAAAGAAGCCGCGGCGCTCATTGAAAATTCGCTTGCTCAAACGATTCAGCAAAAGATCGTGACTTATGATTTCGCTCGATTGATGGAGGGTGCGAAAGAAGTGAAGTGTTCTGAGTTTGCCAAGGCGATGGCTAATAATATGTAAGCTCGCACAAACGGACAACACGCTCATCACAAAGGCGGTCTCCTTCTTACTTGCTAGAGGAGAACCGCCTTTATTTTTTTATGACCTCCTCGCATTGCAATCTGCTTTGGTCTGCCACCTATTTCACTCTTGCACACTTACGGAATCGGAATCCTTTCTGGTTAACTTGTTTCAGCCTGAGTCATGAGGTTTGTGCGTCGCGCGCATAATATTCACGTATTCTACAGTGGCATGAAGACTGATACCTGCGTGCAGGTATTGCAGCTTGTCACAGTTATGGTGCGCAAGTATTGCGACGACAAGAAGCCTACGACTAGTGGCATAATACTTGAATAAAGAAACGCCTGTTTTGTTGCGGATGCGAGGCGCGGGAGCAATTCAATGATGATCCAACCATTGGTGCGATATTCCGCGACCGCCCTCGTTGCGACAAACAAGTGCCGCATGCACGCGCTTGCTCCGTTTAATCAAATCAGGAAAAGGCAGCCCGCAAAAAAAATCTCATGCAAATACGCCCCGGTGCAGGTATATCATTTAGTCGTACAATTCAAATTCAGCTCTGGTCTAGCATCTCGGATAGGAATGTGAAACGATTTAATTTTCTCGCTCTGGCGCTTGCTTCAATTGTGTGGCTGGCAGAACCGGCCGCGGCGCAAACGACCATCTACGGCGGACGCGGCTTGATGCGTGTATTCAGCGCCGAACCGCTCGGACGGTCGCAGTTTTTTGTCAACACCTACTTCCAAACTTTTCTCGATCCCTCCAAGCGTAGCAACCGATTGGGCAAAGATCATACGTTGACGCTCGCCTTTAGTGTGGGCTTGACGCATAGCTTGGAGCTTACACTGCTGGCAACACCATATCAAGATGACCAAAAGCACGTCTGGGGTCCGCCGGGCGATACACACATCGGTGTCAAGCTCGCTCTGCCGTTGCACGCCGGCGGCATTTCGACGGGCGTGCGTGGCTTCATGGTTTTGCCCACTGCGAAAAATGCCAACGTGCCGTCCGAACCTTACAGCTCGGGCAAGTTGGGAGCGGGTTTGCAAGCGCTCGTCACCGTGGACATGACCCAATCGTTTCCGCTCGTGCCTCTGAAGCTGTATCTCAATTTCGGCTACATGGATCACATGCTGAACGATTCTTTCTTTACGGCCGAGCAGGATCAGTACATTTTCGGCGCGGGCATCAAGTTTCCCATTCGCTCGTTTGTTTTGCATACGGAGTATACCGGCGAAGTTTTTGCCAACAACAGAAACCTGGCATTTGCAGAGAACTCCTCACGCATTACACAGGGTGTAAAGTTTCTCGGTCCATGGGACATGATTATCGATCTGAGCGCGGACCTTGGCTTGGACAAGCCCGTGCAGGTTGTCGGCGAGCCGCAGTATTATCAAAAAGATTATGCCGACTGGAAAGTGATTCTGGGCATCAACTATCAATTCACTTCGCGCTCTTCACAAGAACCCGCGCTCTCCTCGGGCAACAAGCGCCAAGACGAACGCGCCAGGCGTGAGCTGGATGAGATTCGCGGCGAGCGTGAAGGCGCGCAACAAAGCCTGCAAGATATGGAAAAGGCTTTGGAAGAAAAGCCGGAAGATTCCGAGAAGAAAGAGCCTCCCCAAGAGTGAGCAATCAAATTTTGCAGCGTGAAGTCTCCGCGTTCCTCCGCTTCGGCATTCTCGCAGAGCCTAGTGATGCGCCAGATCCAACCTGCCCTCGAGCAAGGGTTCCGGCGCCTACAAGGCTCATTCGACATGACGAGCAGCGCGAGAAGGTGAATGCTTCAGCGTTGCCGCACCAACGATCACCTAGAAGTCCTAAGGCACGAGTGGAATGAAGAGGAGAATAGACGGTTTGCGCTGGGCCTGCGCCGGCATCATTACAAGCCTTTTGATTTTTGGAGCAGTCTCCGGAGCGAGAGCCTTCGCGAGCACGCCGCACCTGCCGGCCACACAGGATAATGCACGAGGCGTGGACCGCAACATGGAACGCGTGGCGCAGCGCTTGTATAAAAGTGCGCTCAAGTTTTACTATGATCGCGCCTATTGGAAAGCGGCGCGCGAGTTGATCATCCTGCTGGATTATTATCCTTCGTTCAGCGATGCCGATGGCGTGCTGTGCCACCTCGGCGAAAGCCTGTATTCGATGGATATGTTCAAGTCCTCGCACAAGATGTTTCGCTTTCTGGTTACCAAGTTTCCCCAAAGCGAGTACGTTCCGCAGGGACTCTATGGCTTGCAGCGCATTCAGTATCAGGCCGAGAATTATGCGGAGAGTCTTAAGATTTATGATGCGCTCGTGGCCAATTACCCCAATACCGATTTGATGAACGGTATTCACTATTTTGGGGGCATGGCTTATTTTCATTTGCACAATTATGACAAAGCCATTGCCATATTGAGCCAAATCGGGTCGCGCAGCGAGTATTACGATTACGGCCTCTACACCATCGGCCTCGCCCAACTCAAAAAAAAAAATATCAACCAGGCCCTCTCCGCTTTGCGCAAAGTGATCGCGCAGCCGCTCTATCGTATGGAGCAGCGTGAAGTCAAAGGCCAGGCGCATTTGACGCTCGGGTTTATTTACTATGAGCTGGCCTATTACAACGAGGCCATCTCACACATGCGCCATATCGGGCCGGATCATAAAGATTATCCCCAGGCGTTGCTTACGCGCAGTTGGGCCTCGATCAAGATGAATGATTTCCAAAGCGCGATTGTGACGCTCAACGAGCTGATCAAAAAGTTCGACGCCACGGAGTACGGAGAAGAGGCGCATTTCTTGTTGGGCCAAAGTTACCTGCGCCTGGAGTTCTACGACTTCGCGATCCAGCAGTACGATTACATCATCGCACAGTATCCCGAAGCCAACAACGTAGCCGAGCGCGTACGGCAAGTCAGCGCGGGCTTGCGCGAGCAAGAAAGTCTGCTGGAGAAACTCAAAGTGCGATTGTTGGTGCTCGAATCCAAGCTGATCGACTCGATTTACCTCGATGGCTCCAAACAGATTCCGAAATACATTCAAGATCACTCCGACCAGCTCGCAAAGTCGAAGGATCAATTGATTGAGCAGATTTTGAGCGAGCGCAAGACGTTTGAAGAAGTTTCGCAAAATTTAGAGCAGGTTCGTTCGGATATAGCGCGAAGGGAATCGCGGCGCCATTGGGGCGCTTACGCCGAGTACGGCAAAACGCGGGCGTTGTTCTTGAAGGGAATGCCGAAGTAACGCATCAACGAGGTTGCATACTGCAATGGAAAAACGGATGAGTTCAAAACTTCTCGCTGCCGCAGGTTCATTGTATGGGCTCGGATTTGTGCTGCTGGCCGGCTCCGGCTTCTGGTCGCCAGAGAAAGTTTTCGGACAAAGCGGAAATTCGGGATTGGCGGCGCGCGATACCGTCGTGGTCAAGGATTTGGAAGCCGCGATCGTCAATGCCGAAGGTCTCGTGCGCAAATATCCGGACAGCGACTTCACGCCCAGCGCGATGTTTCAGCTCGTGGAGCTTTACGTAAAACGTGCGACCTATGATTTCCAGCAACGCATGTCTAACTATGAGCAGGATCTGAAACGCTTCGATGCCGGAGAACTGAAGGCCGAGCCGGTGATGCCGCGTGTGAGCTATGGTAAGGCGATTGAGATGGGCTATCGCATTATGCAGCAATATCCCACTGCGCCTTTCAACGACAAAGTCATCTACCGCATTGCGCTCTGCCAGATGGAAGAGGGCAATCGCGATTTGTCGCGCGATTATTTTCAACGCTTGCTGGAAGAGTATCCCAAAAGCGAATATGTGACCGAAGCCAACTTCCGGTTAGGGGAATATTATTTCGACAAACGCGATTTTCAGTCTGCGACGGACTTCTACGCCAAACTGCTCGATCAGTGGCAGAATCCGTTTTATCAAATGTCGTTGTACAAGCTGGCATGGTCGTACTACAACACCAATAATTTTCCCAAGGCGATCAGTACTTTCATTTTTTTGATTGATGACATCAAGCGCGTCAATCAAGCGCAAGATGCCACAGTGCTCGGCAAAACCAAAATGGACTTGCGCAACGAGGCCATCGAATACTTGGCGCAATGCTTCGCGGATTACGGCGGGCCGGATAAGGCGCGCAAGTTCCTCGAGCAATTCCGCGGCAAGGATTACGGCATCGACATCTTTTTCAAGCTGGCCGACCTCTATCAAGCGCGCAATTTCTATGAGGAATCCACGCGCACGTTGGAAATTACGCTGGAAATGTGGCCGCTCTATGAACAAGCGCCGTTGCTGCAAAGCAAGATTGTGGAAAATTATCTGAAGAGCGGCGACCAGAAAAAAGCCGAGACGGCGCGCGAGAATTTGGTTAAAAATTATGGTCCCGGCAGCGCATGGCTGGCGAAATATCCGCAAGGCGAGGTGCACGACAAAGCCGTCACCCTCGCCGAGCAGAACCTCTACATCCTCGGGACGGAAGCCCAAGCCCAGGCACAGGCGGCAAATAGTATCGAGAACTACCGGCGTGCGATTCAACTCTATGAGCAATTCATCACGAAATTTCCCGACTCCAAAGACGCCGCGAAGATCACGTATTACCTGGCCGAATCACAATTCGAGATTAAAGAATTTGCGGCTGCGGCCGAATCCTATCAGCAAGTCATGGCCAAGCATCCGCAATCGGAGTTTGTGGATGACGCGGCATATAATCGTATTCTCAGCCATTTTGAAGAGATGAACACCGCGGGTGCGCACGACTCCAGCGCGTTCGTGCTTGCAAATTTCCTCGGCCGCGGTGCACAAGACACGCTTAAGGTGCCGAACGCGATTTATCCGAAGCTGCTCGTGGCGTGCAATGACTTTGCGATAATGATGGGCAAAAGTGAGCGTCTAGCGGAAGTGCTGATGAAGTACGGTGAGAGCTTGGTTACGCTCAAGGCCTACAAGCTGGCGCACGGCGTGTATGAAAAGGTCATCACGGAGCGGCCGCAATCACCCTACGTTGTGCAGGCGCACATGCTGCATGCGCAGTGCTCGATGGAAAATCAGGAATATCTGCTCGCGGAGAAATGGGCGCGTAAAGTGACGGAGCAGTATCCCGATTCCGTCAAGCAAGTCGTGCGCGCTCACCGCATCATTAGCACGGCAAAATTCAAGCTCGCGGAAGGCTTCAAAGAGCGTGGCGAGTTTGCCGTTGCTGCCAAAGCTTTTGAGAATATCGCCGCCACCACGCCGGACTCCTCCATCGGCGAGCTGGCCTTCGCGGAGTCGGCGGTGCAATATGATAAGTCCGGTGAAAAAGAAAAAGCCATTGAGATTTACGAAAAATTCTATTTGAAATTTCCGAACTCGGCGCGCATCGACGAGGCTTTGTTCCGTGCCGCAGCGTTGTGCGAAGAGACACAGAAATGGACGCGCGCGGCGCAGAATTATCTCGCGCTCGTCAATGCGCGGCCCACCTCGCCGTATGCCGCCAAAGCCATGTTTGCGGCCGGGCGGTGCTATGAGAACAGCGATCTCTTGGAAAATGCCTTGAACACGTATGAGCGCTTTGCGGCATTGTTCGAGCATGAAATTGATTCGTACCTCGAAGCCTTGGTGCGCTCCGGCGAAATCTGCTACAAACGCAAAGACTATGCGCGAGCCTCGGACTATTACGAACGGGCCGTGACCAAATACGCAAAAGCTACGGAGAGCGGCTTGCAACCCGACCCCTTCATGACGGCGCAGGCGCAGTTCATGCTGGGCGAATTGCAGCTCGAGACTTACAAGTCCGTGAAGCTCGAGCCCCCCATTGACAAGAGTTTGCAACGCAAGCAAGGGTTGTTCAACGATATTCTCGCGGTCTATAAAGATGCGGCATTATATCAAGTCGGAGAATGGTACACCGCGGCCTCCTATCGCATCGGCGAGGTGTACGAAGAATTTGGCCGCGCCTTTTGGGAATCGCCGCGTCCGGCGAATGTTTCGGAAGAAGTGATGACCAAGTATGAAAACCAGCTCGCATTGAAGATTCGGCCGTTCAAAGAACGCGCCTATGAAACGTATCAAGGCACGTTGCGGCAAGCGGAAGAAAATGGCATCACGAATTCCTGGGTGGATAAAAGCCGTGAACGTGTGCATTCGCTTGCGGTGGAGCTCGGCTACGAGGCGCCGGTAAATGCGCCCGCAAACGGCGAAGCGCTTCCGCCCGCCGACGGCGCGGACACGGGCATGCACGGGAATGGCCAGGGTCTGAATACCGCGACGGCTAAAAGTAATCAATGACAAGAAAATTTGCCTGAGACTTCAGGGCGAAACCATTTCATTCACTCAAACCAAGCCTCAAGGAGACTAGTGGAGAGCATCTATGGAAATTAATTTTTGGGAAACAGTCAGCAGTAGCCCGACCTTCATCATTTTGTTTGCATGTTCATTGGTCGCAATCACATTCATTCTGGAGCGGTTGCTCTATTTTCGCCGCACGAATTTGAATTCCGGTATGTTTATTCCGATGTTGCAAAATTCGCTGCGTGACGGCGGCGCGAAAGCAGGATTGGATTTGTGCCAACGCTATCAAGCGCCACTGGCAGTGGTGGTGGGCGTAGGTTTGCAAAACTTCACGCCGGGCGGAAAGGGCGTGGCCGAGTTGATGGAGGCCGCGGCCCTCGAAGAGAAGCTCAAGATGGAACGTTATCTGAATATTTTGGGAACGATGGGCAATATTGCGCCGTTCATTGGTTTGTTCGGAACCGTGGTCGGCATCATTCGCGCCTTTGGCGACCTTGCCGTCTCCGGTTCGGGCGGACCCTCGGTGGTCGCAGCCGGTATTGCAGAAGCATTGATCACAACGGCCGCCGGCTTGGTCGTGGCCATTCCCGCAGTCGTATCCTATAACTACTTTTTGCGGCGTGTCGGCACGGTGATGAGCGAGATCGAGGCGACGATGAAAAAAGTTCAAGTCATGCTCGGCATTGCATGAGGTCGTGTAAGGAGACACATGAAAAGCAAACTTCAAAGCACGGCTTCCGGGCTGAATGACATCAATCTCACTTCACTGATCGATGTCGCACTGGTGTTGGTAGTGATCTTTATGGTCATGACGCCGATGATTATGCAATCGAGCATCACCGTTTCGACGCCCAAAGTCGGGCAGGCCGCAGCGGGCAGTCCGGATCAAACGGAGCTGCGCGCGGAATTGTACCTCCAGCAGGACGGCGGCATTTTGATTAACAGTGTGCCGGTGGCTGCGGCGGCGATGACGGATAGCTTGCGCATGTTGCTGGCATTGAGCAAAAAGAAACTCGTGGTCATCAGCGCCGATGAGCAAGTGATTCATGATCGCGTCGTCGCGGCGCTGGATGCGGCGCGGCAAGCGGGCGCGAAGGAATTGTCCATTGTAAAACGCAGGAGCAAATGATATGCACGCAGGCGGTTCTTCCGGTGGGAATGGCGCGATTACCAACATGCAGCTCGCGCCGCTTATTGACATTGCGCTGGTGTTAGTGATCATCTTCATGGTCACTGCGCCGATGTTGGATAATCAAAGCGCCCTGTCCGTGGATTTGCCCAAAGCTGCGACGATCGAAGCGAAATCGCAGGACAATGTTACGATCACATTGACCGGCACCGGTGAAGTGGCATTGAACGAAGACACTATACCGATGAATAAATTGGAAAGCGAGTTGCGCAAGATCGTCGCCAAGCACCCAGACCGGCTGGTAATGATTCGAGCGGATAAGCAGGTCACGCACAAACAGACTTTGGAGTTGCTCGGTGTTGCCAAGCGCGCGGGCGCAAAAAAGTTAGCCATCGCCACGTTACAGCGCACGAGGCCAACGAGCAAAGGATAGACGAAGGCGACATGAAAAAAACGCAATTGAATTTTTCAGGAAATGCGCTTGCCGTTGATGTGCCGCATTCGGGTTCGTTTCTCACTACGGCTTCATTGAACCCCAACACGCGCATCGTGTTCGCTCTGGTCGGGTCTCTTCTGGTGCACGTGTTGATTTTTGCCGTGTCGGTCACAACCACTATCATCAACCCGCCCGAAGTTTTGGAAGTGCGCCAGTTCGAGTTTGTGGATGAAAACGAAAAGCCGGTGGAACCTCCCAAGCCGGAACCGATCATCAAAGAGAAATCTCCGGAGCTGACGACATCGGTTGCTGCCACCACGGGCGAAGCGGGCGGATCTGCGGAAGAGAAAACCAAAACCCCGGGCAATGACGACGCGAATAACCCCAGCGGCGGCATCAACGCGCAGCAGGGTGCGAAGGAAGTCGATGTCAACTCGCTTGGCATTCTCGGCGAGCTGGAAAGCGCGACGGATGCCAATGGTTCCGGCGACGTGCTTTCGGTGCATATGCAGAAATCCGACGGCGTGGTGAAAGACTTGAAAATGAGCCGCTCACTCAAAGTCGGCCGCGGCCAGAACACGCAAGGGCAGGTTGATGAGAATGCTTTGGAAGCCATTAGCAAACAAGGCAAGGGCATTGATGATTTGATCGGAAGAGTGGATGCGGGCGAAGGCGTGGCGTTGCGCAAAAAAGGTCGAGTCAATGTCGAGCGCATCGGCCAGGTAAGCGGCTCCAAAGAGGCGCTGGGCGCGCGCTCGGAAGAGTCGCTTCGCAGAGTGTTGATGGACAACATGGGCCGGTTGCAATTTATCTACGAAAAGCATTTGAAGACAAACCCGGACATCAGCGGCAAAATCGATGTGGAAGTCACCATCAATTCCGACGGCTCGGTGGGCGGCGTGAACATTTTGAAGTCCGATATACCGTTGCCACCTTTGCAAAGCGAAATTCTGGATGCCGTGCGGCGCTGGCGCTATGATCCCATTACCAGCGGCAGCATGAAAGTGGTTTACCCCGTCGTGTTTGTGAAGATGGGATGAAAAGTTGAACAGAAACTCGAAGCCTATGCGAACAAGAGGAAGATTCTCAGGACATGGGAACGCTTCCCCCTTTGAGGGGGCGGCCCGTGTATTCATTCGAACGATTGGCCTTGCCGCCCTCACGCTTTGCTTGGCGCATGAAACGGTTTGGGCGCAAGATTCAACCAAAAGTGCGCCAATCCCGGCGACAAACGCTGCCGAGAGTGACACTGTACCGGCGCCGATCATCGATGAAAATGCCGCCAGTTCGCGAATGTTTTTAGACAAGGTGGAAGTATTGGGAACAGTGGCAAAACCGCAAGCGTTGTTCATTATTCCGGGCCGTGATCCGAAAGTGGATGGCATCGAAATCGATCGCTCGTTCTTTCGCGAGATCTTTCGGCCTTATGAAAAAGACTATCACCCGGCCAATACACGGCGTTATTTGAAAGAGCAAGTGGTGTGGTGAGCGATTTTAGAGCGAAGACAGGCTTTCATTTCCTGAACTCCAATCCTGCCTCACGCCTTGAGCACACTTTTTTGCAACGACCTAAAACAAGCCTCTACGGAGGCTTGTTTGTTATACACACTCGAGCCTGTAACTAAAATCGTCGCGCCTGCCTCAACTGCCAATGGCGCGGTCGTTACATCAATCCCGCCGTCTACTGCAATGCGAATATTCGCGCCACGCGCTGAGATGATCTGCTGTAGCGTGCGAATTTTGTCGAGCTGGCTCTGAATAAACGCCTGCCCGCCAAAACCGGGGTTCACGGTCATGATTTGCACCACGTCGAGCAAGTCCCACACTTCTTCCAACATGCATAACGGCGTGCCCGGGTTGAGCGCAACGCCGGTCTCCACATGCAAACCGCGAATGGTTTGCAGCGTGCGATGCAAATGCGGACACGCTTCTTGATGCACGATCAAGCGATTCGCCCCGGCGGCAACAAACTCCGCGAGATATTTTTCCGGTTCCACAATCATGAGATGCACGTCGAGAAACATTTTAGTGATTGGGCGCAGCGCCGCGACCGTGCCTTGCCCGAAGGTAATGTTCGGCACAAAGCGGCCGTCCATCACATCGATTTGAATCGCCACCGCGCCGGCAGCCTCGGCCTCGCACACTTGCTCGCCGAGCCGCGTGAGATCGGCGGAAAGGATTGAAGGTTCGATGGTGATTGGCAAAACGGCTCCTTTCTTTGAATCTTTGTCGAAAACATGATTCTTGGAGAGCGTACAATTATTCAAGCGCCAAGAATCCAATAAAAAAATCGTTGCACAAAATGAAGAGATTCTATATCATCGAAGTAAATACAATTTTTGTGGGAAGGAGAAAACAATGGCCGGCAAAACGCAAAAGAAAGCAATCGTGCGTAAGCGTGTCAATAAAAACGATCAAATTCTTGCGCTCCTGAAAGGTTTGGACAAGAAGTTTACCAAGAACTTCAACTATTTAGACGGGAAGTTCAACGGCTTGGATAACAAAGTCACAGGCCTGGATAGCAAAGTCACGGGCCTGGATAGCAAAGTCACGGGC
>JBBILN010000022.1:0-105955 GCA_037444905.1 bacterium | reverse complement strand
CAGAATGACAGATTGAGGGGCTTACAAACCAACCCGTAACGAGTATATCTCGAGATTCTTCCTCAATCCCCCGCCAACAACGGCCTGCCCGCCAGTGCTTGCGGGAGCAATCCAAAACAAACGGCTGCGTAAACAATGGCGAAGAGAATCGTGAGCAACGTCGTGTGCGTGCTGGTAAATTTTAGCCTTTCGCGATACTTGAACAGCAGCCAGCCTGCGAGCGGGAGGAATTGCAGCGCGTGCAGTCCGAGCGCATGTGCGATGCGCAGATCGCCGCCGGTGGCGCTCCAATTGACGAGTGGCAAGCCCGGGCCGCCATCGGGCACGCCCACACTATGCGCCATGCGACTCATCATCAATTGGCCCTGGAAGGCAAACACGAGGAAGAGCACGAATCCCAAACGAATGCCCCACATATACGAGTTGGGCAGCTCCGTTCGCTTGGTGAAGAATAGAGCCATGGCCCGCGCATCGAGCGCAAGGTTGGCGTAAATCATCATGCCCATCATGGAAAATACAATCATATCGTAGGTCGTCGAGAAGCGCAGAAGGACGGACAAAATTTTGGAGGCGTTTTTCCCCAAGCACTAGTGTTGGTTGAAGGCAGACTTGGATTCACAGTATTGAGAGGCGCTTGATGCTTTGAATCCAAGTCTGGCTTTCTGCGCGAAAGGAAGACGGGCTTAGAGTTTGAAAACGGCTTTAGTTTCCGGCTTTTTCAATCTCTTCCGCTTTAGCAAACGCGGCTTTGGCCTTGTCGTTGGCATTGATACGCGTATAGCCTACGCCCAGGTTGAACCACACCGGAGCTTGATCCGGTTTGAGCTGCGTGGCTTTTTCCAGGAAGGGAATGGCGGCGTTGAAATGCTCTTTGCCTTTGCTGCGCAGCGCATCGACTTTCGCGGCATCGACCTTTTGCTTCTTCTTGGTGGCCTCGTCGTCCATTTCACGAATCTGCTTGTCGAAATCCTCGCCGATCTTGAGATGGCTGACGCCGATATTGTAATTAGAATCGAAGTCTTCCGACTCGGCCGCCAGAACTTTGCTGAACTGTTCGATGGCGCTGCCGTAGGCACCGGCAACAGCGGCGTGATCAAGCGGCTCCTTTTTGCCTGCGGCCTCGGCGCGGAGCAGGAACAGACGACCATAATTGAATCGCAAATCTTTGTCGTCCGGCTTGTTCGCCAAGGCTTGCTCGTAAGTTTGGAAAGCTTCTTCGGATCTGCCCATATAGTCATATGCAATCGCCATCTCGCCGAGCACTTTGGCATTGTTGGGGAATTTTTGATTGGCTTCCGCCAGCAACGTCGTGCTTTTTTCCATCTGATTCTTCATCTTATAATAATCCGACAAAGCCAGATAGTTGGTTAAGCTGTCGGGCTGCATTTTGATCAGTGTTTCATGGGTTTTGACGATCGCAGCTTCGAGCTGGCCTTTTGCTTCCGGGCAGCAACAGAACTTCGTGGCCGCACCCGTTGCTTTGTCGCGACAGAGCACCGCCACGGCATCCCATTCGTGTTCGGCGGCGCAGCCTTCACACGGCACGTCAGCGCTCAAATCACGTTCGATTTGACGGTATGAGATCGCAAGGTTTTGGAATGAGGCCGTCTGGGAAGGATCGAGCATCGCAGCCGTGGCGAACTTGTCCGCAGCCATATCGAAATTCTGCTCATTGAAAGCTTTGACGCCGGAGTTGAAGCTTTCCGCAAAATATTTTTGCCGGTAGTTCGCCAGGTCTTTGGCGTATTTCTTCTTCTTGTCATACTGTTGCACCGCGGCAAACTCCGCGACCATGTCTGCAAGCTTGCCCTTCATGCCATAACCTTGCGCCAACAGAAAGTGCGCTTCCGCGTTTTCCGGTTTCTTCTTCAGCGCTTCCTGCAACCATTGGATGGCCTTGTCCCATTCATTTTGCTGAATATAAAGCTTTGCCGAAGTCATTTCCATGGACTGCGCCCAAAGCGAATGCGGCGCGCACGTGCACAGGAATGCCGCGGCTACGAACCACCTCAAGAACTTCTTCATCTACCTCTCCTTCAAGCTAGTGAGCTAGCCAATTGTTCGAACTAAACCACATTGACGCTAAAAAAATATAGTCGAAAACGGCTGGAGTTGCAAGCGGATTTTCAGGCGGCCAATGCCAGCGAGACGAGGCTCAATTTCACAATATAATCTGAAAGTTTTTTCATCACTAACACGGCTCTTCCCAAGAGCTTCCAGTTTCTGCGAACTTGTATGAGCGCTCGTGCTGAAGTGAGAACGCGATAAGGAAAGGGAAGGACCATATGGAAGGCAAACGAGAACGGATGGCGCACAGAAGCTTGGCGCAGCATCCGTTCATTTGATGTGCAGTTTTATTCGAAGTCGAGCAAGGTGTGCGAATAGGAGCGCAGTTCCGCCCCGGTTTCGACGATGTAGCGCTTCCAAAAATCCTGCACCGCGAAAAATTGCTCGGTGTCTTTTGCATAGGCTCCGGCGACCCATACGTCAACGCCATGGAGTTTCGGAATGCGATGCTTGAGCTTGAGCGTGGCGAGCACGTTTTCAAGATAGGCGGGCGTGACGTGATCCGTGTCGAAATTGAATTCCGAGGAGCTTTCTTGCATGTCGGAAATGATGACGATGGATTTCTTTCCGGACCAGCCGCGCATGACTTGGTCGCAAATGAGGAACGAGTTGACGATCTCGCTCTTTTGCACTTTCGAGCGCATATCGAGCACGGAATCCACCGTCGCCATAATCTGCGCGCTCATCTCGCGGATGGTTTTGTCATAACGTGTGCGATTATCGCTGAACATGTTGAAGGCGGGAACTTTCGCGTCATAGATGGGCGCGAATTCCGCAATGGTGAGGTCGAGAATTTTGCTCACCATCATGCGATCGCCGGCCTCGAGCCGGGAGATGATCAAGTCGATGTACTTCTTGTAGTTTTCCCGGTCGGGAAGCGTGCTGAGGGAGACGTCGATAAAAACCATGACGAGCCGCGGCTCTTTCGGAGCGGTATGATCACAGCTCGCAAGCGTCATGAGTGTGGCGACACCGACGGCTAAAATCGTCCAGGTGCGCAAAACCGATTCCTGCAGTTTTCCGAATCTACGTTTCATTCCATGAAGGCGGTTGGGGATGAAGTTGAAAAAAATTCGAACGAAAAATACGCCGGCAAAAGCAATGCAAATGCTTCTTGTCAAACTTGCCATTGAAAAATTTTAGGCCGCAGATTAGTCAAATGAAAAGCGCGTGCTGACCAGCGCCGTGGAAGGCTTGCTCTGCCCATTGTTGTTGGCAAAAGTTTCTTCCTGAAAATCCGGAATCAAAATGTCCGGCAGCATGTCGAAGGCTTTGGGTCTGCGATCATCTTTGCGATTGAGCAAGTTGTGCTGGCGATAGACGCTGATCGTTTGGTGCGCGCGGTCGCGTATTTCGTAGATTTGATTGTGGCAGGTCGATTTCAGGGCATTGCGCAGGCCTTCGATCCGATGAATGCGCCCAAGGCTTTTAATATAATCTTGCTTGAACTTAAACAGCTTGAAATCGCGTTCGTGCGCATACCAGGAGGCATAAACGGAAATCACGAAGATCAAAAAGTTCAAGGAGAGGAAAAACAGCCAGGCATTGAAGACCGTTTCTTCCGAAGTGGGGACGGAGCTTTTGAAATAACTGTTGCGCACCGCAGCCAGGGCATAGAGCGAAAAAATAATGACGGCCAAGCAGCCAATGGAGAGCAACACGAGCGTGCGGTCTTTTTCATCTTCCCGCAAAAAGCGCCCCCAAAAATGCCCGGCCACCGGAATGGCGAAAGAAAGAATCAACGCCATGATGATGGTTTCGAAACGCGGCGAGCCGAAAATATCGAACACTTGCGCATTCATGGCCAATTCCGCCACTCCGAATATGACAATCATGGGAAAATACCACCACGGCGTTTTATCGAACATGGCGTCGCGGTCCAGCTCCTGCTTGCGCGTGAGATAATTTTCCTCCGCTTGCCGCAGCTTGTGCTCCCAGGTTTTATGCTGGCCGATGAGCTTCGAATCGCGCGACTGCCAGCGTTGATATACACGTCGAATCGCGCGATCTGCTTTTTTGCAGATGGTTTGCTCATAGTCCGTGGCACTGCGCACTTCATGCCAATTGCCATTATCCACCAAACCGGGGCGCTGGTTTTTGTTCAAATAATACGAGATGCTCTCGTCATTTAACGGGGGAATATCTTTTTTCCCGTCGGACCAGCCATTCATACGTGCCTGCCAACCGGTCCCTACTATCCATGGTCGCATTGTCTCTCCTTGAAAAGTCTAACAGCGGGGAATACCTTCACTCCCTACAGTATGCGGAAGGATCAAATGATCATGTTATTTCATACCAACAAACTTGGCGATCTGAGAAAAGTTTTCGCAGATAAAACGGAAGTTTTTTCTTCCCTTTTGAAAGCTGATTGTTTATCTTTTTCAACACAATTAACCCACCGGAAACAATACGAATCGCTGTTTGACGGGAGAGCTAATGAAGATCGGTATTCTACGCGGTGAAGAGAATTCCTTTCCGGAAGCGCTCATCGAGCGCATCAATCAGAAAAGCGCGGAACGCAAGCTCGGCCTTACGGCTGAGTTCATCAAAATCGAAACGGTGCAGATGGCCGAGCCCTGCGAGTACGAATTGATCATCGACCGCATTTCGCATGATGTGCCCTTCTATCGGGCCTTCCTCAAAAATGCGGCGCTTTCCGGCACGCAGATCATCAACAATCCCTTCTGGTGGAGTGCGGACGATAAGTTCTTCAACTACTCCATTGCACACAAAATCGGCGTGCCCATTCCCAAAACCGTCATGTTGCCTCACAATGCGCACCCGCCTTCAACTTCCTCGCAAAGCATGCGCAACTTGGTGTATCCCATTAACTGGTACAATGTGTTCAATTATGTCGGCTTCCCTTCGTTCTTGAAGCCCCACGCCGGCGGCGGCTGGAAGCACGTTTACAAAATTCATAATGAAGAGGAATTCTTTCATTGCTACAACCAAACCGGCACGCTCTGCATGGTGCTGCAGGAAGGCATCGAATTCGAAGAATATTATCGCTGCTACACCGTAGGCCGGAAACACGTGCACATCATGCGCTACGATCCCAAGCAAGCGTTCTACTCGCAATATGTGCCGGGCAACCCGCCACCCACGCCCGAGTTGAGCCAGAAAATCAAAGAATACTGTTTGCTGATCAACAATGCGCTGGGCTATGACCTCAACACGTGCGAGTTCGCGGTGCGCGAGGGCATTCCCTACGCGATTGATTTCGGCAACCCCGCACCGGATTGCGACATTAAATCCGTCACCCCCGAAAATTTCGCATGGATTGTGGAGCACATGTCCGAGTTGGCGATTGAACGCGCGCTGTTGCCCAAACAGCCGCCTCGGGAATACGCGTGGTCGCAATTCTTAGGCGCCACTGCGAGCTCCACGAGCGAAGAGAAAAAAACAACGCGCAGAAAAACTTCCGGCACGACGCGGCGCACCGCCTCCAGCAAGCCAGCCGTACGCGAATAAACTCGAGCCGCAAAAGACAGAACTATTCCTGGCAAAACGATTTAAAAAATCACTTTCGTTGTGGGAAGTGACTGGTTTTGACAGAAATAATTTTGCCTTGGGATGGAAGCTTGACTAGTGCGGAATTTACTTTTGGGATTCAAATCTGAGGAGAACGAGCGTGGATCCCCAATTCACCATCGGTATTGAAGAAGAGTTTCAAGTCGTCGATCCCCGCACGCGGGAATTGCGATCGCACGTTTCCGAAATGCTCGCCGAAGGCCAGATGCTTTTGCAGGAGCATCTCAAGCCCGAGATGCATAAGGCCGTCGTCGAGATCGGCACGGGCATTTGCAGAAACGTCGAGGAAGCGCGCGCCAGCGTCGTCGAGCTCCGCCGTGCGATCATCGAATTGGCGCACAAAAACGGTTTGCGCCTCGTCGCCGCGGGCACGCATCCCTTTTCCGATTGGCGCACGCAGGAAATCACCGAACACGAGCGCTACAAAAACATTATCGACGAAATGGGCGACGTGGCGCGCGGCAATCTCATCTTTGGCTTGCATGTCCACATCGGCATCGAAGATCGCGAGATTGCCATCGCGTTGTGCAATCAAATGCGCTACTTTCTGCCGCACATTCTCGCGCTTTCCACCAGCTCGCCGTTCTGGCTCGGCCGCCGCACCGGCCTGAAATCCACGCGCGCCGAAATCTTCAAAAAATTTCCACGCACCGGCATTCCGGACGTGTTCTCCTCCTGGGCCGAGTTTGAGTTGTTCGTGCAAACGCTCATCAAGACCAATTGCATCGACAACGGCAAAAAAATTTGGTGGGACATTCGACCGCATGCGTTTTTCAACACGCTCGAAGTGCGCATTTGCGACGTGCCCAGCAGCGTCGATACCACGATCGCACTCGCCGCGCTCATACAAGCCACGATTGCGAAGCTCTGGCTCCTCCACAAAAACAACATGAGTTTCCGCATCTATCGCTCTTCGCTGATAGAAGAAAACAAATGGCGCGCGGCACGGTACGGCATCGAAGGCAAGTTGATCGACCTCGGCAAGCAACGTGAAGTGCCGTTTCGCGATTTGTTGTATGAATACATTCGCTTCGTGGACGACGTGGTCGACGACTTGGAGAGCCGCACCGCGATCAACCACCTCTATCGCATCTTAGAAACCGGCACAAGCGCGGACCGCCAGCTCCGGACTTATGAAGAAACCAACGGAGATTTTACGGCCGTGGTCGATCAATTGATCGCAGAAACGATGGAAGGCTGTTATGCTCCGCACCCTCAAGCTGCGTGATCTCAATCCCGAATATCTGCACGGCGCGTACAATGCGGTGCGCAATTGCCTCTGCATTCAGCCGCACGAACACGTGACGCTGATTACCGACTACGACACTTTGGATATTGCCAAGTGCCTGTTCGAAGAAGTGCAACAAGTCGGCAGCTCCGTGACGGCTTTCGTGCTTGAAAATATAACGGCGCGCCCGATGCGCAAAATGCCAAGCGAAGTGCTCGCTGCGATGTCGCGCTCGCACGTCGGCATCATGTGCGTCAAATCGCAAGTGGGCGAAGCCAAAGTGCGCGGTGACCTCATCCAAGTCGTCGAGCAGCATGGCGTGCGTTATGCGCACATGATCGGCATCACTTCCGAAATCATGCTGCAAAGCATGCGCGCGGATTTTGACAAAGTGTATGCGCTCGGCGACCGCTTGCTCGCCGTCGCGCGCTCGGCGCAGAAGGCCTACGTGAAAACCGAATTGGGCACGGACATGGTGGTGAGGTTGAGTCCAAAACTGCGTTGGCAAAACACGGGAGGCAAAATCACTTCGGAAGTTTGGTCGAACTTGCCCGCGGGCGAAATTTTCACGTGCCCGGAAAGTGTGGAAGGCGTCATGGTAGTGGACGGTACGGTGGGCGACTACCTCTGCTGGAAATACGGCTGCATCGCAGACACCCCTCTGCATTTAGAAATCACGGGCGGCTATTTGAAATCCGCACGCTGCGACAACGCCGAACTGCAGCGCGAGTTTTCGGAATATTGCAACGCAGGCAAGAACAGCGATCGCGTCGGTGAATTTGCGCTCGGCACGAATCTTTGGGTGGAAGGCATCATCGGCAATCTTTTGCAGGATGAAAAGATGCCCGGCGCACACATCGCATTTGGCAACCCAGCCCCCGGCCAAACCGGCGCCGATTGGACCTGCCCCACGCACATCGATCTCATCACCATGAAGCCGGATATTTGGTTCGATGACGTGCAAGTGATGGCGCGAGGGAATTATTTGGTTTGAGTGAGAGGTTTGATTAAAATAAAAAGGACAGGCATCATCGCCTGTCCTTTCTGCGCATGATTTGCGAGAAGCGCAAACCTGTCTTTGAGGCGTTTAAGATAGGTCAAGCGTTGTTTTCGCCCCCAATTCTTGTCCGTGTAACGGCTGATGTCTTTGAGGTCTACACGAGCTTTGGGGGTGATAACGAATTTCTTCATTGGTTCCTTCGCAAGAAGCGACTTTAGCGCAAAAATTTCCGCTCGGCGCTTTCGAAGATAAGCACATCACATGCGGCAACCCGGCCTCCGGCGAAACCGGCGCCTGCTCATGAACTACTTGCTCGCTTCCAATTTCTCTCTCAAAACTTCATTCGCCACTTTCGGGTTCGCTTTGCCCTTCATCGCGCGCATCAACTGTCCCACCAAAAAGCCGAATACTTTTGCATCGCCGCTGCGATAGCGCGCCACTTCTTTCGGATGCGCGGCGATGATCTCCGCCACGGCTTGCTCGATCGCGCCGGTATCCGAAACTTGTTCGAGGCCTTTCTCTGCCACGAGTTCTCGCGCAGATTTGCCGGTGGCGAGCATTTCTTCGAAAACTTCCTTCGCGATCTTTGCTGTGATCTTACCGCTTTCGAGCAGTTGCAAAACTTCCGCGAGCGCTTGCGGCGCAAGCTTGAACGCGGCGATCTCGAGCTTCTGTTCACGCAACACGCGCATCACTTCGCCCATTACCCAATTCGCGGCGAGTTGTGGTTCTTTCACGTGCTGCGCCACGGCTTCAAAATAATCCGCCAACGCCTTTTCTTCCGTGAGCACTTCGGCGTGTTGCTGCGAGAGTTTAAATTGCTCCACAAAACGATTGCGACGCGCACGCGGCAATTCCGGCAAAGCGGCGCGCGCTTCGTTGAGCCACGTTTCATCCACGCGCACGGGCGTCAAATCCGGCTCGGGGAAATAGCGATAGTCGTGCGCGAACTCTTTCGAGCGCATGCTCACGATTTGATTGCGATTCGCATCCCACAGCAAAGTCTCTTGCACGATTTTCCCGCCGCTTTCGAGCACATTGATTTGCCGCTGAATTTCATACTCAATCGCGCGCTCCACGTTGCGAAACGAGTTCATGTTTTTGATTTCGGTTTTCACGCCGAACTCTTTTTGCCCGACCGGCCGCACGGAAATATTCGCATCGCAGCGTAAGCTGCCTTCTTCCATGTTGCCATCACAAATGCCGAGATAACGCACGAGCTGCCGCAGGTATTGGAGATAAAGATAGGCCTCACGCGGCGTGGAAATGTCCGGCCCGCTCACAATCTCGATGAGCGGCGTGCCGCAACGATTGAGATCAATGAGCGTTTCATTGTCTGCGACGAAAGCCTCCGCGTGCACCGATTTGCCAGCATCTTCTTCCAAATGAATGCGAACGAGGCCAATGCGCTTCTTCCCGCCGTCGGCTTGCTCGATCTCGATCCAACCGTGCTCGCAAATCGGCTCTTCGTATTGCGAGATTTGATAGCCTTTGGGCAGATCGGGATAGAAATAATGTTTGCGCGCGAAGATCGAAAGCGGTGAAATTTTGCAATTCGTGGCGAGGCCGATCTTAATCGCAAACTCCACGGCTTTGCGATTGAGCACGGGCAAAACGCCGGGCATGCCCGCGCAAATGGGCGAGACTTGCGCGTTCGCCGCGGCGCCGAACTTCGTGCTGATGGGCGAGAAAATTTTCGAGTCAGTAGAAAGCTGTGCGTGAACTTCGAGGCCGATAACGGGTTCGTAGGGCATATGTCATTCTTTAAAATGATTTCGAAGAAAAGCTTGAGGCAAGACGATTGCTGGCAAAACTATTGAAACAAAAGCGTATGGCAGAAAAATAGAGCTTGGACTCAGATGAATGAAGTTGAGGGCACACGAATGAAAGCAACGAATATCTTTCTGTTCTCCATTTTTCTGTCTTCTAAGCGCGTTTAGAATGTGCCTTCAACTTAACGTTGTCGTGCTATTCATAAAACAGAAGCACGTTATATTGCTTTCGGGTTGATTTGTAATTCTACTCTACAGAAATGTCATCCTGGAAGGAACTTCCCTAGTGCTCGCGACGCGCTTCAGGGCTTGAATTTCTTCCGAGCACGAGGGAAGGTTCTTCCAGAATGACAGATTGAGGGGCTTACAAACCAACCCGTAACGAGTATAATCGTTTTGCCGGAAATAGTTTTGCTTAACTATTGTTCTGCTCCAAATAATGCGCAAGCTGCAGCATCGTGGTTTCATCAAAAGCTTTGGCGACGATTTGCAAGCCGATGGGCAAGCCGTTTTTATCAAAGCCGGCGGGAAGCGAAAGCGCAGGCACGCCGGCGAGATTCATCGAGACCGTGAAAATATCGGAGAGATACATCGTCAACGGATCGGAAACTTTTTCGCCGAGTTTGAATGCGGTCGTCGGTGTGGTCGGCGTGAGCAGCGCGTCGCATTGCTGAAACGCCTGCTCGAAATCGCGGCGGATGAGCGTGCGCACTTTCATGGCGCGGCGATAATAGGCGTCGTAATAACCCGAAGAGAGCACGTACGTGCCGAGCATGATGCGACGTTTCACCTCAGCGCCAAAGCCTTCGCTGCGACTCTTCACATAAAGCTCTTCGAGCGAGTTCACGTCCTGCGCGCGACGACCATAATGCGCACCGTCATAACGCGCGAGGTTCGAAGAGGCTTCGGCGGTGCAGATGATGTAGTACGTCGCAATGGCATACTGCGTGTGCGGCAACGAAACTTCTTTGAGCGTAGCGCCGCCTTTTTCGAAGAGAGCTTGCGCACGTGCGATGGCCTCGAGAATTTCCGGTTGTACACCTGAGGAGAGATATTCTTTCGGCAAGCCGATGACTTTGCCGTTGATATTGCCGTCGAGCAAACTCGCATACGGCGGCACCGCAACCGGCGCGGAAGTGGCGTCGCGCTCATCGACTCCGGCAATGACTTCGAGCACGCGCGCCGCATCCTCGACCGAATTCGCGAATACACCGATTTGATCGAGCGAAGAGGCGAACGCCACCAGTCCCCAACGCGAGACGCGGCCATAGGTTGGTTTCAATCCCACCACCCCGGAGAGCGCAGCGGGTTGGCGCACGGAGCCGCCGGTATCGGAGCCGAGCGCAGCCATGGCCATATGCGCTGCAACTGCAACCGCAGAGCCGCCGGACGATCCACCCGGAACGTATTTTTCATTGTGCGGATTTTTCACCGGCCCGAACGCGGAGTTTTCGTTCGAGCTGCCCATGGCAAATTCATCCATGTTCGTTTTGCCGATGAGGATCGCGTCGGCTTGTTCCAATCGCGCAAGGGCAGTGGCATCATAGGGTGAAACGAAATTTTCCAAAATGCGCGAGCCGCACGTGAGGCGTTCGCCTTTCAGCGCGAGAATGTCTTTCACGGCGATGATGCTGCCTGCCAGCTTGCCTGCTTGCCCGGCTTTGACCTTTGCATCGATACGCTGCGCCTGCGCGCGTGCGCGGTCTGCCAGAACCGTCAGGAATGCGTTTAATGAAGACTGTTTTGCGATACGGGATAAATATTCTTCGACGAGCGCGGCGCAGCTCTTTTCATTGCGAAACAAACTTTCCTGCGTAGCGCGAATGTTTGAAGGATGATTCATGCTGATTGGAAGCGAGGGCGGTTTTAAATTTTGTGTGGCGAGTGGGAAAGGTCGTGCCGACGGAATGTCCGAAAAAGTTTTGTTAAGATGGCCCCTCGACGAATGATTCTAAAATCATTCATCGAGGAAGCGATCGTGCCCAAAAAATTTTAGAATTTCATTCTGCGTCTGCAACGTGAATAGAGCTAAAACGTTTCACGCATTCGTTGGTGATTTCGGCGGCTCGATTTTTTCCGGCTCCGCCGGCTCATTCGCAGCTTTCTTAAATTCACGGATCCCCTGCCCCAAGCCGCGCGCCAATTCCGGCAGCTTCTTTGCGCCGAACAAGACGACGACGATAACGAGAATGATAATCAATTCTTGCGGACCAGGCATAAGAACCTCCTAAAATTTTTTATGCAGCATTCGAGTCATGCGATGTTTGTTGGGTTGGGGCCGGGGGGCGCGTGCGGGTGCGTTCCGGGCGATCATAGTCGATTTGCAGTTCTTGTTTCACGTCTTCGGCGGCGCGCTTGAATTCATTCAAGCCTCGGCTGATGCCGCGCGCCAGCTCGGGAATTTTTTTCGGGCCGAACACCAGCAACACGATCACGAGGATGACGAGCAATTCACTCATTCCGATCTGGCCGAACATTTTACGACTCCATTCAAACTATTTGAAAAGGATGATAACCTTCGCAACGTTAATCAAAGACCCAACGCAACAGATATATGGCGACGAGTATGCCGATGATGCCCGCGCCATTGACTTTCAAAGTCATGCCGAGCGTAATGCTGAAGAGCACGAGGTCGAGCGTGCCGGGGCCAAGCGCCGGAGACCAACTTTTAGTGAAAAACTCTTGCACGACACCTTTGGGCAGCACTAACGCCATAAGCTCTCCTAAAACGGTGCCCACGGCTGCGCCCACAAATAAGATCAAAACCACAAAACCAAACGTTCGGCGGGAACGCACGCGCTCTCCTTTCTCTCGCTCGACGTGTTTAGCAACGCGGCATGGTAAGTAAAAAATGTTATAAAGTCAACACATGCGCTTGCAGAGCTTTACTAAACTTTGAAAGTTTAGTAAAGCTTGAGGAGCGCCGTGAAAATTTGCAGGCCATCGTCCGAGCCGAGCACGGCTTCGGCAGCGCGCTCGGGATGAGGCATGAGGCCCATGACGTTGCCGCGCTCGTTCATAATGCCGGCGATGTTTTCGAAAGCACCGTTGGGATTTGCAGAGTCTGCGATTTCGCCGCTCGCAGTGCAATAGCGAAACAAGATTTGCCCATTTGCACGCAAGCGCTGCACCACCTCCGGCGGCGCGAAATAATTGCCGTCGCCGTGCGCGATGGGCATTTTCAAAACCGGCTTGCGAATGCCCTGCGTGAAGCGCGTGCCAGCGTTTTCGACTTTGAGATATACCGCATGTGAAGCAAAGCGCAACTGCGCATTGCGCACGAGCACTCCGGGCAGCAGCCCCGCTTCGCAGAGAATTTGAAAGCCGTTGCAAATGCCGACTACTATTCCGCCCGCGTGCGCGAAGCGAATCACTTCTGTCATAACCGGCGCGAAACGTGCGATGGCGCCGGTGCGCAGATAATCGCCATAAGAAAATCCGCCGGGCAGGATGACGGCGTCAAGCGCGCCCAATTCATGCTCTTTGTGCCAAATGAAGCGGACGTCTTGCTGGAGCACGTGTTTGAGCACGTGATAGCAATCATGATCGCAATTGGAGCCGGGGAAGACGATGATGCCGAAGCGCATGGGGAAGCATTTCAAATTTTGAATTACAAATTTTTAATTGAAAACTTGCAATGCTTTGGTCATTCAAAACTGACGCTGTAATTCTCGATCACGGGATTGGCCAGAAGTTTTTGGCAAGCTGCTTCCGCGAGGGCGCGGGCGCGCTCCGCAGAGTGTCCTTCAAAAGACATTTCGATGAGTTTGCCGACGCGGACGTCTTCGATGCCGGAGAAGCCAAGGGTGGCGAGTGCATGTTGAATGGTTTGGCCTTGGGGGTCGAGAATGCCGGGCTTGAGCGTGATGTGAATTTGAGCTTTCAAAGCCTCACCTCTTGCTGATCGAAACATCCGGCACCGGCTCTTCTTCTTCGGCGCGCAAGAAATGATAAGCCGCGCGGCCGAGTTGCATGGTGATGTACACGAGCGCAACCGGAAACAGCGCCCATTCCGGAAAGACGACGATTAAGCCGAGCGCCATTGTTAGCAGCACAATGAGTCGGGTGTTCTGCCGTCCGCGGCGCAGGGAAAATTTCGGCATGGCTTCGAATGGTATCGTCGAGACCATTAGGAAAGCAGCCATGATCAACAGCACGGCCGTGAATCCGGGGAAGCGCATTTCGTCCCAAAAGTGATTACAGAAGAGCACATACGAGCAGATCAAGCCCGCGGAGGCAGGAATGGGCATACCAGTAAAATTGCGCTTTTCCAAACCGGAGACCATGGTGTTAAAACGTGCGAGACGAATGGCGCCGGCGGCAAGCGGAAAAAAGCTAAAGAGCAGGCCGATCGGTTCGTGCTCCCGCATTTGCGCCGTGTAAATCAAAAATGCCGGCGCGACGCCGAACGAGACCACGTCGGCGAGGGAATCGAATTGAATGCCGAAATCGGAATGACCGGCGGTGAAACGCGCAATCTTGCCATCGAGCACGTCGAAAATGCCCGCAAAGATGATGAGCCAAGCGCTCATGCTATATTGGCCTTTGAATGCGAACACGACGGAGAGAAACCCGCATAGCAGATTGAGCACCGTCATGAGATTGGGAGCGAGCACGCGTTTATTGCGCATTTTTGAGTTCTCCTATAATACTTTCACCGGCCCGAACTTTCTCGCGCAAGCGGACTTTGACTTCCGCGGAGAGTGGGAGATAGACTTCCATGCGCGAGCCGAATTTGATGATGCCGAACCGTTCTCCGCATTGCACGCGATGGCCTTCCCGCAAATCGCACACGATGCGTCGCGCTATGAGTCCGGCAATTTGTTTGAACAACACTTTGCCCCAAGGCGATTCCACGCCGACGATCGACTGCTCATTCTCCACCGAAGCCTGCGGCAGGGAAGCGACGTGAAAACGACCGGGTTGATACCTCATCAATCTGACCACGCCCGACACCGGCGCGCGGTTGACATGAACGTCGAAGACCGAAAGAAAAATACTGATGCGTTTTGTCTTGCCGCCGAAGAACTCCGTCTCCTCCACTTCTTCAATTGCAATGACGCGGCCGTCTGCCGGTGAAACTACTTTGCCTTCTCCGGCCGGCGCCTGGCGCTCGGGGTCGCGAAAGAAGAATGCGGACAGCGCCGCGCAGCCCCACAGCAATACGCTGAGGCCGCGCAAACCCGAACCGCCATCCATGAGGCGATAGGCAAAGGTAAGAATGAGCGCCGCAATCACTAAAGCAAAAACGATGGTATAACCCTCACGATGCACAGGTGTTCCTCTATTTTTCGAAATCCGTCAAAATTCTTTGCGCCGCTTGCTCATACAGCTTTTGCATTTCCACGGGGTCGTTTGAAGCGCGGCCCGGCAGCAGCCGATCGCCGGTCTTGGCATCCAGTAAACGTAAGTTTTCAAGCGAAAGTTCATCGCCGATCAGAATGCGGCCTTTGCTGCGGCCGAATTCCAGTTTGAAACTTTCGACTTTGAGGCCGCGGCGTTCGAAGACGCCTCTGAGCACGGCGTTGGCTTTGCTCGCACAGCGTTCGATGTGGTGCAACTCCGTGGAATTTACGAAGCCGGTGGAAAGCGTATCGTTGCGGCTTAAATTGAGGTCGCGCTTTGAAGCGTCTTTGTGATAGTATTCCAGCAGCGGCTTTTCCAGGGGCTTGCCCTCCTTCGCACCGGTTCTGCGCGCGAGCGAGGAACTGGCAATGTTGTGCGTGATGAAGAGCAGCGGAATCATTTCCATTTGGCGCACTAGCATGCTGTCTTTGCCCGCGACGGCGATGAAATGCGTGGGCACAAAATAGCTCTCCAGCACGCGAAACAAAAAGCAGGAGATCTGGCTGTCAATCACGCCCTTGCCCGCAATCGTCACGGATTTCCCGCCGTTGCCGCTGGTGCTATCATCGCGAAAAGTGATGATGACCTGCTCCGGCGCCTCGGTCTCAAAAATCGTTTTGGTCTTGCCTTCGTAAAGCTTCTTTTTCTTCTTCAGGGCCATGTCTGTTTCCTCTCAACACCTCAATCCGGCACAGCCGGAAACATGCAATAAGTAATTTTACCAGGAACAAAATTTTTGCCGCAACTGCACCCGCAATCTTCTCTTGCGCCTACTGTAATTGCAGCCGCGCGAAAATCGTGTCAACGTGCCGCAAGTTTTTTTGCAGATCAAAGCACTGCTCCAACTCGCGCTCGTCGAGATAACGCCGCAGGCCGGAATCGTTTTGCAGGCGTGTTTTGAAAAGCGGCGCTCCCGTGCTCGTTATGTGATCAAGCCCCTGCCACACCGCCATCGCATGCTCTTGCACGACGCGATAGGCTTCCTCGCGCGCCATGCCTTTGCGCGTGAGTGCAAGCAGCACTTGTTGCGAGAAGATCAAGCCTTGCGTGCGCTCGAGATTGCGCCGCATGTTTTCAGGATAAACGTGCATGTCCGTCACCACGCGCGTGAATTGATGCAGCATGTAATCCAACAGAATGAGACTGTCGGGTAGAACGATGCGTTCGACGGAGCTGTGTGAAATATCGCGCTCGTGCCAGAGCGCGACGTTTTCCATCGCCGCAACGGCGTGGCCACGCAGCACGCGCGCCAAACCGGTAATCCGCTCGCACGTAATGGGATTGCGCTTGTGCGGCATCGCCGAAGAGCCTTTCTGCCCCTTGCTAAACGGCTCCTCCACTTCCAAAATTTCCGTGCGCTGCAAGCTGCGAATCTCGGTCGCGAATTTTTCCAACGAAGCTGCAACGAGCGCGAGCGTGTTGAGAAACTCCGCGTGACGGTCGCGCTGCACGATTTGTGTGGAGATCGGCGCGGGCGTCAAATCGAGTTGTTCGCAGACATAAACTTCAACGCTGGGATCGATATGCGCATAGGTTCCGACGGCGCCGGAAATCTTGCCAACGGCTACGGATTTCACCGCTCTGTCGAACCGTTCGATCTGCCGCCCGACTTCCGCATACCACATCGCCATCTTCAAACCGAAAGTCGCCGGCTCCGCATGCACGCCGTGCGAGCGGCCGATGCACACCGTGTTGCGGTGCGCGAGCGCTTGTTGGCGAATCGCCGCTTGCAGCTTCGCGAGTTTATCAAAGATCAAAGCGCTGGCTTGTTTGATTTGCAGCGCAAGCGCGGTATCGAGCAAATCCGAAGAGGTCATGCCGAGATGAATGAAGCGGCTCTCCGGCCCGACATGTTCGGCTACGTTGGTGAGAAACGCGATGACGTCGTGCTTGACCGTCTCTTCGATTTCCAAAACGCGCGCCGTCTCGAATTTCGCGCGGTCTTTTATAATCGCGAGCGCTTCTTGTGGCACGACGCCGAGTCGGGCCTGCGCCTCGCACGCGAGTACTTCCACTTGCAGCCACGCGGCGAACTTGTTTTCATCGCTCCAAATGCGGCCCATTTCCGGGCGGGTATAGCGAGGGATCATGATTTTTTTTACGGTTCAGGAATTTCCAAATCACGACAAATCTTGCGCGCCCAAAAAATCGTTGATCTCACGATCTCGAGGCCGTGCGGAGCTTTTCTTTGCAGCGCAATTGACAAAAAACAGAGTGATTTCCTCCTTCGCGCAACAATTCAGCCCCGTGCTTTTCGAGGTGCCGAATCAGATCCCGACGTTTCACGCACATGAGACCTCGAAAGGCTCGCGAATCACTTCCTGATCAACAAGAGATTCTTTCACAAGAGCTCGATTGGCGTCCAACACGAGCGCAATCGCCTCCTGTAAATTCTCTCACGTTTCTTTCAAAGTCTTGCCTTGCGTGTTCGCGCCGGGAAGCTCTTTAACGTATCCGAGGTAGCCCTGCGGCACTTTCTGAAAGACCGTAGTAAAGGAGGTCGAGTCGTTCTTTAGCATGCTCGTTCGTCTAAGTAGCTGCCAGCGGATAGAAACAACCCAGCGGATGAAACAGCTTTTTTATCAGTTGGGTTGCTTCTATCCGTTGGGAAAATTTTGGCTTCAAAAACAACTGCATCGTCTAAAAAAAAGCTTAAATCGACTGCTTCACCTTCTCCCAATCTTCCAAAAATTTGCGCAGGCCAATGTCCGTAAGCGGATGATCGAACATTTGATCGAAAACCTTTGCGGGCAAGGTGGAAATGTCCGCGCCTGCGAGCGCAGCCTCAACGATGTGCACGGGATTGCGCAAACTCGCGGCGAGCACTTCGGTTTCGAACTCATAGTTGTCAAAGATCGCCACGATTTGGCGCACGAGGTCCATCCCTACGTGACTAATGTCGTCCAAGCGGCCGAGGAACGGGCTGACGTATGAGGCTCCGGCCTTTGCCGCCAACAAGGCTTGATTGGGACTGAAAATCAGCGTGACGTTGGTGGGAATTTTTTCACTGGAAAGCTTGCGCACGGCAACGAGACCCGCGCGCGTCATGGGAATTTTCACAACAATATTGGGATGGATTTTGGCAAGCTCATGCCCTTCTTTCAGCATGCCCTCGGTATCAGTCGAAACGACTTCGGCATTCACCGGGCCGGGCACGACTTCACAGATGCTGCGCAGAATATCTTTGAACGCGCCTTTTTCTCGAGAGACAAGTGTGGGATTGGTGGTCACGCCATCGAGCAAACCCATGGCCGCCACCTTTCTAATTTCTTCGAGGTTGGCAGTGTCCAGAAATAGCTTCATAAAACCTCCGTTGAGTTTACGAGTGAGAGGTCATTCCGCAGGAACCTTTTTAAGCCAAGCTACTGTGGTCATACTTAAAAAGATTTCTCCGGAATGATAGCATCATGTTATTCGAGATAAGTTTCTTCTTCCATGAGCACCGGTTCTTCGAAACGGGCTTTACGGCGCGGGGCGATGAAGTCGGGCGCGTAAAAGACTTTTTCAAGGAACAGGCCATGCGGCGGTGCGGTCATGCCTGCAGCGATGCGCTTTTGTTCCGCAAGAATTCTGGCAATCTGTTCCGGCGGCATTTTGCCACGCCCGACTTCCAACAACGAGCCGACGATGATGCGCACCATGCTGCGCAGAAAACGATTCGCGCGAATGCGCATGACGATCTTCTCGTCGCGGTCTTCCCACTCGAGAGATTCCACAAAGCTCAGATAATGCGGATCGTCCGTCGCGCTGCTGCAAAACGCGCGAAAGTTGTGCTCGCCCAGCAAATGCTGCGAGGCTTGCTGCATCACTTCGAGGTCGAGCGGAAATTTATTGAAGAACGCATAGCCGCGGCCGACGGCCACCGGATAGCGACTGATCACATAACAGTATTGCCGGCTCAAGGCATCGTAGCGCGCGTGAAATTCCAGGGGCGCCGCCTCGACATGCTTGACGACAACGTCATGCGGCAAGATGCCGTTCAAAGCGCGCGCGATGGTATGCAGATCGGCCTCGACATTCGTTTTGAAATTGCTCACCTGGCCGAGCGCATGCACGCCGGCATCCGTGCGGCCCGCGACATTTACATGCACTTTCTCGCGCAGAAAAATTTCCAGTGCGCGCTCCAACTCGCCCTGCACAGTGCGCAGCTTGGGTTGATATTGCCAACCATAAAATTTGCTGCCGTCATATTCCAAAGTCAGCTTGAAGTTTGTCATGACGTCATTTGGGAAAAGAACCAACTCATCAGCAGCGCAAATCCTGCCACCGCCATCGCCTGCCAATCTACCGGGGCGAGCTTCAACTCCCGGAAGGGCACGCGGCCCTCGCCGCCGTGATAGCAACGCGCTTCCATGGCCACGGCCAGTTCATCGGCGCGATTGAAAGTGGCGACGAACAGCGGCACGAGCATGGGCACGAGCGCTCGCACGCGCTGCAAAACTCCGCCGCTGAAATTCGCGCCGCGCGAAATTTGCGCGCGTTGAATCCGTTGCGCTTCTTCCACGATGGTCGGCACAAAGCGCAACGCGAGCGCGGTCATCAAAGCCAACTCATGTACGGGCACGCGAAAGCGCCGCGTAAATCCAAACAAGCGCTCCAGGCCCTCCGTCAAATCCAGCGGAATCGTCGTGAACGAGAGCAGCGCTGCGACGAGCACGAGCAGGCCCAAGCGCACAACGTATTTGCAGCCGGTAGCCACCCCAGGCCAAGAAATGGAAATGCCCCACATTTGAAAATGAGGGGCAGAAGGATCGCTCAACGCATGCAGCAAAACCGTAAAACCGAATAGCCACAAGAAAGCGCGCAAATTTTTGACAAAAACTTTCGGCGGGATATGAGTCGTTGCAATAGTCGCGAGCAATAAGAATGTCCACCACCCGATTACGCTCCAGGCTTCTGCAAGCATGAGCGTGATCATGATCGCCATGCTGATCACTAACTTAAGCCGTGGATCGAGGCGATGCACCCACGAGGAGCCGGCGAAGTATTTACCGAGGGTAAGATTCTGCCATAAACTCATTGCGCTGGAATTTTTGCGGAGCAATATAGAAAATCTTCACAGAAATACAAACAAATTTTCCCTTGACTTTGGCGGCATGCCATGATATTATTTCGCCCACTGCAATTTTTGTAATCCGCACTTCGAACTCACCACAGACAGGAAACGCTGTGAGCAAATTGGCGAGCCTACATGTTGATCAAGGTCTCCCGCCAGGCATTTCAACACTTCTTCAGCGCGCCCGGTCTGTACGCTCTGCCCGCCAGAACCGCAATCATTCTGGCATTAATCAATCAACCTTTTCCATAACCCCACTGCTTGCTGTGCAACCCAATTACGGAGGGATTCTGCATGGTAGAAACGAAAGCGACCACCGAGAAGTTCAAGCCCTTCATTCCTGATGAGAAGATCATTCCGGAATTCTCGGTCAAAGCTGTCATCATGGGCGCGTTCTTCGGTATTGTCTTCGGCGCGGCCACCGTGTATCTTGCATTGAAAGCCGGACTGACGGTTTCAGCCTCCATTCCCATTGCGGTATTGGCGATTTCGCTCGGCCGCAAGTTTCTCAAAACCACCATTCTCGAAAACAACATCATCCAAACTGCCGGTTCCGCGGGCGAATCCATTGCAGCGGGCGTGGTGTTTACCTTGCCCGCTTTTTTGTTTATGTCGATGACTGAAAGCGGTGTGAGCGTCGGTTCGCCCTTTTTCAATTATTGGACCATCTTTACGCTCGCTGCGTTGGGCGGCGTGCTCGGCACGTTGATGATGATTCCGCTGCGCCGTTCCTTGATCGTGAAAGAGCACGGCGTGTTGCCCTATCCCGAAGGCACGGCGTGCGCGAGCGTGCTCATTGCGGGCGAGAAGGGCGGCGATTTTGCGAAGACCGCTTATCAAGGCCTCGGCTTCGCGATCAGCTACGCCATTTTGCAAAAAGTTTTTCATGTGATTGCGGAAACGCCCGCGTGGGTCACGAAACAAACCAACAAGTATTTTCCCTCGGCAACGGTCAACGGTGAAATCACGCCGGAATATCTCGGCGTCGGCTATATCATCGGGCCGAAAATCGCCGGCGTATTGGTTGCCGGCGGCGTGTTAGGATGGGTGGGATTGATTCCATTGCTGGCTTCGCTCGTGCCCGCGGACATGATCGCGACGCAACTCGTGAAGCTCGGATACCTAAAAGACCTTGCGACCAGCGGCGGTCCGGGCAATTGGAATCCCGAAACGCACACGTTTGCGAACACCGCGACCGCCATCTATCGCGCCTATATCCGCCAAATCGGCGCGGGCGCGGTGGCCGCAGGCGGATTCATCACGCTCATTAAAACCATTCCCACCATCGTTTCATCGTTCAAAGGCAGCCTTGCTTCCATGAAAGAACGCGGTGAAAGCGGCGTCGCGAGAACCGAACGCGATCTCTCCTTTAAAACTGTCCTCATTGGGAGCCTCGCGTTGGTGTTGTTGATGGCCGTGTTGCCGCAAATTCCCGGTGATTCGATTCTGAACAAACTGCTCATCGGCGCGCTGGTCGTGGTCTTCGGATTTTTCTTCGTCACGGTTTCCAGCCGCATTGTGGGCATCATCGGCTCCAGCTCGAATCCGATTTCCGGCATGACCATCGCGACGCTTATGGGCACCTCTTTGATTTTCATCGCCGTTTCGTGGACCGGCGTCGTGTATGAACCCATGGCGCTCGTGGTGGGAAGCATGATTTGCATCGCGGCAGCAAATGGCGGCGCAACTTCGCAGGACTTGAAAACCGGTTATATTGTCGGCGCAACGCCCAAATATCAGCAACTGAGCTTGTTCGTGGGCGCGGTGGTCTCCTCAATCGTTATCGGCGCCACCGTTATCTTGTTGGACAAACCGAATCCCGACATGGTAGCGCAGGGCATCCAACACGCAATCGGCAGCGACAAGTTTCCCGCGCCGCAAGGCACATTGATGGCGACACTCATCAAAGGCTTGCTCTCATTCAATCTCGATTGGCAATTCGTGCTCGTCGGCGCGTTTCTGGCGGTCACGATGGAGCTGTGCAGCGTGAAGTCGCTCTCTTTCGCGGTCGGCGCGTATTTGCCACTCTCTACCACGCTGCCCATCTTTATTGGCGGCGCAATCAAAGGCATTGTCGATTGGCAAGCAAAGCAACGCCAAGAAGAAGCCGAAGACGCGGAGCTTGGCCGCGGCAACTTGTTCGCCACCGGCTTGGTGGCCGGCGGTGCGCTCGCCGGCGTGATCGTTGCGTTGCTCTCCGTGAACGACAATATCTACAACTCGCTGCAACGCATGAGCGCCGAACACGGGCTCTCCAATCTTTTGGGCGGCAATGGTTATGAAATCCTCGGCACGCTCTGTTTTGCGGTGATGGGCTTGACGCTGTATCGCGTCGCACGCAAAAAAATCTGAGCGCGGAAAATCCTGCGGATCGAATAGGACAGCTCTTTCGGCTGTCCTATTTTTTTATGGAACGCAACAATTCACCCCGGCGTTGCCGGCGCCAAACTAAATCATCTCACTCACGGGAGCGATAGGATGAAAAAACGTTTAGTTGCTGTACTGTTCCTGTTCATTGCGCCACACGTGCATGCGCAAGAGCGCGTCGATTTGGCCATGATGGGACGCATTCGCAATGCAGGCTTCGAAAGCTCGCAGGTGATGGATATTGCGTGGTACCTTACGGACGTCCACGGCCCGCGCCTCACTGGCTCGCCATATTTGCGCGAGGCGCAGGAATGGGCGCGCGACAAATTCAAAGAGTGGGGCCTGGTGAATTCCCAACTCGAACCGTGGGGCACGTTCGGCCGCGGCTGGATGGTGGAAAAGTTTTCCATGGAAATGGTGGAGCCGAAATATGCGCCGCTGTATGGTTATCCCAAAGCGTGGACCGGCAGCACGAACGGCGAAGTCGTGGGCACGCCGGTTTACATGAAAGTATCGACCGAGGCCGACTTCGAAAAGTACAAAGGCAAGCTCAAAGGCGCGATCGTGCTCGCGCGCGCGCCGGAAGAACCGAAGCTGAACGATGTTGCGGATTTGGATCGCTATGATGAAAAAGAATTGACGGATCTCGCCATGGCGCCGGAACCGGGGGCGCGCAATGAATTTGCAGCGCGGCGCCAAGAGTTTGCGCGCATGCGTGCGCTGGCAGAACAGACCGAGAAGTTCTTCAAAGCAGAGGGCGTGGCAGTGGTGCTCGAACCGAGTCGCGAGCACGATTACGGCACATTCGACGTGCAGGGCGGCGGCGCGCGCGAAGTCGGCGCGCCCATTGCGATTCCCGCGGTGGCAATGTCGGTCGAGCATTATGCGCGTTTGGTGCGCATGGTGGAGAAAGGCATTCCCATCAAAGTTGCCGTCAATATCAGAAATAAATTTTTCGAACAAGATTCGTTGGGCTATAACGTGATTGCAGAGATTGCGGGCACGGACAAGAAACTGAAAGACGAGCTCGTGATGCTCGGCGGCCATCTCGATTCTTGGCATGGCGGCACCGGCGCGACGGACAATGCCGCGGGGTGCGCGGTTGCCATGGAAGCCGTGCGCATTCTCAAAGCGCTCAATGTGCAGCCGCGACGCACGATTCGCGTAGCCTTGTGGAGCGGCGAGGAGCAGGGCTTGCTCGGCTCGCGCGGTTATGTGGAAAAACATTTTGGCAATCGCACGTCGATGGCGCTCAAGCCCGAGCACGAGCGATTCTCGGCGTATTTCAATATGGACAACGGCACCGGCAAATTTCGCGGCATCTATTTGCAGGAAAACTACGCGGTGCGGCCGATCTTCGAAGAGTGGTTCAAGCCGTTTCACGATCTCGGCGCGAACACGATCACGATTCGCAATACCAGCGGCACCGACCATCTCTCCTTCAATGCGCTGGGCTTGCCCGGTTTTCAATTCATTCAAGATCCCGTGGAATATCGCAGCCGCACGCACCATTCGAACTTCGACGTTTATGATCAACTCTCCAAGAGCGATTTGATGCAAGCGTCGGTAATCATGGCCGCGTTCGTTTACAACGCCGCGATGCGCGAGGAAAAACTCCCGCGCAAAGACTTGCCCAAGCCCGAGCCCAGCACGCAAACGACCATGCGCTTCTGAGCGAGCATTCGGCTGCATTGTCGCTAGCGTTCTATATTTGCATGAACCGCTCACACTGCCATTCGAAAGAAACAGCCGGTGTGAACGCTTGCGTTTTCGTCATTCCGAGTCCCACGTGCGGTGCTCGGAATGACATTTTCACACCGCCTGAAACTTCTTCGGCGCCGGCTGTGGATATGCGCGCGTGCCGCATGATGCGAGGAGCAGCCGCAAAGCAAGAAAATCTTGAACACAGAAGGCACAGACAAAGCGGATTTCCGCTGATCTTTTATGTGCGCTTTGTCCGTGAGAATCTGTTTGATCTGTGTTCAAAAACAGAACGAACGCTCATCATTCTGCCGGTGAATCGTCTCGGCGGAAGCTTGTGACATCACCCACCGACACTCCCCCCTTGCAATTTTTCGGCGTGGCCAGCACGCCGGCGGCTTGTGAGCGAGTCTTCATTGTCCCGCCCGCAAATCATATTGCCTCATCCGACTCGGCGAGCAGCCTGCGTTTCGCTGCAATTCGCGCGCGCACGCGTTGATAAGTTTGCGCGCCCAATTTGATGAAATGCGCTGCCAGCCTGCGCAGAAAGAAAAAGGCGACAAAAATCAGCAGCGGCAGCAAGACTCGCAAAACACCAAGCGCGTTATTGTTGCTTTGCAAGAGGTGCAGCAGATTGCGAACGAGGGCGGTATGGATTTGCTCGACGGCGAAGTTCGCGGCCTCCGAGGTGATGAAATACCCCAAAGCCATCTCAAGAAATTCTCCCTGCAATTCCTGCGCTTTGTGGCGCATGATGCGTTTCCAACGCGGCGGCGATTGCGCTAGCTTGATCTTCATACGTCTTCATTCAGGTTGGTGACCCACTTGTATTGCTTCTGCCTCTCACTTCAAACCAACGCAAGCGCCAGGCCAAAGCGAAAAAGCAAAACGGAGCACCGACTCGATCTCGAAATCTCAGTCATTTGAATTGAAAAGAGGACAATGGGAGGCCGGCCAGTTTTATTGGGATGATGTGGAATATCATGAGAAGTGTGGGAAATTCCAGGCAGATTTGCTTATGCAGGCACTTCGCGGCGAATCACGATGCGCGTCACATTAGCCGGTGATCATCCGCCAACACGTGAACACTTTAACTCATACGGTTATTCGATCAGCAAGTGATGGGTTTTCGCCATACGATTGTCGGCCAGCCACTACAGTTGCGGGCAGGGAAAGAGCGGGATGATCAGTTCGTGACATGCAATAATAGCAATTTAAGCAAAGTGGGTTTGTGTGCGTGAGATTGGTTTGTTTTTAGCATTAGCAGAATAACATTAAGCGAGTGACGCCAATACTTGCGCATGCCTACCGTTGTTGATCGGCAGCCGCTGGCGAACTTCGAATGAAGAGAGATCACGGCGATCCATCGTGAGCGTGCGCCGCTTTACCAGCGTCAAGAAACTTTTCAAACCGCGCGCTTCACGCCTCGCGTTGAGTTCCTGAAAATACTCGTAGTATTCGGGGGATACGATCGCCATGTGAATGTGCTCGCGCAACTCCGGCGCTTCCAAATAATCCTTCTGCAATTCTTCCATGCGCTGCAACCGCCGGATCTGATACCGATGGCAGTCGACGTTTTGCTGAAGAAACTCCACCAGTTTTTCGACGCGCGCTTCGTACGGCCGCACGAGATACCTTTTTTGTTTGTTCGCAAAATCATCCGTGCTGACGTAAATCCACACCCGTTCGGCAAATTCAAAAGCGAGTCGAATGTACTCTTTGTGGCCGGCGTGCAGCGTATCGAACGTGCCGCCGATTGTGGCGATGCGTTCTGGTTGTATGCTAAAAGGCACCACTGTGCAATTTCCATGGCGAAATTAAGCTCTGCTTGCGAACGGACTTCCTGTCCATGCAAGTGCGTTTAGAAATACGATCATCTATACACACAGTGCACGGCAATCGCAGACTAGCGCCGAATCTTCCCGTGCAGGAAAAACCCTTGCACTGTGCTCTTGATTTTAGCAAGGAGAGTAACACAGGATGGGATAGTGTTCTGTTACCGTGATTTTGTAGTCCTGCCCCCTTGTGGCGCATTGTTGCAAACCGCGAATTTATTGGCTGCGACAGCACCCCACAAGGGATGGGACTACAAAAATCAAAGTAACAGTCCACTAGTTCCTTAGCGCGATCTTTTAGGGCCTATGGAGGAGGTGTCCATGTCGAACGGTCTTTTGCAATTGGACGGTCACCTAGTCAAGGAAATCATCGATAGCGTGGTGAAGATTACGCGCGCCGATCGTGCCTGTATTTTGCAGTACGATCCCGCCGCCGAGCGCTTGCGTTGCCGTTACGGCGCCGAGTGTTCCTGCTATCATGAAGGCTTCTATCCGCTGTGCGAGTCTCCGCTAACAAATCCTTCGTGCAACCTCCCTGAAAACTCCTCTGCAAACGGAACCACCGCGACGCTGCACGATTTTCCCGCACAAGCTAGCAATGGAGGCAATCGTTTTTCATCGCAAATACTCATCCCTCTCAAACGGTCGGCGGGTTCTCCGCTGGGTATGTTGATCTTGGCGCTGCGCCCGGCCGCACCACTCCCGCAACGGGAGTTGGACGTGGTCAGTGCCGTGGCCGAGGAACTCTGCGCTTTGGCCCTGCAGGAATCGCAAAAGCACGCGGACAGCGCGCGGATGATCCGAAAGCTCGGTCTTTTGTCGGAAGCGCACAACGTGTTGCTGGCGGAGTTCGAAAACAAATCGCTTGAGGAAAAACTCGATCACGTGGTGGCAAAGGCGGCGGAGATTTTGGAAGCCGAGCTTTGCAGTTTGTGGTTGGTACGAGAGGGGCAAATCTGCCTCGAAACAAGTTACTCGCAGGAAGGCCGGGCCTTCATTAGAAGAAAACTGGCCTATCCCATTGTGGACGGCCCGCAGATCGGCATGACCAGCCACATTGCCTTCCACCAAAAAGTCTTCAATGCTTACGGGGAGGCCATTGACCATCATCCCGCCCGGAATCCTGAAAAGCCGGTTGACTTCCTCGCCTCGCAAAAAATGTATTCCGAGCTGGCCTATCCCATTTTGGATGGGGAAAAACTCTTGGGCTTTCTCTTCGCTTACAACAAGCTCGATGCGGCGCACCAGCCGATCGCAAACGGCGGCTTCTCGGAAGAGTTTGACGAGCCGATCATGAAAATCCTCACCACCAAGCTCCGCATCTCGATCAAAAACGCCTTGCTCATGAAGAAATTGCGCGACTACGAATCGATCGTGGAAAGCACACCCGACCCGGTGGTGATGTGCGCGCGCAATGGCGACATCTCGTATATGAACCCCGGCGCAAAAAATCTTTTCGGAGAATTGGTCGGCACTAACGTCGTGGACCGCTACCCCGCTTCGGAATTGCAGACCGGCGAAGACAAGGCCAAAGAAATTCGCATGCTGGCGCGGCGCAGCAAGGATCATCGCCTCAAAAATTTTGAAACCGAATTTCTGAGCAAAAGTGGCGAGCGCATTCCACTCAGCTTGTCGGCCAGTATTCTGCCGGACGGCGGCACGGTTGGAATTGCCAAAGACTTGCGCGAGATCAAAGCGGTGTTGGCCATGGGACAAGCCCTGTTGAGCACGCACGACGTCGAGGAGATTTTGCGCCAAATCACTGCGGTGTGTTTGCGCCTGCCGAAATGCAAACGCGCCTATTTCAAACACTACGACGAGAAAACCGACCGCTTAGTCTTTCACGCCTTGAGCACCAAGGATCCGCAAGAGCAATTTCCCGAAAATTCCACACCCAAGCATCAAGGCTTGTCCGGGTACGTCTTCGAAACGCAGGAGCCCGTCAACAGCGCGGATGTGACGGCTCTGCCCGCGGAGCGCTATCACGCGCTGTTCGACGATATCAAATCCGAAATCGTGGTGCCGATTACTTACTTCGATAAAGAGCTTAACGGCTCGCGCACCTTGGGCGTGCTCTGCGTCGATAGCAGCGAGCCGGACGCTTTCTCCAGCAATGATTTCGACTTCGTGAAAACGCTCGCCAATCAAGCCGCAGTGGCGTTGGAGAATGCCAATCTCATCGTCTCCAAAAACAAAATCATCGCCAAGCTGCGCGCCTTTGATCGCGTGCAGCAGGCCGCCACGGGAAAAAATCCGGATATCATGCAGATTTGCGCGAGCGTGCTCGATGCCGTGGTTTACGAATTGGGTTTTGATTACGCCACCATTTCGAAGGTCGATCATGCGCAGCACCGCATTGGAACGGTTGACGGACGCAATACGCCCGAGGAGTTTTTGAAACTCGCCTGGCATTCTTTGGACAGCAAAGATATACAATCCTGGGTGGTGCGCCATCGTTCCACGGCCGAATTGAGCGGCTGGGACGACAGATTGGACCGCGAGATTTATGAAAAATTCGATCATCAGCGTTTCGTTCGGGTCATTATCCCCATTGTAGCGCGCGGCGAGGTGCTGGGCACGTTGGAAACCGGCTATGAAAAATCCCACAAAACCGAGATTGCGCCCGACGAAAAGGAAACGCTCGAGCGCCTCGTGAATCTCGCGCGCGTCGGCATCGAACAGGCCACGTTGCTCAAAAAGATGAAAGAAGATTTGGCGCTGCGCACGGAATTGGAAATGCAGCTCGACGCGCTCAACCAGGCCAGCTTGGAGATTCTCAACGCGACCACCGAGAAGGAGGCGATGGAAGACATTTTCGCCAGCTTGAAGAGCATCGGTTATGCGCAAGGCATGCTCGCGCTCGTCAATGAAGCCAACGGGATGCTGGAAGGCAGGTATGCCGCCGGCGAGAATTGGAAAGCGTTGGTGGGAGCGACGCAGTACGACTTGAAAAGCAGAAACGTTTTGGCGCAGGCTATCCGCGCCAAAAGCCCGATTTCACTGCAAGACTGTGCGAACGACCCGAATTGCGATCCGGCATTTCGGGAATTGATGAAAAAGGCCGGCATTACCGCACAATACATCATTCCGCTCATCGTCAAAGGCAAGGCGATCGGCACCCTGCAAATCGGGCTATCGGACAAGCCCGAGCTGGTGCGGGAGGAAGAGGCGATTTTCCGCAAACGCATGAAGGTGGTGGAAACGTTCGCGTGCCAGGTGGCCGTTGCCATTCGCAACATTCGCGACATCATCACCATCGACCGCCTGGAGTCGAACATCGCAGAGACGGCGCACGAGTTCCGCAGTCCCTTGCACAACATTATGGCGCAAGTCGGCGGCTTGAAAGATTTTCTCGAACAGAGCCGCTCCGACAAGCTCATCGACCAATACGTGGGCGTGATCGAAGAAGAAATCTTGCGCGCGAAACGGCAAATGGACAACACGCTGCTGCTCAGCGAACGCACTCGCGAAAAACTCGAGTATGTGCTCAAGCCCGGCGCTTTGCAGGAAGTGATCGAGTTCTGCACGAGCGCTTATAACATGCGCGCGCTGGAGCGCGGCTTGCGCTTTGTCATCAAAGACAATGTGAAGCGCTTGCCGCGCATGGCATTCGACCGGGACCGTATGGAACAGGCCTTCACGAATCTGATCGACAATGCCGTCAAGTATTCGCACTTCAATCAACTCATCATCATCAGCGGTTTTGACGACGGCGCCAACCTCAATGTCGAGATTACCAATCGCGGCCTCGGCATACCGGAAAGCGACTATGAGGTCATTTTCAAGAGCTTTTCCCGCAGCGAAGTGCGCGACAAAAGGCGTTACATCTCGGGCACCGGCCTGGGTTTGAAAATTTGCCGTGAGATCATACAGCGGCACGGCGGCGAAGTACACGTCAAAAGCGAGCCGTGCTCGAAAAATCCCGTGAAGGTCAAAGAGTTTCAGGATTTTCTCACGACCTTCCGCATTACATTACCCAAAACACGCCGGGAGCATTGAGCATGAAGTGTATTCTCTTTGTGGAAGACGAGCCGTGGGGCGTCAATCCCTACTTCAACAGCCTGGAACGCAAAGGCTACGCGTGTGTCTCGGCGCAGAGCGCCGACGAAGCCGTGCGCCATCTGCGGCGCGAAAAATTCGATTTGCTTTCACTCGATGTGATGTTCGACGCCGGCAAAGTTTTAGGCAGCCACACGGACTCGGCGCGCACCGGCATTCATTTGCTGGAAATGATTCGCGAGGCCCAAATTCCCAATTGTGATCCCCAGCTCAAAGTGGTGGTGCTCACCGCCGTGGATTACCCGTGGGTGGAAGAGCGCATGAAAAAACTCGGCGTGCTGGCTTATTTGAAAAAACCGGCGCTCTTCGACAAGGTGATTGCAGCGTATCTAGAAGCTTTGGCGTGATGGAGTGGTGGAGTCATGGAGTGATGGATTTTTGGATCGGTGGATTGTTGGATTGAGGTACTAGTTCTACCTTAGCAGATTTAAATTTTTTGCCCGCGCAACAATCGAAGTGCGCGAAAAGAACTTTCGTGTGATTCGCGCGTCTCGTGGGCAGAAGAAAGAATCTATTGACGCAGAACTAGGCTACAATATTTGGTTGACAGCTCGCCTCGACCCGTTATTCTGCATGAACCTTCCTTCGTGCTTGGCGCTGTGCTCGTTTCGCCGGGAAGTTCCTTAGGATGACAGCAAGCAGGCGGGGCGCTTAATCCATCGATCTAGCAGTCCATCACTTCATTACTCCCAAACTCCGCCACCCCCAAAATCCATCAATCCCAAACTCCATCATTCTGGAATTTTACCAATCCATGTATACCAATCCTTTCATCTACAAGCGGCCATTGCAGCCCGGCGCGGACGATCTCATCACCATTGATCGTCCGATCCTGCTTGCCAAAGCGCTCGCGGGTCTCAAGTTCGGCCATTGGTATTTGGTGTGTGGCGGCAAGAAGATTGGCAAAACCAGCTTTCTGCTTTCCCTCATGCACGAGTGCAGGCGCCGCGACTTGGGCTATCACTTCACGCTGGCGAAAGCCGAGGAGTTGCAGCAGTTTCACCTCGCGGAACTGTATGCGATGATTTGCCAGCGCCTGGCGGAGCAATTTCCGGAACGGGCTTTGGTGACACAACCTCTGCCCAGCCTGTATGATTTCAAAGAAACCCTCATCGCGGTTGCGCAAGGCCTGCCCGCGGATGAAAAAATCGTGATTGTGCTGGACAGTATGGATACGCTGCCGAAATATCTGCTGCAAGAATTTTTCCGCGGGTTGCTGCACTTGCACCAACTGCAAGCGACCAATAAGCCGCTCGCGCAAGTCCAGTTCATTATCGGCGGCATGTTGAACACGAACGACATGCAATTCGAGCACGGCCATTCGCTGGGCGAATATGCCATGCGGGTGATGCTCGAAGACTTTCGTTTGGAAGATTTCGGGATTATGATGCGGCGCGTGGCCAAGGCGCACGGCATTGCCTACGAAGACGGTTTTAGCCGCATGCTTTACGAATACACCAGCGGCGCCGGCTATCTCGTGCAAAAAATTTGCTATCGCTTGTTGGAACGCGCCTTCTTGCGCCATGAAACGCCGGCGTTCTCATTGAAGCAAGCCGAGGCCGCGCTCGAGAGCATCGTAAAGGAAGGCGAAACCAACGTCGAGATGGTCATCACCCAAATCGAAAAGGACAGCGTGCTGGTCGAATGCTTGATGCACGTGGTGCGCGTTGGCACGATCGGTTCCAGCAAGTTCGATCCCAATCTGAAAGCGCTGGTGGCGCTCGGTGCGCTCACGGAGCAAAACGGTTTCTATCGCGTGCGCAATCGCATCTATGAAAATGTGTTCCGCGACTATTTTACCACGGAGCGTTTGGCCAATCTTTATTTCTCCCAGCAAAAGTACGAGCGTGCGAAAGACTTGATCGCGCAGGCGACGACCGAGCAAGTGGACGCCAAAAACGCTTTGCAAGCGTTATTGGGAAACATTCAAACCCTCGGCGCGAGTCTTGAACACGGCGCCATCGTGCGCGGCATCATCGAAGCGTTCATAAACGTGGTGGACAGCACGAAAAATTGCTCGTTAATGCTGCTGCATCCGACGACCAAAACTTTGCGCATTGCAGATGCGATAGGATTGAGCACGGAGGAAGTGCAAAATTTCGAATTGGCTTTGGGCAAGGGCGTAGCTGGGTGGGTGGCGCAAGCCGGGCGCTATCGCGTGGTGCGCGACGTGACCGACGAGATCGAATGTCCGGACTTCGTGCATCGCGAGGCCGCGGCCCGACAAAATCTCGGCGCAATGGCGTGTTTCCCGATCAAAGCCGGAGGTTCCGTGGTCGGGGTCATCAGCCTGTGTTTGGTGAAGCCGCGCAGTTTCAGCAGCAGCGAAATAAAAATGCTCGAGGCGCTGGCCGCCTATGCTGCGCTCGCCCTGCAGAATACGCGCTTGCATGAAAACCACACGCGCTTCTTCGATCAGCTCGCGCAAGTGCGCGCACTCGTGCAAGAGGCCGGCCAGCATACGGAGCTGGATTCCATCATCCCCAAGATAATCGCGGTTGCCAAAGAAATCATGGAGGCTGACCAGGCCGGTGTGATTTATCGCACCTCGAATTCCGGCGATTGGCTGTTTCGCCCGGCAGAGAGTTTTGCCGAGCCGCCGGCCATTGCAAAGGGCGAAAGCATTGCCGGCCGTGCTCTGCAAAGCGGGCGAGATTCTTTCTGCGAGAGCATCGAAAAAGGCGAGCATTGCTTGCCAATGTGGAAGGGCATGAAGTGGGAATGGGCCATCCCGTGTAATTTGGATAATGAGCCGCACGGCTGTCTGGTCGTGGCCGGCGAGAAGCCTGTGCAATTGACGCCGGAGCACCGCCATCTCACGGCGATGCTCGCTGATGCCGTGACGATCACCTTGCGCAACAAACGCCTGTTCGGCATCGCGGAAAAGACCACGCAACAAGTCATCACCGCTCACGTTATCGGCGAGACCTTGAGCCACGAAAATAGTCTGCAAGAAATTCTCAATCTGATTGCGGCCGAGTGCCTGAACGTCGTCGGACGCGATCAGAAAGTTGCTTTCGTGTGGATCAAGGACAGCGAACGCCGCAAACTGATTTTGAAAGCCGCAGCCGGTGAAGCCTTCGGCCGCGAAGAAATTGGCCGGACTCTGGGCTTGCAGCAGTTGAGCTTGGTGGTCTCCGTGCTCAATGAGCGCAGGTATCGCCTCGCGCCCGAGGTCAGCCAATGCGAGGAGTATCGCCCGACACATCCGGATATCAAGTCGGAATTTGCAATCCCCTTGGTCTTTCGCGAAGAGACTTTGGGAGTGATCGATTTGCAGAGTTTGCAGTCGCATGATTTCGATGAGCGCGATCTCGACGCATTGCTGGCCATTGCACAACAAGCGGCCGTGGCGATCAAAGTCGTGACCTTGTGCGATATTCAGCTCAAAGAATTGCAGTCGCTTTATGATCTCGGCACGAAAATCAGCTCGACGCTCAACGCCGAAGAAGTGCTGCGCATCATTTGCCGTGAAGGCTTGAAAGCCATCGGCGCCGAAAACCGCAATCTGCTCGTGCAGTTGCTTGATCCCGCGACCCAGATGCCGGCGGCGCATGCGATGCGAGGCGTCAATGCGAATCTGCACAAGACGCGCGGGCGCCGCAGCAGCGCTCGCGAAAGCTGGGTGATTGCAAACAAACAGCATTATCTCAGTTCGGAGGTGAGCCAGGACTCGCTCTATCAGCCCACTTCACCGCAAATCAAATCGGCGCTGTTTATGCCGATTGTGTTCGACAACCAAGTGGTCGGCCTTATTACGATGGAGAGCGTGCGGCCGGACGATTTTGGCGAGGCCGAGCTGCGGCTTATCAAAGGCCTTGCCAATCAAGCGGGGATCGCGCTGGCCAACGCGCGCTTGAATGAGAATCTGGCGAAAGCGCAAGTGGATTTGGCCAAAGCATTGGAGACCGCCGCGATTGAAGAAGTCGTGGCCGGATTGACGCACGATATTAAAGGCTGTTCTTCACTCATCGCGGGCGAGACGCAGTGGCTCGCGAAGCTGGAGCGCGAGCACAAGCTGCACATGGATGAAGTCAAGAAGGCCTTGCTTCATATCGATTCCTACGTGAAAAGGATTGAAGAAATCACCGGCGGCCTGAAGAACCGCGCCTATCGTTTGCCGCCGCAATTGCGCCACTGCAATCTGCGTGAGCTGGTCGACGAAGCCGTGCAGATGATCGCCACACGCGCGACGCGCCAATCCGTGGAAATCCACAAGGACCTACTCGGCCTCGAAATTCAACTCGACGTCGATCACGGCCGCTTGGTGCGCGCCATCTTCAATTTGCTCACCAATGCCTTAGACGCTATGCCGGAGGGCGGAACTCTGCAGATCAATGCCAAGCATGAAGGCGCGCAAATTCGACTCGCAATTACCGATTCCGGAGCGGGCATTCCCGAAGAGTTGCACAACAAAGTCTTGCAAGCGGGCGTTTCCACCAAGAAACGCGGTTATGGCTTGGGCTTGGCCCTTACCAAGCGCATCGTCGAAGTTGATCATCGCGGCAAGTTAAACCTGCACAGTCGCGTCGGAGAGGGCACGACCATTGAAGTGTGTTTGCCGTTGGATTTGGCCAAACGCCAAAATGAGAATGGCAAAGCGACTCCGCCACTGCGAAGAGTGCCGGCACGTCTGCGTGGCAGAAACGCACCCATCGGCGACATCCTCGTCGTCAATGATGACGTGCTGATGCTGGAAAAAATCACGCGCTTCTTGCGCAGTGCAGGCCATCGCGTGCTAGGCGTCGAGTCCGGCAAAGAAGCCGTGTTGCGTTGCCGCGAAAACAATTTCGAAGTCATCGTGCTGGACTATCATCTGCGCAAAGACGACAGCAGCACGCAGACCGCAGTCGACTTCGTGCCCGATTTGAAAAGACTCTTGCCGGAAACGCCCATCATTCTCACTTCGGCTTCGTTGGATCAGCTCGGCACACCGGAAATGTTTTGCGATTTCTTTTTAGAAATCAATCCGTCGTTTTGGCGACAGATTCTCGACTTCGTCAATCAATGTTTGGCAATCAAGCTTTCCTTGCAACAAAAAAGAATACGACAACTTCAAACCCAAAGCGAGGGGCTATGAGCGGAATCAAAGTGCTGATTGTCGATGATGAGCAGGCCACATGCGATCAACTCGCGCGCTGGCTCAATCATGAGGGTTTCAAAACGCAACAGGCGGGCACGGCCAAAGACGCGCTCGCGCAAATGCGCAAGAGCAATTTTACGGTCGTGCTTTTGGACATGATCCTGCCGGATCGCAACGGCCTGGAAGTGCTCGCCGAGCTGCACCGCGATTATCCCGACGTTTGCATCATCATTCTCACGGCCTTTGGTGAGGAAGATTCGCCGGCCAGAGCCCGTGCGGCCGGCGCTTTCGATTTTTTTCCCAAGCCGATTCATTTTGAAAGCCTCTGCCATCGCATCGATACGGCCGTGGAATTGTACCGCGACAAGTGCGCACACGAATATCAAAGCGCAGAAGCCAAACGGCTATTTCAATGCGAGAACCTCATTGCCAAGAGTGAGGCCATGCGCCAAGTGCTCGACACCATTCAGAAAATCACGCGCACGGAAGCCACCGTGCTGATTCACGGCGAAAGCGGCACGGGCAAGGATCTCATTGCACAAGCCATCCACTACAACAGCCCGCGCGGCAACAAGCGCTTGATTAAAGCGGATTGCGCCGGGCTTTCGGAGAGTTTGGCGGAAAGCGAATTGTTCGGACACGAGAAGGGGGCGTTCACGGGCGCGGTCGCGCGCAAAATCGGCAAATTCGAATTGGCGCACGGCACCACGCTTTTGTTGGATGAGATCGGCGATTTGTCTTTGCCCATGCAGAAAAAGTTTTTGCGCTTCTTGCAGGATCGGGCTTTCGAGCGCGTCGGCGGCGCCGAAAAAATTGAAGTGGACGTGCGCGTGCTCGCAGCGACGCACCGGAATCTGCAACACGCCGTCGCGGCCGGCGACTTTCGATTGGATTTGTTTCAACGCCTGCACGGTGTGCTCGTGGAAGTGCCGCCGTTGCGCAAACGCAAAGGCGATATTCCGCTGCTCGTGCAGCATTTCATCAAAAGATTCAACCGTGGCAATGCCAAAAGCATCCAAGGCATCGCCAAGCCCGCGCTCGAATTGTTGGAGCGGTATCATTTTCCCGGCAATGTGCGCGAGTTGGAAAACATCATCTCAAACGCCGTTATCATGGAAGACGAGGAGCTGATCCAACCGGAAACGATTCGCTCGCGCTTGCTGCCGTTGGAGGCGCACGCGCGCGTCGAGCTCTCTCAGCTTTCTTATAAAGCGGCGAAAGAACAGTTCGAGAAGGAATATTTCTCGCAACTGCTCGCGCGTTTCAATAACAATGTGACAAAGACCGCGGAATTTGCGGGCATGGATCGCAGCTATGTTACCTACAAGCTCAAAGCGCTGGGGTTGCGCGGCAGCGAGGAGGACTGACGGAAAATTCGTTTGGAATTCCACAGCTCGCAATGTATACTTTGCCTTCATTTGAGGACGAGCAGCGAAAATCTGACCATCCATTGGAAACAACTTGCCCCCGCCCATCGACAATCTGCACGAACGGCTTGGCCGCGGTATTGATTATTTCAATCACGAATATTTCTTTGAAGCACACGACGAATTCGAAGAGTTGTGGATGGACGCGCGCGATGCGTTGAGCCGAACGCTGTTTCACGGCTTGGTGCATCTCGCCACGGGGTTTTATCATTATCGTATGGACAATTTCACGGGAATGAAAAGCCAACTTCGCAAGGGGCTCGAGCGGCTGCGCAAGCTGCCCTCGCGTTGCCATGGCGTGAACGTAGAAAGACTGTTAGAGCAGATTGAGCCTTTTGTCGCATGCCTTACTGCGGGAGTGCCTGTGCCGGCGTTGCTGCCGGTGATCGTCGTATTCGAAGAGGAATCCTCCGGCTCACACTAATGCTCTCGCCAAATTGGGTTGCATCATTTGCCTCGGCACCGCCGTCTTGAAAATATCACACACTTCTTCTCCAACCCTTTTCCCTGTTACATCTTTTAGGAGGCTTAATGTTCAGATTCAAATGCTTTGCCGTCGCCGTTTTGTTGCTGCTTGCCAAAACTTTGCATGCGCAACAGACTCCGAATTTGCAGTTATTGAAAGTAATCGCTCCCGGACCCGGCACTTCCTTGAGCGTTCGTTATAGTGAAGTGACGGGGTGCGGCGCTATTGCGGCAATTGCCGGATGGAGTTTCAGTGACGGCGGCCGCAACGTTCATCTGTTTGACGTCAGCAATCCCCAGGCGCCGGATTCACTCACGACCATTCTTTCTTCCGGCTCGGTTTACGATCTGCAAATTCACGGGAAATATCTTTACTTCGCCGTGCAGAACCAAGGCTATATCGACGTCTTCGATATTCTCGATCCGCGCAAGCCGGTATTGGTCAATCATTTTCGCCCGAGCGCAAATTCGATCAGCCCTCACACGTTTTGGGTCGCGGGCAACGTGATGTATGTCACGGACAATTACACCAGCGTGGCCATTTACGACATCACCGATAAACGCAATTTCGTTCGCAAGCTCACGTATACCGGCACGTTCGGCACTTCACATGACAATACCGTGATGCGCGGAAAATGGTATGGCGCGTTTATTTTCTCGCCGGCTGGCATCGGTTATTTCGACGTGACAAATCCCTTCGCGCCGCGCGAATTGGCAAGGTCGCAATATCCCGGCGCGGGCACGCACAACGCCTGGCCGACGGAAGATGAACGCTATATTCTGACCACGGACGAAATCGGAGGCACCGCGCACGATTTAAAAATCTGGGACACCCAAACGCCGGGACAACTCAACCTCGTGGCGGAATACAGCACGCGCCCCGGAAGCATTATTCACAACGTGTATGTGCGCGGACGCTATGCTTATATGAGCTATTATTGTGACGGTTTTCGCATTGTCGATATGCTCGATCCCACCAAGCCGAAAGAAGTCGCAGCTTACACTCTCGCCGCGCCCGGTACATGCGGCGGCTATGATTCAGTGTGGGGCATTTATCCATTCTCGAAATATATTTACGTGAGCGACATGAAGCGCGGCTTGCACATTTTTAATTTTGACGACCACGTGCCGGCGAATTTCACCGGCACGGTGAAAGACGCAGATACCAATGCGCCCATTGCCGGAGCCTTCGTCTATTTCGCGGACGAATATCCCACGACGCGCAGCACGACTGCGGGCGAGTTTGAAATCCCGTGGTTCAAAGATGGAACGGTGCGCGTGGCCGCGGAGGCTTCCGGTTATTTCACCGATACCGCAAGCGTAAGCATCTCCGCAAGCGGCGCCACGGAGTGGCACTTCCGGCTCCTCCCCAAAAACTCCACGCATGTTGGTGAAAATGCCGAGGCCCCGCATAACTTCGAATTGCTCCCCAGCTATCCGAATCCATTCTCTTTGCGCGCGCACAGTGCGTCACTCAAAATCGTTTATGAACTACCCCTCGCAACCGGCGTCGAATTGACGATTGCCAATGCGCTCGGGCAAACGGTGAAAAAAATCGTCGCGCGCAATCAAGCCGCGGGAAGGCATGTTGTGCTTTGGAGCGGCGAGGACGAGCTCGGAAGGAAAGTAAGCGCCGGCATATATTTTATGCAGCTTCGCGCCGGCGGCCGTGTGTTCCAACAGAAGGTAACGGTGGTGAGGTAACACAGAGGCCATCGCTTCAAAAGTGCGTGGCCTCGCAATTCAAATTTTCATGAAATCATCACGTGCACAGGGAAGAGAGAATATGGATATTTTCCATTTAGAGCAACGCGGCGATCTCGGCATTCTGCATTTGCACGCGGGCAGCGGGAATGCGTTGAATCGGCGCGTGATTGGCGACCTGGCTGAAGGTTTGCGGCAAGCAACCGCGGCGCATCTCAAAGGGGTGGTGCTCACGGGGTATGACCGTTTCTTTTCTGCGGGATTGGATTTGATCAGCCTCTACGCATATGATCGCGCGCACATGGCGGATTTCCTCGCATATTTTGACGAGCAATTCCAACAGTTCTTTGTTTATCCCAAGCCCATCATCGCTGCTCTCAATGGCGCCGCCACGGCAGGCGGTTGTATTCTCGCACTGTGTTGCGATTATCGCATCATTGCCGAAGGAGCTAGAATTGGATTGAACGAGGTGCAATTGGGCTTGCCGTTGCCGGCCTCGGCGCTCGAAGTGGCACGGCACGCTATTCCGCCATTGCACCACGCGGAGGTTTTCTTCAGCGGCAAAGTTTACGACTCCGCGGAGGCGTTGCGCTTCGGACTGGTGCACGAGATTGCGCCGCCAGCGCAGTTGCTCGAAGCTGCGCTCGCACGTTTGCGTTCTTTCACCGAACATCCGGGCGCAGCGTGCGGCACGCTCAAAACGCTGCTGCGCGCGCCGATTCGCGCTCGGATTCTGTCCGAGTCGGAAAGCATGCGCGACACGTTTTTAGAGGCGTGGTTCAGTCCCGAAGTGCGCCAAGCCCTCGGTGCGATTCGTGCTCGACTTTTAGCAAAGAAAATGAATGCGTGAAGCGCCGTTGGGGTTGTGAGATAGAACCCCATGCAAATCTCCCATTCGTGACGAGAAACCGAAACCGTCATGGCGCCATGATGGATGCGGGAACGGAACACTGAAAAATTTCTGTGTGTGGTTCCGTTTCCGTGTCCAATATCCTGCTCTCAAAAAACTACTGCTCACTCGCTTCCACTTCGCGCTTCTTCAAATTCTCACCCAACAAGGAAAAGGGGAAGAGCAACGCACTGCGCAGGCCGGCGATCGTGGAAAGGCTCAGCATGAAACGACGCGCCTCGGCGACGAGCTCGAGAATGACGATCTCCTCTTCAACTTCTCCGACTTCTTTTACTTTGGCGAGGCGGTGCATGGCATAGAGGCCCAGCAGGCAAGCCAAAATGAAGAAGAAGTCCCAATGCTGCAGATCCAGCGTCTCGAAGGTGATGACGCCGCTCGGACTGCGCCATTTCACCGTCCATGACAAAGCGTAATCTGCAAATAGATCGACGAAATTGCCGCCGATGATGGGAGCGATGCCCGCAGCAGTCGAGCTGACCAGACTGTTGGCGGCGAGATAGGCAGTGGCCTGTCCTTTGGGCGCCAGCTTCAAGCCGATGTTGCCGGTCGCGAGCGTCACGCCTGCGGTCGCAATGCCCATGAAGATGTGAATCATCAACAAGAGCGGCATAGTCAGCACGTATTTATCGGGCAGCGTGGTGAAGGTAAAAACGAAAATACAGATGATGTACAGCGGCCCGGAAACGCTCAACACGGATTTGTTGCTGAAACGATCGACGAGCTTGCCCCACAAATGAAAGAAGATAAGATTCATGATCTGGCTCACCACCTGCAGCGTGATGATCAGACGCAGGTCGAGCGCGAGCATTTTGAGCATGTACACGGTGAAGAACGGCGCGGCCAGATTGATCGCAAAATTCCACGCGCTTTGAAATAGGATTAACCGGCGAAAATTTTTGTCTTGAAACGGCGGCCGCAAGAGGTGGGTGAAGCTGTCATGCTTTGCGGGAGGCGCCATGCGCGGCTCGGGTATTTTCGAGATGAAATATACACCAAGCAAACCCGCCGCGGCGCCGCACAAAAACAAAGCGGCGTAGCCATAGGTTTTGTGCGCGGCGAAATGCTGCTGGTACCACTCGACGTAAAACCCGGCGGCGATATTGAGCACGATACCGAAAGCCGCCATCATCCCCATGCGTTTGGCGAAGAAGGCGCCGAGCCGTTCCTGTGGAATCAAATCGCGCATCCAGGAGTTCCAACTGCACCCCGAGATCGCGCCGAAGAGCGCATAAAAGAACAGGCCCACAGTCAGCGCGGTGACGGCGGCAGCGCCGGCAAAGAAGAACGGAATCAGCGCGACGAGCAGCAGAAAGACGCGCGCGAAGCCGGAAGTGATGACGCAGATCGTCCGGCGCAAGCGAAATCTCTCCACCAAATAAATCGATGGAATCTGCACCAATTGCGCGAGCAGCGGAATCGCGGCGAGCACGCCGATGAGCAAATTGGAGGCGCCGAGCAACAGCGCAAAATCGACGAGAAAAACGCCGCCGGTCAGCGTCAGCATGGCTTGTGTCGTCAAGCCGTCTTTTAAAACGCCGTGCAGGCCGGCATGGATTTCTTGTTCAGACAAGCGTTCTGGCGCGGAAACAGTCCTCATGTATAATCTGTGGTGTATTCAAAATGAATGGCTCGCAGTCGAACCTGTCTGCGAGCGCGAGTGGTTCACTCAATCACTTGGCCTTTTTCATAAGCTCCCAACACGCGCAAGAGCTCGGAAATTTCGCCGAGATGCGCGAGCGCTTTTTCACAACGACTCTCGCGCGGTGTGCCTTCAAAGTCGAGATAGAAGATGTAATGCCACGGGCTGCCGTGCAGCGGACGCGATTCGATTTTGAGCAGATTGATGTCACGCAAGGCAAACACCGCAAGCGCCTTAAACAACGCGCCGGGCGTGTGCGGCGTGGAAAACACGATCGAGGTTTTGCCCGATGCCGCGGGCGCGGCCGCAGCCTTTTCCAAAACCAGAAAGCGCGTATAATTTTTGTGATTGCTTTCCACGCCGCGCTGCAAGATCGCGAGGCCGTAATGCTCCGCGGCTTGCGCGCTGGCAATCGCTGCGGCCTCGTGCCAGTGGTTTTCGGCAACCAGCTTGGCGCTGCCCGCGGTGTCATAAGCGGGAATGATTTCGAGCTCCGGGCGCTGCTCTAAAAACTCGCGGCATTGTTCCAGCGCTTGCGGGTGCGAATAGACGCGCCGCACCTGCTCCCACTGCACGCCGGGCAGCGCCATAATGTGATGGCTGATGCGCAAGATTATTTCGCCCGTGATGTGCAAATGATACTGCAGCAGCAAATCATAATTTTGATGCACGCTGCCGGCCAGGGAATTTTCAATTGGAATGACGGCGGCGTGCGCATGCCCCTCATGCACAGCCACAAAGGCATCGCGAAATGTGCGACACGGCGCTACCTGCCACGTCGCGCCAAAAAACTCCCGCGCGGCGCGCTCGCTGTATGCGCCGATCTCACCTTGAAATGCCACGATCTGCAATGCAAGCTTCTCCTCAACTAAGATTCATGCCTGCAACCAAAGCAATGTCACGATCAAATGCAAAAGCTGCGCGAGGTGTCTGGCCGAGCCTTCGCAACCGTGCTGCTCGTATGCAAAAAATCACGCCGCCACTACTTTCTCGCCTCCTCGGCGCGCGCGTGTTCGCTGTAATTTTTGACGAGATCTTCCAATTGTTTGCGGAGAGTGATGTTCTCCAGAAGAATGCCGGCGCAATCGTTCGGCATGGGGAATGCGCGAATTGCGTAATAGCCATGCTCGACGTTCACGTCGCCATATTGCAGAGCGCCAATGGTGCGGGACTGTTTGCTGCGAATCACTTGCGCGTATTGTTGCGGAATATCCGTCTGTGCCAATGGCGGAAAGGCCTCAGCGAGATGCTTTCCCACCAAGACACTCAAATCGGTGCCGGTATATTTCGAAGCTTGTTTGTTGGCATACACCAGTTTCAACGTTCCCACGTCATCCAAGTCCCCCATTTGATAAATGAGCAGCCCGAGATTCATCTCGGAAAACACCGCATCGATCAAGCCGGTCATCGTATCGAGATCGGCGAGATTGAAAGATTTTTTGGGTTTCATATAGCCTCCAGCGGAATGATTTATTGGAAATCATACCATTTGAAAAACACGATGGCGGAATGTTGCCTGCTGCGTAAAGATTCACCGGACAACGCGCTTTTCTGAATACTATGGTTGCACGAAAATGTTTCGCACGAGGCTTGCTTGCAAATTTCATTCATACCCACGGCACGGAATCGGGGCTTTCGCGGCGGTCGCGTATGAGGCGCATCACCAAAGTGGGATACAGTACGCGGCCTGCGAACATCAAAAAGATGACGAGGAATTTTCCGGCCACGGAAAGCTGCGGCGTCACGTCGCGCGTGAGTCCCACGGTTCCCAACGCGGAGAAAGCTTCGAACAACAACTCGCGCGGCGGCAAGGCTTCGGTGAAAATCAACAGCAGCGTTGCGGCTGCGCCTGTGAGCAAATAAAGCGAGGTGAGCAGGAGCGCGATGCGAAACGGTTTGAACGTCACGAGCCAACGCGAGGAGGGCGAATCGTCGCGCGGGTCGATGCGCTTGAAGAGCCGCGCGAACACGGTGAGCTTGAGGCCCCCGCCGGTGGATTGCGGGGCCGCGCCGATGATCATGAGCATAATCGTCGCCACGAGGCCGAGCGTGTTGAAGCGCAATTGCGATTCCACTTGAAAGCCCGCGGTGCGCGTGGCGACGGATTGGAAGAGCGCGTCGAGCGGCGTGCGCGGCGTTTTGCCGATCCAACCATCAAGCCAAAACAAAACGGCGCCGAGCACGAGCAACACGCCGGAGACCATGAGCACGGTGCGGCCTGCGCGCAGGAACGGGCGATTTTCCAGCCATGGAAAAATTCTGCTGAAGCCCGCGCTCGCCAAGTTTGCGGTTACGGGAAAACCCGCGCCGCCGAGGACGATGAGCAGCATGAGCATGAGCAACGTCGGCGGATCGTTGCGAAACGAGGCGAAGCTGTCATGGAACAACGCGAAGCCCGCGTTGCAAAACGCGGAGATCGCATGAAACGCGCCTTGCAAAATGGGGTGTTCGAGGCGGTCGCGCCAGAGCAGCCAAAACGCCAGCGCGCCGCACGCTTCGACGATGAGTGTCACTTTCAGCACAGTCCCAATGAGCCTGCGCGTTTCAGCGAGGCGCACGCCGCCCACCAATTCCGAAAACGCAACGCGCTCGCCGAGCGTCAACGCGCCGCCGTGCCATAATGCGAGCATGCCGAGTATCGTCATCGTGCCCAACCCGCCAATTTGAATGAGCAATGCGAGCATGGCCTGGCCGAGCGGATTGAGCGCGGCGGAAATATCGTAAACCGCGAGGCCGGTGACGCACAGCGCCGAGGCGGAAGTGAAAAGGCTATCGAGCAGAGGGATTGGTTGACGATGAAGACCGGGCAACGCCAGCAACGCCGCGCCTGCAACAATCGCCAACGCAAACGTGATCGCCGGCAGGGCCAGCACGGGAATGCGCCGATTCGCGAGCCAGCGATTTGCCAGGATTGCGCCCTTGCTCCAACTGCCCACGAAGCCCAATAAAAAAACGGCGAGATAAAGCTCGCTGACGAGCAGTGAAGGGCTGCGGCGCTCCGTCATGCCGCCCGCGCTCCACGCGGCCACGCCGGAAATTTCCAAAACGATCATCAGCAGAATAACGTAGCGCAGCGGATGTTGCGCGAGATAGCGCCACGGATCCTTCGCCCACAACAGGCGATACATCGCTTCCAGAAAAAAACCGAGCGGCAGCAACGCCGACCACGCAAAGGCCGCGCTTTTCGGAACGTCAAGTTCGGGAAAGCCGTAACGCACGATCAACATGGCAAAAGCCAGCACGCCCAGCACGGCGTCCACGCGATCGAGGTAGCGCAGTCTCCGGTCTTCCGCATGGTTCATGCGCGTTCCTTTGCCAGCGCGGTGATCGTCAAATCTGCCTTCAAAATGCGCGAATAGGGAATCCAATGCTGTTCGTCCTCGCGTGTCACGAGCAATTGCAGCAAGCCGAGCGCAACGACGACGTGCGCCGTGCCGTTGAGGGTGAGGCGGTCTCCGGTTTTGAGCGCATGTGTGCTGTTGAGATAGATGCCCGCGGCGATCTCTTCAATCAGCGGCCGCAACGCGATGAGCGCCGCGAGCAGCGCGATGAGCAGCACGCCTACCGCGAAAAGCCGCGGCGCGCCGGGATAGGGAAATAGAATAAAAAAGAGCGCGACGATCCAAATGCCGATACGGAGCGGGAAATAAATCACCGGGTCCGCGAGCATGCCCGGAGCCACACCGAGGCGCCGGCGCTGGGAGAGTTGTTTCGTCAACCAATAGGCGAGCAGCGCCACGGCAAAGGTATAAAGCAGCAACAACACGCCGCGCGCCGTGCCGCCGAGCAAATCCAGCGCGGGCCCGATGATGCGCGTCAACAGCGCGCTCGCCAGCACTTGCGTTTGCGGAAACAAAGCGAACCACGTGAAGGAGAGCAACACAAAGACGGCGCCGTACAGCAAGAGCCGCTCAAGCCCGGTGAGAATGTTGATCAAGCGCCGGCCTTGCATCTCCGTTTCGGAAAGGCCGCGGCGATCGGCGAAACGCTTGAGCCATTTGAGCGCCGCACTGTGCCAATCTTTTTCCCAACGCCGCACGCCGGTGCGCGTGAGCCGCAACACGACCAGCAATGAGAAAGGGTAAATGACGCCGAGCAGGAGCCGTAACAAAAGCTCTTCTTCATTCCAAGCCGAGGGTAGTTGCGGAGCCGCGGCCTGCGCCGCCAAAATTTGATCGCGCAGCAGCAGCGCATTGGCCAGCGGCGAAAGCTCCGTATCGATGCGGTTTTCGTGGCGCACTTCGAGCACTTCGAGCGAGTCGAGCAAGAGAAAACCGGCGCCATCCGCGCGCGCTTCGCGCAGCCGGATTTTTTCCGGCGTGGCGGCGTGCGTGCGCAGCTCTTGCAAGAGCACTTTCACTCTTTCCGCTTCCGCGCGCGCGGCGATGCTATCGGCGCCCACGGCCATAAAGACTTCGGCGCTGTCGAGCAACACTGGAATCACAACGCGAGCTTTTTTGCTGCGTGTTTGTTGCGCCTGCGCCGCGTCCAAATATTCCGCGTCGAATGCGAGTAAGAGCAGCGCGGCAAATAGTGGTAGCATGATGGTCTCCTGAATTCGAGCGGTAAAGCTTTCTTTGCGCACGCGCAGCGAGGCAGGCATAATCCACAAGTCGCTCGGACGCAACGCGCCTAGCGTTCGTTCGCTGGTCACTGTTCGAGCTCATGTGGGGCGAGTTGCGCCGGTTTCTCGAGGGCTTGCGCTGCGGCCGTCGCCTCCTCCGGTGTTTGCCGAAGTTTCAACAAGCGGAATGACATCCACAGATTGCTGATCGCCACCACGAACGTTGCGAGCGTTTCCCAGGCCGGCCCGGGTTGCGTGGCGCGATTCATGAGCATGGCCGCGAGCACCGCGGTTGCCAAGCCGCGCGGCAACATTGCCGTGAGCAGCGCACGGTGCGCCGCGGAAATGCCGGTGATCCAGCCGGTGAGCTGCACTGCGATTTCGCGCCCCACCACGATTGCGACGATCACCAGCACAATGGTCAGCCACATGCGAAAATCCGCGCCCGGCCATTGAAAGATCATGCCGAGATAAACGAAAAAAAAGCTGCGCGTCATGAATGAAACTTCGGCGTGCGATTCGGTGAGGCGCGGATGCAACGCCACGCCGCCTTCGCCCAAAAGTTTGTGAATGTGATCGCGAATGCGCGGGCTGAATATGCCAACGATGGCTTCACCATTGGCGAGCATCATTCCGAAGATGAGCACCGACAGTGCGCCGCTGCCGTGAAATACTTCCACGAGGCCCATGAGCAAGAAAACGAAGCCGATGGTCATCAAATAGAAAAACGGGCGGTTGTAAAAATGGCTGAGCATCCACAGCCAGATCAAACCGCCGACTAGCGCTGCGCCCGTGCCGATGAGCATAGACTTGCCCAACTCGCCCGCGAGGATCGCACCGGAAATTTCGCCGCGCTCGAAGCCAAGCAGCGCCAGCACGACCATCACGGCCAGCGCATCGGAGAGCGCCGATTCCACTACGAGCAACGGCCGCATCGGCGACTTGGGCGCGGCGCGCGCGAGCACCGGAATCACGATCGGCGCGCTGGTGCACGCGAGCGCTGCCGCAACGGCAACCGCGGTCGAGCCTTGCGCATTCATGCCCAGCAGCAAAGCATAATACACGAGAAAGATCGCCAGCACAAAAGACATCATGGCCAACAGCACAGCGCGGCCCGCTTGTCGTATCGTGTGCTGTAAATCGAGATCAAGCCCGCCTTCAAAAAGAATGATGGTCAGCGCGATGGCGCCGAAGAACGGCATAAAGGGGCGAACGGTCTCCGGCGGCACGATGCGCGTAACCGGCCCGAGCACGATGCCGATGGCAATGAGCAGCAGCACCGAGGGGATGCGGGTTCTCTCGAAGAAGAGATTGCCGATGAAGCCCACACCGATGATGCCGCCCAATAAGAGAAGTAGCGTCGCAGCCATATCGCATGACTCCGGAAGAATGATGACGATCGCGAAGCTTGGGTCGCGCAGCCGTCTTGCCCGGTTCAATTTGCTCCGCGGCGGCGGAGAAAAATTCTGCGCTGCGCGGTCTCGTTGCGATGAATGCGAGTCGCGCAAACTAGGCCGGGGTTTCTTAGGTGCAGTTCGCCTTAATAAAAATCTTTTAGCTTAACAAGTGAAACCGCGAGGAAAAAAGCAATGATTTCTTGTTGGCGCACGAGAAGGCGGTGTTGCGAATCACGTTCTGCGAACCGGGATGGAGCAACGCCGAGGGTTGCGCAGCCACTACAAATGGTTTTGAGCCAACCGCTTTTGCTGCCGGTTGCTCGAAGGAGGCTTAGAAGGAGATACCTTGTCCCGCTTTGCGGAATGGCGCGAAGAGGATGAGCTCAAAAAAAAATGCGCGAATGTGTCGTGGCGATGACTGCGTTACTTTTTCCACGGAGGCAACGGGGACCTTGACGCACAATGGACGTTTCGCTTGACTTTTAGTGGTGTGATTGATATTATGCCGCCGGTTTGAAGGCAACGCTGGCGCACACGCAACGGCTTTTGCCGCCCATTTCAGCGCACGTAAGCACCAACTCTGCAGGAAGCGAGCGCCTCCTCTCCGCGAATCTCGGTCGCTGCCTGTAGAATTATTACCACCAGAAATCTTCTAACCCTTCTAACTTAGCCAGAACAACCCATGGGTCTTTACGGGCAATCCTATCGCTTTGGCATGGGAGCCGGTCTGACAACGGCGGTGAAGTATTTGATCATCGCCAATGTGAGCTGCTTCATCTTGCAGCATTTGGTCAGCCAGGAGTTGGTGTATTGGCTCGAGTTGGTGCCGGCGTGGGTCATTCACAAGTTTACGCTGTGGCAGCTCTTCACCTATATGTTCCTGCATGGCGCCGGCATTTGGCACATTCTCATCAACATGCTGGTGTTGTGGATGTTCGGCTGCGAGTTGGAGCGCGAATGGGGCAGCAAGCAATTCTTGCTGTATTACTTCATTTGCGGCATCGGCGCAGGCTTGTTTCACGTGCTGCTCGGCATCGATTCGACGATTCCGGTGGTGGGTGCGTCCGGCGCCATTTACGGCTTGCTGATGGCGTTCGGCTTGCTCTTTCCAGAGCGCATTATCACGTTTTTGATCTTGTTCATTCTGCCGGTGCATATCAAAGCCAAATATCTCGTGATGATCGTGGCGGGCATCTCGCTGTTCTCCGGCATTTTCGATCCGAACAGCGGCGTTGCGCATTTCGCGCATTTGGGCGGTATGATTGTGGGATTTTTATATTTGAAAATGGATTGGCGCTGGCAGGCGATGCGCAATCGCGCCGGGAACTGGATGGGCACAAGCTACACGACGCCCGGCTCCGGCAAACCTGCGCGCGGACTGGCGGCGCTCAAGGATTGGTTTCACCGGCGCGCGGAAAAACGCCGGCACATGGAGGTCGTGCGACGCCGCCAGCATGAAATTCATCTGCGCGAGCGCGTCGATGCAATCTTGGACAAGATCAATGAAGTCGGTTACGATAATCTCTCGGACGAAGAAAAGCAGATTCTCAAACGGGCCAGCCAATTTCTCAGCCAGGAAAAAATGCGCTCACAAGATTTCGGCCCCAACTGAGGCAACCCGGCGCGTGCGTGCTCTTTCCAAAATTCTGCCCTGCCTTTATAGCCTGCCTGCGCTTGTTTTTGCATTCGGCTTGAACTTGCCTTGCGCTTTTTCGCAAAGCGGCAAGGGTGAGTTGCGCACCGTCACCCTCGCGGAACACCGCAATCTCGAATACGTCGCGCTCGGCGATCTCGCGTCCTATCTCAACCTGCGCACATTTTACAGCGAAAAAACCCGCAAAATGATTCTGTACGTCGGCGAGACGGAAGTCAAAGTCACGGCCATGAATCCTTTTGTGCAGATCGACGATCGCATGGCGCAATTGCCGCATGAAACGCATTATGCCGACGAAGACCTGCTCGTGCCGTTGTATGCCTTCACCGAGCTGATTCGCCCGCTCTATCGCGGCACGTGGCCGGAACGTTTGAAAAAAAGCCCGGCGCGCGATAGCACCTCGGCGACGAGCGCCCTCGCACGCGCTCCCAACATCGTCAAGATCGCCGTGGAGGGCAAAACGAACGGCACGCTCATTCGCATTCAAACCACGCAGCCGTTCGCGCGCAAACACGTCAGCACGCGTTTCAGCCGTGGCTGGATGTATGTCGATATCGTCGGAGGGAGGCTGGCCTCCGGTGCTTTGACCTCGATCCAGGGCGCGAGCATTGTGAAGGAAGTGCGCCCGTTGCAAACCGGCATGGTCACTCAGCTTTCTTTCCGACTGGAAAAAGAAATCGACGCAGGCCAGCTCAACATCAGCAATCAAGGCAATACGATTCTCGTGTCATTGCCCACACAGGAAGTGGTGCCCGAAGCCGTGTTGCGCAATTTGGAAATGGATCGCCAAAAGTGGCGTATCGATACTATCGTGCTCGATCCCGGCCACGGCGGCCGCGACCCCGGCGCCCTCGGGCCGGGCGGCACAAAAGAGAAAGAGATCACGCTGCAAGTGGCGCTGCGCCTGAAGAAGCTGATTGAAAAGGAGCTGGGCTTGCGCGTGGTGATGACGCGCGAGAACGACACCTTCGTCAAACTGGATGAGCGCACGGCCATGGCGAACAGCGCGCAAGGCAAGGTGTTCATCAGCCTGCATTGCAATGCCAACAAGAGCCGCCGCGTGGATGGCACAACGACGTACTTTCTCGGCCCGGCCAAAACCGACGAAGCGTTGGAAGTCGCCTTACTCGAAAACTCCGTGGTCAAATATGAAAATGAAAACGGCGGCGCTGCGCACAGCGACGAGGAGTTTATTTTAACCGCGATGGCGCAAAACGCCTTTCATCATGAAAGCGAAGGCTTTGCGCAAATCATTCAAGAGGAGATGCAAAGTTTGGTGGGGCTGCCCGATCGCGGCGTAGAGCAAGCCGGATTTCGCGTGCTCGTGGGCGCCTCCATGCCCAACGTGCTCGTCGAAATGGCGTTCATCTCGAACCGCAAAGAAGAGCAACTGCTCGGCTCCAGCGAGACGCAGCAAAAAATCGCGCGCGCAATCATGCACAGCATAAAGCGGTTCAAAGAGAAGTACGAGCAGGGTTCGTAACCCTACAGTCTTTCCCTCCTTCTCATGGTTTGCTCACCCGCCTGCTTGCTGTGATTCCGTGAGAATCTTCTCCCGTGCTCGAAGCGCACCCTCGTGCTTCTCCGTGAACTCCCAATTGAATTATGTCACAGTCACAGCAAGCTGAAACCACCTCCTCAACGCTCCGATGAAATCAGCGCACGACACGACCAATCCGCGGCCGAACGCTTACATTTGGCCAACGAAAGAGAACGTGCCGCCCGCAAAAATATTCGTTCCGAGAACTCCCAACGCTCTCACGCCGGAAAGCGAAGCCTCGCCAATCTCGTGCGCTCCGCCGGTCAAATCAAACCAACTCGCATTGTCCCACCGCGCAACGTGATTCACGGCGCGCCCGCCCATGTTTGCGAATCGTCCGCCGAGAAAAATACTGTTGCCGTTGGCCGCCAGCGCGAGCCCTCTGATGCGGTAGCTCTCCTCGCCATTCGGCGAAATTCGATCTCCCAACAAAGTCCATGCTCCTTCGCGCCACAGAGCGAGCGCATGAAACTGCTCGTAGCTCTCGGTGAAGAATTGGCCCGCGGCATACAATTCACCACCCCAAAACGCGAGATCGTAGACCGCGCCATTCAATCCACTCGCCAGCGCGTTCCAACGCGAACCATCCCAACGCGCGATATTGTTGACCGGCGCATCTCCCCCAGTCATACTAAACTGACCGCCCGCATACAAATCATTGCCATTCCTCAGCAGCGTGTACACGCCATAGCCGTAAAGCCCGGCGCCCACGTCGCTCCAACGGCCCGTTGCGGAATTCCATCGTGCGATCAAGCTGGTGTTGGGAACATGGTCCACGCTTGGAAATTTGCCGGCCACGTAGAGAAGATCATTTTGGATTGCCAAGGCCTCGACCTCGCCGCCGGCGCCCTCGCCCATGGTTCTCCAAAGGCTCGAATTGAAATCGAAGATCGCGAGGTTGTTTGCATACAAACCCTCAAGTGAGTCATTGTATACTGCTTGAAAATCTCCGCCCACAAACATGCGCATAGCGGCGCCGCTGCCAGTCAACGCAATTGCATTGACCGTGCCCTTGTTCGTGGGATAATCTCGGTGCACGCCCGGAAACACAAGATTGCCGAAGCCTTGCCAACTGCTCCCGCTCCAGCGTGCAATGCTATTGACTTCGTATTCTCCGGCGAAGTCGAACGTACCGCCGACATAAACCAGATTTTCGTGAACGACGATATCATTCACGCTGGCAAAATCATTTTCCACGGAAGTCACACCTTTGCCGAGGCTATGCCATTCGTTGCCGTCCCAACGGGCGATCTTTGCAACGGCAAAAGCATCTTGTCCGGAACCGGGGTCCGGTCCGACCGGCTCGTCTTTGCAAGTGAATAAATCTTGACAGCCGGCGAGAACGAGCAAAAGCAGAAATAATACAAGCGTGTTTTGGCTTCGTGAAAAGTTTTGCCAAAATTGTTGCGCCATACGCGTCTCCTTGCACTTTGAGTTTTAATCCAAAACGAAAACGAACGGCGCTAAGATACTTTCAAAGCCGTAAGCCGACAACTCCATGAGCATGTAGGAAGAGGCTACATCTTAATGTGGGCGAAAAAAAAGGCGGGGGTGGGAATGTTGCAGCCCAAATTCTAATTGACACGCCAAACAGCACAAGTGAAAGGAGGAATGGGTGAGAAGAAGGATGGTGCGTTTTGCCCCTGATGTTAGGGTTAAATTTCCCCGCGCAGTGATTTGGTGATGACTTCGGCTTTGGAATGAACGTGGAGCTTTTGGTAGATATTTTTGATGTGAAAACGCACGGTCTCCACAGAAATGCTCATGCGCTCCGCGATGAGCTTATAACTCAAGCCATCGACCAATCCCACCACCAATTCTTTTTCTTTGGCAGTGAGCGGAGACTGCGGCGCGGGTTTGTTGACGGGATTGAAATGCTCGATGACTTTGCGCGCGATCTGCGGCGACATCGGCGCGCCGCCGGCATTGAGTTGTTCGATGGCCTCTTTGATTTCCGCAAGCGGCGTGTTCTTCAACAAATAACCCGAAGCGCCCGCGCGCAGCGCTTCAAAAATCTTGTGCGAGTCGTGATACACCGTGAGCATCACGATATCCACTTCGGGGTTTTGTTGTTTGATCAGCTTGATGCCGTCGATGCCCGACATGCCTGGCAAACCAATATCCATGAGCATGACCTCCGGCCAGTGCACTTCTTCGCCCTGCGCTAGAAATGCTTCGACCGACTCTGCGGCGATGCGGCACGAGAAGCCCGGCTGGCGATTCAGGTATTTCTGAATGCCCTCGCGAATCTCCTCGTCGTCTTCGATAATGGCAACGTTGATCATGGTGGAATCTACTCGTTTCCTGAGCATTTGTAAACCCCACGATGATGTGGTTTGAAATTCATTTGTTCGCCACGAAGATATCGCGCCCATAGGGATCGACAACGACGTTTGGCGTAAAACCGTTTTGCCGCAACAAGCGCAGCCAGACTTCGCGGCTAAAGAGTCCTTCGACATGCCGATCGTGCTCGACTTGTATGGAGCCATCGGCTTCACGCATAAGGTAAACAAGCTCGACGAAGTATGTCGTGTCGCCGGGATGCGGATCGTACGTCCATTCGAGGTAACGCATGGCGCGGCGCTCGCCGTCGTGGCCGCCGTGATCCGTTCCGGGTGAGAATGTTTCGCGCACAAAATCGGGGCTAAAGAGCGCAACGCCGCCCGGCCGGCAATGCGTGAACGCTGTCGCCATCGCGCTGCTTAAATCCTCTTCCGTCGTCATGTACATGATCGCGTCGTGAATGAGCACCGCATCGAAGAGGCGATTGAGGCGCACGGTTCGCATGTCGCCCGCGAGGTGTTCGCATTCCGGGTTTAGTGCGCGGCTAACTTGCAGCATGCCCGGCGAAAGATCGACGAGTGTCATTGCAAAATGCGCTTTGAGATGCGAGGCGTTATTGCCGCCGCCGCTGCCCAATTCCAGCAAGGTATGCGGTTGCAGCTTGCAGTTTTGCAGCAGTGCGTTTTTGAAAAACGCGGCTTCTTCCGCATATTCTTCCGGCGAGGAAAGCAGCGGCCACCATGAGGCGAGCTCTTGATAGAGTTTGTGCATAGGCCATACCTTATTTCAGTTGCAGAAAGCTTCTTGGAATTATATTCGTCACCTCTGCGTCTAAATGTCTATCGCGGATTTTCAGACACGCTGAAAACCGCAGCCCTGCGGGCAGCACACGGATCAAAAACGCACGCGGAAAAGCTTTTTCCGCGTGTGTTTTTGATCCGTGTGTCGTTCAAAAAAACTTTCAGAATTTTATTCTGAGTTTGGTTTTCTAATTCGCTTATCGTTAGAGAGTGATTTGCACTTTCAAGGTTTTGCACAGCCGCTTTTGCAGCTCTCCGCAATTTCCAACTTGAGCCTACGGCATTGCCGGCGCGGTCAAACGCACGACATATCCTCCGTTCCGTAAAATCTCCAACTCACCGCCGAGGCGCTCGGCGCGCATTCTCATGTTGCGCAGGCCATGGCCGGTCTGTTTTTCCGTTTCCGCCGCCACTTTGCCGTCATCGTGAATCATCATCATGAAAGCGCCGTCGGCGTTTTCCAATTTAATATCCACGCGCGTGGCTTCGGCATGACGGGCCACGTTGTTGATCGCCTCTTTAAAGATCAAATAAAGATTTTGCCGCATGTCCACCGGCAGTTTTTTGTGCAAATCCAAACCGTTTGTGTTGAAATTGAAGGCTACGGCCTTGGCTTCCAAAACGCTCGCGGCAAATTCACGCATGCGGTCGATCAAGTTGCCGACCGTGTCGTTGCGCGCATCGATGGACCACACCACGTCGCTCATCGTGGTCACCAGCTCGCGGCTCATTGCGCCGATTTTGCGGAGCGCAGAGATAATCTCGGGCGAGCATGCGCCGTCTTGAATCAATTCCGTGTGCAGAGAGATTTTCGTCAGCGTCGCGCCGATGTCGTCGTGCAAATCGCTGGCGATGCGCACGCGCAAACGCTCGACCGCCAACAGATGAGAAACACGGTATTGATAAATTGCTGCCAGGAGCCCGACGAATGCTATTGCCGCGATGAGCCGGAACCACCAGCTTTCCCAAAACGGCGGGGTGATGACGATGCGAAGCGCTGCGCCCTGTTCGTTCCAAACGCCGTCGCTATTCGAGCCTTTCACTTTGAACACGTAAGTTCCCGGATCGAGATTGGTATAGCTGGCGAAGCGCCGCGTGCCGGAATAGATCCAATCACTGTTGAAGCGCTCCATCATGAAAGCATACTGGTTTTTTTCAGGACGCGAATAATCGAGCGCGACAAACTCGAAGGTGAGATATTTGTCTTTGTAGGTCAGCTCAAATTCGCCGGTAGCTGAAATATCGCGGGCAATCGTCTCGTCGTACTTCCTGAAAGCCGTGACGACGATGGGAGGAACGTAGGGATTGTCCTTGAGGCTGTCGGGATGAAAGGCGTTGAAGCCCCTGATGCCGCCGAAGAACATTTCGCCGTTGCTGTTTTTGTGATAAGCGCCGGCATTGAACTCGTTGCTCTGCAAGCCATCCAGGACGCTATAATTTTTGAAGGTTTTGGTTGTGGGGTTAAATCGCGCGAGGCCTTTGTTGGTGCTGAGCCAAAGATTGCCTTGATCATCTTCCAGGATGCCATAAATCACCTCGTTGGGCAAGCCTTCTCTTTCACGAAAACACATAAATTCGCCGGTCTTGCGGTCGAAGCGATTGAGTCCGCCGCCCCAGGTTCCGAGCCACAGCATGCCGCCGCTGTGCAAATCTTCGTGGATCGAAAAGACGTAATTGTTGCTCAAGCTTTTGGGATCGTTGGGATTGTTTGTGTAATGCGTGAATTTTTCTGTTGCGCGCTCAAATTTATTAAGCCCGCCGCCGCTCGTACCGACCCACAACGTGCCTTCGCGATCTTCGCAGATCGACCAAACTTCATTGTGGCTCAAACTATTCGGATCGTTGGGGTCGTTTTTGTAATGCTTAAAAATTCCTTTCTCGCGATCAAAGGCGTTCAACCCGCCGCCCACGGTTCCGATCCAGAGCACGCCGGTCCGGTCTTCATAGATGGGCGTGACGTTCTTGTGGCTCAAGCCGTTGGGATTGTCGGGGTCGAACGCATAGTGGGTAAAGGTTTCTGTGCTCCGATCGAACTTATCCAACCCGCCGCCATAAGTGCCGATCCACAGTTCGCCCGCGCGATCTTCGAGGATGGACCAAACATAATCATGGCTCAGGCTTTGAGAGTTGTGCGCGTCGAATTTGTACTGCTTGAAAGACTTCTTTTTTCGATCAAGCCGGTTAAGCCCGCCGCCTCGGGTGCCGATCCAGAGCACGCCGTCCCGCCCGTGGCGGGATTCATAAATCGCCCGGACGTTGTTGTGACTCAAACTTTGCGGGGCATCGGGGTTGTGCTCAAAATGCGCGAAACTTTGCCTTTTCCGATCGAGCTTGTTCAACCCGCCATTCCAAGTGCCGATCCAAAGTATTCCGGACTGATCTTCGTAAATTGCTTTGACGTTATTCTCGCTCAACGTGCCTGTGTCATTGGGATCGTTCTCGTAATGGCTGAAAGCCGCGGCGGCGTTTTCACTCGAAACATATTTGTTGAGGCCGCTAGTGGCGCCGATCCACAATGTGCCGCTGCGATCGACATAAAGTGACGAGATCGAATTGTGGCGCAAGCTTTTGGGATTTTGGGGATCGTTCTTATAGTGCATGAAGGCCGGAGTTCCATCATCTTTATTCGGCGCAAGCTTATCGAGGCCTTTCACCGTCCCAATCCACAGCGCCCCGGCATGGTCTTGACAAAGCGAAGTAACAGCATTGTCGCTCAAGCTGAGAGGATCGTGAGGGTCGTTTATGTATCGAATGAACCTCGCCGGAGCGCCGGCGGTTTCTTCATGCACCAGCTTATTGAGGCCGCCGTTGGTGGCAATCCAAAGCGAGCCGGACTGATCTTCGGCCATGGCCGTCACGTAGTTGTGGCTCAAGCTGTAGGGATCATCGGGCTCGTTTTTATGTTGGATGAAGGTTGGCTGGTGGTCACGCAACACGAGCCTATTGAGGCCGCCATCTCGAGTGCCAATCCAAAGTCTCCCGGAACGATCTTCATAAATTGACGAAACAAAACTGCCGCTCAAGCTCTTGGGGTCGTTGGGATCGTGTTGATAACGCATAAAGGCTTCTTTTGCCCGATCGAGCTTATTGAGTCCTCTATTCGTCCCTACCCAGAGGACATTTGAACGGTCTTCGTAAATCGAGGTGATGACGCTGCTGTTCAAGCTGTTGGGATTTTCCGGATCATGTTTGTACGCCTTGAATTCATAGCCGTCATATTTATTCAGGCCATCCTGTGTGCCAATCCAAAGAAAACCTTTGTGGTCTTGAAAGATGCAAAAGACCGTGTTTTGCGAAAGTCCGTGCTCGAGGGAGATTCGCTCAAAGATGAGGTCATCAGCCTGGGCGTAAAGTCCACCGCATGAACTCATGCCGGCAGCGAGCATCAAACCGATGCGTTGCAAGGTCGTCATAATGCCAGTTAGAAAAGATTCTAGAAGGCTTCACCCGACGATTAAAAAATTCCGTCACCGAAAGCATCGTCTATTGATTTGCTAAAAGCAAACTCGTTCATTTTTTCGTCGGCGAATGCCTTGGGGTTGTAGTTTATCCACGTTATGCCTTTCAGCAAGATGAATGATTTCCGGCGATTTGTCAACCCCCATGATGATGTGGTCTCTCGCCGTGTAAGGTGGCACAAAAAGAAAAGGCCGGTTGCGTTACCGGCCTAGTCGGGAGACTTTTTCCTTCACACTTACTTCAACACTGTTAGGTTGACTTTTTAACCGCAAAGCTCGCCAAGCTGACGCTCAGATCGCAGAGAGCTTGACACTTTCTTTTGAATCTCTGCGTGTTTTGCGCCTCCTTCGCGAACTTCGCGTTTAAGCTAACCTTGTCAAGTTACTTCTTTGCTGCTTTCACTTTTCGCACCAATTCCGAACGCCCCTCGAGGGTTTTGCCGTCCGAAGTAACGATTTTAATCATGCCCACCAATTTGTCGTTGCCGACTTTCTCGTAGACGCGTTCCTCCGGTCCGGGACCACCCTGGATGTGCATGATGATTTTATTGCCCTCGTGTGTTTCTGTGCTAGTATACACCTCACGCATCGAGTCGAACCAGTGGCCGGTAATTTTCCCGGTTTTTTGATCTACAGTGGAATAGCCAACGATTTTATAAGTCATGTCACTGGTTTTAGCCTCAACTTTAGTTTTGAAAAATTGTTTCTGCAATTCCCATTCGAATTCGATTTCATCCGAAGATTTGCCCATCGGCGTTTCGGTCCAGCCCTCCCATTTGCCGACGAGCGATTCCCACATCGCTTCTTGAATCGGCGCCGGCGGGGCCTGGGCAAATGCTGCGACCGAGGTTAGCAGCAAAACCCAAAAACAGAAACTTTTCATAACTCATGCTCCTGGTGATATGAGTGAAAATCCGTGAAAGTACTTTGCTTTTGGTTTATTCGGATCACAACAGTGCCAACGACATGTTCCGTTTCAATCCGTGTTCGATAAGGACGACTTTAGCAGCGGCGGCGTCAAGAATAATTCACGCGTCAGATCGAAGCCCGTGCGGCGCCGGGAGAATCCCAGCAACTCTCCGAGGAAACGGCCGTCGAGTTTGATAGCATGACGCAATTTTTGTAGGAAGGAGACGCGCGCGGGCGTTTGCGCCGCCAACGGCGCGGTGATGAGCTGCGCCGGAGGATAATAAACCGAAGCGGTAATCGGGCCGAGGCCATCGTAATCGAGACGGAAATTTTCAGGGGTGATTTCATAAAAGCCGTCGAGCGCGCGCTGCACAGGCTCGGTGATGAGCACGTAGTCCGCCATGGCCAAACCGTTCTTTAACAAACGATGCACGACGATCACGTCCAACCCGAATAATTTTTCGAAATTTTGAATGCGCTCGAACGCCACTTCACCGGCGTGGACAATAATTTTCAAACGGAGATTATTTGTGCCCAAGCACGCATCACATACGCACAAACGCAAACTGCTCAGGCTTTGTTTCACGTGATAAAAAGCGCGGAACATTTCGAGCATTTGCTTTTTGAGCGCAGCAAACCATGCCGGCAATTGGGTGGCGTCCTTCGGATACACGGCATAAAAGAACGCCGCATCGCCCTCGATTTCCGCCAATTGCAGCGGCGAAGTCGCGGCGGAAATGATAGCGCGCAGCAATTCCACGACGACTTGTTTGGCGTGATTCACGGCCATGCGATGAAGCTTCATGAATTCCGTGTAGCCGCCGATGTCTGCAATAAGAAGGAGAGCTTGGCAAGTGGAAGCAGGCATCTTTCTAAGGATTCAATCCGAGTTATCCGCGTCGTACCTCGTGGCCGAATATACATGTGTGTGGAGTTTTTGTCAATGCGCTCGGCTTAAAAAATTGGATTCATGGGCATGTGCTTCCGAAAGGCTTCGTCGAAAAAAGTATTGCCATTTAAAATGAATAGGCTTATCATCCTGCCCATCAATGATAAGGAGGGCCAAACATGTTGAGCGATTCTCAAAAACTCGACCTCATTCTCGAAAGTCTTTCCGGCGTTCATACGCGTTTGGAGCGTGTCGATGTGCGCATGGACGGTTTTGAAAAGCGCATGGACACCATCGATCAGGGTATTGGTGCCCTCGATCAGCGTATAGGCACTCTCGAGAAGCGCATGGACACTCTCGGGAAGCGCATGGACCGTCTGGAAAAACGCGTAGAGGGCCTTGAAGCTCGTGTGGAAGGCTTCGACATGCGTTTAACGCTCGAGCTCGACAAAATGCGTTTGGAAAATGCGCAAGGGTTTCGGGCAATGCGCCAGGAGCTCACTGATGAGCTCAGTGTGTTGCGGCGAGACTTCAATAAAGAAATCCTCGAAATTCGCCAACTTATCGACGAGCACTTCAAGCATTTCACTGAAACGGTCTTCAATCTTGGAGAATACTTATCGAAACGGAATAATGCCCTGGAACAAAGATTTGTAGATTATTGGGACAAAGCCACCACCGCGATGGATGCTTCCGCCAAGCAGTACGAGAAATTTTTCATTGAGAAGGCCGCGTTTTCTGCCACGCTAGATCGACACGAAACCTCTTTTGCCGAGCTAAAAGCTTCCGAGGATAAGCAAAATGGCGCGATTCAAGCTTTACAAAAACGTGCCGAGCGGATAGAAGCTTCGAGAGCTTAAAAACTCGAGTCGTCATTCTTGTTTTTGCAACAACACCATCTTCCTCACCAGCGCACGCCGATCCTCTTTCACCAAACGATAGAAATAAACCCCCGCCGGCAAATCGCTCTGCGACAATTGGACTTCATGCCTACCCGCGGCCTTCATTTCATTCAATACCACTGCCACCCGTTCGCCCTTGAGATTGAAAATTTCCACACGCACATGCGCCGTTTGGTGCAATACGAACGGAATAGACAAATTCTGCGCACCGGCAGAGATGGGGTTCGGATGGCTTTGCAGCAACTCGAAATCTGCGGGCAAAATATTGGAGGCCGTTCGTGTTTCCACCGCATTGCCTTGCCCCGGATTTTCAAACAGGAAGAGCAAGTCATCTTCTTCATCGATGCCGGTAATGTCGAGATCGCCGTCGCGATCGCGATCATGAATCACGACACACGAGCCGGCCGCGCTCGCTTGCAATAGCCGCGGATTGATGAACTTGCCGGCGCCGTCGTTTTCGTGCACGCGAAAATCACGCGTGCCATAATTGCTCGTGACCAAATCCAAATCGCCGTCGCCGTCAATATCGCCCAGGTCGATGGCGAGCGAAAAATTGCCAGTGGTGTAAACTTCCGCGGCACTCAATTGCCCGGCGCCGTCGCCGCGCATGACGGCGAATTGCGGCGCGCCCGCGCTCGCGGAAACGACGTCAACATCATGGTCCCCGTCAATATCTCCGGCAGCGATCATCCACGCATTGCCTCGGCAATTCACGCGCGCCGCTAGATTCAAATTGCCCTCGCCGTCGCTCAAAAGCACCGCGATTTGCTGGCTCCCGTAGCTGCCGATGAAAACATCGAGCAGACCGTCCGCGTTCGCGTCGGCAATCGCACATGAGGTTTCGCCGATCATGCCCGTCTCCAAAGGCACACTGGTTGCGAATGTGCCGTCGCCGTTATTCATGAGTAGCGCGGCTGTGTTGCCATTGCGATTCGCGGTGACGATGTCCGGCGCATTATCGCCGTTCAAATCCACCACCCCGAGGCCGCGCGTGTCCGCCGCGACCGGATAGATTTTCGGCGCTTGCAAAGTGCCGTCGCCGTGGCCGAAAAAGACCGCAACCGTGCCCGCAGCAATGTTGCCCACTGCGAAATCCAACCAGCCGTCGCCGTTGAAATCTGCGCCTTCATTCGTGCTCGGTTTGGAGGGCACAGGCAGCTTGTAAGTTTTGAAAGCGGGGTCGTAGCTGCCCGCGCCATCATTCATAAAAACCCGCACGTCGTGCGCGTCCTCATTTGGCACAGTAAAATCATGAAAGCCGTCGCCGTTGAGATCGCCGGCGTATGCGCCATAGGTTCGAATCGGGCCTTCATTCTGCGCCCGCACGTTGAGGCGCTTAGTCTCGCGCAATTCAAGCGTCCCCGGTTGCGCCGCGGTCCAGAAATTCCACGCATAGCCGCGCGCGAGCGGCTCACCGCTTGCGCTGGTGATTGTTTTCGACAATGCGACCGTGAGCCATTCTCCCGCAGAAAAAGATTTGGCGGGCACGAAGCGCACTTGCTGATTGCCTTCTTCAAAAAGAATTTGCCCCGGACAAACGCCCGACCATCTGCCGAAAACGGAAAAAGATTTTGCGGTGAGGCTCGCCGGAGCGATCGGCACATCAAAACGCACGATGATTTCCGCTTGCGTGGACGCAGTCATGCTGTGCGCGCCAGGTTGAATGTTTATCACACGTGGCGCAACGCCGGCAGAGGCGAGGCTCGCCAAAACGATAAGACAAAATACTGTCTTTGCCCGAAAGTCTCTTTTGAGAAACGACATGGCAATTCTCCGCGCATTAGCTGAGACGAAACTAAGAGGAAACACATTGCGAGGAAAGAAAAGAATCGTCTTCCCAATTGCAAGCCCATCTCTCCCAACGGCGACGGAAGAAACTTCTGTACGCGGCTTGACATCGGCGGCGTTTCTGGGTATCTTGCCGTGAAAAATTGCGGCGCATTCGAAAAGGCAAGATTGATGAGCAAGAGCTTGGCTTCATATTGGTCCGGCAAAACGGTATTGATCACCGGCGCTTCCTCGGGTTTGGGCGCAGCCCTCACCGCAGCGCTCGCACCCTATGGCGTGCATTTGGGTTTGTTGAGCCGCCGCGTGGAAGCCATGCAAGCGCTGGCGGACCAGCTCAAAGACTCGGGCAGCAAGTTTTGGATTAAAGCCTGCGACGTGCGCAAATGCGAAGAAGTGCAAGCTGCGGTGCGTGAATTTCACCAACATGCCAAGCGTCTCGATGCCGTGTGGGTGAATAGCGGCATCGGCGGCGACACTTCTTTCCGGCGCTGGAATTGGGAGAAGATGGAAAACATGATCGACACCAATCTCAAAGGAGCGATCTATACGATCATGGCGTCTCTTGAAATCATGGCGCCACAAAATTCGGGCGCGATCATCGGCATGGCTTCCGCGGCCTCGATGCGCGGCCTCGGCACGCGCGGCGTGTATAGTTTGACGAAGATTGGACTGACTTATTTTTTGGAAAGCATGGCCGTGGAGCTGCCGCAGATTCAATTCACCACTATCCATCCCGGCTTTGTCGATACGCCGATTAACAGCGGCAACCCCAACCGGTTCTGGCTCATGCAGCCGGAGGCCGCGGCGCAGCTCATGCTCAAAGCCGTGGCGAAACGCAAGCGCGTGTATATCTATCCCTGGCAGATGAGCATTCTTTACCGTCTCGTGCGCTCGCTGCCCGCGGGGCTCTATCGTTGGTTCGGACGCAAGTCGCTCGAATTGGGGCGGCCGAAAGGTTAAAAGAAGTTTGCTACAAAAACGGGAGCCACGCAACGCACGAACTCGGCTAAAAATTTTCGTATCTGCTGTGCGTTGCGTGAGCCATGAGTTTGAATGCGATCATAAAGATTGCCTGTCGCCGTTGCAATTTTTGCGGTTTCCCAAAGTTGCGCGAGAAAGAATGTGCAAGAGGCATTAGCGACAATCCTCGTGGCCATGGCTGGAGCTTTTCTGCTCTATGCCCTTCGCCTGGCTTGGCTGCGCCGGTATAAAACCTCAAACGAGAGTGCTGTCGTTGCGGAGTCCCAACCGGCTCCCGCGGCCCGCGACGAGGCGGAGGCTGCCGGTGCACCGCTCTCGACTTCCGCAGCAACACCTGTCGCTGCTCCCAAGCGCATCGCATTGGAAGATTACGAGTCCGTGCCCGCACCTTTTACTGGTGCGTTTCATAGCCCGCTCAATAAGCTCATTGGTGATACTTGGCTGGCATTGGGGTATGTGGTCGTGACTGTGGCGATCACCACACTTTTGACCAACTTCGTCAAAACCACCGCGCTCTTTGTTGCCCTGCAAATTCCGCTCATCATTTTGTGCACCTACGTCGTTTCGCCCGATCCCAATGTCGCACGGCGCTTGCCGTTCAATTGGAGCGTCACCGCAGTGCTGGCGTTGTTGGTGTATCTGCTGCAAACCGCAACCAAGCAAAGTGCAATCTACGCTTTCAATGGCGCGGCGGGATTGGTCGCGTGGGTGCTCGTGGTTTATTGGATCGTGAGCGCCGTGCGCTGGAGCGTGAAGATCGCACATGAGCAAAAGGCAAAGCTCGCGCGCGGCCAGGCGTTGGAACTATTCGCCCTGCTCTGCGCGACGTGGGGCGCCGTGTTTGAAATCGCTTCGCTGCTGGTTTGGATTATCCTTTCCCTCTGGAGCGATTTGGCGCGCACGGTGCCGAGCGTACACGCGCTTTTTTCCGCGATCACATTGATGAAAACGTTGCCGGTTTTGCGCTTCCTGCCGTTGGAAATCGTCGCCGCCAGCCTGCTGGTGCTCACGGCGCTGCGCATGAAAGATGACCACTACGTGCCGCGCTCGCTCGATGAGTTTCTACCCGTCCGTGAAGACTCGTTTTTTGCGCCGTTCGTGCTGGCGTTTCGCATTCCGGTGTGGATCATGGTTGTAATTATCGAATTCGTCATCCATTTCTCGCGGCTGGCCCGCGAAGCGCTCGTGGACTTTGCCCGGCATTTTGTCGGCCGCCTCGATTTCATCTTGCTCAGCTTTGCACTCGCGCCGCTGCTGTTTTATATCGGGCACACGCTCATGCTCAACGCTCTGCACTTGGCCTCCGCCTATTATCACGCCTCCGGCTTGGGATTTCTCGAAGGGCTGAAATATTTTTTTGTGATCAACCTCATGCTGCTCGCGGCGCTCTGCTTTTATGTGTTGGCAGTTCCGCCGTTGGCAGCGCGCCTTCGTCGCGTGCCGCCGGAAAACTTCTCGCGCGCCGTGCACCGGGAGTTGGTCGTGCAGGGCAAGGCTTATGTGCTCGCGTTGGGCCATACCTTCTCATTGCTAGGCGTGTTGCCTTTCGTCATTCCCGTTGTCTCCATTTTGCCGGGTGGACCGAGCTTCGGCATGTTCTCTCTTCTCTATTCGATAATTGTTCTGGCCGGATTCGGCTGGTATGTTACTTCAAGAGACAACGAAGAAGAGTATGTAGCAGAGTTGGAAGAAGCCGAGCCTGCGACGCCAACAGAGGAAGACAATTCTGCGACACCGAAAGCGCCTGCGCAAGCGCCAACTTCTGCCGCGCCGGCTGAGAATGAGAAAAATTCCGTGCTACACTCGGAATGAGGCGGCCGGTGCAGACCAAGTTGGGGATTCAAACTTCCCACATCGTCCAAAAAATTTCTGAATTCCCGCTTGCTTTTTCTGCTAAAACCTTCTAAAGTTCCAGGTTCACTTCACCCTTTGCGATATTTATTTTTAGGGAGCCCCTTTCGTGAAAATCACGAAAACCGAGCTGCGTTTGGCCGCACGGAATGCCGTGTTCAGTTACGCCACCAAGCTGCTACAAGAAGGCGCAGTCAAAATCTTTGCGAACACCGACGGCGCCGTGCGCGGCCTCGTGCGGGACTATGTCGACCGCAGAGTTGCCGTGCAACAGGCCTACAATGGCCAGCTCAGCAGCACGTGCTCGTGCTATTCCTACGAGGTGCCTTGTGCGCACGTCGTCGCCCTATTACTGGCCGCGCTCGAAGAGAAGGAGCGCAGCGCCCAAGTCGTAACCGTTCCTCCCACCTGGGAAAATTATCTCAAAGAACTGCCCACCGTGCGCCAAGAAGTTGCCGCGCCCCAAACGCAAACGCACAAACTCGTTTTCATCGTTCAGCTCGAAGCGGACGCGTGGACGTTGCGGCCGCAGCGGATTTATATCAAGAAAACCGGGGAGCCGGGGCATCGCAGCAAAGTCAGCATGAACTATGCGACGCTTTTTGCAAATCCGGAGGCCACGACCGCGGAGGCCAAGGCCATCAATCATTTGCTGCAGCGCACCAAATTACATGGCAAACGTTCTTACTACTCCTACTATAGTTATGAAAGTGTCGAGCAATTCGATTTCGATTACGGCGAAGAAGTCGGCTACCTGCTCGATCTATTTTTAGAAAGCGAGCTTTATCTCGAAACGAACAATACCCTCGCGCGCTTGCACTTTGCGCCCGGCTTGGGGAAGCTTTCGTTTCAGCTCGAGGGGCCGCTTGTTGAAGGCGAGCCGCCACAAGAATCCTATCGCTTCGCGCCGCACTTGCACTGGCACGAGCACACCGAGCCGCTCAACGAGAGTTTTGTGCTGCTGGCGGCGCGGCCGTTTTGGTTTTTACAAAAGCACAAGATCATACGCGTAGAAAGCTCATTGCCCGCGGCCTACGTGCTGCCGTTTACGCGCCCCGGTTATCAATTGCGCATTCCGCACGAGCAGGTGACCGCTTTTTTGCAGGGCCTCAGCCCTCATCTCCGACACGATCTTGCGCTGACTTTGCCGCCCACGCTTTCCTTCAAAACGGCAAGGGAATTGACCGGACGGCGCCTGTACATGCACGAACACGACCGCGCGTTGCGCCTGGAGCTGAGATTCGTTTACGGCGAAATCGAAGTGAGTGGCATGAGCGCCCACAGCGTCAGCCCCGCGCACAACGGCCAGCAGCAGAGCTTATGGCGCGTCGAGCGTGATTACGCCGCAGAAGCCGAGGCCTATGAAGAACTGAACAAAGCAGGCCTGCAACTCGATGCGAGCCGGGAATTCTACGCGCCCACCAAAGAGCCCGTGGCGTGGGTGTTCGACGAGCTGCCGAAGCTGGCGACCGCGGGCTTTGAAATCTTCGGCGAAGAGAAGCTGAAGCACCATCGCGTCAATCGTGCCGCGCCCAACGTGAAGCTCGCGGTCTCTTCCGGCATCGATTGGTTCGACATGAACCTCGAGATCGATTTCAACGGCGTGCTGCTCTCGCTGGCGGAGCTGAAGAGCGCGGTGCGACAGCACAGCGCATTTCTCAAGCTCGCCGACGGCAGCCTCGCGCGCATGCCGGCAGAGTGGGAGAAACGCTTTTCCCATTTCTTCAACTTCGCGCACGAGCGCAACGGCAAACATCAAATTGCGAGCACACACGCGTTGTTGATCGAAGCGCTGTTCGAAGAGGTCGAGAATAAGCAATATGATGACGAGTTCCGCGCACGTTTGGAAAAGCTGAACAACTTCAAAGGCCTCGCCCAAGTGCCCGTGTCAAAAAATTTTCTCGGCACGCTGCGGCCCTATCAACAATTCGGCCTAAATTGGATGGGCTTCCTGCGCGAGTACGGCTTCAATGGCTGCCTCGCGGACGACATGGGGCTGGGCAAAACCATTCAGGCGCTCGCGTGCTTATTGCACGAAAAAGAAGCGCAAAACGGCGTTGCCAACAACGGCCGCAAAACAAGCCGAAAGAAAAGCAACGCGGCCTCCCTCGCGGCGGAGACGGAACGGCCTCGCACCAATCTCATTGTGGCTCCGCTTTCCGTGCTCTTCAATTGGGAAAAGGAGTGCGAACGCTTCGCACCGGATTTGAAGCTGCTCACGCACCACGGCCTCGAGCGCCAACGCTCCACCGAACATTTTGCCGACTACGATATCGTGCTCACAACCTATGCCACCATGCGCAACGATATCGAAACCTTCAAAGATTATTTGTTCAACTACGTCATTCTCGACGAATCCCAAAACATCAAGAATCCGGTTTCACAAACCGCGCGGGCCGCGTACATTTTGCAAAGCCGGCATCGTTTGGTGCTCACCGGCACGCCGGTCGAGAACAACACGCTGGAACTGTGGTCGCAGTTTGCCTTCCTGAACCCCGGCATGTTAGGCTCGATGAATGCGTTTCGCAGCACCTTTGCGATACCCATCGAGAAATACGGCGACGAGGAATCCGCGGCGTTGCTCAAAAAAATGATCTCGCCGTTTCTGCTGCGCCGCACCAAGGAAGAAGTCGCGCCCGAGCTGCCCGCAAAGAGCGAGCAGGTTTTCTATTGTCCCATGCACGCCGAGCAAAAGCGGCTCTACGAGCAGGTGCGCGATCAATGCCGCGCTGAGATTATGAATCTCATCTCGACCAACGGGATGAACGACGCGCGCTTCAAGATTTTGCAGGGCCTCACGCGATTACGCCAAATTTCCTGTCACCCGGCGCTCGTGACCGACGGGAAAAAACACGATTCCGGAAAATTCGAAGCGTTTATGGAATTGTTGCGCGAGATCGTTGCGGAGGGGCACAAGGTTTTGGTCTTCTCGCAATTCGTGAGCATGCTGAAGATCATCACTACCGCTTTGAAACGCGAAGGCTTTTTCTTTGAAGTCCTCACCGGCGCCACGCGCAATCGCGAAGAGTGCGTGCGCCGCTTTCAAGAAGACGAGAACGTGAAGGTTTTCCTCATCAGCTTGAAAGCCGGCGGCTTGGGATTGAATCTCACGGCCGCGGATTACGTGATCCTTTACGACCCGTGGTGGAACCCGGCCGCGGAACGCCAAGCCATTGATCGCGCGCACCGCATCGGTCAAAACAAGAGCGTGTTCGTGTATAAAATGATCACACAAGGCTCCGTGGAAGAAAAAATTCTCGAGCTGCAAAAGAAAAAAGAAATTCTGGTTTCGCAGCTCATCAGCACAGATGCGGGCATCTTCAAACATCTTACGGCGGAGGATATTCAGGGACTGTTTAGTTGAGTCAAGCGCCGGTGCAAACCAGCCGGCATTTGAAGCTGCGTCTTAAGACACTTCCATTCTTTAATGATTCGAAGATTCCTGGTGGAATACCAGCTTGTGTCTTTTAGTGTCTAAAGATTCCAATCTGTGCAAAAAAAGCAAAGACTTTTACACGGAGAAAACGGAGTAAACAGAGATTAAAAAGTCAAAGAGATTTTCCCAATCATTGTCTCCTCTGTTTGCTCTGTTTTCTCCTGTCGGGCTTTGGGGTTGCGGCCCGTCGCGTTGCGTTCTGCCGCTTCTTAAGAATCCTCGCTTTTGCTTTTTGAAGTCTGCGCAGCGCTTTAAGTCAGCTAGGTGCACTAGCCACCTCGGTAAACAAGCAGAGATGGCACTCCAGAACGCGCAGCGACAAACCAAAAGAAAACGCATGTCGATTCGAGTGGAACAGAATAGTTTTGCTTTTTGAATTGCTGCTCACTTCTAACTGACCATTCAAAGGCCCGCCGTGATTCCTACCCTGGCTCCCTCGAAAAGCCAACGACCTCACTTCGCGCAGCGCCTCGGCCTCTTCGACGCCACCATGCTGGTGATGGGCGGCATCATCGGCTCCGGCATTTTCATGAATCCCTACGTCGTCGCCACACAAGTGCATACGCCCGTGTTGATTCTCGGCGCGTGGCTGCTCGGCGGACTTGTGGCGCTCGCCGGCGCTTACATCTATGCCGAGCTTGCGGCGCGCATGCCGCAAGTGGGCGGGCAGTATGCCTATTTGCGCGAAGCGTATCATCCGCTCGTGGCTTTTCTGTATGGCTGGGGACTTTTGCTCGTCATTCAGAGCGGCGGCATGGCCGCAGTTGCGGTCACGTTCGGCCGCTATTTCATCGAGCTGACGCGGCTGCCATTTTCCGACAAGACGATTGCCACAGCCACGCTCGTGCTGCTCGTGCTCATCAATTGTTTCGGCGTGCGCGTGGGCGGAACCGTGCAAAGTGTTTTGATGGTTTTGAAAATCGTCGCGATCGTGGCCCTTGTTGTTTGCGGTTTGTTGTACGTGGAGCATTCACAATTTTCCCTCACTCCGATTCTAGCTCAACCCGCGAGTTTTGATTTGCTCCTTGCCTTTGGCGCAGCGATGGTGCCCGTGCTCTTCGCATACGGCGGCTGGCAAACTTCGAATTTTATCGCCGCGGAAGTGAAAGAGCCGCGCAAGAATCTTCCGCGCGGATTGCTGCTCGGCGTGATGGGTGTGGTCGTGCTCTATCTCGCCGTGAATTTTGTTTGTGTGCATGCGCTCGGCGCCCAAGGCTTGGCGGAGACCACCACTCCGGCTTCCGCGGTGATGCGCCTCGTGCTCGGCGAAAAAGGCGCAGCGTTCATCGCGCTCGGCATCACGATTTCCACGCTCGGCTTTTTGAGCCAGGGCATTCTCACTGCACCGCGCGTGTATTTCGCCATGGCCGATGATGGCGTGTTCTTCCAACGCGTGGCATGGCTGCATCCCAAAACGCACGTGCCGGTTGTCGCAATCATCCTACAAGGCGGTCTCGCGATTCTCATCGCGTACTGGGGACGCTACGATCAAATTCTCAATTACGTCGTTTCGAGCGATTTTATCTTTTTCGGATTGAGCGCAACGTGCATTTGGATTTTCCGCCGGCGAGAGAAACTTTCTCTTCCGAAAAACATTCTCTCTGCGGAAGATGCGAAAATCCCCGGCCATCCCTATACAACTCTGTTCTTCGTGGCGATCTGTTGGCTAGTAGTGCTGAATTGCGTTTACAAATATCCCGAGAACACTTTGATCGGCCTTGCGATCTTGCTCGCCGGCGTGCCGGTTTACTTTTTTTGGAATAAAAAAAATCATTTCCCCCTCGAGAGGGGTTAGAGGGGTGTCGCTCGGCATCGCAAAAAATTGAACTGTGTTGTAGTATTCCAAAACACGCCCTGGCCCCTCAAGAGTGGAATTAACAGCAACCAACAACCAGTAACCAACCATGCCCCAACGCGTGATGAGTTCTGCATACATGGAATGGGCGAAGCTCCATTCCGGCAGCAAGTATAATCTGGCGGCGAGCGGCGTGCGGTGGTATGCGCTGAAAGATTTGCCGGTGACGCTCGCTGATCTCGAAATCAATGGACCGAGCACATACGGGTATGCGCCCTTGCAAGCAGCGCTTGCGAATCGGTTTGGCGTGACCACGGACATGGTCGTGGCTGCGGCCGGCACTTCGATGGCCAATCATCTCGCAATGGCCGTGGCCTTCGAACCCGGCGATGAAGTTTTGATCGAGCACCCGACATATGAGCTGCTCGTCTCAACTGCGCAGTATTTGGGCGCACAGGTGACGCGCTTCCCGCGCCTGGCGGAAGAGGGCTTTCGCCTCGACCCGAATGCGATCGCGCGCGCAATCACGCCGGCCACACGCTTGATTGTGCTCGCCAATCTGCACAACCCCAGCAGCGCGTTTGTGGATAATGCCACGCTTGCGCAAGTGGGAGAGCTGGCGCGCGGCGTGGGTGCGCGTGTGCTGGTAGACGAAGTCTATCTCGAAGCCATGTTCGAGCGGAGACCGCCTTCCGCCATCCATCTCGGCAACGAATTCATCGTGACGAGCAGTTTGACGAAGGCATATGGCTTGAACGGCTTGCGCTGCGGCTGGGTGTTAGCCGCACCGGAATTGGCGCGCAAGATGTGGCGCTTGCACGATCTCTTCGGCGTTATTCCCGCCCACCCGGCAGAGCGCTTGAGCGTGATTGCCTTCCAACACCTCGAGCATATCGCAGCTTCGGCGCGAACACTTCTGCAAAGTAACCTCGCGTTGCTGCATCGCTTTCTAGATTCCCATACCGAGTTGCAAGCCTTTAAACCGGAGTTCGGCACTATTGCTTTCCCCAAACTTTTGCGCGGCAACGTGGACACGCTTTGTGCGCTGTTGCGCGAGAAATATGAAACCACAGTCGTGCCCGGCAAATTCTTCGAAATGCCACAGCACTTCCGCATTGCCGTGGGCGGAGAAACACAAGTGGTACAGGAAGGATTGGAAAGACTGGCTCGCGCTTTAGCGGATCTGAAACTTTTTCACACGGATTGGTGAAATATGCCCGCGCCATTTTGTACGATCGTATTCACTCAAATGCGGGCCGGCATAAGGAAAGAAGCTTGGCCATGAACTGCACTTTTGTTTTGATATTTACCTTCGCCGCCTTTGCAGTTTATGCGCAATCTGAAAACTCTCGCCCGCGTGCGCGCGAAGCCGGCGTGCAAGCCGGCATTCTGCCCACGGGAGCACTGAACGCGATCACCGACGTGGCCGGCGTGCAAGTGGGACATTGCACGGTTTGGCAAGGCGAGGCCGTGCGTACGGGTGTGACGGTGATTGTTCCCGCTGTCGGCAATCTCTTTCAAGAAAAAATTCCCGCGGCGATTTATTGCGGCAATGCCTTCGGCAAGCTCGCGGGCTTCACGCAAGTGGAAGAGTTGGGCACGATTGAAACACCGATCGCACTCACGAACACACTCTCTGTTCCGACTGCCATGCAGGCTTTGATCAAACACACGCTCGCGCAACCGGGCAATGACAATGTTCTTTCGGTCAACGCGGTAGTGGGAGAGACGAACGACGGCGGGTTGAATGACATTCGCGGTTTGCACGTGAAAGAAGGGCACGTTTTGCAAGCGCTCGCTTCCGCAAGCAGCGGCGTGGTGGCGGAAGGCAGCGTGGGCGCGGGAACCGGCACGAGTTGTTTGGGCTTCAAAGGCGGCATCGGAACCTCTTCGCGCGTGTTGCCCAAAGACCTCGGCGGATATACCGTCGGCGTGCTCGTGCAAACCAATTACGGCGGCATTCTCACCATCAACGGCGCGCCCGTGGGCCGCGAGCTGGGAAAATTTTATATGAGCGAGCGTGTGCGTGAAGCCGACGACAAGGGTTCGTGCATGATCATCGTCGCGACCGATGCGCCGCTCTCACAGCGCAATTTGAAACGCCTCGCCAAGCGCGCGTTGCTCGGCCTCGCGCGCACCGGCGGCTTCATGTCTCACGGCAGCGGCGATTATGTGATCGCGTTCACGACCGCGTATCGCATCCCGCACGCAATGCCGCGCGAAGAGAATGCCATGGGCCTTTTGCCGAGCGTGCGCCTGCTGCACGACGAGATGATGACGCCGCTCTTTCTCGCCGTGGTCGAAGCCACGGAGGAAGCGGTTTATAACTCGCTCTTCAAAGCCACGACCGTGAGCGGCGTGAACGGCCACACGCGCGAAGCCTTGCCGATTGAGAAGACGGTGGAGATTTTGAAAAAGTATCAACTGTTAAAGCTGCAAGAGAGTTTGCCAGGCGTGCATTAGATTTTTTGGTTTTGTCGCTGCGCGTTATTGTTTTTCATCTCCGCTTGTTTACCGAGGTGGCCTTTGCAAGCGAGCAGACTTAAAGCGCTTCGCAGATTTCAAAAAGCAAAAAAACGGAGCCTCTCGTGCTCTCTTCTTCTCGTTCCTAAAAGGAATTTTCGAACAAGAGAACAACGGCTTTCGCGCATTGATCAACGACCAATGATGAATGACCAATGACCAATGACCAATGACCAATGACTACTGCCTCACTGATACCCCTCCGCCTGCAAATAAAACAACTCGGCATATCTGCCGTTGCGCGCGAGCAATTCCGCATGCGCGCCCAACTCGACCATTTCGCCGTTGTGCAAAACCAAGATGCGATCGGCCATGCGCACGGTGGAGAAGCGGTGCGAGATCAGCACCGCGGTTTTGCCATGGGTGAGATCGGCGAAGCGCTGAAACACTTCGTGCTCCGCGCGCGCATCGAGCGAGGCCGTCGGCTCATCGAGAATGAGCAACTGCGCTTCGCGCATGTACGCGCGGCCGAGCGCGATCTTCTGCCATTCCCCGCCCGAAAGCTCCACGCCCTTCTCGAAACGCTTGCCTAAAATTTGATCATACTTCCCCGGCAATTTTTCAATCACTGTGTTCGCCAAGCTGCGGGTTGCGGCGCGTTCAATGCGCGGCACATCCTCGCGCGCTTCGATGCGGCCGATGGCGAGATTTTCGGAAGCGGTTAAATGATAGCGCACGAAATCTTGAAAGATCACGCCGATCTCGTGACGCAATTCTTCAAGATCGTAATCGCGCAGGTCATGGCCGTCCAGCAAAATGCGGCCCTCGCTCGGATCATACAAGCGCGCGAGCAATTTTGCGAGCGTGGTTTTGCCCGCGCCGTTCTCGCCCACGAGCGCGAGCTTCTCTCCGGCCTGCAAGGTGAAATTCAAATAGCGATTCGCCCATTTCTCCGAGCCGGGATATTTGAAGCCGACGTTTTCGAAAACGAAACCGTGTTGTATGGGACGCGGAAACGGCCGCGTCGTTTGCGGCGAGCGAATCTGCGGCTGCAGGGCGAGAAAGTCGAAGAGATCACGCAAGTACAACGCACTCTCCGCCACGCTGGTGAAGCGCTGCAACATGTCACGCAACAAACTGCGCAAACGCCCGAACGAGCCGGCGAGAAACGTCATGTCGCCGAGGGAGAGTTGCCCGCTCACCGTGCGCAGAATGATGAACGCATACGCGCCGTAATAGCCGAGATTGCCGATGATCGCGAACACGCTGCCCCAACTCGCGCGGCGCACGGAGAGATTGCGATTCGCGCGATAGTAGCGCATGGCAAGCTCGCGATAACGCCCCGTCAAAAAATCCGACAGGCCGAAAATTTTTACTTCCTTTGCGGTGTCATCGCTCGCGCCGATGTAGCGCAAGTAATCCAACTCGCGGCGCTCCGGCGTCCAACTATACATGAGCGAATAACTGCGCGCGTTGAAATGCGCCTCGCCGAGAAACGCGGGCAGCAACGTGACGAGCAAGAGCAGAATGAGCCACGGGTTGAACGCAATCAACCCGGCGGCGAGAAAAGCCATGGTGATCGCATCCTGCGCCTGCTCGAGCACTTGCGTCATCAGCGTCATGCGGCCCGCGGTTTGGCGGCGCGCGCGTTCGAGTTTGTCATAAAAAGCCGCGTCTTCGAAGCGTTCGAGATCCATTTTCGCGGCGTGTTCCATCAGCAACACCGAGGTGCGATTGGAAAAGAGATCGCCGAGCATGCCGTCCAACAAACCGATGCCGCGATTCAATAGATCCGAAAAAATGACGAGACCGAGTTCGAGCGCGACGAATTCAAACAGCGCCGTGAGATCGTCCGTGCCCGCACTTTGCGCGAGGCGCACGACTTCATCGATGATGAGTTTGCCGATATAAAGCGTGGCAAGCGGCACCGCCGCGCGCACGAAGCGCAGCAGCATGGTGGCGAGCGTGAGCGGCGCGTGCGTTTGCCAAATCATGCGGAACAGCGGCGGCAAATTGCGCAACGCGCGAAAGCGGTCTTTGAGGGAAAGCTCGGGTTCCCCGGGACGCGGCGTGCGCCCCGACAAATTGAGAGAACGCAGGAAGGAGAGAAGGGACATGCGCGCGACGATTAAACAGAGGCGATATTGGGCACTTTCAAATACACTTCTTTGAGCGGCAGCTCGCAGTTAATGCTTTCAAGCTTGACCGCGTCTTCGAGGCTGGAATACACGCGATAGGTCCATTCCCAATCGTGTTGGCGAATATATTGCTCGACGCGACAAGCGTCTTGCGCGATGAGAACGTACTCTTGCAGTGATTTGATAAATTGATAGTGTTGAAATTTGTCGCCGCGATCATAGGCCTCGGTGGAAGGGGAAAGGATTTCGACGATCAAAATCGGATTGAGCAAAACGTCTTCGCGGTCATCTTCATGGACTTCTTTGCCGCAAGTAACGCTGACATCGGGGTAGGTATACTTGTTTATGCGCTCGATTTTGACACGGATATCGCTGGGATAAACGTTACAATTCCGTGCTTCCAGTCGATTGCCTAGCGAACGTAGAAGATTGCCGACGATAAGATTGTGCGCCTTGCTCGCACCGGCCATGGCGAACATTTCGCCGTTGTAGAACTCGCTTTTGTGCTCGGCGCGGCGCTCGATTTCGAGATATTCTTTCGCAGTCATTTTTCTTTTGAGAATAGCGGTCATGTCATGCCTCCCTTCATGGTGAAACTTGCTTTGCGCGATGCGTGGTCGCAAATATAGAACACGACAAGCGCAGAAGCAACCGCTTATTCAGCCTTCACGATTTTCACGCGCCAGTTCGGGCCGGAAGCGATGTGATGCACGGCCGCAAAGCCGTCTTGATTGATCGCAAAAGAAACGCAGAGCAGGCTGTTGAGATAAAGCAGCGGTTCGCCCACGGCCACGTCGCCGAACGTGCGCACGTAAGGCATGAGTCCTTCCCAAACGAGTTGCTCGCCGTCGGAGATCCGAACAAAAAGCCGGTCTCCGAATTTCACGCCGAGCTTGAGAAAAGTTTGTTCATCAATATTCGTCCAAATGTTGCCGTATTGCGTGTCGAGAATCGGGATCGTGCCGCGCACGGCGTTTTGCTCGAAGCGCGGTTTCTCATATGCGATCATTTCCACTTTGGCGGGCAGCAACGGCCCGACTTGCTCGAAAGTAATCTTGCCCGAAGCAAGCCGCGCGCCGGTGTAAGCATACACGTCGCGGCCGTGAAAGGTGTATGATTTTTCCGAACCCGCAAGGCGATTGGTCTTCTCGTCGATTTGCCGCACCTCCGCAACGCCCAAATCTTCCGCCACCAATGTGAGCGTGCCGTTGTCGGGCGTGACGAAGTAATGGCCGCTCTTCGTTTTCATGACCACGGATTTGCGTTCCGTGCCCACGCCGGGATCGACCACGGAAACGAACACGGTTCCGCTTGGCCAATACGGCGCGGTTTGTTTGAGTTGATACGCCGCGGCCCAAATATCATATGCCGGAATCTCGTGCGTCACGTCGAACATTTTGAGTTGAGGAGCGACGCCGAACGCAACGCCTTTCATGCACGCGACCGCGCCGTCCTTCAAACCGAAATCGGTTTGGAAAACGAGCGCGGATTGAGAACGGCTGAGGGCGAAAGAGAAAAGCAGAACGAGAAAAGTAAGACGGACGACTCTCTTCATGAGCGGATCCTTTTTTTATCTGCCGGGCTTGGGCTGAACCTTAACGTGCAGGAATTGCATTTTCATAATGCGCGAACACGCTTTCCGCCGCGGCATTGCCGCCGCAAATAACCGCGACCGGTTGCTTGAACGGCGCGACGAGAGCTTCATTTTGCAGCAACGCCGCAATCACCGCCGCGCCCGCTGGCTCGACGAGTTGATTGCACTCGCGCCAAAGCCAACGCATGGCTGCGACCATCTTTGCTTCCTCAACTAAAACGATTTCGTCGATATAACGCTGCGCCAGCGCGAGCGTGCGTTCGCTCACAGAGCGCGGCGCAAGCGTGTCGGCAATGGTGCGCGTTTCATGGAGCGGCGTGACGCGACCGGCATTCACACTCACCGACATCGAGGGCGCGCCCAGCGGCTCGACGCCGATGATGCGCACTTCGGGCTTGCGTTGTTTGATCGCCGCGGCCGCGCCGCAAATCAAACCGCCGCCGCCGATGGCGATGAGCGCGCAATCCAATTCGGGCAGAGCTTCGAGCAATTCCAGTCCGAGCGTGCCTTGCCCGGCAAGCGTGGCCTCGGCGTCGAAAGGATGAACGTAGTAGAGGTTTTCCTGCTCGGCATGTTCGAGGGCTTTGAGATTGGCATCGTCCCAATCCCGACCGTGTTTAAAAATTTTCGCGCCCCACGCGGCAATGCGCGCGACGCGATCGTCACTCGCGCGCGTGGGCAGATAAACCATGGCGGGAACGTTCAAGCAGTGGGCGGCATAGGCCAGCGCGACGCCATGATTGCCGCCCGAGGCCGTAATCACACCGCGCGCACGTTGTTCTTCACCTAATTGCAAAAGGTGATTGAATACGCCGCGCGCTTTGAACGAGCCGCCGACTTGCAGATTTTCCAGTTTGAGTTGCACGCGCGGAAACGGCCCGCCGCCGAGGCGAGGGAGAGGGAGAAGAGGCGTGCGGCGCACGTGCGCAGCAATGCGTCGTTGCGCCGCAACGAAACTTTCAGGAGCGAGATCGAAACGCACGGCGATTTCTCCGAGGGTGAAGAATCGCGCCGGGCGAGAGCACATGCGCCTGCCCGGCGTCATTCGGTGCGAGCGGTTTACTTACGGCATGCCCGCTTGCGTTTGGGCGGGAACGGCAAAAATTTGCTCGTCAACTTCGGGCGCAACGACAATCTCTTCGAATGAAATCGCGCGGCCGCTTTCTTCCAAGCGCCGCGTTGCGGCAAAGCGCAATGCGCCGAAGCTTTGCCAATCTTCCCACAAAGCAACAAGCGGTTGCGCTTGCGCATTCGCAAAATATTCCCAGCGCCGAATTTCATGCGCAGCGGGATCGATAAAAATGTTGAATTCGTTTTCCGGCGTAAGCCCGACTTCGTCGATAAAGCTCAAATGAATCATCGCGAAGTTGTTCGCGCCGATTTGGCGCATGCCGCGATATTGCAAGCGCGCGCCCGGGTCTTTTAGCTTGAATGGCAACAGCAACCAATAGGTATCGGAGGTGAAGCGCGAGTAAGCCATCGCGAGCAGGTTTTGCAAATCATCTTCCGGCGCGGGATTGCCGTTCAAAAATGCGTGCCCGTCTTGCGTGTTCAGATTGAGAAACACGAGCGCTTGCTCGCCGCTTGCCAATGTGCCGGCCAGGCGATAGCGGTGCTGCACACGGTCCCAATCGTGGCGCCAATCGGCGATCGTGCCGGTGTCGGATTTAATCACAAAGCGAAATGACAAATAGCGCACCGCCTCGAAATTTTCCTTTCCGCCCACTGCGGCCAGTACGCGATCGGCGAGCGATACCGCAGCCGAATCCGATTGCGCGGCGTCGAATGCCAGTTGAATCGGCGGCGCGGTGGAGGCCGCACCGGTTTCTTTTGCGTTCGAGCTGCAGCCGATTTGCACGGCGCAACTGCCCAACAACATAAACAGCGTCACAAATCCTTTCATACGAGCGTCCTGAATAAATCTGTATGGCTTCACTGCTGAATCGTTACCTGCAAAATACGATTGCCGATTTGCAGCTCTTCGACGACTTCCATGCCTTTGCGTACGCGCCCGAAGATCGTGTAGCGACCGTCGAGATGCGGCTGATCCGAATGCGTGATGAACCACTGGCTGCCTTCGGTATCCGGACCGGAGCTTGCCATGCCCACCATGCCGCGCACGTAACGCAAACGATTGAACTCCGAACGAATGGCGTAACCCGGTCCGCCCCAACCATCGCCGCGCGGATCGCCGGTTTGCATCACGAAGTTCGGCACGACGCGATGAATGGTTTGGCCGTCAAAGAATTTTTTCTGCGCGAGCCGCACGAAGCTCAACACGGTCAATGGGGCCTCTTCGGGAAAAAGCGCGATCTGAAAAGCGCCGCGGTCCGTTTTGATCTCCGCCCAAGCGCCTTTCAGGCTTTTGATTTCTTCATATGTGAAAGCTTGCGTAGGCGCAAAGCTTTGCGGCAAGCGCTCCGTATAATCTTTGCCGGTGAGCTTATGCAACGCCTCTGCGGCCGCGCGCGCGAGGGCTTTGTCCGGCGTTTGCAAAGCCGCTTCCAAAAATGGCTGCGCCGCGAGGTTGCGGCACTCTGCCAATGCGTCGAAAAACATTTTTGCCGTTTCTGCATCAAACGACGAATGCAACGTGCGATACGCGGCGAGGATTGCTTCCGCGTGTTGCGCGCGCCTCACGGAGTCCGCGGCTAGGGCTTGCGCCGCAAGCGCGACGAGCACCGGGTCCCCGCCGTGCAAAGCGTCTAGATATATTGGCAACGCGCGATTTTGCGCAGAAATTTTCGACAAGGCTTCGAGTGCGGCAATACGAACCACGGTAAGTGAATCCCGGGCCAATTTTTCGAGCGCCGGGAAAACGTCTTCGCCTCCCAAACTGCCCAGCGTGTTCGCTAAGGCGGCGCGCAGATGCGGCGAATCTTCGGAGGCGAGCGGCAGCAAAAGCGGCATGGCTTCAGATTGCAGGAATTGCGCCAGCGCATGCGCCGCGGCGGCTTTTTCCTGCCAACTTATATTGACACTACCGTTCTGCGCCACGGGCGTGAGGCGCTCTAGCAGAAAAGCTCTGACCGGTTCGCTCTCGAAATTGACATTTGACTTACGCAATTGTTCGACGGCAGCGCCGAGCGCCTGCAACGCCGTTAGGCGCACATGCTGGTTGGCATCGGCCATGGGAAAATACTGCAGTGCCAACGCGCCGCGTGAAAAATCCAGCTTGCCGAGCGCAGCCGCGGCATTGACTCGCACGCGCCAATCATTGTCGTTGTGTGCGAGGTGTGCGAGCGGCGTCAGCGCCGCGAAATCGTGCATCGCACCTAGCGCACGTGCAGCCTGCATGCGAACGCGCGGGCTCCGGTCGTTGAGTGCGCTGCGCACCGCCGGGGCCGTGGTGGAATCCGCCATGCGCATCAACGCATATGCAGCGCGCCAGCGTACTTCTTCGCCTTTATCCTGCAACAACGCAACGAGCTTTGCGCTCCAAAGCGGCCGTTTGAGATTGCGTTGTGCGAACCGGGCCAATACCAGCGCGGCCTCGGCGCGCACGATGGGAATGTCGTCTTCGAATTGTCGCATCAGCGTGGCGTCCGTCTCCGGCGGCAACGAATCAACGGTGACTTTGCCGAGCGCTTCGATCAAGGTGAGGCGAACTTCCAAATCTTTCTCTTCGGAAAGCAATCGAATGATCGCTTTATGGGTGAATGGCTGGGCGAGCTGTCCGAGCGCAAAGGCGGCCTCGACGCGAACCTCGGGCGAGCTCGAGGACAACAATTCCACCAGCGTCGGCGCAGCCTCGGCCTCCCGCAAACGTCCGAGTGCGAGCGCGACTCGCTGTTTCACTTCCCAGCGCGGATGCAGCGTGAATTTCTGAAATTCGGCCGCGGGGGCGCGGCCATCTTCCAGTTGCAAAATCTCTTGAAACTCTTTATCGTAGCTTCGGCATCCCCACATGAGCAAGAAAACGAAAAACGCGATTGCTTTGCGCATGATTTTTTTCCAAGATGTCGGTTTATGCAATAGCCAGGCATGTCATCATGTGGATGAGAGTCGATTTGGCATATCCGATTGCGACGGTTTAATCGCAGCAAAGCGGAACGAGGTGAAGACATTCGGCAGCAAGTTCGCCGGCATTACGGGAATAGTGCGGGCGGAGGGGAAAATCAAACCAATATGCGCGTATAGCTTGCATGCATTGAGGCCTTCTCATGGACAGTTTTAAGCAGGCCGATAATAACCATGTGCCCACTAAAATGCAAGGCCTTTGGCGGCTGGCGAACGCGTGCCTCGTGGGAAATTATGCGAGCCGAATTCGTGTTAAGATTTTTAAATCACCAAGGCATAAAGCCTCTCTCAAGGCAGCGCGCGGGCTTGGTGTTTTATAATGATGTTTGGTTCCGGCTAGTCCGGCTTGTAACGAATGACGATCACTGGAGTGGCGATGGAAAATTTTCATGTTGGCGTAGTGGGTGTGGGCCGTTTAGGCAGCCTGCACGCGAAGCTTTATCGCGAAGTCGCCGGAGCGGCTTTTGCGGGCGTATATGATTCCGATGCGCAACGCGCGCAAACCGTCGCGCACGAGCACGGCGTCACCGCCTTTTCCTCTTTTGAAGAATTACTGGCGGCGTGCGAAGCCGTGAATATTGCTGTGCCTACGAGTTCGCACTTCGAACTGGCGCGGCAAGCGCTGCTTGCAAAACGGCACGTGTTCATTGAAAAACCGATCACGGCCACGGTTGAAGAAGCGCGCGAGCTCATCGCTTTGGCGCAAACCCAGGGCCGTGTTTTGCAGGTGGGACATATCGAGCGCTTCAATGCCGCATTGCGAGCGCTGCACGATTTTCCGCTGGCCCCGAAGTTTATCGAATCACATCGCATGGCTTCCTTCGATCCGCGCGGCACGGACGTGGCCGTGGTGTTGGATTTGATGATTCACGACATCGACATCATTTTGAGCTTGGTGAAAAGCCCGCTCACGCGCGTGGACGCCAACGGCGTGGCCGTGGTCTCCCTCGAACCGGATATCGCCAACGCGCGGCTCCAATTCGCGAACGGCTGCGTGGCAAATGTGACGGCGAGCCGCATTTCGCAAAAGAAAATGCGCAAGATGCGCTTGTTTCAGCGCGATGCCTACGTTTCGATTGATTTTCTACAGGGCTTGAGCGAAGTCTTTCGTCTGGTCACACCGGAGGAAGCGAGCGGCAAGTTTACTTTTCCCGTGGTGTTGGGGAAGTTGGAGCAAGGCGCGCGTCCCCGCCATATTCTTTACGAAAAATTAGACGCGCCGGAGGGCAATGCTTTGCAAATGGAATTGGACAGTTTTGTGGCGGCTATTCAAAACCACACGCCGCCGCCGGTTACCGGGGAAGACGGCTTGCGCGCTTTGGAAGTAGCGACCGCGATTACGGAGATTATCAAACAGCAATTGCAAAGCGAGTAGCAAGCCTTAATGTGCGGGGCTATTCCAACACGCGGCAAAAAATTCCTGCGGCGCGTGATAATACTTTTCCAAATCGGCCTTCTTGTAGCATTCCAAATTATAAACTTTGAACCGGCGCATCGGCGTTTTCTTGGTGGGCTGCAAAGGCCGCGGGCGATGCTTCATGATTTCGAAGTGCAAATGATCGAATTGCCAGCCGTATTTGTTCAGCTCTTTTTTGGTCATAAAACGCCCGATGGGCGTGAAGGGATTTACGGTATCGCCGACGATAACGCGCAAGCCTGCGATATGTTCATACACCGTCCACAGCGTGTCGTTGCTGCTCGAAACATGTTCGACGATGAGTTGCGCGAAGGGGCCGTCATCGCGCTGGCTGATCACGCGCCCTCGTGCCGCGGGAAAGATCGGCTCGTCTTCATAATTGTTGCCGGGGCGCATGAAATCGCTCGCGGTGTGATAGTGCGCGGGAACGCGCGGTCGCGCTTTGCGCATCAACCCGAACGCGCCGATCTTCGTCAAGCGCACGTGCTCCCACGATTGGCGATTGGGAACATTGATGGGCAAGTACCATTCGCATGTTTGCAGCGATGGACTTGTTGGAAGAGCGAGGAAGTAGATGAAGCAAAGGAAAGATTTCGTCATGTGCGTTTCTTAGCTGAGGAAAAGTCCGCGGCCAAATCTTTCAGATCAAAAAGAAAAAGGTCTTCACGCTTGGCTTGCTTTAAGCCGTCGGTGAAACCAGTGCGTGAGAACAGCGCGTAGTGAATTTTTTTGAAACCGTGTTCACGTTGCAAAGAAGCGGTCTTGACGATAAGGTCATCGTGCACATTGGTTCCGACTTTCTTCGTGCTCCATTTGCACTCAGCCACGAGCGCGTTTTCGCGTTGCGCATCAAAGGCCACAATGTCAATTTCGGTTTCGCCCCGCCAATAACGGCCCGCGCGATCCAACTCGAACGGGAGCCCGCTCTTGCGATTCATCCTTTTCAAAAACTCCGTGCAAACTTGCTCAAACACGTCGCCGAGATACTGATCCAAAAACGGCAGAATGCGCTGCCGGAGCAAAAAATCCTGGCGGTCTTCCTCGATATAACTTTGATTGGGCATGACAAAGCGGAACCAAAATTTCAAGTAGCGATCTTGAATGGCGTAAATGCCTTTGCGGCTCTTTTCCGGCTGCGGCTCGGTGACGGGAATCTCGCGCTTGACGATGCGCAGGTTTTGCAACACGTCGAGATACTTCACGACTACGCCTCGATCCAGGCCGCTCGCCTGCACGACGTCGTTGGCGCGATTCTTCCCTGCGGCAATGGCTTTTAAAATGGAAAAATAGTTTCGCGGCTCTTTCAATTCTTCCAAGAGCAGGAAACGCGCTTCGTTGTTGAGAAAAGAATCGGTTTGGAGAAAAGTATTGCCCAGGTTTTGCGGCAGCGTGGCGCGCGGATCGAACTGCAGCAGATAAGCCGGCATGCCGCCCAGGATGCCATACGCGCGGATTTTGTCTTCAAAAGAGAGCTTGGGGAAAAATTCGCCGGCTTCATAAAACTTCATCGGCTCGACGTATAACTGGCCCGTGCGCCGGCCATAGAGCGGGCTTTTATACGCGAGCAGCTCGCGCTCCATGAACGAGACATACGAGCCGCAGAGCACGAGAAACAGGCGCGAGTCTTTCAGCTCTTCATCCCACGCCTTTTGAATGATCGAGGCCATGGCGCGGTTGCTGGATTGCAAGTATTGATACTCATCCAAGATGACGATTAAAGGCTCGCGCTGCGCGATACGATGAAGATACGCAAACAAAGCCCGCCAGTTGGCGAAGGGATTGTCCAGCAACGAGGCGTCCTGCGTGAGCAAGCGCACGCGCTCGGTCATCTCTTGCAATTGCTCTTTCGCGCTCGACAGGTCGGCGAGGAAGTACAGATTGCGCTTGTCGCGCGCGAACTCTTTGAGCAATTCGGTTTTGCCCACGCGCCGCCGGCCATAGACGATGAGCAGTTGCGCCTTCTTTTCTTTATAGCGCTCTTCCAAGCGTTTCAGCTCGGCTTGCCGGTTGAAAAACATTTTGCCCTCCTTGCTATTTTCGAATAAGCTACTTTGAAGTAAGATACTTTGGAGTAGCTTAATAAGCAAGCCCAGTATCCCCGGCGGGCAAGCCGTTTTGCCAAAGAATTTTCATCACCGGAGAAATAAGCCCGCGCATCGCCCACTCCGGGCGTCACAAATCATTCCCCGAATAAGATTGATTGAACGATTTGTTGCACAGCGGAAAATCCGGCACTATGTTTTTGAGCAGCGCGAATGAAAGCGCCGGCCAATTGGCGAATGAAGGATCTTTGATCTTCACGCGAAAGAGTTTGCCGCTGCCATCCACCATCACCCAGTGCACAATCGCGCCACGCCAACCTTCGACCATGCCGAACGCCGGCTCGAAGGCAGGCAGCACGCCGAGCGGCGCGACCAGTGGCCCGCTCGGCATTTGCGCCAACGCGCGTTTGATCAAGCCCACCGACTCGTGTACTTCCTCCACGCGCACCATCGTGCGCGCGTAAACGTCTCCGGAATTGAATACCGGCACATTGAATTTCAACTCGCGATACGCATCAAAGGGATGATCGCGGCGAACATCCATGTCGATGCCGGAAGCGCGCGCAACGTAACCGAGCACGCCGTGATCCGACGCGGTCTGTTGGCTCAACGTGCCGGCGCCTTCCAAACGATCCATTAGAATCGTGTTGCTCAAGCTAATATCGACGATCTCTTTGAAATCCGCGAGAATCGCATCAAGCTCCGCAGCGAGAGGGAGATCATTTGGAAAATCACGTGCAACGCCGCCCGGCACGATGCCGTCGCGCAGCAGCCGGTTGCCGGTTAGCTGTTTATTTAAGCGCAGCAGCCGTTCGCGCATGCGAAAGCAATGTGAATGCGCCACGGGAAAACCGGTGTCATTGGCAATCATGCCGAAGTCGGCAATGTGATTGTAGAGCCGCTCCATTTCCAAAAGCACCACACGAAGATATTGCGCGCGCATGGGCACTTCGGTTGCGCTCAACTTCTCCAGCGCTTGACAATATGCCAATGAGTGGCCGATCGTGGTGTCGCCGGAGATGCGCTCGGCAAGCGCGACGCCCTCCGCGGGCGCGCGGCCTTCGAATAATTTCTCCGTGCCTTTGTGCGTGAAGTACAAACGAATCTTTAAATCGATCACGGTTTCGCCGACGACACTGAAGCGAAAATGTCCCGGCTCGATGATGCCCGCGTGCACCGGGCCCACGGGAATTTCGTACACGCCTTCACCGCTCACCGGCAAAAATGGAAAGGGCGTGCCGTCATCTTCAAACTGCGGCGGCGCTGTCGTGTCTTTGCGCAACGGGAAAAAATCTTCCGGCCAGAAGCCGTGACGCACGAGCGGGCGGCGATCGGGACTGCCCGTGGCTTGAATGCCGAAGAGGTCTTTGATCTCGCGCTCAAAACGCGAGGCGGGATAATAGAACGTCGCCATCGAGATGATGGTGGGATTTTCAGCCGGCAGCTCTTTGGTGGCGCAGGCAAACCAGTTTTCGAGGCTATTCGCGAAAAGGTATTGCACCTCGAAATGGCCCGTGTCGGCGCGGCGATCCGTGGCGACCATGAGTATCAACTCGGCCTGAAACTCGCTGCGCAGCATGCGCGCGAGGCGAATCGCGTTGCCGCGCAGGATTTGAAAATGGAGCTCATTGCCGCGCACGATATGAAGGTTTTGCACGCGGTCTTTAAAATTTTCCAGGAGCTGTTTTTGAAGACGGGAAAAGTCGGGCATAGTTATGAGGTAAATTAGAGAATCAAGCTCAGAATGAATTTCTGAAAGTTTTTTTTGGAACTGCACACGGATCAAAAACGCACGCGGATAAAGCTCTCCAGTGTGCGTTGTTGATCCGTGTTCCAGCCAAATTACCTTGCCACGATGGCGACGCTCTGCTCGAGCAGCGTGGCAACCGACGCGGGCAGGGTAAGGCCGAGCGTCACCAGCACCGCAACAAAAATGAAGAGCGGCGCAATGCGCCAACCGCTCACTTCGCCGAGGGCAACGCCTTCCACCGGCGCGCCATACAACATTTTATTGAGATGATTGATGAACGAAACAAAAATGATGAGCAGCAACGCGAGCACAAGCCCCATGAGCCACGGATAATCGGCCGCAAAGCCGGCGCGCAGCAGCGCAAACTCGCTGATAAAAATTCCGCCCGGCGGCAAGCCGATAAGCATGAGCAGCGTTGCCGCGAGCAGCCCGCCGGTCCACGGCATGGTTTTGAGCAGGCCGCGCACGTTTGCAATAAGCGGCGAGCCGTATTTGCGCTCGACGTTGCCAATTAAAAAAAACAGCAGCGACTTGCCCGCAGTATGATTGACCAAGTGCAGCAATGCGGCAAACACGCCGAGCGGCCCGAGCGCGAGGCCGGAACAAATCAAGCCGGTGTGCTCGATGCTCGAATAGGCCAGCATGCGTTTGTAGTTGTCGGTCAACACCACGCTGAATGCGGCGATCACCAGCGAGAGCAGGCCGAGCGCCAACAGCAAGTTGTCGGTGAAATTGCTGCTCAACGTCGCGTCGACGACCACTTTCCAGCGCACGATGGCATACATGGCCGTGGCAAACAGCGCCGAAGACATAAGCGCGGCCAGCGGCGCGGGCGCTTCACCGTAGGCATCGGGCTTCCACGTGTGCATTGGCGCGATGCCGGCCTTCGTGCCGTAGCCGATGAGAATGAAAACGAACGCGAGGCGCATCACTTCCGGGTGCAGCCTCGGCGCAGTGGCGAGCAGCACCGGCCAATTCAGCGCGTGCTCCGCGCGACCGGAGAGCGTGACGAAGTCGAAATAGCCGAGCACGGTGCCCGTGAAAGCGAGCGCGATACCCACCGAGCTGATGAGAATGTATTTCCATGAAGCTTCCACTGCCGCTTTGCTGAGTGTGAGCGGAATGATGAACGCCGAGAAGATCGTCGTGGCCTCGACCGCGATCCACATGATCGCGACGTTGTTCGCAGAAACAGTGAGCAGCATGGCCGCGATGAACAGATTGATGCTAATTTGATAGCGACGCAGCGGCAACGTGGAGGCGGCGTCGCGTTCAAGGCCCGGCCCGAGAAAAAGTGTGAGCGTAGCAACCGCAGTTATACACACCATGAGCAGTGCCGAGAGGCTGTCAGCGCGCAGCATCTCGCCCGGCCCGAAAGTCGGCGCTTCGTTGCCGGCAATTGCACCGGCAGCAAATTGCAACGCCGCGGCAAGCGGGAGGAGTGACAACAACGCATTCATCCAACCGACGAACCTATGATAAGGCCGCACGATCACAGCCAGCAAAGCCGCGGCGAGATAAGGAATCAGCAGGAACAGAAAATTCATTGGGCCATCCGCGATAATGAAACTTCAAAATAAGTGAAGACAAAACTATTTCCGACAAGACGATCAAGTGCGAAGACTTTACGGTAAGCGGATAAAGCATCGGAGGTTTATCCGCTTTGTTCGTAGAATCCGCTTACAAAATGCTTTTTGTTTGTGGTTCGTCAGCATTAGGAGTAATAGTCTTGACGGAAATCGTGTTGCCTTCGGTGCTCAATGTCGAAGTTGATTCAAACGATCCACGTCGATCGAATCGAAAGTGGTTTTAATTTGATAAACGATAACCTGCATCACCAAAAAGCCCATGAGCACGTCGAGGAAAACGCCAAGCTCGACGATGAGCGGGATGCCGTACGTGCCGAGCACGGCTAGAAGTGCGATGCCGTTTTCCAGCACGAGAAAGCCGACGACCTGTGTCAAAGCTTTCTTGCGCGTGATGATGACGAAGAGACCGACGAAGATCAATCCCACGGCCAGCGGCAAACCGGCGCGCGTGGGCAGCGTGCTGAGCTGTACCACCGGGCGCGTGACCGCGTAGGCGAGCAGCACCAAAAGCCCGGCGATGATGAGCGAGGTAGCAACATTGACGTACGGCGCAACTTCGCGCTCGATGCCGATGCGCGCTTGCAAGCGATCGAGATAGCGCGGAATAACGAGCACTTTGAGGCCAAACAACAAGACTGCGACGACATACAATTCATGATCGTTGCCGAAATAGCCGACGATGACGAACAGCACTGCGAGAATTGCGGATTGCCACTTGAAAGCCGTCACGTAAGAGTGCAAGCTGCGCCGCCACAACAGCGCGATGCCGAAGAACAGCACCACGCTCGCGCCGAGCGTGGAGAGTTGGAAGAAGAGAGGATCGTTCATGGGATTCCTATGCGAAAAGAGCCAAAGTTTTTCCGGATAGAAGGACCCAACTGATCACGCCTCCCACATCCGCTGGGTTCTTCAATCCGCTAGAAATTCCCCTTTTGGTTCCGGCTCGTTCGGGTTGTGATTACCTCAACAAAAACGACGACGTCACCGCGAGCAGCGCGAGCACGAACGAGAGCCCGAGCAATTCCGGCACGCGAAAGAGGCGCAGCTTGGCAATGCGCGTTTCGAGAAAAGCTACGGTCAGTGCGAGCACCACGAGCTTGCCAATGAGTGCGAGCAGGGCGAGGCCGAGCGCAGCGGGCGTCAACTCGGTCGCCACGCCCCACGGCAAAAACAAATTCGCGAGCAGCGCGAAGAAGACGAAGAGCTTCGTGGCCGCGGCCCATTCGATGAGCGCGAGATAGCGGCCGGAATATTCCAAAATCATGGCTTCGTGAATCATCGTGAGCTCGAGGTGTGTCGCGGGATTGTCGATGGGCAGTCGCCCGGTTTCCGCGAGCATGACAATGAACAGCGCCGCGAACCCGAGCAAGTGGCCGGGATTGATCACCGCAGCGGGATCGGCGAGCGTGTGCATCACGATGCGGCCGAGGTTGGTGGAACCGGCGCCCAACGCGAGGCCGAAGATGGAAAGCGCAATTGTGGGTTCGGCAATGGCGGCCACGGTCATCTCCCGGCTCGCGCCCATGCCGCCGAACGCGGTGCCGGGATCGAGACCCGCGAGCGCGAGAAAGAACGTGCCCAACAGCAGCAGATAAACCACGGCGAGCAGATCGCCCACGGCGTCGAACGGCAGATTGGCCGCAATCAAAGGAATCACGAACGTGACGGCAACCGTGCTGCCGAAGATAATATACGGCGCGCAGCGAAACAGCCACGAGGCATTGTTCGAAACGACGACTTCTTTGCCGAACAATTTGCGCAGCTCGAAATATGGTTGCCATGGCGGCGCACCGCGGCGATTTTGCAGCCGCGCTTTTAGCCAGCGTATGAATCCCACCAACCCGGGCGCGAGCGCCAACGCTAAGAGCGCTTGGGCGAGTTCGAGAATGTATCCGGTCATGTGAAAAACTTTCTCTTAATGTAAATCTTTTGTCAATGAAAATGGAGTTACAGCATTTTCCAGTTGAGCGAACCGCTACTCGAAGTGTCATCCTGGAAGGAACTTCCCTAGAGGCTTGCACCATGCCCAGTGCGAGGGAAGGTTCTTACAGAATGACATCGAAGAGGAGGCGCTTATTGAAAACTTGCGCATTCAATTGAAACTCGTTTCACTCACATCCACCTCGCTGCCAAGAGCAAGAGCAGGAGAATCACCGTGACGTACACGAGATACGCATGCACCGAGCCGGATTGCAAGCGCCGCACTTTGCGCGCAATAAGGCGCAGCCGCGCGATTAAATTCCCATACAAAACTTTTTCAAACCACGGCGTGATCTCGCTCTTGTACTCGATGGACTGCACGAAGTATTTCGACTCGGGATGAAAATCAATCGTCAGCTCTTTCGTGGGGCGATACAGCTCGGCGAACACGCGGCGCAGCGGCTCGGCAAACGCCGTGGCGGTGTATTCCATGCGCGGAGATTGGCCAATGCGGCCGCAGCCCCACGAGGCGCTCACGCGGAGTTTGCGATTGCCGCGTAGCATCCACAGCACCAACGCCACGAGAGCAAGCAAGAGCACCAAGCCGAGCGCGATGAACGCGGAGGACATCTGCCCGAATTGTTCCGGCGTTTGCAGCGACAAGCCGAGCGTGAATGCCGTGCGCGTATCCGGCAAGCCGTCGAGGCCCACGAGAATGGCGCTCAATTGCGGCACAACGAGGAACGGCGCGAGTCCCAATGCGACACACGCGAGCGCCAAAATTCCCATGCCCGCGCGCATCGAGAACGGCGACTCGTGCGCGCGCTCGGCTTCGTGCGAGCGCGGAATGGCGAGAAACGTGATGCCAAACGCCTTCACGAAACACGCGACCGCAAGGCCGCTGGTGAGCGCGAGCATGCCCACGGCGAGCGGCATGCCCACCGCGATTTCGGGTTTGGGAATGTGAAATCCGCCGAGCAGCGCTTGAAACACGATCCACTCCGAAGCGAAACCGTTGAGCGGCGGCAGCGCGGAGATCGCGGCCGCGCCGATCAAAAAAAAGAGCGCCGTCCACGGCATGCGTTTGATCAAGCCGCCCAGCTCTTCCATGTTGCGTGTATGCGTCGCGTGCAGCACCGAACCCGCGCCCAGAAAGAGCAACCCTTTGAACGTGGCGTGATTGATGGTGTGATACAAACCGCCGATGAAACCGAGCGCGGCGAGCGTCATCAAGCCGTAGCTTTGGAACATCATGCCCGCGCCGAGGCCGATCAGAATAATGCCGATATTTTCCACCGAATGATACGCGAGCAAACGTTTGAGATCGTGCTCCATCAACGCATACAAAACGCCCAACAGGGCCGATACTGAACCGACGCCGAGCACGGTGACGCCCCACCACACCGGCCCGGAATCGAGTAGATCGATCAGCACCCGCGCGAGGCCGTAAACGCCCATCTTGATCACGACGCCGGACATCATTGCGGATACGTGACTGGGTGCGACTGGATGCGCCATCGGCAGCCACACGTGCAGCGGCACGATGCCGGCTTTCGAGCCGAAACCGAAGAGGGCGAGCATAAAAGCGGCGTTGCGCACCATCGGCGAGAGTGTGGCCGCGCCCGCACGCATGGCTGTGAACGACGCCGTCAACTCGCCGTTCGAGAGCAACAAGAACATCGCGAGCAGCGCGGCGAAACCGGCGTGCGTCATGGCAATGTACCAGATGCCCGCGCGCACCGTGCCGGATTGATTATGCTCAGTGAGCACCATGAAGTAAGCGGAGAGCGACATGGCTTCCCACGCAAGCAAAAACGTGAGCGCGTTATCCGCCATCACCTGAATGCAAAGCGCGAACAACAGCATGTTGAACATCGCGCCGAGCATGCGCAGCGAGTAACGGCCTTCGTATGCGACGGAATAACCATAGCCATAAATCGCGGCAGCCGCACCCAACAATCCAATGACGATGAGAAAGAACGCCCCGAGTCCGTCGAGGCGCAACGCCACGCCGGTGAGCGGAAGAACTCCGGCCACGGCAACTTCGAACGGCGCGTTGGTGCGAATGGCAGCAGCGCCGAGCAGCAACGCTGCGAGTGAGCCGATCGCCGCGCCAAGAGCAACGAGCGCGCGTCCCATTGCGCCGCGAATTCCGAGCAGCGCCGTCGCTGCGCCGAATCCATAGGCCGCGAGCATCGAAAAAAAATAGAAGCGCATCATAAGACTACTTCGCAACGAGTATGCGTTATCTCCACGGCAACAGCAACGCGCAGAGCATGAACATGAGCACGATGAAAAGATAGACCAGATAACCGTGCAGCGAGCCGGACTGCACGCGCCGCACTTGTTTGCTGGCCCAGTTTATCACATGGACCAGCGGATGATAGAGGAACTCTTCAAACCATGAGCGGATTTCGGTTTTATAGTCGATCGCTTGCACAAAGTATTTCGACTCGGGATGAAAGTCGATCGTCAACTCTTTGGTCGGGCGATACAACTCCGCGAACACGCGGCGCAGGGGCTCGGCAAAGGCCGTGGCGGTATATTCCATGCGCGGCGTTTGGCCGATGCGGCCGCAGCCCCACGAATCGCTCACGCGCAAACGACGATTGCGACGCGCCATTCCCAACACGAACGCAGTGAGGCCGAGCACGATGAGCAAAACGAGAGCGGCGAGCGTGGGTGAAATTTGCGCGAAATCGTTTGGCGTTTGCAGCGAGAGGCCGAATGTGAATGCGGGCGCTTCCGCGGGAAGGCCGTCCAAACCTGCGAGCGCGCGCCCGAGCATCGGCATCACGAGAAAGGGTGCGAATCCGAGCGCAAAACAAAGTAGCGCCAACAACGCCATGCCGAGGCGCATGCTGACCGGCGCTTCGTGCGCGTGCGCCGCTTCATTGGAACGCGGAATGGCGAGAAAGGTGACGCCAAATGCTTTGACGAACCCCGCGGCGGCGAGGCCGCTGGTGAGCGCAAGCATGCCGACGGCGATCATCATCAACGCAGCGACCACGGGCTGCGGCAGGTTCACGCCCGGCAGCAGCGCTTGAAACAAGAGCCATTCGCCCACAAAACCATTGAGCGGCGGCAATCCCGCAATTGCCACAGATCCGATGAGAAAGAAAAGCGCGGTCCACGGCAGCGGCTTAATCAAACCGCCCATGAGATTCATGTCGCGTGTGTGCGTGGCGTGCAGCACCGAACCAGCGCCCATGAACAGCAGGCCTTTGAACGCAGCGTGATTGAGCGCATGATAGAGTGCGGCAACGAACGCGAGCGCCGAGGCCGTGGCCAAGCCGCGTGCGCTGAACACAAAACCCGCGCCGCAGCCGATGAAGATGATGCCGATGTTTTCGACGCTGGAATACGCGAGCAAACGCTTGAGGTCGTTTTCCATCAACGCATAGAGAATGCCGAGCACTGCGGAGACGGCCCCGGCGAGCAGGAGCAACACGCCCCACCACGTCGGTCCGCCGCCGAGCAAATCGAGAGCGACGCGCAGCAAGCCATACACGCCCATTTTGATCATCACGCCGGACATGAGCGCGGAAACATGGCTGGGCGCTGCCGGGTGCGCGCGCGGCAGCCAAACGTGCAGCGGCACCAGTCCCGCTTTTGAGCCGAAGCCGAGAAAGGCGAGCACGAAAATGAGATTGCGCATCGCCGGAGAAAGCGCGGCCGCACTCGCGCGCAAATCTCCAAACGCGCCGCTGCTGCCATTGGCAAGCAGCAAAAAAGCGGCGAGCAGCAGCAACAAGCCGGCATGCGTCATGGCTGCATACCACAATCCCGCACGCACCGCGCTTTCCTCGCGGCCTTCGGTGATCACGAGAAAATAGGAACTCAGCGACATTGCTTCCCACATGATGAGGAAAGTGAGAATGTTGTTCGCCATCGTCACCAAACTCATCGCGAGCACAAAGAGATTGAACATCACCCCGAGCATTCGGAGCGAAGCGCGCCCGTCTTCGTAGACTGCCGAATAACCCGCGCCGTAAATCGCCGCGGGAATGACGCCGGCGCCGATGAGAATGAGAAAGAACGCGCCAAGCGCATCGAGCCGCAACGCGAGGCCGCCCGCGAGCGGCAACAACGCCGGAAGCGACCATTCGAACGGTGTGTTCGAAATAAGCACCGTTGCGCCGAGCGCGATGCCGGCAGTTGCGCCGGCGACCGCGCCGAGCGCAACCAACCCGCGCCCGAGTGCGCGGCGTCCGCTCATCAAAGCGATGAGCGCGCCGAGGCCGTAGGCGGAGGTCATGAAAAGAAATAATATGTGCGTCATCAAAATTCTGTCTCTTGAAATCACCGCGAAGGCACAAAGCTCACAAAGAAAAGCGAAGAGCACGTGACAACGTTATCCGCAAAAAATTTTGCACCTCTTTGGTCATGTAAGAAGGCAAAACTATTTCTGGCAAAACAATTGATCTCAACCAAAGCCTTAATAGTCTTGCCAGTAATCGTTTTGCTTTGCCGTTTGCTCTATTTCTTCGGCATGCGATCCAACGCCGCGAGAATGCCGCGCAGAATATTGGCTGGTTCCGGTGGGCAGCCGGGCACGAACACATCCACCGGCACGATTTGATCGACGCTGCCCGCAACCGCATAGCTGCCTTTGAACACGCCGCAAGTTTGCGCGCAATCGCCGACCGCAACCACCAATTTCGGGTCGGGCGTGGCTTCGTAGGTTTTGCGCAGCGGCACTTCCATGTTGCGCGTCACCGGGCCGGTCACCAGCAGCATGTCCGCATGTCGCGGCGAAGCAACGAAATGAATGCCGAAGCGCTCCAAATCATACACCGGACTGGTGAGGGCGGTGATTTCGATCTCGCAGCCATTGCACGAGCCGGCATCCACTTCGCGAATCGCGAGCGCGCGCCGCAGCAGCCGCCGGCTCTTCGCATCGATCTGTTTGACGAGCTCCACGACCTCGACCTCCTCGGGCCCCAGGGGCTCGGTGACGATACCGGTGTTGAAAATCTTTTTGAATAGAGAAGGCATAGCCCTTTCCTGATAACTTTTTTCGGCAAAAAATTTTAAAACCGCAAATCAGCGCTAATCAACGCTAATGTTTTTCATTAGCATTGCTTCGCGCGTATTCGCGGTTGCTCCCGGTTTGGTGACGGCTCGTCCGCGTTTGGGTGTCGTGATTGGCAAACTGAAAGTCGGCGTGCTTCGGTCTTATGGCAAGCTTAAGCAATCAGAAACGGGACGGAATATAAACAAAAGATCGCCATGAGGCAAGTTTGCTGTCGATTTTTTTTGCGGCAGCCTTCTAGAATTCCTCTTCTCGCGCTGCGAATGATCGCGGTAATAATCGCCGGCTTCCCGAGTACGTTTTTCAAGGCTTGAAGGAGGCATTCGCTTTGTCCAGGCAAGCTCGCGATTTTTCGTTCGCGAGGAGCAGATCGCCGCTGTGCAGGAAACTATCGGCTGCGGCCAGCGCAGATTCCAATATCATCAAATCAATCCGCAGGGAATCGAGTCGTGCGGCGGTTTTTATTCTCACGCGCGTTTTGCAGCAAGGCTTTGCTGGTATCGACGGCGCCGTGTGCCTGCGCAAGAAACTCATGCGTTGCGGCTCGGACGTTTTCTTTTTGGACTCGGGCTGTGACCGCGGCGTGGTGCGCTGTCGTCGTGGTCGATATCAAAAGGTTAATGGCGCGGCCGCAATTTTGAAAGAGGGCCAGTCTGGATTCCTGATATTTGATTTCAGCGGTGGCAGCATGCAACGAATCTTCGGCGGCAAAATAGAACGTTTGCGCGTAGCGATCGGCCTCGACTTTTTTCGCTTCGTCAAGCGCTGCCCACGCCATATCCATTTCTCTCTTGGGAAGATTAGCGCATCCCAAGAGCAGCGCGACAAACCCAAGGGCCGAGGCAAGTTTTAAAACAAGTGCTTTGTCCATTGTTCATTTTCTCCCTCTTTTTAAAATACCTCGGCGTTGCAAAACAAAGCCGCGAGGGTGGTCAAGCCCGCGCGGCTTTTTCCTTCGCGGGTAGAGTTTGGAGGGCAAGCTCTACGCGCGCTTGACCCGGTTAGGGTCCGTTCTAACACACCAAGAGCAAGTGTGAGGAAGCGCCATGGCGATTATGGCGGATTCTATCGTTTCCTTATGCTGACGCAGCCGGCGCTTCGAGCTGTTTCATCAGTCCGGCAATGTCGATATAATGTCGCACGTATCTGATGAAGCCGGCTTCGGCAAAGAGAATCACAACGGCTCGGACCGTGACGTCATGATTCGTCGCGGGTTTGCCCATGAATTCGCCTTTGTGCGTGCCGCTCCAAACGATTTCACCGACCGCTTGATTACGGCTGGAAATGACGTTGACCGCTTTGCCGCTCGCGTTGGGAAACGCCGTGCGCCAGCCTTGAAACGAAGCCGGAATTTCTTCCTTCATTAGCTTGCGTCCGGTGCCGATTTCTTCCAACGTGGCATTGAGGGTGTAAAGCTTCTGCGCTCCATCGACATCGCCTCGGTTGAAAGTGTCAACCCATTTCTCCAACAACTGGACGGCATTCATAGTTGCCATAGAGGTCTCCGAATTAGTTCACGATATATCGAGACGGCCGTCATCGTATCTGCTCAATGACGGCGTGCATGCGGCGCGGCTTTGGCAATCGCAGCTTGCAGCTCTTCGCCAATGGCCGTGGCTTTATCCAAACAAGCTTTGGCTTTATCACGCGCGGAGAGAAAATCGCCCTTGTTGATCAAATCGCCGGCCTCAGCCAGTGCCGTTTCCAGCGCCGCCAAATCCGTCTGCATGGCTTCGAGTGCGGCGCGGCCTTCTTTGCCCTTGGGCGCTTTCTGCAACAACTCTTTGCCGGCGGCGATGGCGGTTTGCGCCTGCGCGATCAAATCTTGCGCTTCCTGCTGGGCCTTCTCCTTTTGTACTTTGGCGGTTTCTGCCGCGCGATTGGCCGTCGTGGTCGCGGCAACCAACAATTCCGTTGCGCCTGTATAGTCACGAAACAAGGCGAATTTGGATTTTTGCTCATCGATCGCACTGAGGGCAGCGCGTAACGAGTCTTGCGCCGCGGTGTATTCCGTTGCAGCATAACGCTCCGCCTCCGCTTTGGTCGCGGCGTCGAGCGCGGCTTGCGCGGTTTGAATATCCTGCTGTGGCGCTTCGGCGCAACCCAGGACCAGCGCCAAAGTCAACAGCACCGCCGTGCGGCTAATGATTTTCGAAAGCTTCATGTCGTACTCCTTTCAAGTTGTTTCATCATCCCTGCAATATCAACGTAGTGCTTCAGGTGCTTGATCGCGTTGCCTTCGGCAGTGAGAAAGAGCGCAGCCTGCACCATCATTTTTCGATGCGTCGCAGACTTGCCCATGAATTCACCGAGGTGTGTGCCGCGCCACACGATCTCCGCGGCGATGTGATTGCGCGAAGCCACGGCTTTCGTCACCGTGCAGATTGCATCGGGGAAAGCCGAGCGCCAAGCTTGAAACAGCGCTGGAATTTCTTCCTTGTGCAAAGCACGCTCGGTGCCGATTTCTTCGAGCACGGCATTGGGCGCACACAACTGTTGCGCGCAAGTGCTATCGCCGCGATTGAAAGCCTCTACCCATTGTTGCAGCAATAAAGTTGAATTGATCAAAGCCATCTTCATGTTTGCCAGCCGTCCTTTTCTTGAAATTCCTCGTGCGCTTGCAGTCATGCCGAACTTTTTTCCATGAGCGGGAGATTCACCTCGAAGAGAGTGCCTGGGGCGGCGCCGGGCATTGCATGATCCGCAGGAACGGCCGGACTTTGCACGCGAATTTCGCCGTCGTGCGCGTGCGCGATGGCGGCACAGATCGCAAGCCCTAAGCCGCACCCGCCGGTTTCCCGGCTGCGTCCGGAATCAACGCGATAGAAGCGCTCGAAAATGTGAGCACAATGTTCCGGCGGAATACCGATCCCAGTATCGCGAACGGTGAGCACTGCGCTCCGGTCCGCGCGGCGCAACGAAATTTCCACTTTTCCTTCCGGCGTGAATTTGATGGCATTCTCCACCAAGTTCAACAACAAGCGCCGCAATCGGCTGGCGTCACCGAGGACTGCGACCGGCTCCGGCGCCGAGAGCGAAAGTTGCAATGGCCGGCCTTCTGCCAACGCCTGCGCATCTTCAAATACCTCGGTGGCCAGTTCGTGGAGCGCCACGCTCTCTTTGGAGAGCGCCATCTTGCCGGCGTCTGCGTGCGCGAGGAAGAGCAAGCTTTCGACAATCTTGGCGGTGCGGCTAATTTCTTCCAATGCGCTGACCATCACGCGCCGCAATTCCGTCGCACCGGCATTGTTTGTCAGCGCCAATTCCATTTCGCCGCGCAGAATGGTGAGCGGCGTGCGCAGCTCGTGCGCCGCGTCTTGCGAAAATTGCTCGATGCGAGCGACGCCGGATTCGAGGCGCGCGATCATTTCATTCATGGTCTCGACCAGCGCGCCGATCTCATCTTGCGCGGGATAGCTCGGCAAGCGCCGGCTCAAATTCGTCGCAGTGATTTGTCGCGCAGCTTGGATCACGCGCGAAACGGGCCGCATCGAATATTTAGCCAGCAGCCATCCGCCCCCGAGTGCGACGGACATCGCGAGCGGAAACAGCCACGCAAACGTGCGCAAGAGTTGTTGCTGCACTTCATAGAGCGGGCGCAATGAAACCGCCACGCCGATCCAATAAGGCGCAGCTTGCTTTTGAAGCACACGAAAATCGTGGCCGCGATAAGAGACGGTCACCGGCTGCTGCAGCGGCTGGCCAATGGTAAAGAGCTGCGACAACGAGTCGGCCGGCAGCAACGAGCGATAGACCAACTTCATTTCTCGGTTGCGAATCTCCAGCACGTGCGTGGCTTTGTTCAGCATGAAATGCTGTTCGATATTTTCGCGCACCCTGGCTTCCAATGCCGCGCCCGCGTGTCGCTTGCTGCGCGCCGAACCTTTATCGGTTTCCGAGAGAAAAATTTCCGTCCAGCGCAGCTCGTCACGCAGCTCGTCGTCGAATTGTTTGAGCAACGCGCGGCTGCGCCACACTTGCGCCGCACCCGCAAAAGCCAGCACGGTGAAAGTAAACAGCGCGGTGTACCAAATGGTCAGCTTCGCGCGCAGGGAAATGGCTTTCATCGCTCGTGCTCGCGCATCACATAACCGACCCCGCGCACCGTGTGCAGCAACCGTTTCTCGCCGCCGGCTTCTAATTTTTCCCGCAGCCGCTTGACGTAAACGTCGATGAGATTCGTGTCACTATCGAAGTGATAATCCCACACGTGCTCGGCGATGAGGGTGCGCGTCATCACGCGGCCGGTGTTGCGCAGCAAATAATCCAAGATCGCGTATTCTCGCGGCGTAAGCTCGATGAGCCGCTCCCCCCGCGTGACCTGATGAGTGACGGGATCGACGGTCAAATCCGCCATTTGCAATGCAGCGCTGCGGTCGCTGCCTTGGCGGCGCAGCAAGGCGCGCACGCGCGCCAGCAATTCCGCAAAGGCAAAGGGCTTAACCAGATAATCGTCGGCGCCGGCGTCCAAGCCGTTGACGCGATCATCCACTTCGCGGCGCGCGGTGAGAATGAGCACGGGAACCGTCACGCGTTGCCGCCGCAACTCGCGTAACACGCTCATGCCCTCCAAACCCGGCAAAAGCAAATCAAGAATGATGAGATCGTACGGCTCGCTCAGCGCCAGTTCCAGCGCTTGTTTGCCATTACCGGCGAGTTCCACGCTATATGCCTCCTGCTCCAAACCTTTGCGCAGGAACGCCGCCACTTTCTTTTCGTCTTCGACCACTAGAATGCGCATAGCCTCTCTTTCCAAGCAAGGTTTCACAACAAAAGCCGGCAGAGAAGATTCTTCCAACGCCCGCATTTTGGTGGTAGATTTAAGGTCTTTTTGCAGACAAAAGCAAGCCGCGTGAATGGTTTCGAGGCTTTTATGTCGCAGCCACTCGCCTTTTCAATACGAAAGCTGCGCAGCGGAACATGGCACTCCCATACTGCATTCTAACGAGCGCACGCTCCCAACCGTTGCTGCACGAGATGCTTGAGCTTTATCACCGGCATGGTGGTGGGATGAACGTTGCGCAAACGCGCCTCATTCTCAATGAGTTCTTCCGCCTCCGGCCAGGACTTCACTGCTTCCAAAATTTCCATGAAAATGGCATACGCCTCCGCGTCGCCTTGGAAAAAGCGACGCACGAGAATCGCCTCGATTTGCGGACGAACCTGGTTCTTCAAACTATCGTCACCATTGCGATGTGTATCCATTGCAAGCACCATGCGCATCGCCACCTGCTCCAATTTCATCGCGAGACAATCGCCTCAACTCTGGCACATTATCAAGCTCAAATGAACTTTCGGTGAAAGCCGAATGAATTTTTTTTCATGCAGAAAACCCTGCTGCGCGGAATTTCAGTTGCATTTTTTATCGGGTCTCATATTTTCCGTCATTCTCACTTAATGAAAAAGGCCTTCTCATGCCCTCTCCAGCAGAAAATCGATTTTCAGAGGAACTCTCGTCCCTCGTTTTGCGGCGCTTGCACACGCACGAAGATTACAGCGCCTGTCTCGCGTTGCAAAAGGAAACTTGGGGCGATAGCTTTGCGGAGTGCGTGCCGCCGTCTTTATTGATGGTCAGCCAAAAGATCGGCGGCGTGGCTGCGGGCGCGTTTGATGAACACGGAACGTTGCTCGGCTTCGTGTTCGGATTGACGGGCGTGAAAGACGGGCGGCTCGTGCATTGGTCCGACATGCTCGCCGTGCGGCCGGAGTTTCGCGATCATGGGCTTGGGCGGAAGTTGAAACATTATCAGCAACAGCTCGTGCGCGAAATCGGAGTGGAAGTTATATACTGGAGCTATGATCCGCTCGTGGCGCGAAACGCACATTTGAATTTAAATCATCTCGGCGCTCGTGTGACGGAATACGTGCCGGATATGTACGCGAGCGATGCCGTTGGGACCCTTTATCGCGGCCTGAGCATGGATCGCTTTATCGTGGCTTGGGACATTTTACGCGCGCCGCCTGAAGCAGATCGTGCACAACGCGCGACGCGAGAACGTTTTGCCGCGGCGCCGATTGCGAATGAGCAAGCCTCGGCGATGAAGTCGAACAGCACACCACCACGAACCGCGGCCCTTCGTGTTGAAATTCCCGATGACATTCAGGCTGTGAAAACTCATGACTTGGAGCAAGCGATGTTTTGGCGAGCTACGTCACGGCAAGCGTTTCTCTTCTGTCTTGAACACGGCTATCATGTGGAAGGATTCTATCGCGACGACGCGAGCGGCCGCTGCTTTTATGGCCTGACAGCAACGGCACGCGGATGAGACGAGCTTCAGGCATTGTGGCCATGACGTGACAACTGAATCCTTGGGTCACGATTTTGACAATTATCCCCGTCCAAAATCCATAACCTCTCAATATTTAAACCCTTGCCTTGTTGATCCCTAAGCGCCGGTCTTGCCTTTCTACGACCTTCGCACCTTGCTGCAATTTTTTTTTTATGAGAATATCATGCTGGAAAATCACCAGATAACCGTACCTAATTCCACCGTTACAAACGAAAGGTTTGCTTCTCTCATAGTCGCATATTATATTGCGCCCACTCAAGAGAGAGGCTTTGGGGTCACAAAATTAAGCTACTGATTTAGCTAACCTTATTTGAGTGGTTTTATCCCCAATCTGAAATCGTTAGGTCGAACGGCGCAGTATAAGTTCACCCATAACGGAGATTACCATCATGGCATTCGCCATCCAACCTGATGAATATAGCTGCGGCCCAACCTGTGTTCACAACGCGCTTTTGCTCTTAGGCAACGGCAACATCGACATGCGTCGTTTGAAAAAGGCATGCGGCACACGACCAAGCACCGGCACCGATGAAAACGGCTTGCAGCGTGGTTTGCGACGACTGGGCTATGAAGGCGTTGAGGCAAATTTCAACCGCAAAACGCACGGTCGCAAAGCGCTCGAGTGGCTGCGCGAGGAACATCACCAGGGCCACCCGGTCATTTTGTGTGTCGACCAATTCGAGCATTGGATTTTGGCCGCCGGTTCCACGCAGCGCTCTTACTTCATTCTCGATCCGCGCGGCAATCGTAATCGCGCCACAGCTTTGAGCATTTCTGGCGGTGCTTTGATGCGGAGATGGTGGGGCTTCGATCGCGCCGGCGAAGTTGGCAGCTACTATGCCCTCTCCGTGCGTCCGCGTAGTCAAAAAGCTTGGGAACTCTCCAAAAATGCGCTGCCCTTGACAAACCGCGACGTGCTCGAACGCATCCGTGAAAGCGCAGAAGACTTGCTGCCGGTCTCGAGCGCATTGCTCAACACGTTCGGAAAAGTAAAGAGCGGCAAAAAGCTCGCGGACTTGCTGCAAGAAATCGCCCCGCGATTGATGCACCGCAAAGAGTTCGCACGCGCGGGCATTGACGGTTATGCGCTGAACGAGCAAGTACGCAACTTTCTCGCGTTTGCGCGCGGCCGGCAATTGCAATATCACGCCACGCACCGCGACGACGCGCTCATCTCGTTAACCGGATTACTGCTTATTCACACTTCCGGACAGTCGCAACAAGCTCAAGTTTAGGGCTTTCTCGGCTTGATCAAAAGCTCCGAGCTTCGTTGCGACGCTCTTCTTGATTCTCCCTCCACCGCTTTCTCGCCGCCTTCCTTTCTCGAAAAAAAACCTACCATTTTGAATAATTGCGCTTAAATTCGCTTCAGCCACACGGGGCACAAAGCTCCAGCAAATATGTTTCCCATGGCAATTCCTCTTTCGCAGCAGTGAATTCTTGTGTGTGGAAGGCAAGCATGAAAAAATTCCTATTGAGCTTTTTCTTCCTCCTCGCATTTATCGCTCTCTATCTTAGATTTACCGCCGCTCCGATTGCCCCGGTTGCATACTCCCCCTCTCCCGCACCGCCATTACAGGGCGTGCTCGCTCCAAATACAGAGCTAGCAAAAGTCGCGTTCATTGCAAAAGGCCAAATCCACGGTCCGGAAGATATAGCCATCGATAGCTCCCATGCGATTTATACCGGCACGAGTGAAGGCAGAATCGTTCGTATTGACCCAGAACAAAATGTCGAGACAATTGCAGTAACTGGCGGTCGCCCGCTGGGCCTGCAATTCGATCATCACGGCAATCTCATTGTCGCCGATGCGGTGAAGGGTCTATTATCAATTGCGCGTGACGGAAGCATCACTACGCTCACCACCTCGGCGCAAGGCGCTCCGGTGAAGCTCGCTGATGCCCTCGCGATTGCATCTGACGGTCGCATTTATTTCTCGGACGCAAGCTCAAAGGATTGGGGCGAGGAATTTATTTACGAAATCCTAGAAGCCAAACCCTACGGCCGCTTGCTTTGTTACGATCCCGCGACGCAAACGACCACGGTTCTGCTGCGCGATTTGTACTTTGCCAACGGCGTCGCGCTTTCGCGAAATGAAGATTTCGTGTTAGTCAATGAAACATATCGTTATCGCACCACGCGCTATTGGTTGAAAGGCGAGCGTGCCGGCACTTCGGACATATTCATCGACAACTTGCCCGGCTTTCCCGACGGCATCTCGTCCAATGGCAACGGCACGTTCTGGCTTGCACTCTTCACTGTGCGCAAGCCGCTTGCCGATCGCATACATCCTTATCCCTTTGCAAAAAGGCTTTTAGCACGTTTGCCCAAGTTCTTATGGCCCAAACCCGTACACTACGGCCTTGTGCTCGCGCATGATGAACACGGTCAGATCACGCGCAGCTTGCACGATCCCACCGGCCGGCAACTCTCCGAAATCACCTCGGTGCGAGAACACGAAGGCTATCTTTACTGCGGCACGCTCAACGAAGATCACATCGGAAAATATAAACTGCAATGAGGCCACACATTTTTGCAGCGCAAAATACTGCAACGCATAGCGCTTTGATTCGCCGCAGCTAATATAGGAGAACGAACATGCCTCGCGCCTTTCTTGTGCATTGGAACAAAGAAGAAGTTTTGGATAAAGCCAAGCCGTTGCAGTCTGCGGGTTGGACCGTAGTCTGTGAGCACGGTGACGGTGCCGTTGCCATCAAGAGTCTGCGCGAAAATCCGCCCGAGGTCGTCATTATTCACCTCTCGCGCTTGCCGTCGCATGGCGCTCGTATTGCCGAAGTCTTACAGCAAACCAAAGCCACCCGTGAGATTCCCATCGTGTTTGTCGATGGCGAGCCGGATAAAATCACCAAGGTCAAACAAAAGATCCCCAACGCGACGTATCTGAAAAGCACGCAACTCAACAAGTTTTTGCAGAGGTTCATAAAGACTTGAGCCTTTGGGAATGATAAATGCGAGCTTTTTCAGACTCACTGAATCTTTCCTTGTGCTGGCGACAGCACTCAAAGCGTTGATCTCAATACTAAAAAAGATTTTTGCGGAATGACATGAACAGCGACAACCATCAACGAGAGAAGACCATGCCCGCTCTTTCCACCACCGAACAAAAACGCACTGCCGCCGCCGCGGCAGTGGAATACGTCGAAAACAAAATGCTGGTTGGCCTTGGCACAGGCAGCACTGTAGAATTTGCGCTGCGGCTTGTGGGCCAAAGGGTCAAACAAGGCTTGCGCATTACCGGCGTGCCCAGTTCGCTTGCCACGGCCCGGCTCGCGCGGCGCTTGCGCATTCCGCTCGTGGCGGACGAAGGCGCATTCAAAAAGATCGATCTCACTCTCGACGGCGCGGACGAAGTCGATGCGCAACTTCACCTCATCAAAGGCGGCGGCGGCGCGCTCACGCGCGAGAAAATCATCGCCAGCCGTAGCGATCGCGTCATCATTCTTGTTGATGAAAAAAAGCTCGTGCCGCAACTCGGCAAATTTCCATTGCCCGTCGAAGTGTTGCCCTTCGGCTGGCAATCCACCGCCGCGCTGCTGCGCGAACTCGGCGCGCGCGTGCGCTTGCGTGAAAAAGCCGGCACAATCTTTCGCACGGATAACGGCAATTACATCCTCGATTGCAATTTCCGCAGCATCGCTGCTCCTGCAACGCTCGCGGCGCGAATCAAAACCCTCACCGGCGTCGTGGAAGTGGGTTTGTTTCCCGGCCTCGCCGATCTCGTGATCGTTGGAAAGAGAGACGGCAGTGTCGTGGAACAATGGGCGGCATGAATGGTTGGGCGCGCCGCTTCGAGGTCATGTCATTCTGAAAGAATTCTTTTACTCCTTGAGAACACGCTGATATGAACACCATCCCCTCCCTCAGCACCGCGAACCCGGCATTCACGCCCGTGCCGCTCACGCCCGAAACGCCGCCGCTCACCTGCGCGCGCCAACTCATGCTCGAGCGTGTGTCGGAAATGGTGAAATTCGAAGAAGGCACGCGCAAAGGTGAAGACCTCGAAGCGCTGCACGACATGCGCGTGTGGTCGCGGCGCTTGCGCGAAGCGTTTGAGATTTTCGCGTTTTGCTTTCCGGAAAAAGTTTACAACAAGCTCTATAACCGCGTGCGCCAAGTGACCAAAACGCTCGGCAAAGCGCGCGAGGCCGACGTGGCCGTGGAGTTTTTCACAAAATTTTACGCCGCTTCGGAAGATACGATCGAACGTTTCGCTTTGGAAGACCTGCTCAGTCGCCTCGTGGAAACGCAAACGCACGAGCGCGAACGCATGCAGAGCAAGCTCGACCGCAAAGTGCAACCGAGCGCCTTGCCGGAAGAGTTCACGCTTGCGTTCGAGCGTCTCGCCGCACAACCCCGTTCGCGGCAGCGCGGGCCACGCACGGCTTTGCGTTTGACGCGCATGCTGCTGCTGCAGCGTTTGCGCACGGTCTTCGCGCTGCGCCAAGCCGTTACCGGCGAAGACGACGTCAACGGCTTGCACAATCTTCGCATTGCGGTGAAGAAGCTGCGTTATGCGCTCGAAACTTTGAATTTCGCCGCGGGCAGCGAAGTGGAAGCGAATCTAAAATTCTTCAAAAAACTGCAAACCGCCCTGGGCGAGATTCACGATCGCGACGTGTTCATTGCGGAAGTGAAGGCGCGTTACGATGCGCTGCAAAAACGCGCGTTCAGCGCCACGCTTTCGCAGGGCTATGAAGCGATCTTCCAACACCTGCTGCAAGCGCGGCGGGTATTTTACGAGGAGTATGTGAAGCTCTTCGGCGAAGCCAAACTTTCGGAATGGCAAAAACGCGTGGTGCCGCCCTTGCCGAAGCGCTCGAGCAGTAAAACGCCGATTGCGGAAGGGCATGCAAAAAACAAAACGTGAGATTCAAGCTTCATTCAGTGTCTTATGGCAGAAATCGCGGTAATGCTTCCAACAAGCAGTATGCGCAAAGGGCTTTGCCATGAAAGACTTCTTCCTCAGCTACAACAGCGCGGACAAAACCTGGGCGGAGTGGATCGCCTGGCATTTAGAAGATGTGGGCTACACCGTCGCCTTTCAAGGCTGGGACTCCATCCCCGGAAAAAATTTCGTGCAATGGATGAACGACAGCAGCCGTGAAGCCGAACGCACCATTGCCGTGCTTTCGCCGAACTACGTCGCGGCGCAATTCACCGCGCCGGAATGGATGGCCGCGTTCGTGCAAGACCCCACGGGCAAAGACGGGCGTTTGATTCCCATTCGCATCGCGAAGTTCAAAGCGGAAGGTTTGTTGCGCGCCATCGTCTATGCCGACCTCGTAGGTTTGGACGAAGCAGAAGCCAAAGAAGTCCTGCTCAAGGCCGCGGCCTTCAAGGGCGGCAAGCCCGCGACGGCGCCGAGTTTTCCCGGCGAAGAAACACGTAGCCCCGGCCCCTCGTGGGCCGATGATCGTGCTGGTGACAATGCTCCACAAGCGAGGGCTACGGCTCCTGCGTTCCCCGGTCGCACCGCGCTCAAAGGCCTGCGTCCGTTTGATAAAGACGACGCCGAACTCTTCCACCGTTTGCAACGCGAACGCGAGCTGCACGAATGCCTGAGCGCAATTACGAGCAGCGAGTTTCGTCTCGGCATTCTGTTCGGCGAATCGGGTTGCGGCAAAACTTCGTTCGTGCAAGCGGGACTGTGGCCGAATCTGCCCGAGTTCAGCGCGACGCACTTTCCCGTGTATGTAAAATTCAGCGAACTCGATCCGCTCGTGAGTTTGCAGCACGCGTTGCGCGAGCAATTGCCGCAACTCTTCGCCGACAACGTAGCGCAGACTTCCAGTCCAATGCCACTAACTTTTCCAGAAATGCATAACGATTTCCGGCAAAACCATTTAAAAGCAAAGGCCGAAAAATGTAGGGTAGAAAAATTGGGGCCGATGATGCCGCAGGGGTCTACGTTTTTTATATAACGTCAAGCTCTATATTTCTGCCCTTCATTTTTCTGCCTGTGCTTTCGGAAAAAGTTAGTGACATTGGACTTCCAGTCTGCAGCAGGCAGGGATGCCCAATGCCACTAACTTTTCCAGAAATGCAAAACGAATTCCGGCAAAACTATTAAAAGCAAAGGCAGAAAAATGTAGGGTAGAAAAATTGGGGCCGATGATGCCGTAGGGTCTACGTTTTTTATATAACGGCAAGCTCTATATTTCTGCCCTTCATTTTTCTGCCTGTGCTTTCGGAAAAAGTTAGTGACATTGGACTTCCAGTCTGCAGCAGGCAGGGATGCC
>JBBILN010000021.1:0-106956 GCA_037444905.1 bacterium | reverse complement strand
CGCCAAGTTGGAAGAAGTCACAGAGCACAGAGTGCATTGAAACACGATACCAATTTAACCGCAGGCGCTCACATTACGCTGTTGGAAGAAGTCACAGAGCACAGAGTGCATTGAAACTAGGTTCCTTCGGCGTGGTCGTATTCAAAAACATGAAGTTGGAAGAAGTCACAGAGCACAGAGTGCATTGGGTTCTCGTTTCCGATCTTCGGCTTGAGAATCAATTTGTCCGCGAAGCTTTGTTGCGCTAATCTTGAAAAGGCGAGTCCGTGTTATCAAAACAAAAAGGCTTTCGGCAAAATGATCCGAGCGCACTTTTACGAGAGAATGAAGCAGCATCCCGTGAAAGGCTCGCTCTTTTGCAGGACATTGAGATGGCTGAGGCAGAGTTTCAAGCCGGCTTGGGAATAGAGCACGAAGAGGCGAGAAGGCAAGTATTGGCAAAGCTTCGGAAATGATTTTTAGCGTAATCGACAAAACGAAAGATCTTATTTGAGAATAGGCTGGCAATCATGTCCTACATGCGCGGCAACAATTATCTGTGGAGCGACGGCGAATACATGCATCTGTGGATCGCCGACGGCTATGACGGGTGGGATGAATCGGGCTGGAATACCGGCGCGAATGATGAGCCTCGCGATTTCGGCTTGGGCGAAAACAGCAAGCCGAGTGGCATAAAAATTCCCGAGAAAGTTCTAGATGAGTTCGTGATGATGCGCTTCGCCCAAATGCTGCACGAAGGCGTTGTCGCGGCAACGATTGACCGTGCGATCAAGCACGGCAATATTGGCGGGATGATGTTGAAGAAGAATGCGGCAAAATTGAAATTAGCCTTGTCTCAACTCAAACTCGATGAGCCAGGCCACGATGACGCATGAAAAGTGATATTGACGTGGATAGCATGAAATCTCTATCCAGCAAAAATCCATCAATTCAAGAATCCATCAATCCAACAACACCATAACTCCATCAATCCAATTTCGAATGAGACAATGAACGTCCACGACAAATACAAACCGCTCACCTTTTGGGAACGCACCTATCTCCCGCGCATTTGGGACGGACTCGTGCTCACCATGCGCCGTTTCTTTTTCAACTTGTGGCATTTCACGCTTGCCAGCCTCGGCGTGAAACGCGAATGGAAAGGCGCGGTCACGTTTCAATATCCCGAAGTGCGGCGGCTCTTTTGGCCGCGCTTGCGCACGCTGCACCGTCTCACCAAACGCGAAGACGGCACGCCGCGCTGCGTCGCGTGCATGATGTGCGAAACCGTGTGCCCGGCGAAGTGCATTTACATCGTTGCAGGCGAGCGGCCGGAAAAGCAGATTGAAAAGTATCCGGTGAAGTTCGACATCGATCTCGGCAAGTGCGTGTTCTGCGGCTATTGTGTGGAAGCCTGCCCCGAAGACGCGATTCGCATGGACACCGGCGTGCTCGAAATTTCCGCGTATTCGCGCAACGGCATGCTGCTCAATCGCGACACGTTGTTGAGCTTCGAGCCGAAGAAAGAGTATTACGTCGCGCGCCCGGATTTGGCATAGTGCTGTGTTTTATGACGCAAGCCGGAGTCCGTTTTCAAACTTGCTCTTCCTGCCTCGTTTCTCTATATTGCGCGTGCTATCAAACGAGTCTTTGCGTCAAAACCGAATCGTCTTTGATCAAAATACTCGCTGTGCAACTTGGATCGCGGAGGAAAAATGTCCCGTCCCACCCAGCCGTTTCTGCAAAAAGAAAAACGTTTTCTTGAAGAAGGCCGCTATGGCGACAACGTCATCGTCACCTCGATTGACTCGCTGCTGAATTGGGCGAAGCTTTCGTCGGTGTGGCCGATGACCTTCGGCTTGGCGTGCTGCGCCATCGAAATGATGGCGGTCGGCGCTTCGAAGTATGATCTCGACCGCTTCGGCGCGGGCGTGTTTCGCCCGAGTCCGCGACAAACCGATCTCATGATCGTCGCGGGCACGGTCACGATCAAGATGGCGCTGCGCGTGAAGACGCTCTACGATCAAATGCCGGAGCCGAAATACGTCATGTCCATGGGAAGCTGCGCCACGTGCGGCGGCCCGTATTGGAAGCACGGCTATCATGTGCTCAAAGGCGTTGATAAAGTCGTGCCGGTTGACGTGTACGTGCCCGGTTGCCCGCCGCGTCCCGAAGCGTTGATCGACGGTTTGCTCAAGCTGCAAGAAAAAATTCGCCGCGAAAGTCACATCAAACGCAAACTTACGGAGGCCGTGCGCTAATGACTGCCGCTGACATTGTTCAAAAATTGCGCGACCGGTTCGGCGATAAAATTCTGGCGTTCGATGAGAAGGCGCTTGATCCCGTGATCAAAGTCGCGCCTGACGCAGTGCATGAAGTCTGCAAATTTTTGAAAGACGAACCGGATTTGTATTTCGATATGTGCCACGACCTCGCGGGCTACGATCTCGGGCCGAGCAAAGAGTTGGGCGTGATCTATCATCTCTTCTCGTTCAAGCACAAGCATTGGTTCACGGTGAAAACCGAAGTGCCGCGCGAGGGCGGCCATGTGCCCACGGTGTCGCTGCTCTGGCGCACGGCAGAGTGGCATGAACGCGAAGTCTACGATCTCTTCGGCGTCACGTTTGACGGCCATCTCGATTTGCGCCGCATGCTTTGCCCCGATGATTGGGAAGGCTGGCCGCTGCGCAAGGATTACAAAGTGCAGGAATACTATCACGGCATTCGCGTGCCCTATGATGAAGACTGGCACAACTTCGACACGCTTGCTGTCAATCCCGAGCGCGGGCATTACGTGTTTGCGTTTGAAAAGCGATTGCCGGTGGTGAATGGCAACGGCAAATCCCCGGAGAAGGCTGCGCCATAACTGCCCAACCGCGGAATCAAATCATGTCGGGCATTGACAACATTCACAACAATTTTTTTCAAAAGGTCTTCTCCGAAGTTGCCAATGTCGAGGCCTTTTTGAAAGCGGTGTTGCCCGTGGTGCTGCGGGAGCAAATCGATTTTGGCGAAATCACGCTCGATCCGACTTCGTACATTTCGGAAGATTATAAAGCCTCGTTTGCGGATTTAGTGGTGAATTGCCGGACGCGCGCAGAGCGGGCGCCGGTTGATATCTATTTTCTCTTCGAGCACAAATCGCATCCGGACAAGGGCGTTTTGGTTCAGCTCCTGCGCTACATGAGCGTGATCTGGCAACGAGATAGCGACGAGAAAAAGCCGTTGCGCGTCATCGTGCCTTTGGTGTTTTATCACGGCGAAAGCACGTGGCAGATTCCGACGCAATTTCAGGAACAGTTTGACGTTGCCGCGGAGTTGAAGCCGTTCGTGCTTGATTTTGCGTATGTGCTCTTTGATGCGAACGCATGGGATTGGCAGGCGGAGAGCAGCCGGCCCTTACGCGAAAACCTCTTCCTGCTTTCAGCCCTGATGTTGATGAAAGCGGCGTTTCGCAAGGACTTGGAGCTTATCCGGCAAATGTTTCTTTTGTGGAGTCAGCTCGGCTTCGTTCACGAGAGAGAGCGCATCAACTTTTTGTTGATCTATGTCGCGGAGACGCACGAAATTTCAATCGCCCACCTGCAACAAATCGCCGAAGAAACCAAGCTGCAAGGAGAAGAAGTCATGCCGACATTAGCGCAAAGATTGAGAGAGGAAGGCAGAGAGGAAGGAATCGAAAAAGGAATCGAAAAAGGAATCGAAAAAGGAATCGAGAAGGGCTATCTCCTGGATCGGCAGGAAGTCTTGATCATGCTCTTGTCTTCTCGTTTCCCATTAAACGAGAGCGAAAAGCAAGCCATTCGCTCGGTTCATGAGCTTGAGAAGTTGACCGCCGCGCTGAGATTAGTCGTCACGGCGCAAGCGAAGGAAGAAGTTTTGCGCAGTTTGCAAAACGACCATGTGCAACACGCTTCGTCTGCGAACATGAATTGAATACGAAAATTTCCGAACGGCACGTAATCAAGGAACGAACATGAGCCAATACTTCAAAAACGTTTTCAGCGGCGTTTATACGGTCTTGATCGGCATGCGCGAAACGTGGAAGCATCTCTTTCGCCCGGCCACCACGATTCGCTATCCACACGCGCGCGTGGAATTGCCGGCCGGAACGCGCATGCAGCTTTTCAATAACATTGACGATTGCATCGGCTGCCTCAAGTGCGCGCGCATTTGTCCGGTGGACTGCATTTATATCGACTGCGTGAAAGCGAAGCCGAACGAAGATCTCGGCAAGGCTTCAACCGGCAACCCCATTCGCCAGCACGTCGTGCGCTTCGACATTGATATGTTCAAATGTTGCTATTGCGATTTATGCACCACCGTGTGCCCGACGGAATGCTTGTACATGACCGACAAATACGAGTCCACGGTTTATGAGCGCAGCAACGGCATTTTTCACTTCTCGAAGTATGAACCGGCGCTCGCTGCGAAAATGATCGCCGAGCAAGCCGCGGAAGAAGCCGCTGCCGCTGCGGCGAGAGCCGCGAAAGCTGCTGCCGCGCCGCCGAAACCGAAGCCCGCTGCGACGGCGGAGCCGGTTGCGCATTGAGCGCAAACGTTGAATTGCGAGGCCCCTCTCCCAGGTGTCATTCAGTAGGAATCTTTTTAAGCATCAAGCAGGCTTTCCATTTCGAAGCATTCGTTGAGCAAAATGTTTTTACACGTAACCGCTGTCGACTGGTTGCACGAGTACAACCTGCGTTTGCAATTTGATAATGGCTCTGTCAAAGAAGTAGATCTGAAGAACGAATTACACGGCGAGATTTTTGAGCCCCTCAACGATCTTTCTCTCTTTCGGCAGGTGGCGATCAACCCCGACACGCGAACCATTGAATGGCCGAACGGCGCCGATTTCGCGCCGGAATTTTTATATGAGATCGGCAACGAAGTCGAACCCGGTGCAAGTATTGAGCAGGGTTTTGCGCTGGCATGAGAGCGTTTCTTTCGTGACTTTAAAAAGCAAATGTCAAGCAAAGCGCAAAGTTCATTCAGAAAAAATGTCTTCGCAGCGTTTCGCAACGCGCATAAAAAAATTCTCGACCAGCCGCTCGTGACGCGCACCATCTCCAATCAGTTTCAAAAGCTCTATTATCATTCCTCGTCCCGGCCGTGGCTCAATACCCACTGGCTCGGAATTCCCGTGCTCAAGTGTCCGCTCGACGTCTGGCTCTATCAGGAAATCATTCACGAAACGCGGCCCGACGTTATCATCGAATGCGGCACGTACAAAGGCGGCAGCGCGCTGTTTTTCGCCACGTTGTTTGATTTCATGAAACACGGTCGCGTGATCACGATTGATATTCAGGAAGACGCGCAGCGTCCGCAACACGAACGCATCACCTATTTGCGCGGCTCTTCCATCGCGCCCGAAGTTGTCGCGCAAGTGCGCGCTCTGCTTCGACCGTATGAAAGCGTCATGGCCGTGCTCGATTCGGATCATTCGATGCCGTATGTTTTGCAGGAGATGAAAATCTACAGCGAACTGGTCACGCCCGGCAATTATCTTGTTGTTGAAGACACCAGCATCAACGGCCATCCCGTCGCGCCGCAGTACGGGCCCGGTCCGATGGAGGCAGTGCAGGCTTTTTTAAAAGAGAACAAAGCTTTTGTTGTGGATAAAAGCCGCGAGAAATTTTTTATGAGCTTCAATCCGAGCGGCTATTTGAAAAGAATCATCACTGAATAAAAGCTTCTGCGTGCCGCACACGGATGAAAAACGCACGCTGAAAAGCCTTACAGTTGTGTTTTTGATCCGTGTGTATTCAACTCAGTTGGCAGCTTTTATCCGTTGGAGACATTCTCAAACCGACTCACTAACGCAGGGAATGCAAACATGTTTGGCACACTCGGCAACATCTTCAAACGGCAACGCTACTACTTCGAAGACGAAGGCCAAATGGTCGTTGATCTCGATCCCAGCGCGGCGATTGAAAAGCACAACTACGAAGTCATGGCCCAAGCCCGGCAGAGCAAGGACTTCCCCGGCGAAGACATGATCGTGCAAATGGGCCCGCAGCATCCTTCCACCCACGGCGTGCTCAGGCTTGAGCTCGTGCTCGACGGCGAGATCGTGAAAAAAGTCACGCCGCACATCGGCTACCTGCATCGCAACTTCGAAAAGCACGCGGAAAACGTCGGCTGGAACGAAGTCATTCCCTACACCGACCGTCTCGATTACCTCGCAGCCATGAGCATGAATTGGGGTTATTGCCTCGCTGCGGAAAAACTGCTCGGCGTGAAAGAGTTGCCGAAAAAAGTGGAGTACATTCGCGTGATTTGCGGAGAATTTATGCGCATCGCGAGCCATCTCATGGCCATCGGCACCTTCGGCCTCGACGTCGGCGCGGTCACGCCGTTTCTCTGGGCGTTCCGCGATCGCGAGCGCATTCTTGATTTGTTCGAAGAAATTTCCGGCGCGCGCTTGCTCTACAATTATATTTGGATCGGAGGATTGAGCCGCGACATGCCTTCGGGCTGGTTGAAAAAAGCGAGCGCGTTTCTCGATGAATTCGAGCGCAATATGAAGGAGTTCAATCGCCTGCTCACCGGCAATCACATCTTCGTGAAGCGCACTGCGGACGTCGGCATCCTTCCGCCGGAGGTCGCGATCAATTGCGGTGCGACCGGTCCGGTGCTGCGCGGCAGCGGCATCAAATGGGACGTGCGCAAAGACGAGCCGTATTCGCTCTATCCGCAATTTGAGTTTGACGTGCCCGTAGGCGAAGGTTTGTATGGCCCTATCGGTTCCGTGTTTGATCGCTATTATGTGCGCATTAAAGAGATTGAGCAGTCCGTCAAGATTTTGCGGCAAGCAATTGCGCAGTGCCCCGAACAAGGCGACGTGAAGGAAGGCATCCCGCGCCGCATGCGCCCGCCCGCCGGCGCAGAATGCTACTCGCGCAGCGAAGCACCACGCGGCGAGATCGGTTTCTATCTCCGCTCCAACGGCACCGACATCCCCGACCGCGTGCGCTGCCGCTCTTCGTGCTTCGTGCATGTGAGCCTGCTCGACGAAATCAGCCGCGGCGCAATGATCGCGGATATGATTTTGATCATCGGGAGTATTGATATTGTGTTAGGCGAGGTGGATCGGTAGTGAAAAAAGTAGATCAGATCGGACGATTCTACATTCCACGTCTCTTTGAAGTATTGTAGAAGGGTGGTGGTAATGTTTGATTCACGCAATTGGGGCATCGACTATAATGCGCTACTCGCAGGCACTTCGACTAAGAGCCTCGAAGAAACGGTTTCATTTCTGTTAGAAGAGCTTCCCTATCTTTGGTGCGAAGCATACAAGAACATGACCTTCCGAGAAACTGACATTTGCTGCTTCAAACACGTCTCATTTGAGTATATTTTTGATGACTACGCCACCCTTGAGGCAAAAGGTGTAGTCTCTCGCGATGAAAAATCTGAAGCGCGATTAGTAGCCGTTCTTGGACGATCAAAACCGGAAAAAAGAAAACGCGATGACTACCGATTGCGCGGCTGGGTTGGGCGAACGGAATTATTTTTTGGCAAGCGTTGGGATAAGGGACATTTCATTGCGCATTCAATTGGTGGAGCTGTGGACGGTATTGAAGCGAATGTCTTTGTGCAGCGTCGCGACGTAAACCGAGGGTGGTCTGCGAGTGGTAAGTGTTTTCGCGCCATGGAGAAGTACTGCTTCGATAATCCCGGTACTTTCTGCTTCAATCGCCCGCTTTACAATGACAGTTCGGCAAGACCGGCGTGTTTTGAGTTTGGCGTACTTAAAAATTATAATGAGCTTTGGGTCGAGTGTTTTGACAACCTGTAATCAAGATTATTGAGGCGCAGAAAAAGGGTCTTTCAATAATGTGCTGATCGACACCAAGCTAAACTGTAAACGAATGGATCTCCTCCACCCTGACATCAATCGTTACCTCGACTCACTCTGCCGGAGCGATTCGTTTTTCGGGCAAGTTTTTCATTGAACACGCACATGAATATGTCCTGGAGCCTAAAGCAGCATGATCATGCTCGACGAAAAATTTTCCTAAAGGCGCGCTGGCAAATGTCGAAGTAATCATCAGCGAATGGCTCGAAACCGCGAAAGAATTGAGCCGTCCGATTCCGCAACCCAAGGGCAGATTGATGTACGCGTAAACAATGAACATTACCCAGCATGGTGATTTTTATGAAACACAAACTCCTCGGCCGTTATATCGTCTCCGATCCAGAAATTTGTCATGGCAAACCGACCTTTCGCGGCACGCGTATTATGGTGTGGCAAGTTTTGGATCAACTGGCGAACGGCATGTCGTGGGACACGATTGTCGAAGAGTGGCGCGGTAGCGTCACAAAAGACGCGATTGCAGAAGCCATTCGTTTGTCGGGCAAAGCTTTTCTTGAGCACGCGGACAAGTATGTGCTGGAGTCGAAAGCAGCTTGATTTTTCTTGATGAAAATTTTCCGGAAGGCCAGCGTCAACTTTTGCGCGCATGGCGCATACATATTCGACAAGTTGGGTACGAGGTCGGCCGAAAGGGAATGAAGGATCATGAACTCATTCCATTTCTTCTCCGATTTCGCCGTCCCACATTTTTTACGCTTGATCGCGACCTACTCAAACGCGAATTTTGTCATTCACGCTTGTGTTTAGTTTATTTGGATGTTTGGCAATATGAAGCCGCGCTTTTCCTGCGGCGGTTGCTTCGCCATCGAAAATTTGATACGGATGCCAAACGACTGGGGACGGTGATTCGTGTGACGCATACCGGACTTTGGGTTTCGCGTCTTCAAAAGAAAGAGGAGGGACGTTTTGGTTGGAATGAATGATTGGTAGAATCAATGGTACGCCTGGCAAGAAAGACGGAAAGCACCAATGACTGTGACGCGCGAAACACTAGAAGTCGATATCCTCTTCGTTGGTGCCGGCCCGGCGAGTTTGGTGGGCGCGCTGCATTTGCAAAAGCTGCTCGCTGAAAAAGGGCAAAGCGAAACGAGCATCGCGATCATTGAGAAAGGCCGCGAAGTGCATTCGCACGCGCTCTCCGGCGCGGTGTTCATTCCGCGCGCGATTCGCGAGCTGTATCCTGATTTCGATGCGATCTGCGCGATTCCCAAAGCCGCAGTGACGAAGGACTCCGTTTACTTTCTCACGGAAAAGAGCAAACTAAAATTTCCGATCACGCCGCCGCCGTTGCAAAATCACGGCAGTTATGTGCTCTCGCTGCAAAATCTTGTGGCGTGGCTCGGGCAGAAAACGGAAGAGGCGGGCATCAATCTTTTTCCCTCTTTCCCTGGCGCGGAATTGCTCTATGAGAATGATGCAGTCGTCGGCGTGCGCACGCGCGATCAAGGCCTCGATAAAGAAGGAAAAGAGAAAGCGAATTACACGCCAGGCGTTGACATTCGCGCGAAAGTCACGGTGCTCGGCGAAGGTCCGCGCGGCACGCTCGCGAAAACGTTGATCGCCAAAAAGGGTTTGCAGAACGGCAGAAGCCCGCAAGTGTATGCCATTGGCGTGAAGGAAGTCTGGGAAGCGCCGCACCGACGCGAGGGCGAAGTGCTTCATACCATGGGCTATCCGCTCGACACGCGCACGATGGGCGGCGGCTTTCTTTATTTCATGCCGGATAATCTGGTTTCGCTCGGTTTGATCATCGGGCTCGATTATCAAGACCCGTTTCTCGATCCGCAACACGAGTTGCAGCGACTCAAAGCGCATCCGCTCATTCGCGAAATTCTATCGGGCGGGAAGATGATCAGCTACGGCGCGAAGACCATTCCCGAAGCGGGTTTGTACGCCATGCCGCAAATGTATACCGACGGTTGTTTGCTCATCGGCGACACGGCCGGTTTTCAAAACGTGATGAAGCTGAAGGGCATTCATCTGGCGATGAAGAGCGGCATGCTCGCCGCAGAAACGATTGTCACCGCGCTAGAAAAGAATGATTTCTCCGAAGCCGCGCTCAGTGATTACGAGCAGCGTTTCAAAAAGAGCTGGGCGTATGATGAAATGCGCAAAGGCCGTAACTTTCATCAAGGCTGGGAGCGCGGTTTGATTCCCGCAATGTTCAACGCGGGGCTGCAATTTCTCACCAACGGCTGGGGCTTCAAAGAGCGCAAGCATTTTGCCGCAGGCCACACGCACATGCGCAAGGTTGCGGATTATTACGGCGAGCAACGCCGCGATGAGAAATACGCGAGCCTCACGTTCGACCGTACTTTGACGTTTGATAAAGTCACCGACGTTTTCAATGCGTACAATCTGCACGATGAAAATCAACCGCCGCACTTGCTCGTCGCGGATTATAATTTGTGCAGCGAGCGTTGCACGGTTGAGTATGGCAACCCCTGCCGCCATTTCTGCCCGGCGAATGTTTATGAAATGGTGGAAGAGCACGGCAGGCCGCAATTGCATTTGAATCCCTCGAATTGCGTGCATTGCAAAACGTGCGACATCATGGATCCGTATCAGATCATCACATGGGTTCCGCCGGAGGGCGGCAGCGGGCCGAATTATAAAAATTTATAGCTGGAGAAAGAATATGCGTCTCAAGGTTGTTCTTGAACCAAGCGCGGAAGGTGGCTTTACGGTTTATGTGCCTGCATTACCTGGCTGCATTAGTGAAGGTGAAGCTGTTGCCGATGCTTTGAAAAATATTCATGAAGCAATCGAATTATATCTCGAACCGGTCGATTTGGATGTTGATGACTTTTTGAAATTGGTATAGGCAGATTGTTTTCCTCAATTCTATAGCAAAAACCTTATGGACCTCATTCATCCCGACATCAACCATTACCTCGATTCTCTTTTGCCGGAACGCCATCCGAAACTTTTGGAGATGGAGCGCTTCGCAAAAGAACGTGACTTCCCTATCATCGGGCCGCAAGTGGGACGCATCTTGTATCAATACGTCAAAATCAGCGGTGCTCGGCGCGTGTTTGAAATGGGTTCGGGCTTTGGCTACTCCGCGTTTTGGATCGCGATGGCATTGCCCGCAGACGGCAAAGTGATTTGCACCGAAGCTTCGCAGAACAACGTCGATCTCGCGGAGGATTATCTCAAAGTCGCGGGCTTGCTTCCGAAAGTGGAACTCAAGATCGGTGACGCGCTCAAAATTCTCTCGAAAACTGACGGCCCGTTTGACCTCATCTTTTGCGATGTCGATAAAGAATTTTATCCCGCCGCATTGGAGTTGGCCGAAACGAAGTTGCGTGTGGGCGGCTTGTTGATCACTGACAATGCGCTCTTTCGCGGCCGCGTGCTCAACGAAAATCCCGATGCGACTTCGCGCGGCGTGGTGGAATACAATTGCGCAGCGTTCGGTTCTGATACTTTGTGGACCACGATTCTGCCGGTGCGCGACGGCTTGGCGGTGAGCTGGAAAATAAAATAGCACTCGCAATTATACATCGATAACCCTAGCAAAGGAATACCCTCATGGCAAAAGTCGATATGGCGATGCCGCAAATGGGCGAGAGCATTGCCGAAGGCACCATTCTCAAGTGGCTCAAAAAAGCGGGCGATAAAATCGAGCGCGACGAGACCATTCTCGAAATCAGCACGGACAAAGTTGATTCCGAAATTCCCGCGCCGGTTTCGGGCGTGATCACCGATATTCTTGTCGAAGAAGGCAAGACCGTGAACGTCGGCACCGTCATCGCAAAAATCGAAACGGACGCAAGTGCGGCAGCATCGACCGGAAACGGTAAAGCTGCTCCTGTTGCCGTGCCGACTCCTCCGAAAGAAGAAACCAAACTCGCGCCGCCGCAGGCAGTGAGTGCGGCCGCTGCGGTTGTTGCGCCGCAGGCCGTGACTCAGGAAGATGACCGCTTTTATTCGCCGTTGGTGCGCGCGATTGCGAAAGAAGAAAAAATTTCGAACGCGGAATTGGCGACGATTCCAGGCACGGGCATGGGCGGCCGCGTGACGAAGAATGATATCATGGCGTATTTGCAGCAACGCACTGCGCCCCAACCGGCTCCACTTCCGGCTGCGCCCGCAATAGCAACAACTCCTGCGGTTGCAGCGAAACCCACCGCTCCGACGACCGCTCCGCCGGCTGTGGTTTACGGGCAAGATCGCGTCGAGATTGTGCCGATGGACAACATGCGTCGCCGCATCGCCGAACACATGGTAATGAGCAAGCAAACTTCGCCGCACGTGTACTCGGTCTCGACGTGCGACATGACGAAGATCGTGCAATATCGCGAGCGCGTCAAAAGTGAATTCGAAAAACACGAGGGCACGAAGCTGACCTTCACGCCGTTCTTCATTGACGCGACGGTGCGTGCTTTGAAAGATTTCCCGATGATCAACGTCAGCCTTGACGGCGGCAATATCGTGTTCAAAAAGTTCATCAACATCGGCATCGCCGTCGCGTTGGAAAACGGCTTGATCGTGCCGGTGATCAAAAGCGCGGATGCGTTGAATCTCGTCGGGCTCGCGCGCGCGACCAACGACATAGCGCATCGCGCGCGCAACAAGCAGCTCAAGCCCGATGAGGTGCAAGGCGGCACGTTCAGCATTACGAACATGGGCAGCTTCGGCAATCTCTTCGGCATTCCGGTAATCAATCAACCGCAAGTGGCCATTCTCGGTATCGGTGCAATTAAGAAAACGCCGGTGGTGGTCGGCGACGGTATTGCGATTCGCGACATCGTGTATCTCTCGCTCTCGTATGACCATCGCATCATTGATGGCGCATATGGCGGGCAATTCTTGCAGAGAGTGGTGGAGTATCTCGAAGCCTTCGAGCCGCCGCGGTGATGTTTGATGACGACTTTGAGATCATTGGGCCGATATTAAGAAGCGAACCAATTGCTGTTGGCGGCTCAATTCGTGATTTGCCGCGCTTGCGCAAGACTTATGGAACTGGCCGATGGCGCAAGATGAAAGGCGTTGCTATTGTCCGGCTAAAGAACGGCACAATCCGCAAAGCCGAAGTGCATTGGTATGAAGCGCACAGTATCGGCAAAAAGGAAATTAAGCGGAAACGCTATTTGGATTGACGCTATGAGACGAGAAAAAAAAACTTCGCCGGTGTTTGCCGTGTGTGTGGATAATTCCGGCTATCCGGCTTCGCTAGAATTGTTTAAAATCTATCGGATTTTGCACGACGAAACTGCGGCAATTGATGGCGATCTTCGCGTTATCGATGAAAGCGGCGAAGATTACCTGTACTCTGCGAATCGTTTCGTTCTTGTCGTTTTGCCGAAGGCAGTGACCGAAAGGATGAAACCGAAACGCAAGCGCGTTGCCGCAAGAAAATGACTCCAATCAAAAGATGAATATCACCCTTCCAATTCTCGAACAACACCCATCACCGCTGCGCGCCGTCCGTCGCCCCGATTGGCTCAGAGTCAAAATCCCCGGCGGAGCGGGTTATAGTGAGATCAAGCGTCTCGTTGATCAGCATCGCTTGCATACGGTCTGCGAAGAAGCGCGTTGTCCCAACATCGCCGATTGTTGGAGCCGCCGCAGCGCAACGTTCATGATTCTTGGCGATATTTGCACGCGCAGTTGCGGCTTTTGCGCGGTAAAGACCGGTCGTCCGACCGGTTTAGATTTAGACGAGCCGCGCCGGCTCGCGGAGGCCGTCGCGAAATTGGATTTGCGACACCTCGTGCTTACCTCCGTCAACCGCGATGAGTTACCCGACGGCGGTGCGGCAATTTTCGCGGCGAGCATTCGTGAAATTCGCAAGCGCGTGCGTGATTGCACCATTGAAGTGCTCATTCCGGACTTCAAAGGCAGTGAAGCGGCGTTGCTAACGGTGCTCGAAGCCAAGCCGGAAATTCTAAATCATAACGTGGAGACCGTGCCGCGCTTATATCGCCGCGTGCGACCGCAAGCCAACTACGAACAGTCGCTCGAACTCTTACAGCGCGCAAAGCTGCACGGCGCGACCACAAAATCCGGTTTCATGCTCGGTCTCGGCGAAACAATGGCTGAAGTAAAAGCACTGCTCCGCGATTTGAGCAACGTGGGATTGGATATCGCAACCATCGGACAATATTTGCAGCCCACACCGGCGCATTTGCCGGTCGAGCGTTTTGTTCCGCCTTCCGAGTTTGCAGAATATAAAGCTTTCGGCGCCACGCTCGGCTTTCGCCATGTCGAATCCGGCCCGCTCGTGCGCAGCTCATATCATGCGGATGAGCAGGCGCGCTTTCAACTCGCATAAGCGCCACCGGAAATTTTGTGAGCGCGTATTCTTTTCTTACCTTTTCTCGCTTACGTAAAATCGGTTTCTTCTCAAACCTCATGTAGAATTTGGTAATCGAGCGTAGCTCAAGGCGCACATGGAAGAAGATTGCATCATGTGCGTTTCTGTTTGTGCCGGCTATTGAACAAATTGCATTACGCCCGCCTTTGCAATGAGTCTCCCGCGCAATCCTCCATTGTTTGCCTGTGTTACCCATGCCGTTGTTTCGAACCATATGAGGCGCATCAACCGCGAGTCCATCTCGAAAGCAGATAGAGCGGTTCACTGAGACGATGCCAGCATCATGCGAACAAAGCAAACGTTCGTCATTAATAGAACGGAACCCAAATGGCTTGACTATACTACGCGGCTTGAATACATTGCAATATGATGAGCGACGACTGCAATGCCTTTGCGCGCAAGTTCGCCGAAGAAACGAACCGCACGCCTCCACAATGCTCCGATGCGGCGGCGCAAGCACTGCGCAATTATTATTGGCCGGGCAATGTGCGCGAACTGGGAAACTTGATGCAGCGCTTGGTGGTAGTGGCCTTGGCGGAAGTGGAAATCGAGCATATTCGCAATGTATTGGCGGGCGTGGACGGCAATAAGACGCGTGCGGCAGAGATTCTCGGCATCGATCGCAAAACCTTGCGCGAAAAATTGAAACAGCACGAGTCGAATTCCCACTAAGAATCTGCACCTGCCACTCCGATTTCCAACGTGAGTGAATCTTACTTTCAGTTCCATACCAGTAAGAGATCTATGGTCAGAGCACAACTTCTGAAACGACTTGACAAGGCCTGGGTGGCTTTCAAAGCATCGTATGCCGGTCTCGCCGAGGCGGAATTGTTGGAGCCTGGTGTCACCGGCAATTGGTCCGTTCGAGACATTATTGCGCACGTGACCTGGTGGGAAGAAGAGGCGCTGACGCATCTGCCGCTTATTCTCGAGGGCGGGAGACCACCGCGGTATTCCGTTAAATACGGCGGTATCGATGCCTTCAACGCGCAGATGACGGAGCAGAAGAAGAGTTTGTCGCTCTCCGAAGTGTTGCAACAGCAGGGTGACACGCATCGCCGGCTTATCGAGTATATCCAACGCGCGCCGGAAGAACAATTCACGCGCGAAACGCGCTTCCGGCGTCGCTTGCGGCTCGATACCTACAGCCATTACCCAAAGCATGCCCAGGCGATACGGAAATGGCGTGCGCAGCGGGCAGGTGGATAAAGGCTCTTGCAAAGGCGCTCTAACCCAAGTCTTCGTATGGTCAAATGATGAAAGAATTCGCGAAACCGACGGAATACCTCGCAGTAGCGCAGGAGGCTCGTCGATGCACACCGCAAGCATTGCGCAAGATCAGATCATCCCGTATCAGCAGCCGATTGATAAAGTTCCGGCGGCCTTCGGCGCAGAGGCGCATCGCGGCTTGAGCCCAGCGGAAGCGCGCGAAAAGTATGGCTAGAAGGAGTTGATGACGGAGAAACCCGTGCCCGCGTGGAGGAAGCCCTTTGCCCAGTCGGACTCGGCGACCGCGACAATATGATCTACGGAAAAATTTTCCCTGTCGGCTCGGTTCGCTCCTATTCAAAGAGGCAGGAATCAATAATGCAAACTTCCAAAGAGTTGGAAAGGACCATGCTCCTTTCCCACTTTACCATCGAAAAGAATCCGGATGCCATTCTCTGGATCGATTCGGAAGACAGGATACATCGCGTCAACGATGCAGCCTGCCGAATGGTTGGTTATGCCGCGGAGGAGATGGTCGGCAAAAAGCCGCCAGAACTTGGCTTTGGTCTCGATCCCGCCCATATCGAGGAACTTCGGGAGAATATGAGACAGCATGGCACCGTGAGATTCGAGCGAACCATCGAGACCAGGGACGGTCGACAGCTTCCTGTTGAAGTCGTGGGCAGTCTGGTCGAATTCGAAAACCAGGAATATGTTTGCTGGTTTGCGCGCGATATTACCGAACGCCGGAAGGCCGAGGAGGCTCTTCAGCAAGCCTTCGACGAAATAGAGCAGTTGAAAAATCGCCTGCAAGAGGAAAATGTTTATTTGCAGCAGGAGATCAAGCTCACGCACAACTTTGAGGCCATCATCGGCAAGAGCCGGCAGATTCAAGAGGTGCTCCACGCGGTCGAGCACGTCGCGGAGACCGATGCCACCGTTCTTATTCTGGGCGAAACGGGCACGGGCAAGGAGCTGATCGCGCGCGCCATTCATAACATCAGCACACGTCACGGCCGCCCCTTGGTCAAAGTCAACTGTGCAGCGCTTCCGGCCAGTCTGATCGAAAGCGAGCTTTTCGGCCATGAGAAGGGCGCGTTTACCGGCGCTTTGAAATCCAAGGTGGGCCGCTTCGAGCTCGCAAACGGCGGCACCCTTTTCCTGGATGAAATCGGCGAGCTGCCGGTTGAAATGCAGGTGAAACTACTGCGAGTGATTCAAAGCGGTGAGTTTGAACGTCTCGGTGGAACTCAAACTTTGCACACCGATGTGCGCATCATTGCGGCAACCAACCGCAACTTGGAAAAGGCCGTCGCCGAAAAGACATTCCGTGAAGACCTGTTCTATCGCTTGAACGTTTTTCCAATCCACGTTCCGCCGCTCCGCGAAAGACGGGGAGATATTCCACTTCTGGTCGAGTATTTTGTCCGGCAATACGCCAAGAAGATCGGACGGGAAATCAATGTCATTCCCCGCAGCGTCTTGTCCACTTTAGAGAATTACAGTTGGCCGGGCAATATCCGTGAATTGGAAAACATCATCGAACGCAGCGTGATCCTTTGTCGTGGCCATCAGCTTGAAATCGGCAACTGGTTTCATGGCGAATCTCAGACCGAAGAAGAAAAGCAACTCCGCACCTTGGCGGAATTGGAGCGCGCCCACATTTTGAAAGTCCTGGATTTCACGCATTGGCGGGTAAGCGGCCCGAATGGCGCTGCTCAAGTCCTCGGAATCAATTCCCAAACTTTGGTTTCCCGCATGAAGAAATTGGGGATTCAACGCATGCCCTCCAATGAATTCTGATATATCATAAAAGCGCTTGCAATCATTGCTCGGCTCAAACAGGAAAACGACAACGGGAATATCCCGCCAACCAGAGTGGGAATCGGCATTCATGCCGGTGAAGTGGTAGCGGGCAATGTCGGCTCCTCGCTTCGCAAGCAGTATTCGATCACCGGCAATGTCGTCATTTTAGCTTCACGCCTCGAGCAACTGAACAAACAATTTCAATCACAACTGCTCATATCGGAAGAAGTGTGGAAAGCAATCGGCGGCGGCGAGGATATGGTTCATTTGAGGATAGTTCAGGTCAAAGGCGAAGAGAAGCCTGTTTCTTTATATCCGTTGGCACAATGAAAGGGCGATTAGTTTCAACGCAGTCGAATTTTCCATAGGGTGACGGCTTGCTTTTTAGAGAAAAGTTTGCTAATTTTTACTATTAAAGTTTGCGATTGAAAAACACATGTATAAGCTTGGAAAATGCCGATGATTCAACCACAACCAACTCATGCCAACACGGAGATCGATGCGCTGGTTCGAACCGGCCTCTATCAAAACCATGACGAGGTCATTTCCGATGCGCTTCGCAATCTCTTGCTCAACAATAAGGCCCTCCGGCTGGAGCTTGCCGTCGAGTTGTTCCGAGCCGATGAGGTTTCCCTTGGCCGCGCTGCCGAGATTGCCGGCATCGACCGTTGGGAATTTCAAGATATTCTGTACCAGCGCCGTATCCCCATCATTATAGAAGCCGAATCCGCGGAAGCGATGGATCGGGATATCGCACGCTTTTTTGGCAAAGAGCATGGTGATCAAGGGCAAAGACGAGATCCTCCGCTGATGCCATCCCGTCAACACCGTGTTATGCGTTTGTGAAAATGAAACTTTCATTGCTCGGCTCAAACAGGAAAACGACAATGGGAAGATCCCGCTGACCAGAGTGGGAATCGGCATTCATGCCGGTGAAGTGATAGCGGGCAATGTCGGCTCCTCGCTTCGCAAGCAGTATTCGATCACCGGCAATGTGGCCATTTTAGCTTCACGCATCAAGCAACTGAACAAGCAATTTCAATCACAACTGCTTATATCGGAAGAAGTGTGGAAAGCAATCGGCGGCGTCGATGATGCGTTTCATTTGGGACTAGTTCAGATCAAAGGCGAAGAGAAGCCTGTTTCATTATATCTGGTGGCGCAATGAATGGGGGCTATTCCAAACGTACTGTCGATCTGCTGAAAAAGATGGCGGCGCTGTGAAGGTGTAGCAAAATTGGAAGGCAAGCGTATTCGTGTTAATAAAGAAGCCGTTATCGAAATCTTGCTCGAAGCGGCGTGAGAGCAATACTATGAGAAAATTCGAAGCGACTTCAGTTAAAAAGATAGTCTTCAGTTCATAATCGAATGATACCTCCCACTCATAACATCACTCCCCCGAATGACTTTATAGGACATCAAACTCGATTTCGCTAATTGTGTAGCCCAGGCTTCCTTTGCTTTCACAATTGGATCATCGATCTTGTCATCGCCTTTCACTTCGACAATCACCCAGGTATCGTCATTCTTTTTCATGAGAAAATCGGGGTAGTAACTCCGCACGGTGTGTGATTCAGGGTCGATATAGTAGATACAGAAGTCGGATTGGCCGTGCGTCAACATTCCGGTAAAATACACTTGGTTTACTTGCCCGCTAATAAGCAAATCCCAAAACAACCGCTTTTCAGGGTTGGAATCAAAACAATAAGTGTCGAGGTGAAAGCTCTTTTGGATATGTTGAGCCACTAAGGTCTCGTCATTTTTGACCACCAATTCCGGATCGGCGCTGATTTCAAAGTATCCTTTTTCCGGTTCGTTCACGAGAGTAATGATTTCGGGCTCCTCATGCGGTTCGGATTTAATTTCGTACAATTCGCTGAACAGCTTTGGAATAATCCAGTCATACAGAAGTTCATTGAATTCGTTAACGGCTTTTAGAATCTTATCAATTCCTTCTTTTGAATCTCGCAGAATCTCCTCGATCTTGATACATGAGCAATTCAAATAACGGCTAATTTCCGCAACCAACGTGATCTCGCTATAAGTGCGCTTCTCGCGAAGATGTGTCAAATCTTCTCGTTTGGTGCTCGTGTACAACTCGCGCCTCGACAGGCCCTCTTTTTCTAAACGAATAAGTTTGTATTTTTCCACATCAGCACTTTTTAGATCAAAGAAAATACCAGATCGAATTTTCTTCTCTTTAAGTTCGTGGCGATGCCGAACTCTTTTGAGTTCGATCTTGACCGGTGGCGGAACGAGACGGACTTGATATCTCCTCTTATTCGCGCCGCTCGCCTCCAACTCTTTTGTGCCCAATCTGAAATTCTGCTGTAACTCATCATCGAGGATTTCAAGATTCTCATCCGAAAGATAGATATTTGCTGTTTCTTGATGGCTTCCGATTGAACGCATGCAGCGCATCGTCGCTTGCAAAACAAAGATTCTTGAGTTTCCTCGGCGAAAAAGTGCCACACCAAATAATGAACGGCAATTCCATCCTTCTCTACCCCTGTTAACGAGAAAGATAAACTGTTTTTGAGATTTTGGTGTATCAAGAAGATTGAATTCTCGTAGATCGTCATTCGATGTGACTTTAGGATCGCCGGTATTTACAAGAATTTTTTCAGTTGAAATTCCCAATTCATCTAACACTTTTTCTACCGTTGGTCTCAATTCATCGGTCAGCTCCTTGATGGTTGGAGCAAAAAAGGCCAGCTTGGGCCGCAGCCCTTCGTATGTTTTACCCTTTTTACCAACCTTTTCCCAGAAATCCATAATAACAGCTTTGACAAACTCTCTTGTTGTCGGGTTTGTGTAGCCGTTCAACCGGACCTTTTTGAGATATTCTTTGTCGATGGCCTCTTTCAATCCGAAGGCATAAACGACTTCGGGCATGACTTGGTGTTCGATATAAGGTGTGCCGGTATAATTGTAACACGCCACGGCTCTGGAGCCTGCCCTTTTTAAATTTGCAGCAAGTTCATCGATGGTTTTTCGCAAGCTCGTTTCTGAGTGCCGCATTCCCAAATCATTGGCCAGCTTGCTGCCGAAGGCATGATGCGCTTCATCAACATAAATGCCCAATTGTTCAAGCCGAGAGAGTTTTAGAAATCTCTGATTTGTGGTAAGCTCATCTTCGCTTGCAGGTGAATCGCTTTCCCAAAGATCAGCGGCCTGTTCATAGACGCTGCCGGCATCATACTTTGGAGCACTGCCGCTAAAAAGCTTGTCGGTAAGGCTCTTTTCTTTGTGTTGCTTCTTGAGAATGATTTTTTGGGTATTTGAGATAATGATGTTATATCGGCTGCGATCCAACGTGTTGAGTGTTGTTCCTGCTTCCTCGAGAAAGTGAAATTGTAAATGCGTATCCAGCCAGTTGACGTACTCTGGTGGCACAGCGCGGCTCTTGTCAAACGTTTGAATTTCTTTCAACGATTGCAGAACCGTTTTGTCGGGCGCAAACACCAGCGCATTGTGACAGTAGCGAGGATCATCAGGATGTTTATTCGACAGTAGAAACTCGTAAAAGATGCAGGTTGCCATCAAGATGGTTTTCCCTGTGCCCATGGTCAGCGCAAAGATGTAATTGGGATAGACACGGGAAGCGCTTTGCATTTTGCTGAGAATCTGTTTGTAGCGATTTTCATCCAATGTTCCAAACAAATCTCCTTGCCCATCGAGAGTGCCGGCTTCCGTACGCTGGGCGAATTTGCCACTCTTTTTATGCCAGTCTTCAAAGATGCGATGAACCGGAGCATTATCCAAAAATTCTTTCAGAAAAATGTACGTTTCCAATGCTTCAAATTGCGGTAGGCGAAGAGAATAAGGACGGATATTCGACGGGTCATTAAAATCCAGAAATTTCTTTGAAAGAAGCTTGTAGTTGCTCCTGATTTCTCTCCGATACTGACAGTAAAAGAGCCGCAAATACTCAAAAAACGCAAAATCGCTGTGCGTCTCTGCTTGCTTCCTGTTGTTAGCCATTTTGTACCTCGACTTCCAAAGACTCGGAAAGAAGATCGGTTATTTTCACCCTGATGGTTCCTGCATCATCGGGAACGTCATAACTGCCGGCGACGAGCGTATTCTTTTCAGGGACATCGACAACAGCGGGTTTGAAAACCGTTCCATCGTAATTCCAATCAATCATCACCGATTCGACCAATTCCCGCCAATCCTCGACATTCTCTTTCAACAAGCTCAACTTCTGCAGAAGATTCAACGGATAGAAGTTTTCGACTACCAATTTGCCTTTTTTAATGTTGATCTTCGCTTCTGAATCTCTTTTGAATTCCAAGTTGGCTTTGTCGCGCAGGATATCAACCACCTCGACATCGATTCTGAAACCCATTTGCCGCACTTCATTTTCAAGATGCGCGGCCAGATCAGGCTCGTGCCCCATACAAACGAGCAACAACTTTTCAACTGGCTTATTCGGGTGCGCCTCTTGCCGCCTTTCAAATGTCTTCTGGTCAAAGCCCGTGATCAACTCGTTCAAATCTGCTCGTGTGGCAATACGATTCACCGGCATGATTTTGACCATCCGTCCGTCTTTTTCGCCATCATAGATGGAATTATGATCAAAGGGATTTATTTCCAAAGCTTCTTTGAGCAAGTCTTTGGCTTCAACAGGATTGCGGAAGATATCGTAGTTGTTGACATTGTAAACCGAGAAGCCGGTATAGTATTTTATGGGCTTACCGTTTTGGTGACCATTTTGATGATTCAATTCACTTGCCAACTGTAACAGTCGTCTGGTTGTGATTTGTATAGCTCCCAGATTGATGTCACAGCCAATGCACCGGCGACCAAATTTTTGCGCCACTGCCGCTGTCGTGCCAGAGCCGATAAAACAATCCAGAATCAAATCGCCCTCGTCTGAACCATAACTTATTATTCTTTCTATGAGGTCGTCTTTCTTCTGCGTTGGGTATCCAAGATATTCGTTATTGGGTATGCTGCGTCCGATTTGCCATACATCGTCGATTTTTTTGTCCGAATATTCTTTGAAAATCTTTTCGCCCTGTTCGTCTCGAACGTCGACCGTTTTACCATCGACTTTTTTTCTCAGTGCGCGGCGTGTTACCTCTGGTTTTTCGATACGAATTTCATTCCCAATAAATTCTTCCCCTTTTGAATAGTGAAAAATTAGATCGTGGTTTTTGTCCAGCGATTTGCCGCCGGTTGCGAATTTGTCAGGGTAATACCAAACGATTTCGTTTCTAAATTTGTTTGATCCAAAAATTTCGTCTAGAAGACAACGTAGAAGATGGCTTTTATGCCAATCACAATGAAGATACAAGCTTCCATCATCATCCATCAATTCTTTAATCAGAATTAGACGTTCGTACATAAATTGTAGATATTCATCATTTGTCCAAATATCTGTGTATTGCTTTTCCTCAAATGAATTGTAATCGTTTGTAAATTTTTCTCCGCGTAATTGTATTTTCTTTTTATAATCTGCCTTTGAATCAAACGGAGGATCGATATAGACAAGCTTTATCTTTCCACGATACTTTTTCAGCATATGGCTCATCACCTGCAAATTATCCCCCCAATAAATTTCATTACGCCAGCCATCTACCGACTCGCCATGAATTTCCTTGAGTTGAGCGGGATAATATTGAGTAGATTGAAAAGGCCGTTTGCCTTTCCAATGTAGCATGGGGTAGCCTTGAATCGGCTCAAATTTATAAGACTCGACAGAATCGGGTGCCTTTTTCTCTTTAGTGTCGAATGCAAGTTGCCTGTTCATGGTGCAAAATCCTTTTGCATATGTCGGTTAAATTGAATCGCAGTAGTGACGCATATCGCAGTTTTGGCAAAGCTTCCAAGGCCTTTCCTTTACCTCGAAACGCTTGCCTTCGATACAGCTTACGACTTCATCGAATTTGGCGATAGTGGCGTCAATGGACTGGCTGTTTTTACGAAATGAGATGTAGGGATTGGAGTTATCTTCACCGGTGAAATAGAGATGCAATTTGCTCACCTGATAACCGGTTCTTTCTTCAACCAGATGCGCATAAACCTCCAACTGCCGGTGATAGGTTTCCAGCTTTTCGCGTTCGTTGAAAATATCCAATTTCTTGGACGATTTGAAATCGACGATTTCAACCGTATCGCCTTCGCCGCGAATCAAATCAACCGTGCCCTGAAGAATGTATTCATCTTTAACCAGAGATACATCGACTTCCGCTGCTTTGATGATTGACCAATCGTGTGCGTGCCGATTGACGTAATTGAGAACCTGTTGGAATGCGACTTTGAGAGTCTGTGGCGCAAGATAGGTTCGCTCGCGCTTGGCAAGGTTGGTGTAATTGGCATTCAGCCAAAGCTCGACGTGGTCTTTGTTGACTAAATGTTCTTCCCCGCGCAAAACCGCTTTGTGAACGTCCTCGATAGTTTGATGAACCAACATGCCGAAGATCGTGGCGCTTTGCCTGACCGGAGCAAATTCCAGCTCCTTGAAGAATTTGTATTGGCGGGCGCAATTCTCAAATAGCGTAATGTGAGAAGTAAAGGAGTATTCCTTCTTGAGATTCACCTCTTTCAAAGCCTCGAGAGTCAATTCGTCCAAATCAAACTGGCGATCTCGCCACGAAGGTAATTTTTTGTAGGCATCAGCAAGATATTGCGAAGGAGTTTTCCCTCTGCCTTGCGTCTTTTCTTGACAGGCAAGTAGGAGAAGGTTTTGCGCGCGAGAGAAAGCCGTATAATAAAGCCGCCAAAAGTCGTAAAATTTTGTGTTTTCCAGCGGCTCGAAAACCGGCTTTCTGTAAAAACTGTTTTGCAGGGTCACATCAAGATCGCTAAACTGTTTGCGCGGAACCGCATCCAACGATCCGACAAAAACAACCGGAAATTCGAGCCCTTTGGCTTGGTGAATGGTCATAAAAGAAACACAGCCGCTCGGCGCATATTCGGAAAAATCCTCATACTCGGCTATGCCTCCATCCATCACAAAGCGCAGATAACGATTGAAGAGATTTTGAATATTGAGGTCAAGATAGTTCGGCGTCAATACCGTGATGTTATGCAGGTACTCGAATTTATTGAGCAACTTCGAAAACAGTGCCAAATTACGCGCTGGTCTGCTATCATGAAGTCCGCTCAATGCTGTGTCACCCAGGAATCGGCTGAAAAGTGGAAATTGAAGAAGCTCGTAAAACAATCCTGAAATACCGTAGTCGGTGTTTTCAGTCAAAGTGCGATGTTTTTGTGCGCGGGGACGGGCCCACTGAAGTAAAGTTTCGTTTTCGGGCAAACGGAGTTGTTGTGTGAATTCAGCAAAGCAGGAATCGTAATAATCCCAAGCTTCCAGATGCGCCTCGTCATTCCATTTTCTGATGTCGGGAAATTGTGGAAACAAGAAAATAAGCGCGCCAATCATCAAACGTATTTCTTCGCGCTCGAAAAATAAATTGGAACGGGGAGAGTAGACGGGAATGCCTTTTTCTTCGAGATATCTGGCCAGCGCAGTGGCGTGTGGATTCTTGACGGATTTAAACAAAAAAGCAATCTGATTCCAATCGCTCAACCTACCGGAATCTTTTAACGCCATCAAGAAGGCATAAACTTCTTGATGCCAATCATCCTTTTCATCGTGGCCGGAGCATTTCAAAACAGTGGGCAGTTGCGGAAATTGGGTTTCTTGCGGAATAATATTCTTCTCATACCGAAAGCTCTTCCCTTCGTGCTGCCAATCCTTTTCGGCCATCCAGCCATTATAGAATCGAATAATCTTGGGATGGGAACGATAGTTCGTTTCCAATCTGATTTGGTGGCACGCTCCGGCAGGGAAGTTTTGGGGAAACTCGAGAATATTGCGGATGGTTGCTCCGCGAAATCGGTATAAACCTTGGTCATCGTCGCCAACGACACAGATATTCTGATGTCGCCCACCAATCCTAAAAATTAACGATTCCTGAATTGTATTGGTATCTTGATACTCATCAATCATAAGATATTGGAGTTTGCTCTGCAAGTCTTCCAATATCTCCGAACGGCTATTGAGCAACCTGAGGGTTTCCAAGTGGATGGAAGAAAAATCCAAAGCGTTTTCTTCTTCCAAGTGCTTTTTGTACAATGCGAAACACTCGCCAAGCGTTTTGACTTGCGCGCTTTCGGAATTCAGCAGGCTTTCAACTTCGAGGTTCTCCTCGCTGACTTTGTTTACCCATTTCATCAAATTTTCAGATTGATGCCAGCGCGAAGTTTTGCCGCCACCCAAAATCAAATCATAGTTTGAGATTTTATAGTATTCTTTTATGCGTTGGTAAAGGAAGTACTGTTGATCAAATTGATCGAGAATGTTAAAATTTCGCCGCAGTCGCGTAAATTCGCGATAATCTTTGAGGATGCGCAAGCAAATCGCGTGAAAGGTTCCGATATACATTTCATTCAGGTTGATTCGGATACCGTTCTCGCTCAATTTGTTGGTGATCCGCGTGACAAGCTCTTGTGCGGCTTTCTCAGTAAATGTGGCAACGAGAATATTTGGGGCGGCGACGCCTTTTGTGGCGATAAGATGAAATACTCTTTCGACAAGAGTAAATGTCTTGCCAGAGCCTGGACCTGCGATGATAAGAACAGGGCCTTCTGTCGTCTCAACGGCTTTGCGTTGGTTTGGATTGGGTGAAAATTTGTTTGCCATGCCCCCAAGTCCTTTGGGTATGTGTAAAAGTGTTATGTCTTACTCGTGTTTAATAATTCGGCCATACAGAGCAACTAAGTTGAAGTCTTTCTGCGATAGCATGCCAATAAACGCACCCAGCGCCCTATTGGAGGAATCACTCATGCAATTTATGATTACACTCAAGCCGTATTTCTGCGGAATGAAGAAAAACGCAAAATTACTTATTGCGATTTAGCGTAGATGTGCTGAAATACCAGATGTATAACTGCAGCCTCCGCCTTTTAGCCTGTCTATTCCAATAAATAATGATAGGCCATAAAATTTTTGATATTTCATAAAAACCTCATCTCTTCTCGCCTTTCTTCCCTTACTTTCTTTTCCCCGCAACACTATGTTGGCAAAGGGGCTTACCTAAGCTGCAATCTCTGCCAAAATACAATTGGAACGCCAATTGAATATCCAATATGGCGAGAGCTTAACAAAAGTCAGCCGATGGAAATCAACTTGGTGAGGATGCAGATGACATCAAAGGTATTGACGGACCAAAATTTCGACGCTGAGCTGGTTGCCGCAGACAAAATCGTGCTGGTCGAATTTTACGATGAGAATTGCAGTAATCGCTATCTCATCGAGCCGGGCTTGGCGAAACTGGACGAACAGTATAGCCAACGAATGAAGTTCTGCCGCATCAATACGCGTGAAAACCCAAAAACCGCCGAACGCTTTCGAATTTTTGCCAGTCCGACGCTGCTTTTTTTCCAAGACGAAAAACCGGTCGAATCGCTGGCGGGCACTTTTCCGCGCGTTGAGGTCGAGAACATTATCCGGAAATTAATCACTGAAAAAGAAGAAGAACCTATGACTAACTTGCCTCTTCTCAACGCTTTTGCAAGCCATTGGTGGGTGCTGTTGTTACGGGGCATTGTGCGATGTTGTTCGGCATTTTGGCCTTGGTATGGCCGGGGCTGACGTTGGTGGCGCTGGTTTTTCTCTTCAATTGCGCAAAGAATTGACGAACGAATGGATGCTGATTCTCGGCGGCGTTCTTTCGATCATCTTCGGTATGCTGCTCTTTTTGAATCCGGCCGCAGGAGCGCTGTCGGTGGTGTGGCTGATCGGCGCCTACGCGGCGGCGTTCGGAATGATGATGATCGTCCTCTCGTTCCGTTTGCGCGGATTGCGAAAGCCTCAACCGGCCACGGTCTAAGTGAGCGCTTGCAGAGTTGTTTTTTCCAACGCATTCTCGCGAAATGTGTAAAAGCGGAGGCTCGGGTAAGCTGAATGGGAGCGTTTTGTGCATCATCCCACAACCCGAACAAGCCGGAACCCAAAAGCGCACGCTAAGACGCAGAGACGCAAAGAGTCCGCAAGGCAATTTTCTTTGCGGGCCTTTGCGGCTTTGCGTCTCTGCGTGAGAGTTTTTGCTTTTTTGCAACGACTTCACTTTCAGGTGACTATATGAAAGTCAAATTTTACGGAACCCGAGGCTCGCTTCCGGTTTGTGATCCCCAATTCCAAGAATTTGGCGGGAACACAACTTGTTTTCAAATCACGTTTCCGGATACGGGAGGCATTGCCATCATCGATGCCGGAACCGGGATCAGAGACTTGGGCAAAGCTCTCGTCGCCGCCGGCCATCAGCAAGAGGAAATTTTCATCGGTTTCACTCACTTTCATTGGGACCATATTCAGGGCTTTCCTTTCTTTGCGCCGGCTTTTAATCCCGAACAAAAAATCAACATGCTGGCGCTGGGAAAAGGCAGAAAGGTCACGAATCTGCGCGGCATTTTTAAAACCCAAATGCAGACGGAGTACTTTCCGGTGCAATTGGATAATATGGGCGCCCGTTTTGAATTTTTACAAATCGATAAGTCCCGCGAATATTTTGCAGACGATCATGGCGAGATCACCAAAGTGACTGCCAATCGGCACAACCATCCCGGCGGCACGTATGGTTTTCGCTTGGAACGGCTTGGAAAAGTTCTGGTCATTTGCACCGACGTCGAGCATGGCGACGCCATTGACCCTAACGTCGTCGCGCTCGCCAGGGGCGCTGATTTGCTCATCCACGAGGCGCAATACACCGGCGAAGAATTGAAAACCAAAAGAGGCTGGGGACACAGCAGCTACGAGCAAGCGCTGCAAGTGGCCGAAATGGCCGGTGTGAAAATGCTGGCCATCACCCATCACGATCCGGATCACGACGATGAGTTCCTGCGCCGGCGGGAGCGGGAATGCCAGCAAAGATTTCGCGCTTGTGTTTTGGCCCGCGAGAAAATGGAGCTTGTTTTATAAAACAATTTGAATAATCTTTAATTACTCGGCAGGCGTTCGACTGAGCGCTCACGCCGAAGGCGCGAACGCGCCGAAATGGAAATTGGCCTCATTACGTTTGTTTAAATTCGTTTACCAATTTGATAACCAATAATAGCACCCAAAATCAATCCCCCAATGCTCCAGACAGCACCGCCAATAATGCTAAGAAGTATTGCGCCCACAACGCCATGTGTGGGATTGAAGTTCTCTTTTTGGCTCGATGACGGTGAGACAGTAGGAGAGTTTGTCGCAGTTTTGGTACGGGGTACATTTTTCGGTGATTCAAACCTTGCGGGAGATACAGTAGTAGGATGTGGTGCCGCTGTACGACCAGCATATAGAGTATTAAATACAAATGCTTCTGATTGATGCGAAACCTTTTCTTGTGCTTTGCGAGAAGGCGTGGTTGATGGTTGGGCAACAGACCACTGTCGAGCTTCGGCATCTCCCGTCATGATTTGAATTTGTGAAGGCATCTCAATTGTCATTTGAGGTCGGTTACGGTAACTCCCGATAACGCCGATTACCTTCACACTTTTGCCAACAAATGAATTAGGATCAACGCCCGCTTGATTAAACGAATTTAACGAAGTTGACCAAAGCACTAAAGTGAAGGTTTGATTCGGATATTTGCCAAAATTTAGAAAAACATAAGGCCGTTTATATCTTGTGAAGGCTGAATGAAAATCTGAAATGTAACCCACGACCTCTACGCGTTCGCCAACATGCTCCAAAAGTGAACCAGTTTGGGTCGCTTGAATGACTAGATATTGATTCCGACGAGGAGTTGGAGCAATTGTAGCTGAGGTAACTTTAGGATAAGAAAAGCTGCCTGTGACAAACTGATCGAGAGTGGGGATTTTATCAAAATCGAGCCTACAAACTCCTCGAAATCGATCAATAAGCTGTGAGAGTTGAGGCAGAGAAGAAAGCTCTTGAAGGAGCGGAGAAGATTCTATCTTTATAAAATCTTCAGCTCTAAAAAGAATATTGTCACTGTTGTCGTATATTTTCCAAAGTCTTGGTGATACGAAAACGGCGTGTAAACCGAGATAGATAACTATAGCGGCAAAACGATCTATCGATAAATTAAAATGATGTTCATTTCTTTTGGGATGCTGGTAATTAACGTGTCCGATTTCGTTGGCGCGTAAGTTAGAAAGCTCTGGAAGGAACATTCCATCGTAATCAATAAGGTGAAGTTTGCCGCCTTTAACTATGATATTTCCATGCTGCAAGTCACCATGAGCAATACCAAGTTGTTCAAGCTTTCGCACTAAATTGGCAAATTCGGGAATTAGCTTATTGATTGAGTTTGGATTTGAAATGTTCTTTGTAATAAAGGAATTGAGAGTGTCTCCCTGAAGCCACTCCATTTTAATAATTGGATGCCATTGGCCACTTATTCGAATACCTTGAAGAAGGCAATTGGCTTTGACAAAATATTCAACCGATGATTTTTGAAGAAAGCGGGCTATCGCTTCATACCGTTTCTGCACATCTGGTATAGCTCTGGTAAAACAGCGAACGGCCCATTGTTGCGAATGATTGTAAAGATGAAACGTAGTGGTAAAGCCACCTGAATATGGTTTCGGGATTCCAAATTGATCAGTTTCAGGAGTGCAATCCTTTAGTTCAAGGTCGCTAAATGCAGTTCGAGGATTTTGAACTGCATTTAAGTATTCATCTCCTCTAGGCAACGGCATGGTGATACTTACAGTTTAACAATCATCAAGGTGACATCGTCGTTCTTCAGCGTGGAAGATGCCCTCGCGTTATTTACCCAAGTCGTAAAGGATTCTATGGGGTTGTTATCTTCGACGAAACCTGCGAGAATTTCCCAAGGGCGTTCATTATGTTCATGTTGAGACAAAAACCAGAAAGCGAGAGCATCTGTTACAAGGAAAAACATATCTCCGATTTGCCATCTGGCAGCTTTAAAAGCAACTTGATCCCAAACGCTTTTGTTTTTTGAATCGTTGCTGGATAGTAATGTTGGAGAAATCCCAAAATCTGATGATTTTGATATTGGAAATGATTCAGTCAGGATATCACCCCGTACCTGAAAAAGACAACTGTCACCGACAGCTATTGTTGACCATTTGCCAGTCTGCATTGCATCCGTTGAGTCTTCACTAAGATGAATACCAAGCAAAGTGGAGAAAGCACCCATGCGAACTTTTTCTTCTGCAAACCAAGGCATTGGCCGACGTTGAACAAAGCTTTTCCAACGGTCAGCTAATTTCTCTATCTGCGATTGCAGATGTGGGACATTGAAGAAAGGTTCTTTTACATAAGCCCTTGTCAGCATCTTTGCCCATTCAGCCGCAAATGAGCTTTCAGATGCGCCATCTGCGATAGCTAATGAGAGCGAGTTACATTCAAATCGACCGTGACGTTTTGGGGCAAAAGCATCTTCGTATTCGTTTTTCTCATTTCCGAACTTTGGAAGATGAAACTGGGCAATTGAGAATTGCATATATGCAAGCATTTAACGCAGGTTACTTGGCCTAGTCCCAATATCAAGAAATCGAATGACGGAAACCATGTCCGCATTGAAAACAAAACCTCGGGTAGCTTCTGAGATCCGATAGCCTTCTTGCTTGGCTGCATTTTGGATATGTGTTGGTAGAATGCTCGACATGCGGAACAAAAGTTTTGCAAATTGATCTGGTAAACCATCTTCTTTATCTGAAAATTCAATTGGAATAGCGTTTTGCGAGGATAAGTGAATATTGAAAACCAGAACATTACCATCTGTGCTGCTCAATCTTTTTATTTCTTCGGCTTTTTCTGTTGGATCGCCGTCGGTGGCTTCTCCGTCTGTGATGTTGATAACAATTGGAGGGAAACATGATGGGTGGCCATTAATCCAGTTTTGGATAATTGACTTTGCCCGATCAAGAGCTTGGCACATAGGAGTTCCTCCATCTGCGACCGGATCAAACCAAATTGGGAATTTTATTGTTTGGTCGACAAGACCACCCGCTCCATCATCTACTTTCTTTGTTCGTTCTTCAATTCTAGACGGAGAATTTGCTATTAGGCTGATCGGCGAAAGATCTTGAGCAGCGAGATACCCTGAAAAACTGGAGCCAACTGTGGCTCCATAACCTATAACGCCTATGTGATAGTAATCTCGAATGCCTTCACTTTTGGCACATTTGATAATAAGATTTTGCAGGAGCCGATTAATTATATCGGCAACACCATCGGCTTTGCGTTTATTGCCACCTCCACCGCCAAATGTGTCGGTCATTGAACCGGATTGATCTATTAAGAAAAGGAAACAACTTGGATTCGCACGACTGATTTCTGCTTGGTATGACATAGAAACCTCCTGCTATTATTCGACTGATGTTCTCGTTATCGAGTTAAATCCGAAACTGAAGTGGCTTGTCCGCAGTTTAGACGGAATTCTCATCTAAGTTCAATGTACCTTCAATACTTTCAATTGCGTATAAAGTCGAATGCATTGTCGCTTCCTTCTCGGTGTTGCAGTAATTCGCGACCTGAACAAAATAGCGGCAAGGGGTAATGTTAAAATTAAGAGTTTTATCAAAACGATGATAGTGCACGGTTTTTCTTGTCCGCAATGCGCTCTTGGAATAGGAAGCCCACTATCTCTTATGAACACGAGAGGTGAATAGATGAGCACAGCGACAATCCGCCAAGGGCAGACAAATGCCTATCGACAATCGGTTGACGAAGTATTGGCCGCTTTCGCAACGGAGGCGCATCACGGCTTGAGCAAAGCGGAAGCGCGGGCGCGGCTCGAAAAGTATGGCAAGAACGAGCTGACGCCGGAGAAGCCCGTTCCCGCGTGGACAAAATTCCTCGCGCAGTTCAAAAACGTGCTCGTCATCCTGCTGCTCATCGCCACGGCGATCTCGACCGTGTTGTGGCTGTACGAACGTGAATCGGCGCTGCCCTACGAAGCCATGGCGATCTTCGCCGTCGTGTTGCTCAATGCGATCATGGGCTATATTCAGCAGTCACGCGCGGAAGAAGCGGTCGCGGCGCTGCGCCAGATGTCGGCAGCGCATGCCAACGTCATCCGCGACGGCGAGCGGCAGAGTATCCCGGCAACCGAGCTGGTGCCGGGTGACATCATTCTCATTGAAGAGGGCGACACCATTCCGGCGGACGCGCGCCTGATTCAAGAAACCGCGCTGCAAACGGCGGAGGCGGCGCTGACCGGCGAGAGTATGCCGGTGTCGAAGGACACGCTGCCGATTACGCAAGAAGTCGGACTCGGCGACCGTGACAACATGATCTTCAGCGGCACGGCAGCAACTTACGGACGCGGGCGCGCGGTGGTGGTGGCAACCGGGATGCAAACCCAAATGGGACGCATCGCCGGCATGTTGAAGCAAGCTCCGGAAGAGACCACGCCGCTGCAAAAGGAGCTTGACAAGGTCGGCAAACTGCTCGGCCTCATCGTCGTCGTTATCGCCGTAGTGATGATCGCAACCATCATTCTCGTCGAAGACGTGCATGGGTTCAGCGGAATTTTCGACGTGCTCATTCTCGGTGTCGCGCTCGCCGTTGCAGCGGTGCCCGAAGGCTTGCCGGCAGTGGTGACCGCGGTGCTCGCCATCGGCGTGCAGCGCATGGCAAAGCGCAATGCTATCGTGCGCCATCTCGCCGCGGTCGAAACGCTCGGCTCGGCAAACGTCATTGCCTCCGACAAAACTGGTACGCTGACGAAGAACGAGATGACCGTGCGGGTGGTCGTCACCGCGAGCGGGCGCGTGAGTTTGGGCGGCACGGGATATGAACCCGAAGGCGAAGTGCGGCTCGACAAAGGCTCGCCGACACACCGTAACGGTGGCGGGACGATTGATGGAAACCTTCGTTATGAGTTGGTGCGCGCGCTCGCGGCTGCAGATCGCGCCAACAATGCCGTGTTACAGGAGCGCGATGGAAGGTGGATGGTGCAGGGCGATCCGACCGAAGGCGCGTTGATCGTCGCGGCGCGCAAAGCCGGGCTGGAGGCAGAAGCGCTCGACGCTCGTTTCGCGCGCGTGGCGGAAGTCCCCTTTTCGTCCGAGCGCAAATTGATGAGCACGATTCATACGGATGCCGAGCGCCAGGAACGCCTGCTCGTCTTCACCAAAGGCGCGCCGGACGTGCTGCTCGCACGCTGCTCGAAAGAGCTGGTGGGCGAAGAAATGAAACCTTTGACCGCGGAACGCCGCGCCGAGATTCTTCAGGCCAATGAAGAACTCGCCGGCGATGCGCTGCGCACGCTCGGCGTCGCCCTGCGCTCGTTGCCAAAGGATGCCTTTGATCATGAAGAAGTTGATGAGCGCGTTGAGCAAGAGCTTGTCTTCCTGGGATTGATCGGCATGATTGATCCGCCGCGCGAGGAGGCAAAGAATGCTGTGGCGCGCGCAAAAGTCGCGGGCATTCGCCCGATCATGATCACCGGCGATCATCCCAAGACTGCAGCCGTCATTGCCACGGAACTCGGCATCGTGGAAAACGGCCGCGCCGTCACCGGCGCGGAGCTGGAGAAGATGCCGGAGGAGTTGCTCGACCGCACGGTGCAAGAAGTGTCGGTTTACGCGCGCGTCAACCCCGAGCACAAGCTGCGCATCGTGCAAGCGTTGCGGCGTGACGGCGCGACGGTGGCGATGACCGGCGACGGCGTCAACGATGCGCCCGCGTTGAAAACCGCCGACATCGGCGTGGCCATGGGCATCACCGGCACGGACGTTTCCAAAGAAGCGGCGGACATGGTGCTGGCCGACGACAATTTCGCCACTATTGTCGCGGCGGTCGAAGAGGGCCGCGCGATCTTCTCGAATATCCGAAAGTTTCTGCGTTACCTGCTTTCATCAAACATCGGCGAAGTGATGACGATGTTTTTCGGCGTGTTGCTGGCGGGTGTGATCGGCCTGACGCCAGAAGGCGCCGGCGCGGTTGTGCTGCCGCTATTTGCAACGCAAATTCTGTGGATCAATCTCGTGACCGACGGCGCGCCCGCACTCGCGCTTGGCGTAGATCCGGCGGACAAGGGTTTGATGAATGTGCCGCCGCGCTCGCGGGATGAAGGCGTGATCACGCGCCGCATGTGGTTCGGCATTTTCTTTATCGGTGCGATCATGGCGATCGGCACGCTTGGAGTGCTCGATGCCAGCCTGCCCGGCGGTTTGATCGAAGGCACGGGCAATATGCGCTACGGCCAAACCATGGCTTTCACGACGCTGATGCTCTTTCAAATCTTCAACGTTTTTAACGCGCGTTCGGATGAACGCAGCGCCTTCGCCGGATTGTTCTCGAACAAGCTGTTGTGGGGCGCGGTATTGCTGTCGCTGGCATTGCAAGTGGCAGTGATTTACACGCCGTTTCTGCAGCAAACATTTTCGACCGTGCGCTTGAGCTTCGGCGATTGGCTGCGCTGCGCCGCAGTGGCAAGCTCGGTGCTGTGGCTGCGCGAATTGGGCAAACTCGTCAGGCGCGTGAAGGTTCGCGTGAGATGAGTATCTTACAACGGATTTTCAAAGAGTGGGCATAGTATGATGAAGCGAATTCTTTTCGTCGTAACTATCATTACTTTGACGACAAATGCCACCGCGCTCGCCGCCAAACGTTATACGATCGATGCGGTTCGCATTCATGCGGCCATTGATTCGACCGGCGGCGTGTGGATCAATGAGTCGCGCACGTACACATTCACCGGCCGGTTTACTTTTGCCACCTACAAGTTGTCGTTGCAGGGCATTCCGGAGATCTCGAACATTGAAATCAGTGAAGGTGGAACCAAGTATTCCGAGAATAAATCTGTTGAGGAAGAACGGCCGGGAACTTTTTTCATCGAGCGGAAACGGGAGGCTCTGCTCATGCGCTGGAACTATGAAGCACGAGATGAGACGCGCACGTTTGATTTGCGATTCTATCTTAAAGGCGTGGCCGTAGCGCATGCCGACGTTGCGGAGTTCTACTACAAATTCGTCGGGACCGGATGGGACCGCCAAACTGCGCGAGTGGAAGTGACGACACAGCTTCCCGGCGCCGTGCCAATCGACGACCTCAAAGTTTGGGCGCACGGGCCGTTGCATGGAGCGTGTGCGATTACCGGCGTGGGGCAAGCTCGTTTTGAAGTAGCGCCACTGCCTGCCAAGACCTATTGGGAAGGCCGGATTGTTTTTCCAAAGGAATTTTTGCCGGCAGCTTTTACTCGCACGGAACGAACTGCTCTGCCAACAATTCTCGAACAAGAGCGCGCTTGGGCGGAAGAGGCAAACCGCTCTCGCGAGGAAGCGGCTGGCGAATTGGAGGCGCAAGAGGCATGGCGGGAACAAAACCTCCCGTGGCTCATTGCGGCGAATCTGGGCGGCGTACTGCTGCTTTTCTATTTGTACAATCGCTATGGTCGCAGCCTGATGAGCGCCAACCCTCGCCTGGAAACGTCGCCGCCGCAGGATATACCGCCGGCGTTGGCAAACTACTACTACGCCGGTTCACAACTCTCCGCCGGCGCTTTGGTTTCCACCTTGCTCGATTTAGCCCGCCGTGGGATTATTATGATTCGAGAAGAGAAAAAAGAAAACGGTTTCCTCGGGTGGCGTTGGAAAAAGCAGGAATATGTTATTCAGTTTGAAACGGACAAGATCAACGACAACCGCTCCCGACTGCGGGCGCATGAACTGGAACTGCTGCGTTTTCTGCAAGGTGAGATTGCGCAAGGCGCAGACCGCGTTCCATTTTCTGCCATTTCTAAAAGCCGCCGCAGCTTCATGAAGTGGTTTCAGCAATGGCGCAAGCGCATCAAGGCCATGATTGCAGACGAGCGCTACTTCGATCCGGAATCCGTGCGCGCGGCAATTCGGAGCTCGCTGGGAATGCTCGTGCTGGTCGGGTTGGGAATTTTCGCTGTTGTCAAAATGGGAGAGTTTGGAATTTCGTTCATCGTCTCAGGTGTGGCGCTCGCCGCGCTGTCGTTTGTCATTATTCGCTATTCGAAAGAGACCGCGGCGCAGCGCGAGCGCTTGCTCGGGTTCCGCGATTTCATGAAACGCATTTCCAAAAATCAAAGTAGTGGAAATTTCACTTTGCAGAGCCTGGAACCGGCGCTTGTCTATGCCATGGCTGTGGATTTGCCGTCGCGCGCACTGAAGAAACTTTTGCAAAACGTCGAGCACAAGCTGGGAGCAGCCAATTACCCGTGGTATGTTTCGCAGCACCGTAGCCATGGCAGTTTTGCAGATGCGATGAGCAGCATGATGACTGCGGCGAGTACTACGCTCAGCTCAGCGAGCGGGACCGGTGGCGGCGCTTCTTCCGGCGGCGGCGGCGGAGCGGGAGGCTCCGGCGGTGGCGCGGGATAATCGCGCGCTCAAGTTTTTCTCAATCCCCAACGCGAGCCGCAACCAAGCAGGCAGAATAATTTTTCGGCAGAATGGTTACGTCATTACTCTGCCGATGAATCATTCTGCCATTTGAAGTCTTTGCCCTCTCTGCTCTCTCTGCACAGATTTCACTTTTAATAGAATAACGTGCGCCTGCAGGAGGGACCAGTGGAATACATGCTTGATGAATGGATCAAGAGCCAACAATCTATGAATCAAGTGTTCTGCATTGAAGAGACTTCATCCGCTGACTTTTTCAAATGACACCGATCCCTCCTAGCGTGCGTTATTGAAGCCTAGGTGTCAAGCTAAGAGTACCGCCCTCGAAACGCCCTCATCAAGGGCGTACTTGTTAGGTTTAGGTTTCGGTAGCTTGACGCCCATGTGCTCGCGAAGAGATACCTGTCAACAAGTTCTATCGCTTCCGGGTTCAGTTTCCGAACCGCCATGGTCTTCTCGAAAGCTTTTCTGATTTCGGCTTCGTCTTTCTTTTGCACCCAAATCAAAGCCAGATTCACATTGCCGCTCGCAAGCGCCTATTGCGCTGCTTTCACCACCGGACCATCCATGCCGTCACAATGGGCCAAGACCGATTGGGGCTCTGCCAGTAGCATTGCGAACAAGACCATCGAGCCAGTTGGCCTCATGATGAAGTTGCTGCGCCGTTTCATGATTTCTGCTCCTTTCAGATTTTTTGCGAGGACGAGCGAGAGGCCACTAGCTCGCACGCGCATCGGAGAGTAGAAAATCCGCGCCTCTTCTTCGTTTTCACAAACTTTCGACGCTGCCATGTTGAGCTACATCAACAAGGTCAACAGCGTTTGCGCAAAAATGATTTTGCTGATGGTGGCAACGGGATAAACCGTGGCGTAGCCGAGGTTGGGCAAATCGTTGTGCGTTTGCTCCAACGCGAAGCCGAGCACCGCGGGTTGAGTTTGCAATCCTGCCAGCATGCCGATGAGCAGGCTCATGGGAATCTTGAGCAGGCGATGGCCAATCCATAGCATGAGCAGAGCGGATGCGCATGTGATGAGCGCGCCGGCCGCAAAAATCGCCAAGCCACTGCCCTCAGTAAAAGTGGTGACAAACGCATAGCCCGCGCGCGTGCCCACACCTGCAAGAAAAAAAATCAATCCGACTTGGCGCAAGGTCATATTGGCGCTGTAGGGCAAGCTCCAAACCAACGGGCCGGTGCGCCCCAATGTTCCCAGCAACATCGCCACGATCAACGGGCCGCCGGCAAGCCCGAGTTTGATGACAACGCCGCCAGTTAGAGGAATCGGGACGAGCCCGACTAACAATCCCAGCGCCAAACCGAGACCGAAAGTCAATACATCAATCTCGCTCACGGCGCGATATGAATCGCCAAAAAATGCGCTCACGGCTTCCATGCGATCACTGCGCGTGAGCACGCGAATGCGATCGCCCAGCTCGAGCACCGTGTCGCCGTGCGGCAGAAACTCAATATCGCCGCGCCGGACCCTGGTGATCACGAGACCGAATTGTTGCGGCAAATTGAGATCGCGCAAACGCTGGCCCGCGATTTTGGGATTGGAAACAAAGATGCGGCGATAATCCAATTTGCTGCGGTCGAGGTCGATTTTTTCATCGCTCACTTCACCGAGGTGCGCAGTCACACGTTCCAATTCCTCGCGCGCGCCCACTACACTTACGAGATCCCCGGTTTGAAAATGCTCTTCGCCCGTGGCAAGCGAGAGCTGGTTATTTCGTTTCATACGCCCGAAGACCACATCCCATGCGTGCCGCTCTATCAAGTTATGAATGGCATCATGCGCGACTTCTGCGTGTGTGATGCGAATGGTGCGATTTTGCAGTTTGACGTGGGTGGCGCCAAGCTCGCGCAGGCTCCCGGCTTCCTGCGCATAGTTCGTCTTCCACCGGCGTTGCGTGACATAAATCGCGAGAATCATTCCCACCACGCCCATCGGATAAGTGAGCGAGTAAGCGATGACCGGCTCGGCGAGTAAATGCTCCAAGCCGGCTTTGGGCGCATACGATTTGAGATAATCCAAAGCACTCGCCAATGCCGGCGTGTTGGTGAGACTCCCGGCAAACATGCCCGCGGTCTGTGCCGGCCTCAGATGCAGTATGCGATGTGTAATGAGGGCAAACCCAACCACCAACATCAGCATTCCAAGCACGAACAGATTGTCGCGTAGTCCCTTGCGCCGGAAGGAAGCGAAAAAGCCCGGCCCGCTGCTTAAGCCAATCGTGTATACGAACAAGACGAGCCCAAGCAGATAAACGATCTCCGGCAATTTTAGATCGGGATGCAATGCGCCAAAGGCGATGCCGACAAACAACACCGCGGCCACGCCCAGGCTGCTCCCGCGAATTTTTATCCGTCCAAAAACGTAGCCAATCGCGGAAACTAAGAATAGCAGCAACAATGGATTTTCGAGCAGTAATCGAATGAGTGCATCCATGACTTCCTCACAAAGACCCAAAGAGCGAAGACTCGACGCTTCAGCAAAAGCGGGATTGCAGCCTCGCCCAGGCCTTCTTTCTCAAAAAATAAAACTGTGTGTCTTCGCTGCTGAGAATCGTTGACATAAAACAGCAGGGCCATTGGGTCTACAATGAAATCATTTTTTTCAAAAGAGCAATAGTGCGTTTCGAATAACCCGCTTTGTTGCTTTCCACCAGGCGGCGCGGAGCTCGTCGCAAAGAAAATTCCGGCCAAGTTGCGTATGAATTCTTTGTGAACTATATTTTGCATTGCATGTTTTATCGATGCAGGCGCCGGAACTTTGTCTGTCATCATTTGATTCTGCGGCGCTGACGCTGCGTATTTGCCGCTAGTGGGCATCCGATCGCGCGGCGGACTTGCGTGCTTTGTTATTCGTCTCACATTTCAAGGAAAGGCGAAGCAGATGCAGAAATTTTGTTTTTCAAGTTTTCATCAAATGACCCCTATACTCCTGCTCGCGGCTCTCTTTGCGAGTTGGTCAAATGTGAATGCGTTCTCCTCGGGGCAGACCGACCGTTTGAAGCGCGCGCCCTTCTATAAAACGTACAACAAAAAAGCAGTCGTCGCGCACGCTGCCGCCGGTTACGTTGCCATCGGGTTTGACGAGCTAACCAAATCCGAATTCTCCTATGCCGGCCGCGAGCAAGCGCTGCAGCCATTGGCCGTAGCGATGAATGCTTATTTGGATAGTCTCGGCTGGAGCAAGCGTTTGGCCGGCGACTCACTTCCGGAAAAGGGCGCGCCGTATGTTTATGTCGGCAGCGCCGAGGGCGAAGGCGCTCCGCCGGAGGCCGCAATGCAGCGCAACGAGCATGACAAATATCCGCCGATGGTCATTCATATATTGAAGCCCTCGAAAGCATGGCGTGCCGCGCTCAGTGCCGCGGTTCAAGCGAATCAAGTTGAATATGTGTTGATCATCAAACTCGGATTCAGCGAATATCCCAAAGCGAACAAAGGTGTGTTCGGCAAGAAAGTTGTTTTGGGAACGGGATATGAAGAAGGCATAAAATTTTTGAGCGCGGAAGACAAGCCGGTGGAAGTTTTGCAAGTCACCGGCATGTTGTTGGATCGTGAGGGCAACATCGTGCGCGCCGGCGCGGAAGGCATTGCCGCCAAAGACTCGCCGTTTTGGGTGCAAGTTTTAGAAGCGCAACAAGCCATGAGCAATGAAGCCTTGCACCAGCTACTGCACGAAGAACGCCGTGAAGAACTCGCGGGTAAACCGCTGAAATGGCAAGTAGCGCTGCGCAATCTCGTGGCGCAATTGCTGGCGCAACCGGATTGGATAGTGCAGTGAGTCGCGATAAAAAAGGGACAAGCACTAATGACACGAAAAATCTTCTGCCTTTTGGCTCTCTGTGGATTTGGGGCACGTCCTCTCCATGCGCAATGGCAAGTCGTGCCTTCGCCCGCTGATCGCGTTTTTACTTTTGTGCAAAGCGGCGCGCGTATTTTTGCCGGCAGTGAGGATTCCGGGCTCTGGCTTAGTTCAAACGGAGGTGCGAGCTTCGCGGTCTATCCCACGGGCCTGGCGGAAATGAATTTCGATATACGCGGTTTCGAGGTTCGACAAGACACCCTGTGGGTGGGAATTGCGGGCGGCGGCGTTTGTCGCAGCACGAACGGCGGAACAACTTGGAGCGTTTTCAACGATGGCTTTGAGACACAGTCGTTCGTCAGCGGGGTCAAGCAAATTGGGGATACGGTTTACGCCGCAGTTGATTGGGCCATCGGCCTACAGCCAAGCGGCGTTTACAAATCTTCGGTCAAGCAAGCGAGTTGGAAACGCGCTGGAACCGGTTTCCCCGCAACGCTCGCCGGTGTGACTTCGTTTGTGGCAACCAAGTCCGGCGTTATGCTCGTCGGCGCCGCGCTTGCCGGCTTGCGAGGAAATGTGCAGGTCAGCGCGGATAACGGCAACACGTGGAGCAATCGTGGCATTCCAGGTGTGGGGGATGTTTATACGCTCGAGGCCGACGTTGATACGGTCTATGCCGGAAGCTCGAATGGCCTTTATGTGACGAAAGATTTTGGTGCAAGCTGGCAACGGCTCGGTACGCAATTTCAAAACACGATCGTCGATGACATTGTGATTTTCAATCGCACGCTGTTCGCGGCGGTGGACGGCGTCGGGGTTGTTTTCAGCACTGAGGGCGGCGCAAACTGGAGCGTCATGACCGGCAATCTGCCGATCGACAATGATTTTGTGAGTGCGCTGTTCATTCACAACGGAAAAATATTTGCGGCTCTTTCCGCGGCGCATGGCGTTTGGAATGCGCCGTTGCCAACTTCGGGCGTTCGCGAAGATAAAGAGGCGCCGCGCGTGGCCACACTCGAGCAAAACTATCCCAATCCCTTCCGGAACGCAGCGAGCTCTTCCACTTTTGGCGGGGAAAATCGGAGCACGACGATTTCTTTCTCGTTACCCACAACTGAATTTGTCACTTTAAAAGTTTATGATGTGCTCGGCAAGGAAGTGGCGACAATTTTGAATCACGAAAGAACCGCCGCGGGAAACAGCACGGTAGTTTTCAACGCTCAAAATTTGCCCAGCGGCTATTATTTCTACCGCTTGACCACGGGAAGTTTTACGATAACGAAGAAAATGCTTCTGGTGAGATAGAAACGGTCGCGAAGCGCCGCGGCTTGCTTGGCGGCGAGCAGGAAATTTTCGAACGAGCAGATTTGCGCGTAGAGGTTTTTGTGGGTTCGCATGGAAAGTAGTCCCGCCCCCTTGTGGGGCGACGCAACGTGCACGAACATCGGCCCACAAGGGGCCGCCGGGACTAACGCATTTTCGTGGTAATCTTTTTACGCGCTGGAGATCGTGCCGAGCGCTTAAAAAGATTCCTCCCGAATGACACGGGATGGGAGGCGCGCTGGATTGCCGATTTTGATCGCCAAATTTTATACGGCGCTACTACGCGCTCTTCTTCATCAACCCGCCCAACATACGGCCCAGCTCGTCGAGGCTTCTGGCCGCGAATTCATACGAAGTGGCATTCAAGAATTGCAGCGCGTGGCTGAAGCGCACCAACAGCCGTAAGCGAAACAGGAGCTCGTCGGCCTTTTGCAACAGCGGCAGTTTGTTGCGACGATACTCGGCGAGGGACACCAGCTCTAGAAATTCTAAAGACTGGTTTTCGATCCGCACCGCAACGGAGAAGCGATGGCTCTTGGGAAATTTGTTGGTGTGATGAAAAAGCCATTGGCACAGATCATAACTCTTCTGCGCGAGCTTTAATTCTTCCGCCATGGCCGGCCTACTCTTTTTTAAAAAAAATTTCGAGGCAAAGCCCCGCATGCGGGGCTTTGCCTTTTTCAGGGGTTCAGTGGGTCAGGAATTCAGGTATTCAAAAGATCATGACTCGACGACGCATACGCGGAAACCATCGAGGTCGTTCCTACCGTCTGGATAGTTCCCGCGGCGCAGCGACCCGCGCAGGCCGGGTGCTTCAGAGTAATAAGCTCCACCACGAAGAATTCGTCCCCAACTCTCTTTCATGCATAACGGATTTTTCACCACGCCTTTTTTGTTGCACGCAGCATAATACTTTTCATCATAGAAGTCAAGACACCATTCCCACACGTTGCCGGCAAGATCGAAAACGCCTTCGGGCGTTGCGCCTTTCGCGTAGCTGCCCACTGCAGTTGGGCGATTGATCAACCTGCCGAAATTCGCATGCTCCGGAGTCGGCTCTGCTTGGTCTTTAGCACGCCACCACGGAAACTTGCGCCCTTCTTTGCCCCGCGCCGCAAACTCCCACTCTGCCTCGGTCGGCAAACGCACTCTCGCGTTTTGCCCCTTGCCATTTGCCCCTTGCTCGCCGAGCCAAATACAAAACGATTCGGCTTCGAACCATGATACGCCAATCACGGGTTGATTCGGCAGATTGAGAGAATCATCTCGCCACCAGCGCGGCGCTTCCCAATTTTGTTTTTGACGATACTTCCAACCCTCTTGGCTCCACCATTTTCTCTCTTCATAACCACCGGCATTGATGAACGCCGCAAACTACGCGTTAGTGATGGGATATTTGCTGATCTTGAACGGTGAGACTTCGACCTCGTGCAACGGCTTTTCATCATCACGTGCTTCTTTGTCTTTACTGCCCATCACAAATTTACCGCCTTCTAATTCCACCCAAAGCGGCGGTAAAGTACAAACACCCTCGCGTGGATCGCCGAGCTGGCCGAGCACGAAGCCGGCGTCTGCGTGTTCGAGCGGAGGCAGAAGATTTTTTTCAACAATGCGGAGCAAACGTTGGCGCACGCGCTCTAAAAACGCGGGCCCGCCTTCGGGCAATTCATCTTGCGCAATGCGACCCGTGCCAATTTCCAGCGCGAAATGGCCGGCCCAAAGCGCGCCGCGCCAGGCTTTGGTGTCGGTCAGCGCCGGCTCGGGCAAAGGGCAAAGCGAGTAGGCCGCATCCATGGCCGGGCCGTCGTTGTTGTCGTTATACAAAAACTCTTCAATGCCAAGCTGCGCCGTGAGGCGCCAATAATCGCCTTCTGCGAGCAAGCCGGGCAACGCGCGTTTGAAATCGCGGCTGCCTTTGGCAAGATGGCAGCTCGCAAAATATTCCTGAAACGTGCGGTGCGGAAAGGCATAAACGTTTCCGCTCGCGCCGCCTTTGCCAATGAGCAAGCCCGCGGTTTGGTCGACGAAATCGAGAAACTCGCCCGCGGCCACGAGCGGCTTCTCGAGCGCCGCGAAATGTTTGGTGAGAATGTTGACGGCCTCGGCCTGCGGAATGTCCGCCGCCGCTTGCCCGCGCTCCGTCTTTTGCGCAAAGTAACCCAGTTCCCATAGCGCGCGATAGATCTCTTTATCGCTCTGCAAATTGAGTTTGTCGAGCAGCGAGACTTTGTGCGCGACCTCGCCGGGCTTGTGGATATGCCAACGCTGCAAGAGCAGCGCGCTCGCGTTTTTATAAAGCTTGATGCGCTGCCGGGGCAGCTCCAAATTGTTGGTGTGCATATTGGCGAGCGTGGTGAGCAGGAGCGGATTGCGCACGAGGTCTTGCGGCAAACGCTGCACGGCCTCGCGCAAATCCGCCTGCTTGGCGGCCAATTTTTCCGCGGGGAATTTTTGCGGCAGCGCGTGGTACCAGCGCGCGATGAAGTCGCCAAGCTGCTCGTCATCAAACGGCGCGAGCGTTACGGTTTGGAATGCGTCGAGACAGGCATTGCCTTCATACGAGCGAATGCGGCAGGTGAGGAGATAGCGGTTGCCGGGGTGCGCGGCGCAAAATTCTTCCACGGCGAGGCGCACGAGCGGCCGCTGCGCTGTGGGTGCTTCATCGAGGCCGTCAAACACGAGCAGGCATTGGCCGTTGCTAATGGCGGCCTTTAAGGCCGCGGCAAAATCTTGCGCGTCGTACTCCACGAGGTGCTCGGCGAGGTGTTCGTGAACGACGCGGCCAAATTCGCGGCGACGGCTTTCAGCCCCGAGCTTGAGAAAATTTTTCGCGCCCTGCTTTTCGAGCGAAACCACCATCTCGCGCAAGAGCACGCGCACGGGCAGCAACGCGCCGTGCGGCCAACCCTCCGGCAAGGCCCGTTCGGGTTGCAAAAGCTTGGCAGCGTGTGCGAACATGAGATGATTGAGAAAAGAGCTTTTGCCGGATCCCGGATCGCCGAGAATGACGAGCGCCGGGTGTTGCGCCGCAGCTTGCAGCGCGGCATAGGCTTTCAGCTTTTCTTTCTCCTCGCGCTCGGGTTCACGTTGCTTCGCACGCATCTCGTGGGTGACGACTTTGCCGGTTGCATCCACAAAGTCCGTAGTGTTGAGATTGATATAAACCTGGCTGAGCGTGAGGCGCGCGCCGGAAGAGGAGTCGGTCTTTTTATCCACCGCGGCGAGCGGGAGAAGGTCGCAGTAACGTTGCAGGTTTTTGAGGTAACGGCGTTGGAGCGTTTCGTTGCTTTCGCGAGGAGAGGGCGCGGGGGCAACAGGTGGTATGGTTTGCTCGTGCGCTAGTTGCTTATGTTCCAACAGAAATTTGATCAAATCTTGCCGCACGAAGTCTTTGAAGTGAATGCCTTTTTCATCGGCGCTGCCGATGCCCGCTTTTGTTGAGTTCATTGACAACGCTGCGAACGTATTCGCGCTCCTTCGCCACGTCGCTCGGCGAGGCGAGGAAGATACGAAGCTTGTGGTAGTTCTTTGCATTGGGCATGGGCACCCCTTTTAAACCGTTAGACTGTTCGAATATTGCTAGTGGTCAAATTCAGCACGACTGCGCAAATGCGCCGCGATATATTCAAATACCTCACGAATGGTAGGCTGCGTGGAAGGTTCGATCTTTTCAGCAGAGTGGAAGTGATCAGGAAAGGTTACGAGGTCATAATGATGCGGTGCGTTATCCCACCGCGCGCGCAAGCCGCCCTGCGTATCTTGCCAATGATAGGCATAGCGAAATCCTTGCGGCGTGGTGGCTTCGCTGATAAAAAGCTGAGAGCCGTCGCGCAGGGCGACTACGATTTTCGAGCGCAACACGGTTTGTGTGCGCTCGAATTTGAGAACTTCGTAGCCGGATACAAACGTATAGTTGGCAAAAATCTGGCTCAGGCTTTCCATGCGGCAAGCTCTTCAAGGCGATGCGCGAGCTCTTGGCGAGCGCTCACGGCGGCTTCCCAATCCATGAAATCTTCCCAAACGTCGAAGTTTTCTTGCGCCGCACGCATGGAGGTTTCGAACTCGAAGAACGTTTGTTGGTATTTTTGCTCAAAGCCGCGACACTGGCTGTCGTAGTACGCCAGCTTGAATTGCAGGTCTTGGCGCAGCAACCCAAACAAGTCGCCCGCCGCCACCCAACTTGGGGCTTTAATGATGACTTCATGAGGCATATGCGATCTCCATGTTTGGAGGAAAATAGAATGTCCTCGGCACAAAAGCAATGGCGGCGCCTTCAAAGACCGGCAGAATCATTTTGCGACAGAAATCATGCTGCCGCAATCATCCTGCCTATTCTTTTTCGGAGTCAACAGCTATTTTTTCTTCGGCGCGACGCTCAAAATTTTCTTCATACCTGCCTCATCCACATTCAACAAACCCACGCCCGGCAAGCGCGGCGTTAGCTCGACCCAGTTGGGATCGCCCGCAAAAACTTTTTTGAAGAGCGGGAGAGATTCCTCGACGCGGCCCGCGTTCACAAGCGAAGTCGCAGTCCAATAAATCATTTCGAGATTATCGGGCATCATGGCTTGCGCCGCGCCATATTCGGCGAGCGCTTTGTCCATGTCACTGTGCTCCACGGCAAGATCGCCGGCGTTCATGTGTTGATACGCGCGATGCACGTGCACGAGCCGCCGCAGTTCTTGCAAAGGCTCGGGATGATCTTCCACGCGCAGCTCCATCACACGATCGACCCACGGCCGGCCCGTGCTCGTGCCGCTCACCACGAGAATGGCCGCGGATTGTTTGCCGCGAATATCGCCGCCCACGCTTTGCGCCGCATCGAGCGCCGCGAGCATTTTGTCCACGAGATCGCCGCTCGTGTTGCGATACGCCTCTGCCATCGCGGGCCAGACTTTGTCATTCAACATGAGATTGGCTTGCACGGAAAAATTCTCGCCGACGATATGTCCCGCGGCGGGAATGCACTTCTTGCCCGTGTGTGCGGCAACATTGCCTTTCGCATCAATCATCGCAACTTGGCGCACGGCTTCGTTGGGGTCCGCGGCAATCAATCCCGCGAGCGCTTGCTGCGCAGTTTTGCCCGCGCGCAGCAAATCCAAACCGAGCGGGCCGTAACCGGGATCAATAAACGATTGCGTTGCGATCGCCCCGACTCCGGCTTCGGCCCAAGTGACGAGCGAGCCGACCGAGAACCAATGCGATTGCACGGCCACGCCCATTTGCCCGGTTGCGGGATCGCGCGCGACGATGGAGTACGTATGCACGGGCGCCGAGCGTTCTTGCGCGAAGACAACGTTTGAAGACAATAGCAAACTAATAACGGCGAGAGCGTTTCTTTTCAACATTGGCGCTTTCTCCTTTGGTGAGCGGTTTTATTACTCCGAGCAATATCTAAGTTACGCCTTCCCTCTTTCGCGTGCCATTCTGGAAGAATCTTTTGATGCGCTGGAGGTAGTGCCGTGCGCTCAAAAAGATTCGTCCGGAATGACAAAACCGGGAGGTCTGTTTCGTGTGCAACGATGGGAGCGCGAGTGGTTTTGAATGCAACGGCAAAGCCGTTGCAGGAGCCGCGGTTCAAGGTGCGCGCAGCACCAGCGCGGAATTGCCGCGCATTTCATAAACACGCGGTGCGCTGCTCGCAGCTTCACCGAAAAGGATTTTGAGATTTGAGTAGCCTTCCGGCAACGTGACGCGTTCGCTTTGCGAAGAACGATTGAAGAGACAAAGCAAACGCTCCGTGCCTGCACTGCGTTCGAACGCGATCACGTTCGGAGCCTCGTGTAACTCGACGAAACGAATTTCGCCGCGCCGCAGCGCGCTTTGCTCATGGCGCAGCTTGAGCAGCGTTTGATAATACTGATAAAGCTCTTGATCGAAATAAACCGAATCCGCGGGACGCGGGCGGCCCTTGGGATGTGAGCGCTCGGTTTCATAAACCAAATCGGGCCACACCATGGGCTTGCGCTCGTCGGGATCGTCCGCGCCCCACATGCCGGCCTCCGCGCCGTAGTATATCATGGGCGCGCCGAGATAGAAAGCTTGAAACGCAGCGATGAGCCGGGCGGTCTTCATCTCCTCTGCATTCGGCTTGCGCACGTCGAAATTCGCATCACGTTCTGCGGAGCTCGCGTGGTCAATTACGCGATTGGGGTTCACGACCATCGAACCGAGACGTTCGGTGTCGTGGCTGTCCATCAAATTCATGAGCACGAAATTGTGGTCGCGCGGATAGTCGTCATAAATCTGTTGCAGGTGCGCCGCAAACTGCGCCGGCGTGTACGCGTTTTGTGTATCCACAAAAAATTTGAGCACGCCGTCGGCGAAACGATAATTCATCACCGCGTCGAAAATATCGCCTTGCAGCACCGGCGCGGCATTGAACATTTTGTTGTTGCGGAAATCTTCCCACCAATATTCGCCGGTGATATAGGCATTGGGATTGATCTCGCGCACCCATTGCCGAAACTGCCGCCAAAAACCTCGCGGCACCATTTCCGAAACATCCAAACGCCAGCCGTCAATGCCGTCGGAAGGATCGCCGTCGTTGTTGGGATCCATCCAACGTTTGACGATTGCGTGGAAAAGTTGCTTCGGCCCGGCGGCGAGGTCGTCGCCCACTTCTTTCACCTCGGGCAAATCCTTCACGCCATACCAGCCGTCATATTCGAACTCATCTTGCGGCGTGGCGGGGTCATCCCATTTTTTGATCACGAACCAATCCGCATAGGGTGAAGCCAGGCCGTGCTTGCGTGCGTGTTGGAACATGGGATTGGTGACGCCCACGTGATTGAACACGCCGTCGATGATGATGCGCATGTTGCGACTGTGCACTGCGCGAATTAATTTTAAAAACAGGCTGTCCGCGGTTGTCCACTTCCACGTGCTCGGGTCGCTGAAATTTTCCATGCCCCAGATTTCACGATCGCGGGCCGGGTTCGGGCCAAAATTGTTGTCGATGTGATGATAAAGCTCCGTGTCATATTTGTGCAGCGTGGGCGATTCAAACATGGGATTGAGATAAATCGCATTCACGCCGAGCTGCTGCAAATAATCCAGCTTGTCGATGATGCCCTGCACGTCGCCGCCGAAGCGCCGCCGCGCCGCGTTATAGTTGAAGCTTTTGCCGTTCGCCTGTTCCCACGGCTGCAAGCGATACCAATCCGCGGTCCATGGACTCGCTTGCCACGCGGAAACGGTATCATGCGGCCATGAGCCAAACGTGTCGCGGAATTGCGGATCATTGTTGGGATCGCCGTTGCGAAAACGTTCGGGGAAGATTTGATACCACACCGCGTCTTTGGCCCAATCGGGCACGGAGGAAATTGATGGAGCCGAGGGTGTACACGCAAGATGCGATGAAAGGGAACAGACAACAAAGAGGAGGAATAAAACAAGCAGACCTGTTTTTCGATTCATGTTGGGCTTTCTTTGTTGAGTTGGTTTTGCAATGGTGGGGAATAGCTTGCGGTCGAGCGCGAACCATGGCGGTGTGCTCGCCTGCTTCGCGATTCACAACCGCAATCAAAGATGCCATCACGATCGCATAGTCATCGGCTCGAGACAAGAGCGCGCTATGCGCAAGTGAAGATACTGCCGTGCGCGCTTAACTTCTGGCTCGCGCCTTTTGCAATTGCGCGACGATCGGAGCCAAGGATTTCGCTTTGAGCGCACGGCGGTGCATGGCTTTGAGCTTTTTCGGATTGTCGAGCGCCAATACCATGCGGCGCACCTTACCGTTTTCCTTACCGAAGCGAATGGCGAGCACGTCGAGGAGCGCTTCTTGCAGAGCAAGAGCTTGCTGTTTTTCGACTTCCACTTCTACCCGTTTTTCGGCTTGTTTATAAGCCCATTCTTGAAGGATTTCTTTAATAACCGGGGTTTCTGCAAATGCCTTGAGGGCTTCACGTTCGGTAATCATAGTGCGATTCTCCTGCAAAACGTCTTTGAGAAAACTGTCAACGAGCTTGTGAGCCATATCCCTTCCCTCCTCGCGAATAATATAAGCACGCCTTTTTCAGAAGCAATTGCTAAAAATAAAACGCCACTCGCTCCAACGGAACGAGTGGCGTTGTTCAAGCTTTGCCAAACTTTTCAAGTTTGGTAAAGCTTTTGTCTTTCCATGAGCTTACTTCGCCAACACGAGCTTCTTCACATCCACAAAATCGCCCGCTTCGAGACGATAGAGATACACGCCGCTGGCGAGCTTGCGCGCGTCAACCTGCGAGAAGTCGACGGTGATGCGATGGGAGCCGGCAACTTGTTGAGCATCCACAAGCGTGGCGACTCTTTGGCCGAGCGTGTTCAGCAGCACGAGCTTGACGTGGCCGGGTTTGGCCAAACGATACTCGATCGTCGTGCTCGGGTTGAACGGGTTCGGATAGTTTTGGCTCAAGCCGTAAGCATCGGGGATTTCGGAATTCGTGACTTCGACCGCGGTCACCACGCACGGAATCGGATCGTCGATCGGCGCGCCGGCTTCGGTTTCAACCGTCAATGGCTTGGCAGTTTCAGAGTTCCACACGTCGCGGCCAAAGGTATAATTCTTCGCGAACACCGGGATGATCTCGCCGGTCCCAAGCGTGTCGGCGCCGGTCGCGCGCGCATAGCGCACACGGTTGCGGCCCAAAGCGATGCCGGGATTGGCTTCTTGGACATTAGCCCAATTCAATTTGTACTGCACCCAGTTGTGAATCGGGCCTTTGAAATTCAGCGTGAGATTGTAGATGCTGTCGCCATCCGCATCGCTGAAAGGAATCAATGGGCCGCTTTCGCCGTCGGCTTGGTCCAGCGTGCCGCGGAAGAAATGCCAGAAGGAGTCGAATACGTCGAGAAACAACGTATCCGTCGCGACATTGCCAAAGCCGGGGGTGCGCAAAGCGCAGCGCATGTCAGCCGTGAACGTCACGTTGTAGGTGCTGTCCTTCGGCAACACGGTGATGATGTCTTGGAAAGTTTGCACACCGACATCTTGCTGCGTTTGATCGCTAAAAATATAGGTACGATCGCCGCCGCCGGTCGTGCCGGGTTCTTCCCAACCCGAGGGGGGACGGCTCGTGCTGAAACGCGGACTATTCCGATTGAATCGGATAAAATATTTGTACTTCAATTCCACGCCGGGCACGCGTGAAATCGGCAGCGTGATTTCGAAGACCGCGGGATCGAGCAGCGATTGCCGCATCAAAGATTGATCGATAGCCGCGCCTTGCCAGCCGTTGAAGCCGCCATAGCACATCAGGCTGTCGCCGTCGGTCTCGTCAAAGATGCCGAGATCGCGCAAGGGCTTGACGTTGACTCGAAAGAGCACCGTCGCATCCACGGGCGTGCCGGGGTCGCTGTCCCACTTCACCAGTTCCGTTTCTTGAAAATCAATAGAGGTGATCGCGAGCGGGCGGTTGGCGTGGTTCTCCCACGTCGCGACCGCATTATCGGACTTGTTACGGATGGTGAATTTGTATTCGAAATTCGGGTAGCCTGCTGCCACGGAATGCCGGCCTTCATAAATGTTGTCGCCATTGGCATCGGTCAATTCCGAAGCCTCGCGCGCCGCACCGCCCCAGCCGTTGATGTTGCCTACGACCGCGACGTATTGCGTGTTGGGATCGAAGGTGGCGCCTCCAGCAAGCGGCGGCGTCATATCCACGCGAAATCTCACGCCTTGATTCCATTCCGTGAGCGGAAACGTGGCGTCGCCTGATACCGTGAAAGGACGATCCGGGCTGCCTTCCCAAGTTTTGAGCGTCTTGGGCGAGCCTTCCGTCACCACGAATTTGTACGCATAGCTGCCGCCCTCGATATTGAATGTGCCTTCGTAAATGCCGTCACCATCGCCGTCATTCAGCGCAAAGGCATCCAAATCCGCGCCGCCCCAGCCGTTGAATGAACCCACGGCGCTGATGCCTTGAGTGGCCGGTGTGAAATAGCCCAGCGCAATGTGAACCGACATGTTGCAACGGAAGGTGATGTTTCCGGCGGAGCTGGTACCTGGATCTTTGTCCCACTTCACCAAAACCGTTTCGGAAGGATTGAGCGTGGTCGCAAGCGCGCGATCCGGGTGGCTTTCCCACGTTGCCACGGCGTTATCAGACTTGTTGCGAATGGTGAATTTGTACATCACACTTGGCAAGCCTCCTGCGACCGCATGCCGGCCCTCATAAATGTTATCATTGTTCGCATCGCTCAATTCCGACGCATCCTTCGATGCGCCGCCCCAACCGTTGAAATTGCCCACGACGGCAACGTACTGCGTGTTGGGATCGAACGTGGCGCCGCCTGCCAGCGGCGGCGTCATATCCACGCGGAAATTCACGCCTTGATTCCATTCGCTCACGTCCAAAGTAGCATCGCCGGCAACCGTGAGGCCGCGATCGCCGATGCCGTCTTCCCATGCCTTGATCGCGATGGGCGTGCCTTCCGTGACGACGAACTTATAATTGTAGCTTCCATCGGTAATGCTGAACGTGCCTTCATAGATGCCGTCGCCGTCGCCGTCGGTCAAAGCATAGGCATTCAAATCCGCGCCGCCCCAGCCGTTGAATGAACCCACGGCGCTGATGCCCTGTGAAGCCGGCGTGAAATTGCCGAGCGCGACATGGACAGCCATGTTGCATCGGAATGTGACGTTGCCGGCGTAAGCCATTGAGCTTATGAGCAGCAACGCCATGATCCCGAATACTACCCTCTTCGCGTTGGAAATCATGTGACGCCTCCTTAAGGAGTTAATGAATTAAAAGTGGATTAAGAAAGACGATTTGTTGATTCGCGTTCCCATTCAGAATCGCGCAAAGGGAACAGTGAAGCATTTTGGGTGAAGCACGAACAATTCCCCCCTTGAGGGGGGTTAGGGGGGTGTTCTCGATTGCGAGCACCTTACTCAAACTCATCAATCCAAGCGGCAATCACTTGCAAAACACCGTTCATAAATGTATTGATCGATTGGCCTTTGCCGCAAAAATTGAAAGCTGCGCATTTGCCTTTGCTTCAGTTGATTCCACAACAGAGCTTCTGAAAGAGTGCTATGATTACGCAGATTATGAAAAAGCTCTTTCAGCTTGGGATCGTATGGAATAATTTTTCTGCGCGACATATGGACTTCCCAAACACTTTGCCTCTACTACCAACACCCCCCTAGCCCCCCTCAAGGGGGAATTTTTAAAACGCTAGTGCGAACCCAATCTGATGAATCCCCTGCAAATGCTGCTGATCGGCATACGCGTAATCGATGCGAAACGTGATGGACTCGCTCGCGTAGCGCAGGCCGAAGCCGGCGGTGTAAGAGTTTTCGCTGTCTTCTTGAAAGAGATTGCGATAGCCGCCGCGCAAAAAGAAGCGCTCTTTCAACAAGGCCAGCTCCGCGCCGCCGTTCACGCTCTCGGAATTGTCGTTCGGATGCAAACCGTCGACTTCCAGCGTGAGCCGGCTATTTTCGGTTTGCATCGCATCATAGGCCGCGCCGATGCGCAAGTTCAGCGGCAAATCGAAACGATCGGTCGCGAGCCGCGCGTTCACGCTGGTGTTGTTGCCTTCGATGCTCGGGTCAATGTCCTGTTGCACGAGCAGATCGTCGCCGGAGATTTGCATCTTCGTGCCGAAGTTCGCAATGCTCACGCCCAAACGAATGCCTTTGAACGGCGTGCGAAAGATCGTGCCCGCGTCCAGCGCAATGCCCGTGGCGCGCGAGTTCCAAATGTTTTCCGAAACGTATTTGAATGTGCCGCCGATGGCGAAGGCGTCGGTCAAGCGCCGGCTGTAGCTCACGCCCACTGCAAAGCTGCCTGCGTCAAACGTGCCGGTATCCAAACCTTCCGGATCGTCCACGGTGGTGATCAACATCTCGCCCATATTCATCGCAGTCACGCTCAATGCGACCGTGCCGAGGTCGGAGAGTGGAAAAGCGAAGCTCACATATTCGAGCTTGATGTCCGCGAGGTACTCCGAGTGCATCAAATACAGCTCGGTTTTATCGAGATGATTGAGCAGGCCCGGGTTCCAATACGCGGCGGTGGCGTCATAGGCGTTCGCGACGAATGCGCCGCCCATGGCCATCGCGCGCGCGCCCACGGGAATGGAAAGAAACTTCGCCGCGGCCGTGCCGGTTTTGTTGACGGTGTTTTGCGCCATGACGCCGCCGGTGCATACGAGCACAAGCGCGGTCATGATTTTTAAGAGAGCAACTTTTCTTTGCATGGTTGGCTCCGAAAACTTTTTATGGTTGAATGTCGCCTCTCTTATTGTCATTCAGTAGGAATCTTTTTACTCGCTCGCGATACTCTCAAGATGAAGTGTGTCGCCAGTGCTTAAAAGGATTCCCTCTGAATGACAGTTATAGCAGAGGTTGGCCATCATCTCATCTATTTGTCATTCTGGAAGAACCTTCCCTCGTGCTCGGAACACATCTACAAACAAGAGTTGATCCGAGCACTAGAGAAGTTCCTTCCAGGATGACAGTGCAAGTGGAGGTTGACTTCATAATTCCAACAATCCATGAATCCAACACTCCACCACTCCATCTCACTTGATAATCGCAAACTTCCCCACATACTCGCCGACGCCCGGCGCTTCGACGTGAAAGATGTACACGCCGTAAGCGGCCGCAAGATTGTCCTTCGTGAGCAAATCCCACCTCACGGTGCCGTCGCCCGCCGGATTGTCGACTTCGAGTTTACGGACCAATTCGCCGGCGACATTCAAAATGCGAATGGTGCATTTCGCGGGCAGGTGGTTGAAATGAATTTCGCGCGGTCCTCTTCCGGAAGAGAAGGGATTACGCGGTTCCCACGCCGCGGCCACGACATAGGGATTGGGCACAACACGAATTCTGTTCAACTCCGTCTTCGCGAGGGCGTCATTCGTGCGCTCGGCGATCGTGGTGAATTCGTAAATATCGCCCAAGCCGCTCTTATAACCCAAGAACGGCTTCTCGGTAAAGAGCGCGAGCGTATCGCCGGCTTGCGGATTGCGCCGCTGGGAATCAAACGTGGGCGCAAAAGAAATTTCCCACGTGGGCACTTGTCTGCCTTTGATGTTTTCGAGCAAGATGACGCGGTCACGATTTTGGCGCACACGCGAAAACAGGGCCGAGGCCGCAGTCGTTCCGGTCGCATCAAAATCCAAAAAGGCAAAATCAATGAAGCTTTTCTTGGTGACATTATAGACGGAGAAATTCACGGGCCGCGCGGGTAGTGGCGTGCCGGCCAAAGTTACGGCTGCGGAAGTGTCTCTGCCGGGCTCGCCCACGATGAGGCGATAGTCAAAAGGAACCTTCGTGCCCTGAGAAAAGCCGGAGCGGAAGATGTACATATCGCCTTGATGAATTTGCTCGGGATTGCGTGTCCAACTCAAGCGGGCATAATCCGGCGCCACTTGCGGCACGTTGACGAATGAAAGATAGTAGCCATCTATAACTTGCTTCAGCGCACTGGTGGTGCTAAAATCGCCGCGGAACACCAGGGTATCGCTGGCAGTCAATATCGTGTCTTCCAAAAAGCTCACGAAGTTGGGCGCGTCCGAAGCGATGCCGCGCAGTTGATCGAGCGCCGCGTAACGCGTCTGGGGCACGCGGAACAAGCTATAATTTTTCGTGCGCACCGTGTCTTCGCGGCCAGGCGTCACTTTGGTGGTGTCTTCGAACGTGACGAGATAGCGCTGATTGTCCAGAATGGCTTGGCGATCCACCAAATTGAAACCAACCGTGGAAAACGAGCTGCCTTTAATGTGCTCCATACCGTTCTTCAATTCCGGGCCTTGATAGCCCGCGGCCGTGGCATTCGGCGTGACGATCGCAACGTTCTGGCCGATGAGGAAATCACCGACTTCATCCACTGAGAGCGTGAAAGGACTTTCAGACGGGAAGATGCCTTTATTCACTTCCACGCGATCCACCAAACCGTAGTCATAGGCAGTGATCACATAAAAGTAGCGCTGGCCATTGACCACGTTATTGTCCACCCAGGTGTGCGTGATGCCGGTGTTGTTGCCCAAATTGAAGTGCGTGCCGTTCACGTCCACTGGGTGCAAGCCGCTGAATTCATCCACGAGATCGAATTGCACGGTCGGTTTGCGCAGCGTCAGCGTGCCGTTGGCGTCCGTAACCACGAACGGATCGAGCAGCGCCGCGTCGGTTGCGCGATAGATGCGATAGCCTTCGAAATCGTAGGCGCTATAGCCTTGATAAGGATTATCCGGCCGGCTGAGCAAGCGTGCGAGAAAACGATCAAAAGATTGCTCGGCATAATCATCCCAATACAACGTCACTTTGCCATCGCCCGGCACGGCCGTGAGCGTTGGAGGAAAGGGCGCCGAAGCGAATTGATAATCGGTGTCGTAGGTGACTTGCGCTTGATCGCGGTTGAGCAACGCATCGGTCGTGTCTGCGCCCAAGCACACGGCCATGGAAATGCGCTCGATGCTGCCGCTTTTCATGGGGAAAAGTCCGGAGCCGACGAACAAATTGAAATCACCGCTCTGCGCGCTGCCGTCGTAAAATTCGCCCGGGGTTAGGTAGTTATTGAAGAACGCGTTGTCGTTGCCGTAATTCCGGTTCAAATCGCCGGAAGATTGATACTGCACATTGGTGAGTCCGATTTGGTCGGATTCCGAAACGTCGGTTTTGTCGATGTTCGGCTCGCCCGGCAAATTCGTGCCCGCGCCGGAAGTGGGCTTGCCGTCGTTCTCGCCGAAATCTCCGGTGCCGGGCTGGCCATCGAGGCCCACGTCGTCGATCGCAATGTTCCAATCGCCGTCGTTATCGATGCCGTCTTCGCGCGATTCGTCGATGAGCTCGTCGATGCCTTCGTCGATCAAACCGTTGCCGTCGTTGTCGATGCCGTCGGCGTATGCCTTGTTCAAATCCGCGGAATCTTCATCGCGCAAGCCGTTGCCGTTGTCATCCTTGCCGTTGTTGGGAATCTCGCCCACGAGCATGTTCGAGGTCACTCTCGGGCTGCCGATTTCGCCGTCGTTGTCGTTGTCGATGCCGTCGTGAATCGCGTTGCCGGGGTTGCTGCCCGCCTGGGTGACGAACGGAATGTGCGTTTTGTTTTCGTCGATGAGGCCGTTGCCATTATCATCGATGCCGTTGTTGGCCAATTCGCCGAGGAGCCAGCTCTCTTGCACCACGGGGCTTAAGTCTTCGCCATCATTATCATTGTCGATATTGTCGACGGCGTTGCCCGGCGTTTCCAAATATGAGGTGGCAACCACACCGACTGGCGTGTCACCAAAATCGGGATTGCCGACGCCGTCGGCGTCGGTAGACCAAGCGACGTCATTGACGAGGTCGTAAAACGCAACATCGTCACTACTGTCGCCGTCGCCGCCGACGAGATCGAACAGCGAAATATTCACGCCCGTGCGCCGCAAGTCGAATGAGCCGTCATTGTGGAAGAAGTGCAGAATGAACACCACGTCTTGAATCAGCACCTGGCTCCACTGCAGCACGCGCGTTTCGGTGAGCATGCCGATGCCGCGACGCGTGGGATCGGTGGCATCGGGCATGTAATCAAAACGATCGTATTTGTCATCGCCGAGTTTGTAGACCAACTCTTGATCCGCATTGAAAGCATTCTTTCCGAACAATGCGCTGAAGCTGCCGGGCCAACCGGGATCGTTTTGATCTTCCAGCTTGTCGGGCCACACCGCGGGCCAGGAGTTCGGATTCAAACGATTGGCGATTTGCGATTGTGAGCCTAACGCGGTATTCAAATATCCGGACACCGGCATCAATTCCCAATCTTTGCTGCCGTCGGCCGGGTCGCTGCGCGCGAGCGCAGGCATGAACAAACGCAAGGGCTGGCCGTTGTGCAACACTTCCGCGCCGTAAGAAACCACCGCGGCGGCCATGTAACGCTGCCTGGAATTCTTCGGCCATTCCCACGGAATCTGCTGGGGATTGGCCGTGAGGCGGCCGGTGAGGCCGTAATTGAACACCGAAGTTCGCACCAAGTTCGCGTCGATGTCGGTCTGGCGAATCTCCTCGAACTTCACGCGCTCTTTGGAAGGCACGTGCGGGCCGTTGTTCTGGGCAAAGCTTGCCGAGGGCACAAACAGAAGCAACGCGCCGAGCAGGCCAAGTAGTTTGAGGTATTTCATGCGGAGAGTTCTCCTCGTTATTCCCCCCTTGAGGGGGGTTAGGGGGGTGTTCTTTGGACAAATGAAACCGTTCAAACTCATCTCACACTTCCATTCTTTTGAAGCTCATTTCACACTTCTTTGGTTTGCAATTCACTTTCATTCATGAAGCCTCGCGCGATATGAGCGACACCCCCCTGCCCCCCTCAAGGGGGGAATGCGTTTGGTGCTCATACGCTAGAAACTCACTTTCAATCCGAGCTGCACTTCGCGCGGCGCAGAGAAACGGTTCGGCTGCCGCAGGAATTCGTCCGCGGTGTTGTTGGTGATGGTCGCATTGCGGACTGTCCGGAATTCTGAGGAAATTGTAGCGCGGCCGCTATCGGTATAAACATCCTCTTCATTCAAGCGATCGAACAGATTGTACACGTTCAAGCTCAAGCCGTAATCCCAACCGGCAAGGCGGAAGGTTTTGGAAAGCCGCAAATCGAAATTGAGATAATAAGGACGCACGCGGCTATTGCGGCTGAAATTGAGATTCGTATTCTGGCCCACGCGCGTGGCCACCACCGGCGTCGGCGTGTAAGGCAGGCCCGAATGATAATTGCAGATTAAGCTGCCGGACCAATTGCTCCGGTTGAATGAGAGCGTGCCGTTGAACAGATGGCGTTGATCCCAACTGAGTGGCACGATGAACTGCGTCGGTTCGCGTCCGGCTTGCAATGAGCCGAACTCTTCGCCCGGATCGGAGTTGCTGCCTTCCGCAACTTGGAAAGTGTAATCGAAGGAATAATTCACCATGGCGGCGCGCGCCTGGCTGACGGAAAGCGTGAGGCCGCGCACGTTGGCGTAATCGAGATTGACGTACGTGAAATACGTGCGCGCGCTAATGGCCTGGCCGCCCGCGCCCACGGTGACGATCTCCGGGCCGGTGCCGACCCAGTCACGGATGTCACGATAAAAACCGGTCACGTGCAAAGACATGATGTCGCTGATTTGCTGCTGCAGACCCAACTCATACATCACGGTCTTTTGAGGATCCAAGTCCGCGTTGCCGTAGATGCCATAACGGCCGGTCGAGCGCGGCACTTTGAAACCGGGATTTTGGAACAGATAATCGAAGTTGGGAATCTGCAAGAAATGGCCATACGAGAAATGAATGATGCCTTTGTCCGTGATCGGATAAGAAATACCGAAGCGTGGACTGACTTGATATTTATCCGAAGGGTCTTTGTACCAAATCGCGAGGCGCTCGGGCAGGCTCATGGCTTGGTACTTGTCATTCAGCGGATCGTACACGTTCGGATCAGTCGGGTCGTTCAACACCAAGCCGCGGGAGTTGAAAAAGTCGAAACGCAGGCCGGCATTGATGATCACATTCTCATATTCGATTTTATCTTGCAAGTAAGCCGAAAACTCAATCGGGTTGAAGGAGTAGCGATTATGACTCTGCGTGGTATCGGGCAGGATATGGGGACGATACGGCACGCTCTCCGCGCCGGAAGTATCGCGCGCCGCGACCGGGTTGATGCTTTCCTCAAACAGACGATGGCGCTTGCCTTCAAAGCCGAATTTGAGCTGATGCACGAGATTGGCTTGCCAGGTGAGATCGAACTTCGCCAGATTGGTGACGGTGTTGCGCTGATAATTGCCGTTGGCCGTGCCCGAGTTATTTAAATTGTAATTGCCTTCCAGCAGCGAGTCGGGGTGGAGAAAACGCGGGTCTTCCGGATTTTTGAAGAGATAGTTGCGAAATTCTTTGTAGAAGTTGGAGACGTTAAAGGTATAAAAGGCGCGCGCGCCCAACGTGTGCGTCCATTTCAAATTGGCGTTATAGCCGCGATCATAACTGGTCTCGCGCGCATCGGGATTCCAGCGGAAGAAGCCGTCGTAGCCTTGGCTCTCTTCATCATTGCCCAACAGGCTCGCGCTTAGATTGATCTTCGGGCTGAAGCGGTAGGTGAGCTTCAATTGCGCGGAATTGAGCTTTTGCGTGTTCATCGGCACGATCTCGCCGGCCACCGCTTCCTTTCCTTCGAAAGTACCGAGCGTATCGCCATTGATATTGAACATGCGCCGGCCATTCAACCAGCCGTCAGATTCGAAACGCCGGCCAGTGGCGAAGAAGGTGAGGCGATTGCCAAAGCCCGGTATCGGGCCGCTCAAACTGAACTGCGCATTGTTTTCCGAAAGTGGATCGATCTTTTCGATGCCGAGAAAGAGGTCATCGCGGCTGCTCACATGATCGCCGCCATACAGCGTCACGTTGCCGTGAAAATCCTCGCTGCCGTCTTTGGTGACGATATTGATGATGCCGGACATGGCATTCCCATATTCCGCGTTGAACGTGCCGCTGATGACTTGCAGCTCTTGCACGGATTCATTTTCCACGCGCACTGAAGAGGCGCCATTGTAAGCGTCAGTCACGGACACGCCGTCGACAAAGTACGCGACTTCCGTTGTACGGCCGCCGCGAATATGAATGCCGCCGCTGTTATCGACCGACACACCGGCTTGCAGGCGCACCACGTCGCTCAAATTTTGCACCGGCAATTTTTGAATGGTCTCCGTCGCCACGCTGGCTTGCGCGGAAGTCAAATCTTTCTGCACGAGCGGCCGCTCCGCCACCACCACGACTTCTTCGCCTTGAATCGCCTCTTCTTCCAATGCGAAGTCCAGCTTCGTGGTGAGATCGATGGAAACCGTCACATTGCTTTGCACCAAGACATTGTAGCCTATAAATGCCACTCGCACTTTGTAAATCCCGGGCGCCACGTTGAGAATGACATAATTGCCATTCAAATCCGTGGCCGCGCCAAGCGTGCCGCTCGTCGGCACTTCCTGTCCGTCGCGTATCGCAGCAGCCACGATCACGTTCGCCCCGGGCAAGCCCTCGTTCGTTTTCTTATCGAGCACGCGGCCGCTAATTTTGCCGGTCGTGCCTGCAAATGCAAAGCTCGCAAGCCCGAACAGAAGCACAAACGTGAGACAACGCTTCAGCAACACTTTGGTCATTGCAACCTCCTTGAGGTTTGGGCCAAGTTGATAATGCTAACCGATTGCTGTATTCTGAAAAAAAACTTTCCACGCTTTTCACAAAAATCCAGCAGCACAACGCTCGCAATGCAAAAGTTTTCTCTCCATCACACTTATGACTTCTGCAACGGCGAGCGCATCCGGCTTAAGCTATTCACGTCGACTTCGATTTTATAATCTTTGCGCCAAGTCTGCGTTTGTTGCTTCAGCGCCGCGCGCTTCATATAGTCAATAAAACTTTCCGCAATTTCCGCTTTCGCTTCAGTGAAACTTTTTTGGCGTTCGGCGCGCACCTCGAGCACTTGCACGATCATGTAGTGTTCGCCCACTTGATACGGCCCGCCGAAACCATGCTTCGGCAGCGCGAAAATTGCCTGCCCTATCGGCCCGAACTCTCCCTGTGCGGCGAATCCCACTTCGCCGCCGCGCTCGCGCGTCCATGCGCGCAAAGAATGCTGCCGCGCGAGTTGCGCGAAATCGCCGCCGCCGCGGAGTTGCGCGAGCAGCCGTTCCGCTTCCGCGCGCGTGGCCACGGTTATCTCGCGCACGTTCACTTGCCGGGGATAAACGTATTGTTGGGGATTGCGCGCATAAGCCGCGCGCAGAGAGTCTTCCGGCACGCGCACCGTGTCTGTAACCAGCGCGCGCATTTTAGTGATAAGAAATTGTTCCGCGCGCTCCGCGACCACGGCCTGCACTTTCGCGTCGCGCTCCAAGCCGCGGGCTTGGGCTTCGCGCAACAATTCCTCACGCAAGGCCAGGCCGCTCAGGAATTCCTGCAACGCTTCTTTGGTGCGCAATGCGCGGCGTTGCCGGCTCGAAGTCCAGCGCGCCTTTTCTTGCACTTCTTTGACGGTCCAAGTTTTTCCACCGACCTCGGCGACCGGCAGCTCAGGAGGCAGCTTGGAAAACGCCGGCTGTTCCGGCTCGAGATGCTCGGAAGAATCTTTGCGCGTCGCCTGCAATTCATGCCACAGCAAATCCAGCGTGGCGGGATTGTAAGTGATATTCAAATCCGCCAGTATTTTGCGGCCATGTGCGCGCAACATCTCCGCGCGTTTTTGATGGCGCACTTCCCAATGCAGCCGCTTTTTGTTTTTCGCAAACTCCGTTTCGAGCAAAAACGGATTGCGAAAACGGTCTTCCAATTTGATGATGCTGTAACCATAGAACGATTTGAAGGGCGGTGACACTTCGCCGACTTTGAGCGTCGCTGCCACTTTTTTGACGGCTTGATCGACTTCATCGATCGCAAAATAGCCCAAGTCACCGCCGCGCGCTGCGAGTTGCCGATCTTTGAACGACTCCGCGGCCAAGGCCTCGAAAGAGGCGCCGGCCTGCAAGCGCGCGTAAAGCTGCTCGGCCTGCTCGCGCGTCTCCGCGAAAAGATGGCGCGCGCGCACTTTTTCATTCTCCAGCGCATACTCCATCAACAAATCGGCCTCATTCACTACGCCGTGCGTATCGGCGATCACGTCTTGATATGCGTCGAGAATGGCGTCAGTCTTCACCCGCTGAACATAATCCGCGTAATCCGGGCGCTCCGTCCAGCCGCGGCGCTCGGCTTCGAGCACGAGCACTTTTTCATCGACCATGTTTTGCAACAAAGCTTCACGCACGTGCGGCTCGTCGATGGGCGTGAGCATGAGAAAGTGACGAAACCGGCGCTCGAAGGCGGCCGAGGTTACATCTTTGCCGTCGATCTGCGCGAGCGGGGTGTTGCTCTTCGGCTCTGAATTGCAAGCGCAAAGGGCGCAAAGAGCAAAGAGCAAGAGGCAAAATTTCATCAGGCTTTGGTTTCCGCGTTCAGGAGTTGTTCGACCTCTTCCCAACTTTGCAACTCCAGCAAACTAGCGAGCACGGTTTGAAGGCGCTTGAGATCGTTAGCGCGGCGAATTGCTTGTTCGAGCTTGGGCGGTTTGGAACCAAGTCGCTTTGGCAAGAGCAGCAAAATCATGTCACGACCTTCTTCAATCTTGCCTTGCTGTTTGAGCATCGTGTTGATCATATCGGTAGCCTCGCTCTTTTATGTTTCTGCTTGTGGGCGCGATAGGCTTCCCATTGGTCCATTTCCAAATTAAAGTATTGCAGCAAAAAATCAAAATATTTGCCGCGACGCTGGCCCTGCGTTTCCGCAACCAAATCCACCACGCCTTGAATGCCGCCATCCAACACCTCGAGCCATTGCTCTTCGCCGAAGCATGCGGGAAATACCGCGCACATTTCGGAATGGCGAACGTTATGGCATCCCACGGGTTTTCCACAAAGAGCATTTTGAAATTCTGATCGTGCCACTCTGCCGGATCGTAACTCATCGCCGTCTCGCGATGATTAGTTACTGGCCTGCACACCTTTCGCTTGGGCGAGCAATTGCTTCAACGTCGTCACTTCGTTGCTGTTGGGTGAAAGTTTTTCCAAACTCGCCAAAGTGCTTTCCGCTTTATCGATCTTGCGGGACACAAGATACGCGCCAGTCAAGTTGTACAACGTCTGCGTGTCATAGGGATTCATGCGCGCGGCGCGCTCCAAATACGGCACGCCGTGCTCCGCGTCATTGCGCTCGACGAGGATGGAGCCGACATATTTGTTGGCCTCCGCGGTTGGCTCAATTTGCAATGATTGCCAGAGCCGTTTAAACGCGCGTTGCGAATCGTTCATGGCCAAATACAACAGCCCGGCGCGCACATAGGGCGAAACATTATAAGGCGTCTCCATGATGAGCGCTTCATACTCGCGCGCAGCTTCGGCGAACCGGCGCGCATTGCTATGCTGCTCCGCCATTTTCACGTGCGCTTCTTCCCAGGTAAGCTCGCGCTGCCAAGTGGCGCAAGCAAGTTTCTCGAATTCATTGCGCGGCGCATACACGAAGGCGCGCGGCTGGTTTTTCGGAACGAAGGGCCAACTGTCTTTGAGCACGGCAATGCGAATGCGCGCGACCTCCTCGTCGAGCGGCGTCACGCCGCGCTCTTGCCAATAAACTGAATCCGGCCGCGCGCGTTCGGGAATCCACTTGTCGGAAACAAAACGGTGCTGCTGCATGGCCTCGGCAAACGCGCGGCCCATGATGAAATACCCGCGCAGATTTGGATGCAGATGCTCAAGCATTAAATCATGGCCGATCAAACCGTGCGGCGACTCGTTCTCGAAGGCCTGTACCATGGGCACAAGCGGGAGGTCGTGCGCTTGCGCAAGCTCGCGCAGCGTTTGATTCAAATCGGAACTGGCGCGAAAGCGCAGCCCGTCGAGATCGCGGGCGCGTTCATAACTTTTTTGAGCCGCATCATAATCACCAAACGCTTCGAGCACGCGACCGCGACGATAGTGCGTGACTGCGGGTTGCGCATCAATCTGCAAAAGAGAATCATAACGCGCCAGCGCGAGTTGATACTGCCCCGCGCGCTCCAATGCAAGCGCGGAAGCCAGCGCCTTTAGATAAGCGGCGCGATCCGTGGCCGGCGCATAGAGCGAAACGAACGGCTCTTGGTCGCGCACATTGCTCACCAACTCGCTCAAGAGCACGCGCACGTTCTTTCGTTGCGCGCGCGCGATCAGCTCGCTGAGATTGGCGCGAAAAAATTCGTGTGCACGGTGATACGTCGCGTCGCCATAAGGAATGGCATCGTCGCTCACCATTTGTTCCATGAGCGTGTTGCCTTCGGGCGCGGGACGGACTGCCGCGGCGAAGAGGCCTTTCACTTTCTCGACGCCGTCACGGAGGAGCAGCATGATTTTGAGGCGCTGCAGTTTGAGATAGAAATTTATAAAGCCGCGCGAAGCGCCGAGCGACTCGGTGGAGCCGGCGCCGAGCGCGCCGTAGAATTCATTATGGCCGGCATAGATGACGAGCGCATCGGGCTGCTGCGCTAAAATTTCATCGGCATAATCGAGCAGCGCGAACGAGTTGATCGCCGGCATGCCGAGATTGACGATCTCGATGCGACGGTCGGGGAAATAATCCCCCAAACGCTGGCCGAGCATTTTGGACATGCTGCCGTTGTGCGCATAGGGATAGCCGAACGTCGAGGAGCCGCCGAGAAAAAAGATACGATAAGCATTCTGCGCTTTCACTACCGGAAACACGTCGTTCGAAGTTTCGGGCAACACTTCCTTCGCGCTGAAATAGCGGCGGCCTACGTTTTCATTGATACGCATGAGACCCGGCGCTTCTTCTTTGGGAATGAACAGCGCGAGATTGCCGCCGTAATCAAACACGCGCAACAGGCTTTCCATCAACAAAAGAAGAAGCAGCGGAAAAGCGAGCAAAATAGCTTTGAAGATACGCTCGCGTTTTTGCCGCGCCGCGCTCTTCTGCTCCTCACGAAAGGCTTGCACCGCGCTCTGCGCAATGCCCAGCTTCTTCGCGATCTTCGCGTCCGAAGCCGTGCCGAGCAGTTCAGCGACTTGCTGCTGTTGTTGTGGGGTGAGGGTTGACATAGACCAATACTAGCGCAATACCGTTACCTTTTGAATCAGTCTCTGTCCCGCACTTTTCATCTGCACGAGATAGATCCCTGCGCTCACGAGCTTGTTTTGCTCATCACGGCCGTTCCATTGCACACGGTGGCTACCTGCATTTTTTGCACCTTCAAACAAGGTCACAATGCGGCGACCTTGTAAATCGAACACAACGATTGCAAGCTGCGTCGCGTTCGCCAATTCAAATGTGAGAGCAGTTTCGGAAAGTTTCGCGAGGGCATTCGGCGCAAACGGATTCGGATAACTCGGATGCAGTTTCATGCTCGTGGGCACAGCGCTCGGCGTTTCGGCAACGGCGGTGGCTTGGCCTTCGACGTAATTGACTTGTTGATTTACGGGCACGTCGTAATAGCGCTCGGTCTTTCCGCCCGGCCAAGAGATTTCGATCACGTCTGCTTTCGTCGCTTGCGCCATGCCGAAATGGAGAATGGGCGAGTCTTGCGACATATAACCCGCGCCGCCGGAAAGCTCGCGAATTTGCTGCACGCCGTTCGCAACCACTTTCACGCGCGCGCCAATCGCATAACGATTGCACTGTGTGCCGGTGAGGCCGACCTTGAGATAATGATACGGCCCGCCGTTGTTGATGAACGTCTGCAAACAGTCGCCCGTCCAATTCGTGACCAGCAGATCCGGATTGCCGTCGTTGTTCAAATCGCCGGTCGCACCACACCAGCCATCGAGCTTGCTGGACACGCCGGCCTTGTTCGTGACCACTTCGAACCTGCGATTGCCGAGATTGCGATAGAGCACGTTATCCAAATACAGCGGCGGAAAGTTGCTGGCATTGACCACGTAAATGTCCTGCCACATGTCGTTGTCATAATCGAGCACGACGATGCCCCAGCTCATGCCGCGATCGCCTACGCCGGAGAATATCGTCGTGTTCGTGAACGTGCCATTGCCATTGTTGAAAAAAATCGTGTTGCTGTCAAGATTGGTGATATAGAGATCGAGCCAGCCGTCGTTGTCGAAATCGGCGAAGGTGGTGGCCATGCTTTGTGCGGCCAGCGCTACGCGCGCGTCACGCGCCACCTCATGGAAGTAACCATAACCCGCGTTGCGATAGAGGCGATTGGGTTGATACGCGTCGTGCACGAGATAGAGATCGAGATCGCCGTCGTTGTCGTAGTCACCAAAGGCGCCGCCCATGGAAGGTTCTTGGGGGTCTTGCAAACCCGCGCCGCCGATGCCGTCACGAAACGTGCCGTCGCGATTGCTCAGAAAGAAGCGATTGTCGGCATTGAGATTCGGCGTATAAAGATCGACGTGGCCGTTGTTCTCCACGTCGGCCCACAGCGCGCCGCTGATGCGTATCGAAGTATTGAGGCCGGCATTGGTGTTTTTTTCGAACGTGCCGTTGCCCAGATTGCGGAAGAGATGGTATTGCGTCACGTTGCCCACAAAGAGGTCGGGCCACGCGTCGTTGTCATAATCCGCCCACACGCCGACGCGATTATCGCCGGTCATGAGGAGGCCCGCTTGCGCGGCCACCTCCTCGAATTTCAAATCGCCGAGGTTGCGAAAGAGCCGATTGTTGCCGGCATTCTTGGCCACAAAAACATCCAACCTGCCGTCACGATCATAATCGCTTAACGCCACACCCCGAGAGTCACCGATAATAAACAGCCCGCTGCTTCTTTCCAATTTTCGGAAGGTATAATCTTGCGCGGAGGCGGACAGCGCAAGGAAAGCGACAAACCAAAGGGTGAAGCCATTTTTCATGGCAAAACTCCTGCGTGGGATTTGGTGGGATCGCTGTCATCGTATGGCTGCGCGCCGCTGGTTGCGCGCACGATCAATTTCGTGTTGAAGCGATGGTGAATCTTGGCGGAGTCAGCAGCGCCGGTGATGGTTGCGAGTAAGCGATCGACGGCGAGCCTGCCCATTTCGCGAATCGGCTGGCGCACGGTCGTTAGCCCCACCAATTCCGCAAGCTCGATGTCATCGAAGCCGACGACCGCCACATCTTCCGGAATGCGCAGTCCGGCCTCATGCACGGCGCTCATGACACCGATGGCCTGAATGTCGCTCGCAGCGAAAACAGCGTTGGGCCGGCTCTCGTGCAGTTGCAACAATTCCACAGCGGCGCGATGGCCGGTTTCTTTGTTGAAGCCGTCGTTGATCATCGTTGCACCGCCGGGCAGCGCGTCACTTGTGATCAAATATTGCGGCAAGATCGGCAAGCCGGCTTCCGTGAGCGCACGTTTGTAACCTGAGAGCCGTTCTTGCGCCGGCACGCTTTCGAGATGGCCGTTCACGATCGCAATCTTGCGATGCCCCAGGCTGATGAGGTGGCGCACCGCTTGATATGCGCCCTCTTCATTGTTTACTGTAATGGAATCAAAGTGAGGATGGGAGGCATCGACGAGCACCAAAGCCATTTGACGGCGCTCAAATTCGGCGGCGAATGGCTCGGAGAGATGCATGGAAAGCAGGAGCACACCGTCCACGCGGCGTTGTTGCAGCACGCGCTTCAGGCACGCTTCTTTTTTATCTAAATCATCAACGCCATAAAGTATCAAATCGAATTGATTTTCGGAGAGGGTTTGTTGAATGCCGCGCAGGAGCTCGACGTAAAAATAGCCGGTGAAAAACGGCACGATCACTCCGATCGTATGAGTCTTTTGGCGCGCTAATCCCTGCGCCATGGCATGCGGCTGAAAGTTTAGTTGTTTGATCACCTTCAAAACTTTTGCGCGCGTGGCGGGAGATATTTGTGGGCTATTGTTGAGCACACGGGAAACCGTTCCGATGCCCACTCCGGCTTTCTTGGCCACTTCGTAAATGGTTACTCGCATGCACGCTCCCGCACTTCCGAAGACCAGCACGCAGGACTACAGTTGGGGCGTGGCCAGGATTGTCTGCTATGCACTCTGCCAGGCATTGCCAAAAAAGTTACTCATGTTGAGCACTGCTTATCCCGCTCGCGAAACGGGAAAGAAGGTAAGGAGATGCGATTTCAAACTCGGTATTTCAGCCAGCGGTGTCATTTCATTTGGGCGAGGGCGAAATGTTGATTCCCGCCTCCTTCGAAATGACCTGCCGACGGAATTGTGCGGACTAAATAATCCACTCGCTTTGTTGCGAGCGGTTCTGCTACTTTGAAGCCACACAGATTAGAAACTTGACACAGCCTTTATCGAAAAACTCGGAGGATATTCGCGAAAAGGGGAAGTTTTCTGGAAGCACTTCCAGCTTTCAAGATGGGCGACTTTTGAGCCAATTTACCCTAATTCAGCTATCGCCTCAAACATAACGAAGCAGCGTGATGGAAGCCCTTCCACAAGCGCGGGCATATTAACAAAACGACTTTGTTTTGTCAAGTTTTTTTTGGGGTGCGTCGCATTTGCAAACGATCGTATAATAACTCAGAATTCCGTCGCGTGTTTGGCCAACTCATGGCCGAACCCATACCCAACTGTAATCCACATAAACTTCTTTGCCTTCCCTTTGCAGTTTTATATATTCTCCGCGCACACAGTCGGAATCTAACACCTCTTCCTCACTTCAGCTTCGGGAGCATGGTATGCCCATCACGAACACCGCTAGGCTTGTCGAACAAGACAAGAAGCAATTGCACCCGCTTTATCATCCTAAATACCATCAAGACCCGTTGATCGTCGAGCGCGGCGAAGGCGTTTATCTTTACACCACGGATGGACAGAAACTCCTCGACGGCATGGCCGGCCTGTGGAATGTGAACGTCGGCTACGGCCGGCGCGAGTTGGCGGACGCGGCGCACGAGCAAATGCAGAAACTCGCCTTCACCTCGAACTTCGTGGGCATGACCAATCTGCCGGCCATTGCGCTCGCCGATAAACTAGCCGGCTATGCCTATCCCAATCTCACCACAACCTATTTCGCTTCCGGCGGCTCCGAAGCGAATGACACCGCTTTCAAAACTGCGCGCTACTATTGGAAACGCATGGGCAAGCCGGGCAAAGTGAAATTCATTTCGCGCCGCAATTCTTATCATGGCATCACACTCGCGGCCACGAGCGCGACGAGCATCGAGCGTTATCATGCCATGTTCGGTCCGCTCTTGCCGGAGTTTCGCTATGTGCCTTCACCATACCCGTACCGCTATGAAGGTGAAATCAAAACCGGAGAAAGTGTTGGGCAAGCGGCGGCGCGTGCTCTGGAAGAGACGCTGGTGAGTGAAAACCCGGAGACGGTCGCGGCCGTGATCGCCGAACCCGTACAAGGCGTAGGCGGCGTCATCGTTCCGCCGGCGGATTATTTTCCGCATGTGCGCGCGATTTGCGATCGCCACCAAGTGCTTTTAATTGCGGATGAAGTGATCACCGGCTTTGGCCGCACGGGCGAGATGTTCGCGCTGCGTCATTGGAACGTGCAGCCCGATATTCTTTCCTTTGCAAAAGGCGTGACGAGCGGCTACATTCCCCTCGGCGGCATACAAATTTCCGCAGCCATTCGCGAGGCGATAGAAAGCGCCTCCGAAGGCGAGGCGTGGATGCACGGTTATACGTATTCGGGGCACGCCGCGGCATGCGCCGTGGGTTTGCAGAACATCGCGATCCTCGAGCGCGAGGAACTTGCAGCGCGCAGCAAGACAATGGGAACCTATTTGCTGCAGCGCATGCAAACACTGCAAGAGTTTCCACTGGTCGGCGAAGTGCGCGGCCTCGGCTTGTTGTGCGGCGTCGAAATTGTTTCCAATCGTGCGACGAAACTGGCCGACGCTGCGCTTGCCGGAAAAATTGCCAAGGCTTGCCAGGAACGCGGATTGCGCACGCGCCCCGTCGGCAACACGCTCGCGTTCGCGCCTCCGCTGATTATTTCGCAAGACGAAATTGATACCATGGTAAATATTCTTGGTCATGCTTTGGATGCGATGAAAATTGTTTGACATTTATTTCATGTGAGGCTTATGCTTAAGAAGACTAAAGGCCAAGTCGAAGCCGATCTCAGCGCCGCCATTACACAATTCGAACGCGATCATCTCGGGCGCGGGCCAAAAGAAGCGCGCACGTTTATTGTGCAAGACATGATTCTCATTCGCCTTAAAGGCGTCCTCACGCCCGCGGAAGAAAAGCTCGCGTCGGAAAAGGACGGTGCGCAGCTCATCAAGCAAGTGCGCATGCGGCTTATTGAAAGCTCGCGACTCCTTTTGGAGCGCATCGTTGTCGAAAAAACCGGAGCGGAAATCCTCAGTCTGCACACCGACATTAGCTCGCGCTCGGGTGAACGTGTTTTTGTCTTGAGTCTTAACAAAAATTTAGAGGAAGATTTGAAAAAAGCTGTTGCAGTTTGAAACTTTAGCGCTATATTAGCGTTTGTATGCCGCAGCCAACGACAGGCATTTTTCAGCAGGTCGGTGCTGCGGTCCTAAATAGCAACGTGTGGTCGACAAGATAGATTACACTCTCATTCCGAGAAGGTAAGCTAAATCGTAAGCCGGCACTTGCATCCTCGCACAGAGGGTGAGTGTCGGCTTTTTTATTTGCCGCCATTAACAATTGGCAGGGCGAGATGCCATGATCAAAACAAAGACGGAAATTGAGCTCCAGATTAGCGCGGTGATCTCCAACTTTCTCCAATCACAACTTGGCGAGAAAGCCAGTTCGGTGAAAACTTTGCTCGCCGGCAACACGCTGGCGGTGGGCGCCTCCGATTGTCTCACACCCGCGGAAAGCAAGCTCACGCAGGATGAAAAGGACTGGATGCTCCTGCAGAACTTCAAAGCACAACAATTCGATTATGCGCGCCCGGTGCTGGAACAATACCTGGAGGAGTTGACAGGCTGTAAAGTGGTGAGCATCGTCACGACCGTGGGCAAAGACGGTATGCGCTTTGAGATGGTCATCTTTAATGAAGACGTTGAAGAAAAATTCAATAACCAACATGGAGAATAACATGAACACCATGAAAACGTTTATGCTAATGGCCGGCCTCACCGCTTTGCTGATTGTGATCGGCAACGCGCTCGGCGGCCAAAGCGGCATGATGATCGCGCTGGGCATTGCGCTGCTCATGAACTTCGGCAGCTATTGGTTCAGCGATAAGATCGTGCTCAAGATGTACAACGCGCAGGAAGCGAGCCCTTCATCCGACCTTTACGCGATGGTGCGCACGCTCGCGAACAAAGCGGGTTTGCCCATGCCGAAAGTTTATATCATTCCCGGCGAGCAAGCCAATGCCTTCGCGACCGGCAGAAATCCCGAGCACGCCGCGGTGGCCGTGACCGAGGGCATCATGCGCATTCTCAATCGCAACGAGCTCGCCGGAGTGATCGGGCATGAGTTGGCGCATATCAAAAATCGCGATATTCTTATCGGCACCATTGCCGCGACGATTGCGGGCGCGATCAGCATGATCGCGAACATCGCGCAATTCTCGATGCTCTTCGGCGGCCGTAGCGATGATGAAGAAGGCCAGAATCCGATTGCCACGCTGGCGATGATCATCATTGCGCCGATTGCCGCGATGCTGATTCAAATGGCCGTGAGCCGCTCGCGCGAATATCTCGCGGATGAAGTCGGCGCGCAAATCGCCGGCGACCCGCGCGCTCTTTCGAATGCGCTGCGCAAGCTGCACATGAGCGCGGAGCAAATTCCCATGGCCGCCACGCCCGCGACCGCGCACATGTTCATCGTCAGTCCGCTTACTGCCGGCAGCGCAATTATGAATCTGTTCAGCACGCACCCGCCCATGGAAAAGCGCGTGGAGAGATTGGAGAACATGAAGAGGTTTTAACGAAATAGCTTTACTAAACTTTTCAAGTTTAGTAAAGCTTAACAAAGTCTGCGAGGCGCAATGAACTTTTCAGGATGGCAAACCAAGCTGCACGAAACCATCGCGAAGCTGCGCGGCGCCGGAGAGCGCATGCCCTTCGCGTTGCGCCTCACGTTGGCGCTCGTGTTCCTCGTCTTGGGAATCGCGGGACTCTTTCTCCCGATTTTGCAAGGCGGATTGTTTCTCTTCCTCGCAGCGTGGCTGATATTTCCAAAGCACAGCGAACTTTGGTTGGAAAAAATCAAAAACCGCTTTCGCAAGAAAGCGTCGCAGCAAACTTCTAAACCGGAGAATGTTCCATGAAATGCCCAGCTTGTAACGTCGATTTGAAAATGTCGGATCGCGAAGGCGTGGAGATCGACTACTGCCCGCAATGTCGCGGCGTGTGGCTCGATCGCGGCGAGCTGGATAAAATCGTCGAACGCACGACTTCACACTATTCCGCCAAGAGGCGCGACTATGACGACGACGATGATGATCGCTATAAAGAACGCCGCTATGACAGCGATCATCACCACTATCCGCCGCAGCGCAAACGCAAGTCGTTCCTCGGCGAGATGTTTGATTTTGATTAAAGCATAAACGCACATGACGATGCGCTTGTAGTAACGCCTTATTGACTTTGACGATCAAATTCGGCAATGGGTCACTTTGAACTCATCCCCCGGCCCCTTCTCTTAAAAAGAGAAGGGGAGAAACGACATCGCGCAAGCCTCGGCTCTCCCCCTTCTCTTCCCAAGAGAAGGGGGCCGGGGGGATGAGTTCGGCAGCATGAAGATTACCGATTTTGAGAGTCAAAATTCATTAAGCATCCGAACCCTTTGCCCTCCAACGCCTGAAGGCGTTACTACAAGCAACTTGACCAATCACGGAAGGGAAACTAAAAATGGCCGTGCTCTCTCCTCGCAATTTGATTCTGCTCTTCACCGCAGTGTTTGCCACGCAAGCTTTTGCCGGCGGCGGACATGCCGATCCCATTGCGCCAATCTTGCTCGCGCTCATCGCAATTCTCCTCGTCGCAAAATTTGCCGGCGAAATTTTCGAACGTCTCGGACAGCCCGCAGTGTTGGGCGAACTGCTCGGCGGCGTGTTGCTCGGCAATCTGATACTCCTCAATCCCGCATGGAATTTTTTCGAGCCGTTGCGCGCCGCGGTGTTGCAAGACGATTGGGCCGTGGTGGTGGATAGTTTCGCGCGCCTCGGCGTCATCATTCTCCTGTTCGAAGTCGGATTGGAATCGAGCGTCAAAGGCATGATGCAAGTCGGCGCGTCTTCCTTTTTCGTTGCCGTCATCGGCGTGATTGCGCCGTTCATTTTGGGCTACGCCGTGAGTTGGATTTTCATCAAACAGGTGCCCGCGCAGCTTGCCGCGGTCGTGCCCGCGGATTTCAGTTTGAGCTACGTGCATATGTTCATGGGCGCGGTGCTCTGCGCGACGAGCGTGGGCATCACCGCGCGTGTGTTCAAAGACCTCGGCAAATTGCAAACGAAAGAGGCGCAGATCATTCTCGGCGCGGCTGTGATTGACGATGTGCTCGGCCTCATCATTCTCGCGATTGTCGCGGGCATCATCACCGCGGCGCAGTCGGGGCAGGCGCTCGCGCTCGGCGAGATTATTCGCCTGATCGTATTGGCCGTGGCCTTCTTCGGCGCGACGATTGCGTTCGGCCACTTCCTTCTGCCCAAACTTATGCAACAACTCGCAAAGCTGCGCTCGCACGGCGTGATGCTGATTGCCGCGCTCGTGATTGCGTTCGGCCTTTCGTATATCGCAAACCTGATCGGCCTCGCCGCCATCATCGGCGCGTTCGCCGCAGGTTTGATTTTCGAAGAGTCGCACTTCTATAAATTTCGCGAGAAGTACAAGCTCGAAGATTTGCTCAAGCCGCTCGCCGCGGTGTTCGTGCCCGTGTTCTTCGTGCTCATGGGCATTCAAGTGCGCCTCGAAACGTTTGCGAATCTTTCGGTGCTCGGCGTGGCCGCGGGCATCACCCTCGCCGCGGTGATCGGCAAACAAGTGTGCGGCTTCGGCGTCACGCAAAAAGGATTGGATCGCGCGACCATCGGCGTGGGCATGATTCCGCGCGGTGAAGTGGGCCTCATCTTCGCGGGCATCGGCAAGAGCTTGAACGTGATCGACGACGCGACGTTTTCCGCGGTGGTGATCATGGTGATTGTGACGACGCTCGTGACGCCACCCGTGCTCAAACTCACGCTCGCGCGCAGAGCGAAAGCTGCGACGGCGTAAAAGCAAAAAAACTTTACTAAACTTTTCAAGTTTAGTAAAGTTTGGTAAGCGACGACATTGTTTGTCATCCTGAAAGGACCTTCCCTAGTTCTCGGCTCTCATCCCAGCACGAGGGAAGGTTCTTACAGAATGACAGTTTGAATAGAGAAGTGAACGAAGCAATCGGATCCACCCATGACCAATCTCCTCGCCATCAAAACGCCGAGCGCTATTCCCGATGTGTATCGCAACAGTCCCATCGGGCTGTTGTTGGAATATCACAACGGCATGCGCGCGTTTGACGAATACACGAGCGCGCAATTGCTCGTGGGCATGTGCATGGACAATCGCAAACATCTGCGCATGCCGGATAACTTCGCGTACATCATTCGCGCGGGCGGCGCGAACTTGCGCTACAGCGAGTTTAAAGTTTCATACGCGATTGCCGTGGGCGGCATTCGCAGCATCGCCCTCATCGGCCACAATCATTGCGGCATGGTCAATCTCATCGCCAGACGCGAGCAGTTCATTCAAGGTTTGATCGACAATGCGGGCTGGGAGCGCGCATGGGCGGAGCAACACTTCATGCACTTCGCGCCCATGTTCGAGATCGGCAGTGAAATCGATTTTGTATTAAGCGAAGCGAAACGGCTGCGCTTGCGTTATCCAAAAATTCAAGTCGCGCCGCTGCTCTATCGCGTGGAAGACAATTTTTTATATCTCATCAAAGAGGATTAGCGCTGCACATGGATACTCTGACTCTCGTGCTTTTTTTCATCGGCATCGGACTTTTAATTTTGGGCGCGGAGCTTTTGGTGCGCGGCGCTTCACGGCTCGCGGCCGCGTTCGGCATTTCGCCGTTGGTCATCGGCTTGACCGTGGTGGCATATGGCACCAGCTCGCCGGAATCGGCAGTGAGCGTGCAGTCCGCGCTCGCGGGACAGGCCGACCTCGCGCTCGGCAACGTGGTGGGCAGCAACATCTTCAACGTGCTCTTCATTCTCGGTATCTCCGCGGTGATTGTGCCGCTCGCGGTGGCGAAGCAACTCATCAAGTTCGACGTGCCGCTCATGATCGGCGTGTCGTTTCTCACCGCTTTCTTTGCATATGACGGCGCCATCACGCGCGGGGAGGGAGCGGTGTTGTTCCTGGGCATGATCGCGTACACGATCTTCGTCATTCGCCAAAGCCGAAAAGAAAACGCCGCGGTGCAGGCAGAGTTTGAAAAAGAATTTGGCCAAGAGAAAATCCAGCCCGCGTCCGGCATAGCGCGGCTGTTGCAAATCGGATATGTGATTGCGGGCTTGGGCTTGCTCGTGCTCGGCGCGCGTTGGTTGGTCGATGGCGCGGTCGCGCTTGCGCAAAGCATGGGCGTGAGCGAATTGGTCATCGGTTTGACGATTGTCGCCGCGGGCACGTCATTGCCCGAAGTCGCGACCACAATCATCGCGAGCATTCGCGGCGAGCGCGATATTGCCGTGGGCAATGTGATCGGCAGCAACTTGTTCAACATTCTTTCCGTGCTCGGCCTCACCGCGCTCGTTGCGCCGCACGGCATCAATGTCGCGCCCGCGGCTTTGCGCTTCGATATTCCCGTCATGCTCGCCGTGGCCGTGGCGTGCTTCCCGATTTTTTTCACCGGCAATCGCGTTTCGCGTCGCAAAGGCGCGCTCTTTCTCGGTTATTATATCGCGTACACTTTGTATTTGATTTTAGCCGCGACGGAGCACGAAGCGCTGCCGCGCTTCAGCGCCGTCATGTTGGAGTTTGTGATTCCGATCACGGTGCTTACGATAGTCGGCTCGGCGTTGCTCTATTTGAAAAACAAACGCCGCGTTCAGGCATAGCAACTTTTGAAAAAGAGTTTTCGCTTTTGCTCGCATGGCCAGGTGAGAAATATATTTGATTGCACTTTGACCCTAACGCTGGAGATGATGTCATGGAATTGCAAAACCTGAAAAAGCACATTCGTCATTTGGCAACGCTGGAGCCGACGGAAGCGCCGGTGTTGAGTTGCTATCTCAATCTCGAAGCCGGCCTGCCGTTTTATCGTCAAGCATTGGACGAACAAATCAGCGCTCTACGTTTGAGCTTGCGCGGCGCAATGCGCAAGCCTTTCGAAGAAGCGCTCGGACACATTGAAAGTTTCATTGCGACCGAGCTTACGCTTGGGGCCAAAGGCGCGGCGCTGTTCGCGCGCGGCGGGAAGTCGCCGTTCTTTTTGCCGCTGCAATTTCGCGCGCCGCTGCCGAGTTGGATGGCGGTTTATCCCACGCCGAATATCTTTCATCTCGTCGAATTGAAGGACAACTATCATCGTTTCGTGGTGTTGCTCGCCTCCGAAGAGCACGTGCGTATCATGGAAGTGAATCTCGGCGAAGTGACGGAAGAAATTTGGCGCGAGCGGCCGGATTTGCGCGACCGCGTGACCATGGGCTGGAGCAAAGAGCAGTATCAACATCATCGCAAAACGCAAACCGAGCAGTTCATTCAAGAAAAGATCAAACTCTTGGATCGCTTGATGGCTTCCGGCGGGCACACGCATCTGCTGCTCGCGGGCGAGCCGCGCATGACCGCGCGCCTCAAACAGGCGCTACCGAAACATCTGTTGAGCAAACTCATCGATACGATTGTCGCTTCGCAGCGCGAGAAAATCTCCGACATCGTGGCTTCGACCATTTCCGCTTTCGTGGTGCGCGAAGAAATGGAATCGCTGGCCGTCGTGGAGCAGTTGCAACGCGAGCTGAACACCGGCGGCTTGGCTGCGGCAGGCACGTTCGATACTTTGAATGCGTTGCTGTGGGGCCAGGCCGACGTGCTCGTCATGGCGAAAAGCTATGAAGCGCCGGCAGCGTGGCGTTGCGCTGGTTGCGGCATGCAGAGCGAAAAAATCGCGCAACCCAAACACTGTCCGCAATGCGGCGGCGAAAGTTTGCAGGCGCAAAATCTCAAAGAAGAGATGCTGCGCTTGGCGGAAAAGAACGGCGTGAAAGTCGAAATCGTTCTGCACAGCGAGCTGCTGCAAAACCTCGGCGGCGTGGGGTGCTTGTTGCGTTATCGCATGAGTTAGGAACGTCGATCCAATAACTTATTCATTTGAAACTCATCCCCCCGGCCCCCTTCTCTTAAAAAGAGAAGGGGGAGAACCTCGGCAAAGCTTTCTAAGTCTGCTTTTTTGCTTCTCCCCTTCTCTTCCCAAGAGAAGGGGCAGGGGATGAGTTGGTTTGCTTTTGAAAATGAAACTGAAGCAAATGAGAAAGTTATTTCATCAACGATCCTTCGGGCGCATGCCGCGCCCATTGGCAAATTCAACCCAAAGCAGTATATTCCCTCACCCGAAACGTTTTTCGTGTTCGGGCGATTTCGTCTAAATACGGAGGTATATATGAAGTGGTCATGGAAGATTGGTTCGTATGCGGGCATCGGTGTTTATGTCCATGCGACGTTTTTGCTCGTCATCGGCTGGGTCGTTTGGACGCACTGGAGCGCGGGGCAGTCATTGGCAATGACGATCAACGGTTTGCTCTTCGTGCTCGCATTGTTCGGCTGCGTGCTGTTGCATGAATTCGGGCACGCGCTCACCGCCAAGCGGTATGGCATCAAAACGCGCGACATTACGCTTTTGCCCATCGGCGGCGTAGCGCGCTTGGAGCGCATGCCCGATGATCCCAAACAAGAATTATGGGTCGCGCTCGCCGGCCCTGCGGTGAATGTCGTCATCGCCGCCGCGTTGTTTGTTTGGCTGCAAGTCACCGCGGCGTTTGAACCGCTCGAAAGTTTGACAATGACCGGCGGCTCGTTCGCCGAACGGTTGCTGCTAGTGAATGTCTCGCTCGTGCTGTTCAATTTGCTGCCCGCGTTCCCCATGGACGGCGGCCGCGTGTTGCGCGCTTTGCTGGCCACGCGCAAAAATTATGTGCGCGCCACGCAAATCGCGGCGACCATCGGCCAAGGCATGGCGCTCGTGTTTGGCTTTGTCGGATTGTTCTCGAATCCGTTTCTGCTCTTCATCGCGCTCTTTGTGTGGATCGGCGCGGCGCAAGAGTCGAGCATGGTGCAAATGAAATCCGCAATCAGCGGCATTCCCGTGCAACTCGCCATGCTGCGCGAGTTTCACACGCTCTCGCCGCATGATCGTCTCACGCGCGTGATCGATTTCATTCTCGCAGGCTCGCAGCAGGATTTTCCCGTGGCCGAAGACGGCCGCGTGGTGGGCGTGCTCACGCGCAGCGACTTGCTGCTCGCGCTCGCCAAACAAGGCAAAGACGCAACCGTCGCCGAGGTCATGCAGCGCGAGTTTCAAATCGTGGAAGCCAATGAAATGTTGGAGAGCGCGTTTGTGCGTTTGCAAACGTGCGCGTGCCATACGCTGCCCGTGGTGCGCAATCAGCAAATCGTCGGCTTGCTCACCATGGACAACGTCGGCGAATTTCTGATGATCGAATCCGCGCTGCGCGGCGAAAAGATTGACGCGGCTTTGCATGCGCGTTTGCGAGTATTGCAAGCATGAGCCTTTTTCGCAAAGAACTCGCGGCGCGCGCCAGCGATCCGAGCAACCGGCGCTGGCTTTTCATTCCGTATGATCAACTCAGCGATGCAATCGGGCCGTTGGCGCGCGAAGCCGCGCATGAACTCGGCCTCGTGCTGATTGAAAACACGTGGAAGGCGGCGCGCCGGCCCTATCACAAACAGAAGCTCGCGCTCGTGCTCGCCAACTTGCGCCACTTTGCGTTGGAGCAAGCCGAGCGCGGCGTGGCGATCAAATATCTCGTGACGCATGGCAGCTATGGCGAGGCGCTTGCTCCGCTCGTGCGCGAGCTTGGGCCGCTGCGCGTGATGCAGCCGGCAGAGCACGAGTTGCGCGTTGATTTGCAGCCGTTGCTCGCGCGCGGCGCTTTGCAAATCATTCCACACGAAGGCTGGCTTACAACGCGCGAACAATTTCGCGCGAGCATGAAGAATCCGCCGTGGCGCATGGATGCGTTTTATCGCCACGTGCGGCGCGCGACCGGTGTGCTTATGGAAAACGGCAAACCGCTCGGCGGCAAGTTCAGCTTCGATTCGGAGAATCGCAAGCCGTGGAAAGGCGAGCCGCTCGCGCCCGCGCCGCCGGCTTTTCCGCTTGATCCCATCAAAGAAGAAGTTGCGACGCTGCTCGATAACGATTTCAAACATCATCCCGGCGCATTGAATCTTGCGCATTTGCCTGCGACTCTCGCCGACGCCGAAACGCTGTGGCAATGGGCAAAGGAAAACTGCTTGCCGCTGTTCGGCCCGTATGAAGACGCGATGTCCGCGGCCTCGCGCGGTTTGTTTCATACGCGGCTTTCGGCATTGATGAACCTGCACCGTCTCTTGCCGCGTCGCATCGTCTCCGAAGTGGTGGAGATGAATCTGCCGTTGGCGAGCAAGGAAGGTTTCATTCGCCAGATTCTCGGCTGGCGTGAATACGTGCATCATGTGCATGAAGCGACCGAAGGCTTTCGCAAAACGCCGCGCGGCGCAAACGCGATCGCGCCTGCAGCCGGCGAGGGCGGCTATGAACGCTGGGCAAAAAAGTCGTGGCCGGTTTCGCTTGCGCCACGGGAATTTGACGGCGGCGCAATGCCCGCGGCATTGGGCGAGAGCACGCCGTTGCCGCCGGCGTATTGGGGCGCAAAATCGGGATTGGCCTGTCTCGATCGCGTGGTCGCGGAAGTTTGGGAGGAGGGCTACAGCCATCACATCACGCGCTTGATGGTGCTCGCAAATATTGCGACGCTGCTCGAGGTTTCGCCGCGCGAGTTGACGGATTGGTTTTGGGTTGCATACACCGACGCTTACGATTGGGTGGTGGAGCCGAACGTGCTCGGCATGGGTACGTTCGCGCTCGGCGATTTGATTACCACCAAGCCGTACATTTCCGGCGCGGCGTATATTCATCGCATGAGCGATTATTGCGAGGGCTGTGCTTTTGACCCCAAGAAAAATTGTCCGCTCACGCATCTCTATTGGGCCAAGCTCGCGCGCCATGAAAAAACGCTCGCGCCGAATCAACGCATGAAATTGGCGCTCGCTTCTTTGCGCCAACGCGCGGCGGCGCAACGCCGGCATGATCAAAAAATATTTCAACACACCCGCGACACGTTGCTCGCCGCAGAAGCGCTCACCCCGGAAAGGTTGCCCGCATGAATGATCATCCACTCCTTCTGCTCACCGGCGCCAGCGGCTATGTCGGCGGCAGACTGCTTAAAGCACTCGAAGAAAAAAATTACCGCGTGCGTTGTTTGGCGCGCCGGCCGGAGTATTTGCAAACGCGCGTGCGCGCCACGACGGAAGTGGTGAAAGGCGACGTGCTCGAGAGAGACTCCTTGCTAGCGGCCATGCGCGGCGTTGAGGCTGCGTATTACATGGTGCATTCGATGGGATCGAGCGGCACGTTTGAGGAAGAAGATCGTCGCGCTGCGGAGAACTTCGGCGCGGCTGCTCTGCGCGCGGGCGTGCGGCGCATTATTTATCTCGGCGGACTCGGCGGTGAGGACGCGCTCTCGCCGCACCTCGCGAGTCGTCACGAAGTGGGCCGCATCTTAGCTGCGTGCGGCGTGCCAACGTTGGAACTGCGCGCTTCGATCATCATCGGCTCGGGCAGCTTGTCGTTTGAAATGATTCGCGCGCTCGTGCAAAAATTGCCGATCATGATCACACCGCGTTGGACCAACACATTGGCGCAGCCGATTGCCATTGAAGATGTGATTGCGTATCTCGTTGCGGCATTGGAAGTCAAAGAGCCGGGCGGCGTTTTCGAAATCGGCGGCGCCGACGTGGTTTCTTATCTCGACCTCATGTTGGAATATGCGCGGCAGCGCGGGTTGAAGCGTTTCATCGTGCCCGTGCCCGTGCTCACGCCGCGGCTTTCAAGTTTGTGGCTCGGCTTGGTGACGCCCGTGTATGCGCGCGTGGGCAGAAAGCTCATCGACAGCGTGCGCCATGAAACCGTGGTAACGAATGATCGCGCGCGGCAAACTTTTTCGATCAAACCGCGCGGCATTCGCGAGGCGATTGCGCGCGCGCTCATCAATGAAGATCAAGAATTCGCGGCCACGCGCTGGTCCGACGCGCTCTCTTCGCCCGGCGCGCCGCGCAGTTGGGGCGGCGTGCGCTTCGGCACACGCATCGTCGACTCGCGCGCCGTCGAAGTCGCATGCACCGCCGCGGAAGCGATGCAACCGATTCGCCGCATCGGCGGAAAAAACGGTTGGTACTTCGGCAATTGGCTTTGGCGCTTGCGCGGCTTTATCGATTTGCTCTTTGGCGGCGTGGGCATGCGGCGCGGTCGCCGCGATCCCGAATGGCCCGCGCCCGGCGACACGCTCGACTTTTGGCGCGTCGAAGCATTTGAGCCCGAGCACTTGCTGCGCTTGTTTGCGGAAATGAAATTGCCCGGCCGCGCGTGGCTGCAATTCGAAGTGACCCACGCGAATGGCATTTCGACCATACGCCAAACTGCGATCTTCGACCCCATCGGCATTTTCGGTTTGCTGTATTGGTACGCGCTTTATCCTTTGCATCAATTAATTTTTCACGGTATGTTGCGCCGTCTCGCGCGCATGGCGGCCAATATACTCGTTACGGGTTAGTTTGTAAGCCCCCTCAACCTGTCATTCTGGAAGAACCTTCCCTCGTGCTCGGAAGAAACTCAAGCCCTGAAGCGTGTCGCGAGCACTAGGGAAGTTCCTTACAGGATGACATTGCTGTAGAGTAGAATTTAAAATCAACCCGAAAGCAGTATACCATCCGCGCAGCGTGACGGTGTCTGCAAATGAGAGAATCGAAGTTATACTGCTTCAAGGTAATTTTGTAATGCTCTTTTTTAAAATTGTCATCCTGTAAGGAACCTCCCTAGTTCTTGGATTAATTCCCAGCGCGAGGGAAGGTTCTTCCAGAATGACAGTTAAAAGTGAGTTACAAACCTGCCCGCAGTGAGTATAGAACAAAATTCTGAACGTTTTTGGAGCAACACACGAATCAAAAAGAAATGAGCAACACACGAATCAAAAGCTCGCACTGAAAATCCACAGGCTTTTTCCGCGTGCGTTTTTGATTCGTGTGGCTGATTAGAAAGAACTGTCATTTTGATGAAGAGCACAAATGAAAACCTTTGACCCCGATTTGAGTTCCGTATTGCAGAAAAAAGAAACGTCTCCAACGCAGCCGGGCAAGCTCGTGCGCCGCGCGTTGCCGTGGTTGGTGTTGCTCGGCGTTTTGTTTTTGGTTTATAAAACCGCAAGCTTCATGCGCCAGCCGCCGGTCGCGGAAGTGGCATTGGTCAAACAAGAAACCGTGGTGCGCACGCTCGCGATCACGGGCCGCATCAAGGCGCGCAACTTGAATCGCGTGCAGCCCGTGGTTGCGGGCCGGCTCGTGCAGCTTACGCGCGACGAAGGCGATTCCGTGGCCGCGGGCGAAGTGCTCGCGCGCATCCATGATGAAGCCGCGCGCGCGCAAGCTGAGCAAGCCCGCGCCGCAGCCGCAGCGCAAAGCGAGTTCGTCACGCAAGCGCGCCGCACGTTTGAACGCGCGCAACAACTTCACGCCTCGGGTTTAAATTCCGCGGAAGAGTTGGAGAACGCGCGGCTCGCATTGGAGAGCGGCGAAAAAACGTTGCGACAATTTGAGAAAGCCATTGCCGAAGCCGAAGCGCGTTTGCAGGATTATGTGCTCAAAGCGCCGTTTGCCGGTTTCATCTTGAAGCGTCCGGTCGATCCCGGCCAAACCGTCGGCCCCGAAACCATGATCTTTGAAATCGCCGGCAACGATGCGCCCGAAATCGAAGCGGAGATTGATGAACAATATTTGAGCGAACTGCGCATGAACATGCCCGCGCGCGTTGCGCCGCTGGGCAATCAAAGCCGCGTGTTCAACGCGCGCATTTGTTATATCGCGAAAGAAGTCGACGTGCAAACCGGCGCTGCGCTCGTGCGTTTTTGTTTTGAGGAAGCGCCGCCCGCGTTGCCGCTCGGGTTGTCGCTGGATGTGAATCTCGCGATTGCGCGCCATGAAAATGCGCTCACTGTGCCGCGCGTGGCGATTGCGGGCTTTGGCGCGGAGACGCATGCGTTTGTCGTGCAGGAACAGCGCGTCGTGCGGCGCGTCGTGCAAGTGATCGATTGGCAATCCGAGCGCATCGTGGTGCTCTCGGGTCTCGCCGCAAATGAACAAGTCGTGTTAAGTCCTCGGCAGGTGAAAGATGGCATGGAAATTCGCGTTCGACAATCTCAAGCCGCGCTTTGAGCTCAAAGTTGCGCTGCGCTACTTGTCGAGCGGACGTTTGCAAACCGGATTGATCCTGCTCGGCATCAGCGTGGGCATCATCGTGTACACATTCATGGCCGCATTGATCAACGGCCTCGCAGTGCGTTTGACCGACGATGTTGCGGGTTACATTGCGCACGTCACGCTTGAGCCCCCGGAAAAAATTCCGCGCCTCATTGCGCCGCAAGAGGAAAAACCGTTGCTCGCCATTCAGCGTTTGAATCAATCACGCAGCGAGATTGCGGGCTGGCGCCAGCTCGTGGCAACGATCAGAGCCACGCCCGGCGTGAGCGCGGTTGCGCCGCAAGTGTTGGGCAGCGGCTTCATTCAACGCGGACAAAAAATCGCGCCGATCACAATCACCGGTTGCGAGCCGGAGAATGTCTCCGCGATTGTCAACGTGGCCGCGGGTCTCGTGCGCGGCAGCACGGCGCTCGAACCCGGCAGCGTGCTCATCGGCGCGCGCCTCGCAGAAGAGTTGGGCGTGACCACGGGCCAGCGTTTGTTGATTCAAAGCGAACGCGGCCGTTCGCGCGCATTGACGATTCGCGGCTTGTTCGACGTCGGCAGCTCCGGCGTAAACGAGCGCGTCGTGTTTGTCGAACTCGGCACTGCGCAAACGCTGCTCGATTTGCAAGGCAGCGTCACGCAAATCGCGCTCAAGCTCAACGACATTTATGCCGCGCGCGAAGTGGCCGAGCGCCTCGCGGGCAGCACCGGTTTGCAAGCGAAAAATTGGATCGATGAAAATCGCCGCTTGCAAGACGGCTTGCGCTCGCAGGGCATGACGGGCGATCTCATCAAAATGTTCAGCCTGCTCATCATTGTCATCGGTGTCGCGAGCAAACTGTTGCTCGCGGCGGTTCGGCGCAGTTCGGAGATCGGCATCATGCGCAGCATGGGCGTGAGCAAAAAATCCATCATGATCATCTTCGTGTTGCAAGGCCTCTTTCTCGGTTTGCTCGGCTCAAGCATCGGCGCGGGCTTGGGCTGGGTGTTTTGTGAATTTCTGCGCGTCGCCACACTCCGCCCCGATGGCCGTCCCGGTTTGCCCATCGCGCCGGAGTTGGGCGAATACGGTCTCGCGGTTTTGCTCGCAACGATCTTCAGCACGCTCGCCGCGATTTTACCCGCGCGGGCCGCGGCCAAAGTCGATCCCGTGGAGGTCATGCATCAATGAACGAAATCGTATTGCAAGCCGAACGCGTCACCAAAACTTTTCACGACGGCGAGCTTGAGACGCAAGTGCTCAAAGGCATTGATCTGAAAATCGCGCGCGGAGATTTTCTCGCGCTCATGGGCCCGAGCGGCAGCGGCAAGAGCACGTTCATGTATATTTTAGGAACGCTGCTGCGCCCGAGTTCCGGCAACATCGAAGTCGCGGGCAAATCTACGCGCGAGGTAACGGACGCCGAGTTGACGCGCTTTCGCAATCAACACATCGGCTTCGTGTTTCAGTTTCATCATCTGCTGCCCGATTTCACCGCGCTCGAGAATGTGCTCTTTCCTTCGTACGCGCATTATGGCCGCGAAACTTCGGCGGCACGCGCGCGCGCGATCGCATTGCTCACGCGCGTCGGTCTCGCGCATCGCCTCGACTATTCCGCGAAAAAACTTTCGGGCGGACAAAAGCAGCGCGTGGCCGTGGCGCGCGCGGTGATGATGCAACCCGAAATCGTGCTCGCGGACGAACCCACGGGCAACCTCGACCGCGAAGCCGCGCGCGAAGTGATGGACTTATTGCATGAAATGTGCGCCGCGGAAGGCACCTCGTTTTTGCTCAGCACGCACGATCCGCAAATCGCAGAGCGCTGCGACCGCATCGTGCAAATTGTGGATGGGCACTTGGTGGATTGAGGGGAGGAAAGGCAAGGCAAGATTGGAAGCAAAATGAAAAGCCTTGCAAATTTTCAATCTAAAATTTGCAAGGCTTCTAAAGTTTTTCGGAATTGCCATGTGCTTGACCAATGGGCTTTGACATTCAAAATCGGTAATCGCACTCTTTGAGCTTGTCATTCAGAAGGAGCCTTTTTACTCGCTGGAGACGCTGCCCAGTGCTTAAAAAGATTCCAACTGAATGACAGTGTCTGGGGGCTCAGACTCAATTACCGCGTTTGATCGTCAAATTTCATCGGCTAGGTTGTTTCATCTCTCCACCAGCTTCATCACATGTCCCTCCGCATCGCGCACCAACAATCCTTCTTGAAAACCCAGTTGCGCATCGGGCAGAGTCACGGCTCCGGTTGAAACGAAATTCGCTTGAGCGGAGCGCAAGCGCGCTTCCGCGGCGTTCGCTTCGGAAACGATGAGCGTGGTTTCCCAATGCCAGAGATCATTCGCGCGCGAATCGCGTGGATAATCGCGGCCGTCGCGCGGCGCGAGATACTCGAGAAACTCGATGCCCGGGCCTTTCGCTGCGCGCAAACCCGTGATGCGCAACTTCGCGCCGAACACGTTGTTGAGATGCTCCTGTTCCGTGCCGTAGTTCAAACTCTCGCCCGCCACTTGCAAGCCGAGCACGTCACGATAAAATTTCAAGCTCTCTTCCGTATCCGAAACAACAATCGCCGTGTGATCAATGCCGAGGAAGAGCTTCTCTTTTGCCCCTTGCTCCTTGCCCCTTGCTCCCTGCCATTTGCCATCGCCCTTGCCCGCGGGAAAATAAATCACCTCAAGATTGTGCGCGTCGGGATCGCGAAAATAAAATGCGCGAATGCCCGCGGCGCCTTTGTTCCAATCGGGAATGCGCTGCGGCCCGGTGGAAGCATGCTGCACTTTGTGTTGTCGCAAATGCGCATAGGCTTTGTCCATGTCACTCACCACGATCGCGATGTGTTGAAACCATTCGTCGTTGCTGCGCGAATCCACCGGAATGGGCCGGCCCTCGGGCGCGAGATAATCCGTCAACTCGATAAACTCTTCGCCGAGGCGCAAACGCACGACGCGCATGCGCAAGCCGAACACGCCCTGCAAGTGTTCATACTCTTCACCGAAGACTTCCACATCCGAGACTTTTTCAAACGGCAAAACTTTCGTGTAAAAATCGAGCGCGCGCTCCATGTCCGAAACCGTCATGCCGACCGCGTCAACCGCGGACACGAGCGCGTGGCCGTTGTGCTGCGCGTGTGTGAGGCGAACGCTAAATAGGACGAGCAGCAACCAAAGCGAGAGACACCATTTGCCTTTTATAATTTTTTTCATTGAAATACTCCTTCTTGCAATTCAAGCGCGGTTTTTTTAGCTTGCCGCCACAACAAACACTTGCTTCTAAGACCAATCCCAAGGGGTAGAGCCATGTCACTCATATTCAGAAAGCTTGAATTGGTTGGCTCAAAGAGCGAAGCCGAGGTCGACGTTCTGTTTGACAGCGGCTCATCCTATTCCTGTATCACGCCGGAGTTGGCGAATCGTTTGGGCACCGTCGTTCCGTTGCCGCGACCATTCCAAGTTGAAACCGCATCAAAGGGGCAAAAAATGGATGTGACGGAAAACGTGAGCATACTTTTTCGTCTGAAAGGCTTGGACTTACTCGACGACTTCATGTTCATTCCGAATCTCTCCGAAGACGTCATCATCGGCGCGAAGACCATGCAAGCATGGCGTCTCAAACTTGATCTTGAAAACGACGATGTGATCGTTGACCCGCGCGTTGCCCGGCTGAGGATTTGAGCGCGGCCTGGTATATGTGAACGCTTCCGCGATTTCTTGTTTGGAGAAAAAACTCTCTCGCGCTTGAGGCACTTCATGGACGAGATTTTCTTCCAAGCACGAGGGAAGTTTCTTGCAGAATGACATCACCGTGGGTGCGCTCATTTTCAATAACCATTACTCCACAGCTTCACCACTCCAACAATCCATCAATCCACCGCCCCAATTCTATCCCAACCGCTGCGCAATTTTCTCGCCCACGCGCAGGGCATTCGCGATGATCGTCAATGCCGGATTCACCGCGCCGCTCGAAGGAAAGAAGCTCGCATCGACAACATAGAGATTGTCCACCTCGTGCGCTTTGCAATCACGATCAAGCGCGGAAGTTTTGGGATCATTGCCGAAACGAATCGTGCCGTTTTGATGCGCCACACCCGCGAGCGGAATGCGTTGGCCCACGAAAAGTTGCAACGGCAGGAAATGCTCCATGCAATCGATATCACGCAACAGACTCTTCAGCTTCGCTTGCAAACGTTTGTGGCCTTCTTCGTTGTTCAGCGTGTACGAGAGCATGATGTTGCCCTTCTTATCCAACGTCACGCGATTGTTGGGATCGGGCAAGTCCTCCGAAGTGAGCCAAAAATCGAGCGAATGCTTCGCCATCACTTCGAGCGTGATGCCCGGCGCAAACGGCGGCGCGCCTGCGGCCAGCGTGGTCGCATCAAGCTTGCCCACGAAAGAGATGTGGCCCATGGGAAAATCCCACTCTTTTGATTTTAAATAAAAATCATTCAACGCGAGCGTCTTTTGAAAGATCGAAGGATTCGGCTCGCGCGAGAGAGCGAGCACGATGGAATTGATGTGGCCCATGTAATGGCGACCGACAACATCCGAACCGTTCGCGAGGCCGCGCGGATGCTTGTCATTTGCGGAGCGCAGCAGCAGCGCCGCGGAGTTGATCGCGCCGCACGAAACCACCACGACATTCGCGGAATACGTTTCCCGCATGCCGTTGCGCTCGACATGCACTTGCGTCACTTCACGGCCCGAGGCGCTCGTCTCCAAACGCGCGACATACGCGTCCGTGAGCAATGTGACATTCGAGTGCTGCAACGCGGGATCGACGCACACGACTTGCGCATCGGACTTGGCATAAATCAAACAGGGATGCCCATCACACGTGGCGCAGCGAATACATTTGCTGCGCAAACGATCTTTCTCATTCAACATAATGCCGAGCGGCACGTGAAAGGGCTTGTGCCCGAGGCGCTCCAAATCATCGTGCAGCTTTTGAATGCGCGGCTCGTGGCTGACTTTGGGATAAAGATACGGCGCGCTTGCCCAGGGATCGGTCGGATCAACGCCGCGTTCGCCATGCACTTGATAAAGATGCTCGGCCGTGGTGTAATACGGCTCCAGTTCATCATATGAAATCGGCCACGCGGGCGACACGCCGCCGTGATGGCGCAACTCGCCGAAATCTTCCTGGCGCAAACGAAAGAGCGCAGCGCCGTAAAATTTCGTGTTGCCGCCGACGTAATAGTTCGTGTGCGGATGCAGCGGCTTGCCGTCTTTATCATACCACTGCTCTTTGGTTTGATACTTGGCTTGCACGTTGACCGCGCGCGTGCTCCAATTGTCCTGCTCGCGCGGAACGTAATTGCCGCGCTCCAACAGCAAAATCTTTTTGCCGGAGGGCGCGAGTTGATACGCCAGCGTGCCGCCGCCGGCGCCGCTGCCGATGATAATCACGTCGTAATGATTCGAGCTGGCCATGGTCTTCTCCTGTGATCTACAAAAGTAGCATTTGAAATTTGATCGCTTTGCGGATTCGTCGTGGCGTGTAACGCAGCCTTACAAGTTTTCTGCGGATGTCACATTGCTTTGTCGGCCCGAATTGACAATCCTTACGTTGTTGTGGCGAACTGAAGCTGGTATGAGGTTTGAAGTCATTTTTTGGCGAGAGTGGAGGCAAGCTACAACAAGAATGGTGCAGATCAAGTGCGCTTAATATTTTTGCGAGGAAACATGAGACTTTCAAATTTGCTGCGAGCCGTGACGGAAGCGCGAGTGAGCCGCGCGATTACAATTATCTGTTGCGCAATTACGCTTTTGTTTTCAGCATGCGATACCCCAATGCCTACTTTGCCGGCGGTGCAAGGCCGCGTGGTGTACGGCATTGACGGCAACAACAATCTCATCCGCTTCGGCAGCTTAAGCCCACAGCAAGTGACGAACAGTTTTCCCATCTCGGGGCTGCAGCCCGGAGAGATTATTCTCGGCATCGATTTCCGGCCGAACGACGGCCGTTTATTTAGCATGAGCAACATGAACCGCATCTACGTGCTGGATACGCTCTCGGGAACGGCGCAGCAAATCGGCGTGACGGCTTTCAATCCCGCATTGAATGGATTTGCCTTTGGCTTTGATTTCAATCCCGTGCCCGATCGCATTCGCGTGCACAGCGATGCGGAGCAGGATTTGCGGTTGAACCCCAATAGCGGCGGCCTTGCGGGCATGGACTCGTCATTGACCTACGCTAACGGCGACGCCAATTTCGGTTTCAATCCCAACATCGTCGGCACGGCTTATACGAACAGCATCCCGGGCGCGATTTCGACGACGCTCTATGCGATCGATTCCGGTTTGGATGTTTTGGTGATGTTGCCTAGTCCGAACAACGGTCTGATGAACACGGTGGGAGCGCTAGGTGTGAATACTTCGAACGCAGTGGGATTTGACATCACGGGCAACGATGGCGCTGCGTATGCCGCGTTGACGATCACGCCGAACACGTTTTCCAGTCTTTATATGATCGATCTGTCTTCTGGCGCGGCCCTATTGCTGGGCAATATTGGAAATGCGGCGGCGTTGCGCGGCATAGCGGTCGTGCCGTAATTGCGCGCGCGCCTTTTCTAATTACTCCGCGCGCAGATGCCGCAGCGCACGCGCAACGATACGCTGGTTCGCATGGATACCCGCGATCGAAGCGACCGCTTCTGAGTATTTTTGCGCGAGTGTTTGCATCTCTTGCAACGCGTTGGCCGGAGACAGGCTTATGCGATTGCCAGTTTGCGCTGCGACAATCAATGCCTCGGGCGACCACTCTTGCGGCCAGAGACCATTGAGCCACGGCATCACTCGCTGCAAACGCGCCAACTTGCCGCGCACGCCATTCAGCAAATGGTTGTGCTCGACCAGAGCCGCAGCAGTCTTGATGAGCACTTCCACCTTTTCGGCGCACGCAAAGTTTGGCAATGAAATGAGGAGCATGACTTGCTCGCCCTCATAGCGCCAACTCGGCGTTTGCCCTTCGCGTGAAAAGCGCAGCGCCGCGCCGTTGCTAAACACTTCCTCCGGCGGCCACGCGCACGGCAATCGCAATTCATAGGAACGCGAGGCGAGCATGCCCGGAAACTTTCCTTCTACTGGCAGGATGGTGACGCGTTTTGTGGTGGGATCGATTTGCTCATGCCGCGCGCGCGTCCACGCACACTCGCCTGTTTGATAGCCCAATGAATCGCCCTCGTCTTCATAAACACACGTCTCGCCTTGCTCTCCCGGAAAGATCATGAGAATAAGCGGATCGATTGGCTTTGCGCGCGTGTGCATCATCTCAGGCTGCATGGGAATGATCGTGCCGGCCTTCACATAAACCGGAATTTCCTCGAGCGCGAAACTGCGTTCGATAAAAGTCGCGCCGGTGAGCATTGTGCCTGTGAACCACTCGAACCACTGTCCTTGCGGCAGCCAAATTTGTTTCTGTGCTAAAGAATTTTTCGGAGAGATGGGCGCCGTAATCGGTGCGACGAGTAGATCATTGCCAAAAAAATATTGGTCTCGCGCTGTGTAGGCCTCTTCGCATTCCGGCCAGTCATAATACATCGGGCGGCACATCGAAACACCGGTGTCATAAGTCTGCCGCGCCGCATTGTAGATATACGGCAGCAACGCATAGCGCAGCAAATAAGCCGCGCGCATGTTGTTGTAGTCGGCGTTTGGATAATTCCAAATGCGGCGATCGGCTTTGGCATTGCGCGTCGTGTGCGTGCGCAAAATTGGGCTGAATACGCCGAACTGCAGCCAGCGCGTATACAACTCAGGCGTCACCTCGCCCGGCATGTGCCCGCCAATGTCGTGGCTCCAATAGCCATAGCCAACGTTTGCGGCCGTGCTCGTGAAATACGGTTGAAACGCCAGCGACTCCCAATTCGAATACGTGTCGCCGGAAAATCCGATTTGATAGCGATGATTGCCCAATCCGCCCCAGCGATGGAAGATGAGCGGTCGCGCTTTTTTGCGGCGCTCCATATCTGTGAAATGCACGTAGTTCAGCCACCACGTGGGATTTAAGCCTGCCACTTGGGTTTTGTCGCCTTGTTGCCAATCGAGCCACCAAAAATCCACGCCTTGCTCTTCCAAAGGATGATGCAGGATATTGAGATAGTTTTCTGCAAAGGTTTTGTTTGCAATGTCAAACGGTACATGCCGTTTCGTGGCGGGATCGAGGCCCATGGCGCGCGCCATTTCTGCATAACGTTCTTCATGTGGCAACACCCCCGAAGCCGGATGCAGATTCAGCGTCTTCTTCAAGCCCTTGCGTGCGAGCCAGCCTAAGAATGCCGTGGGATCGGGAAATAGATTTTTGTCCCACGTATAGCCGGTCCATCCCATGCGCTGCCCGGCTTGATCGACGCGCTTATTCCACCAGCGCAGATTGAAAGTCAAATGCCAATCCATGTCGATGACGAGCACGTCGAGCGGCACGTTGTGATGCTCGAATTCTTCCACGAGCTGTTTGAGCTCCTGATCCGTGTAGGCCCAGTAACGCGACCACCACGTGCCGAACGCGAAACGCGGCGGCATGGGAATTTTTCCCGCCACGCGCGTGAAGTCATAAAGCGCTTGCTTGTAATCATGACCATAGCCGAAGAAATACCAATCTTGCTGCTCGCTGTTCGGCCGCGATTTTACCCACGGCCAAGCGCTGTCATCCAACTGTGGCCGCTTTGAGTCATTCACCAACGCCCAACCTTTGCGCGAGAGCAAGCCCGGCTCCAATTGTGTTGCGCCGCTCACGGCATCGAGCGTGCGCGTCGTGCCGCGCAAATTGCTGTGGTCGCGTTTGCCCGGCTGCCATGCGACGCACTTGCCGTTCAGCTCGAACGAAATTTCCAAATTCTCTTTGGTGAATCTATCTCGGCTTGCTTTGTAGCGCAGCAGCAGCTTTTCGGTTTGTAGATGAAGCCACTTGCCTGCGGTGCGTGCTTCGAACTGTGGCACGGGCATGCGGCGATTGATGAACACCAACGAAGCGTCATCCACAAACTGGCGGTTCGCGCTCCATTCCATGCGAATGAGCTGCGGCGTGAGCACCGTGAAGCGCGCATTGTGCCGTGTGATCATGGCTTGAGGATCGGCAAAAGGATTGTGCATGGCGCCGGTTTGCTGCTCCCTGAGTTTATGCTTTCCGTTCGTGGATTAAGCCTGCCAACGGATCGCGGCCATCCCACGCGCCTTCCGAAGCAATCGGCACGAAGCGCGCGAACAGCTCTTCGCGATACCAGTGTTCGTCGCGCGTGCGGCGAATCACACGCTCGTGAGCACTGCGATACGCGAAGGCTTGCATCTCTGCTGCGCTGCGCCACAAACTGAATGTTGCTTGGCGAAAGAACGGCGCTTCACCGATGCCGATTGAAGCGAGGCGGCCGGCAGCACTTTCCAAAACGCGGCTCGTGCCCGGCACTTCACTCCAAAAGGCGCGCATGCGATTGAGCCGTAGCGTCGCGCGTGTGAGCACGGCAATGGGGCCGTTTGCAGCACTGGTTGCGATGGGCAGAAAGGGATTCACGCCCGACCATGCGCCGTGCGCTTGCAGCGGCAGCATGTGCACGGTCCAAATTTCATCGGCATGGCCGCGATATTTTTTCAGCAGCGCCGATTGCGCGAAGAAGTCTCGCGCTGCTGCTTCTCCTTCCCACACCGCCAGCAAGCCATAGCGCGACCAATTCGGCCGCAGGCTGAAACCGGAGCCGTGTCCGCTGCCCAGCAATTTCCAAAAGCGCAAGCCCGGCGTGCGCTGCAACGCAGGAATGGCGAACGCCATTTGCGCAAAAGCCCACGCGCGATGGCGGCGGGGATAGTGCAGTAGTGTGAAAGTTGTCACATTCATTTGATTTGATAAAATTGCGGCAATATGATAACAGGAAAAAGTGCAAAAGTCAAAACTGCGCGGTAATACCTCAGTTACGGGTGGAGTAGCGCAGGCATCCTGCCTGCAGACAAGATGTCCGCGCTACGTTTTTCACCAATAACTGAGGCATTACACTGCGCGAAATCTTTTGCTTTACATCCAACCGCATTTTGTTTATTTTGCGCCCGCTTTGAAGACGTGAAACCGGTTTGCCGTAAGGATTCAGATCAACTGCTCACGGCATATAATCTACAAAATGAGGCGCAATGATGACGCAAGAAATTGTTTTTCTCAGCGGCGTGCGCACGCCCTTTGGCGCGTTCGGCGGCGCGCTGAAAGACTTGACGGCGACGCAACTCGGAGTGGTCGCAGCCAAGGCTGCGCTGCACAAAGCCGGAGTCGACGCGCAAGCCATCGAACATATCATTTTCGGCAATGTGATGCAAACTTCGCAAGACGCGATTTATATTTCGCGCCACATCGGTTTGAAAGCAGGCTGCCGTATCGAAACGCCGGCGCTCACAGTCAATCGTTTGTGCGGCTCCGGTTTTGAAGCGATTGTGCAGGGAGCGCGTTTGCTTATGCTCGGCGAAGCGCAGGCGGTGCTCGTCGGCGGCACGGAAAGCATGAGCCAGGCGCCGCATGTCATTCGCGGCGCGCGTTGGGGCGATTTGCGTTTGGGGCCCGCGGGGAAGTTGGAAGATTACTTGTGGGAGTCGTTGCTCGATGCCAACTGCGGCCTCACGATGGCGCAGACGGCGGAGAAGTTGGCGGACAAGCTCGGCATCAGCCGCCTTGCGTGCGATGAGTTCGCTTTGTTGAGTCAGCAACGCACGGCCGCCGCTTGGGAGAGCGGCAAGTTCAATGAAGAAATCGCGCCCGTGGAAATTGCGGGCAGGAAAGGCAAGGTCACAACTTTCGCGCGCGATGAACATCCGCGCCCCGACGCAACGCTTGAAGGTCTTGCGAAACTTTCACCATATTTCAAAAAGGACGGAACCATCACCGCGGGCAATGCCAGCGGCATTGTGGACGGCGCGGCTGCGATGGTGATGACGACGGCGAAGTTCGCAGAGCAGCACGGGCTGCATCCCCTTGGCCGTTTGGTGAATTGGGGCTTCGCGGGTGTGGAGCCGAGCCTGATGGGCATCGGCCCGGTGCCGGCGAGCCGCAGTGCTTTGCAACGCGCGAGCATGCAGCTAGCGCAAATGCATCTTGTGGAAGTGAATGAGGCCTTCGCGCCGCAATATCTCGCAGTGGAAAAAGAGCTCGGTTTGAATCGTGAGATAACGAACGTAAATGGCGGCGCGATTGCGATCGGCCATCCGCTCGCTGCGAGCGGCACGCGCTTAACGCTCACGATTTTGCACGAGCTGCGCCGCCGCAAACAGAAGTACGGCCTCGCTACCGCATGCATCGGCGGCGGCCAGGGCGCCGCGGTGATTGTGGAGGCGATGTGAGATTCAGGAATTTCGTTTGATGCGATTGCCAGAAACTACATATATTGCGCCGCAAAAGCTGTTGGACTATACTCGTTACGGGTTGGTTTGTGAGCCCCTCAATCTGTCATTCTGGAAGAACCTTCCCTCGTGCTCGGAAGAAATTCAAGCCCTGAAGCGCGTCGCGAGCACTAGGGAAGTTCCTTCCAGGATGACATTTCTGTAGAGTAGAATTACAAATCAACCCGAAAGCAGTATATTTGCTGATTCTTCGACTGGAAGATGATAAATCTAAGTTCCTGGGGAGCGCCGGTTATGTGCGGGAGAATTGGCAGACATTACAACGTGATCTGCGCGAACAAATCCTGACGCTTGAAGCCGACGAAATTGAGCGCACCAAACACGGCATTGTCTATGAGATTCTTGGAAAGCTCAAAGGTCCAAACGGAAAGATTTTAGCCGTTGTTACGATTTGGATGCAAGAGGCTTCCACCGAGCGAACAAAGTTTATCACACTCTATCCCTGGAAAAAGAAAACATGAACGCGACCTCAAAAAAGTTTGCCTTATTTCAGCGCGTTGCATTAGCGCGAGATTTCCCGGCGCAGAATCTCCGAGAAGGCGACCTCGCCACGATTGTCGATCATCATCCGGCGACTCATGGCCAGGAAGATGGTTATTCGCTTGAGGTTTTCAATGCGGTCGGTGACACGATTGCGATTATCGTCGCCGATGAATCGGATATCCAATCTTTGCGGCCGAATGAAATCCTAAGCGCGCGGCCTTGGGCCAAGGCTGCGTGAGTTGTTCGCAACATGACTATGACAAAAACTCAAATATGGTTCGTTTAAAAACATCTGTGAGGAGAACCACATGCCAATTCAAACCGTCGGCGTCATCGGTTGTGGGCTTATGGGGTCCGGCATTGCGCAAGTGTGCGCGCAAGCCGGATATAAAACGATCGTGCGAGAAGTGAATGACGACTTGTTGAAAAAAGGTCTCGGGAAGATCGAAGGCTTTCTAACCAAAAGCGTCGAGAAAGGCAAGCTCACCGCGGAGCAGAAGCAGACCGTCATGTCGAAGCTCATCGGCACGACCAGCCTTTCGGGCTTGAAAGATGCGGACATTGTTATCGAAGCCGCAATTGAGAATCTCAATCTCAAGAAAGAGCTTTTTGGCGAATTGGACAAACTCTGCCCGAGCCATACGATTTTCGCGAGCAACACTTCTTCACTCACCATCACGGAAATGGCCGCAGCCACGAAAAGGCCGGACCGTTTTGTCGGCTTGCATTTCTTCAATCCCGTCCCGCTCATGAAGCTCGTTGAAGTGGTGCGCACGATTGCGACGAGCCAAGCGAGTTTTGATGCCGCATTTGCTTTTGCGAAGACGCTAGGCAAAGAGCCGATTGCGTGTAAAGACAACTCGGGCTTCGTGGTGAATCTGCTGCTCGTGCCGTATCTGCTCGATGCGATTCGCGCGTTGGAGAACGGCGTGGCCTCGGTGGAGGATATCGACAAAGGCATGGTGCTCGGCTGCGGCTACCCCATGGGCCCGCTCACGCTGCTCGATTTTGTGGGACTCGACACGACGCTGTACATCGCCAACATCATGTTCGAGGAATACCGGGACGCGAAGTATGCGCCGCCGCCGTTGTTGCGCAAGATGGTGCTCGCCGGTTATCTTGGCAAGAAAAGCGGCAAAGGATTTTATGATTATTCCGGCGAGAAGCCCAAAGCGACGGATTTGGGGTTGTGATAAGAACGGAGACTGAATGACATGAAAAAGAATGCACAAAAAGAAAAACGCTACACCGCCATTCTCAAAAAATCCGGCAAACAATTCGTGGCGCTTTGCCTTGAGTTGGGAATAGTCGGTAGCGGCGGCACCCGTTCTCAAGCCTTGCAGAGTTTGCAAGCAGCTATCGATTCGTACTTAGAATATGCGAGCGAACTCGGCTTGCCGGACGTTCGTCCGGTTGCTATCAACGAGTTACATGAGTTTCTGTTTTATGATTCTCCCCTTAAGCCGGTTAAGAGCCGCAACGGACACGCTCAACTAGCGATGCTCTCCTATGCGTAGAAAAATTCCGGCAATGTCGAGCAAGAAGCTTGTGAAACTGGTCAATCATGCGGGTGCTTATTTCGTTCGACATGGAAAGGGCGACCACGATATATTCGAGAAAGTGGTCGAGGGACAAAGAAGGGTCGCGCCTATCCAAATGGGCAAAAGCGAATTATGACCGGAGTATTGCCTCATGGTATTTCGGCAGCTTGGCATGAGTGATGATGAAATCAACGAGATTTTAGATTAACCCAGACTTTTGAACGACCCAAACCGGAGTTTTTCATGTCCTTCCAAAACATTCTCTTCGAAATCAAAGATCGCATCGCGCATATCACGCTCAATCGCCCCGACAAACTGAATGCGCTGAATTGGGAAACCATGCAAGAGCTGCACGCGGCGCTTACTTCGGTGAAAGATGATGCGAATGTCGGCGGCGTGATTCTCACGGGCTCAGGCGCGAAAGCATTCGCCGCGGGCGCGGACATTGGCGAATTGGCGCAACAAACACCGGTGAGTGCAAAAGAGTTTTCATTGAACAGTCAAGAAATCCTGCGTTTCATCGAACGTTTCCCCAAGCCGATTATTGCGGCAGTGAATGGCTTCTGTCTCGGCGGCGGCAGCGAGTTGGCGCTTGCGTGTCACATGCGCGTGGCTTCCGACAAAGCGAAATTCGGGCAGCCGGAAGTGAATCTTGGCATCATGTGCGGCAACGGCGGCACGCAACGTTTGCCGCGCCTCATCGGCAAGGGCCGCGCGATTGAGCTGCTCATCACCGGCAATATGATTGATGCGAACGAAGCGTATCGTCTTGGGTGGGTGAACCACGTCGTCGCGCCGGAGCAACTCCTGCCCAAGTGCGAAGAGATTTTGCAAACCGTCTTCAAAAAAGGCCCGGTGGCCGTGAAGCTCACGCTCGAAGCCGTGATTCATGGCATGGAGATGACGCTCGAAGAGGGCGCGCAGCTCGAATCGAATTTGTTCGGTATGCTGTTCTCCACGGAAGACATGAAAGAGGGCACCAAAGCCTTTTTGGAAAAACGTCCGGCGAATTTTCAAGGGAAGTAGCGTTCCATACTCGTGATATGCCGTTTTCTGACTTTCCTCGAGTTGTCATTCTGAAAGAAACTTTTCTAGTGCTGGGAAGAGCGCCGTGCACTAGGGAGGTTTCTTTCCAGAATGACGCTTCAAAAATATGAGGCCACTATGAAACTACTCGGCAAATGGCTCCGCGGCGTGATGAACGCTTTTCTGAAATTTTTCGGCGACGTCAAAATTTTTCGTTTCCCATTCTTCATCGTCTACGATCCCGGCAGCTATCACGTCAAGGGCGCGGACACGCGCGAAATCATGCGCCGCGTGCAGCCCGGCGATATTCTCATTCGCGGCTATAAAAGCTATCTCGATGGGTACTTCATCCCCGGTTATTTCAGCCATGCGGGGCTTTATCTCGGCGAGGTGCTACCGGAACACCAAGAGCTTGTGCCGTCACCAAAGGGTAAGATGTTGTTTCGGTCCGGCGAGCAGATAGTCGCGCACGCGATGGCCGAGGGCGTGTTCATGGAAGATTTGATCAGCTTTTGCCGTTGTGATTACATGGCGGTGTTGCGCTTTCCCGAACGGTTTTCGCGTCGCGACGGCGCGCAAGATTTTTCGCTCGCCGATTTTATTCCCGAAGAGCACGAGCTTTTCAACGCCCTCCAGCGCGGCGAAGAGGTGAGTTTTGCGCAAGCCTTCCCCCTCATATACAAAGTGGCGCTCGCACAAGTCGGCAAGTCTTACGACTTCCAATTCAACTTCACCAACTATAACAACCTTTCTTGCACAGAGTATGTTTATTTTTGTCTCAAAGCCCTGGAGCCGTATCACGGTCTCGGCCCTGCCAAAAAACGTTTTTTGATTTTCAACAAAACGGTGCTCACGCCGGATGCCTTCGTATCCTCCGTCCTGCTCGAAGCGTGGAAAAGTCCGTCGGTCAGCCTTTCGCGTTGGGAACGCTTGCGCAAACGTTAAGCTGAGACGCCGTGCAGCTAGACTGCGGGCGCTCGAAATCGTCACGCGCCGGCAAAGTACCAAAGCCCCGCTCGCACGTGCACTGCAACGCGATGCTCCAAGCGTTTGAGTGGTGCAAGTGTTTAACAGCACAGCCGCAGTCATTGGTGGAGAACATCGCCGAGTCACTTCTGCATGGCCCTGAGGTTCATCGCACATCGTTAGGGTTGGTCTCTTATGTTCTTTCGCTGCTTTACCGAAGTGCGCTCTTCGCTTGTTTACCTAGGTGGCCTCTTCGAGCGAGGTGACTTGCCCCAAAGGGATATTTTTCGCCTGCACATAAAATGCAAAGGAGATTGGCAATGACGTTTCTGTGGTCACGCTCTCGCAGTTTTGTTGTTTGTCTTTTGATGTCCGGCTTCTCGCTCGTTTGTGCGCAACCACCGCAACCGCTTTCCCTGGAAACCATCTTTGCATCTTCCGAGCTTACTCCGAAAACGCTCCCAGCCGCGCAATGGTTGCCGGATGGTTCGGCCTTCTCGTTCATCAAGGCCGGCGATCTTTACAAACACGACGTCGCCGCCGGCAAAGAAACGCTCGTGTTTGTCGCAGCAAATCTTCCGAACCAAGCACGCGTTGATGATTATCAATGGAGCCGCGATGGCAAACAGCTTTTGCTTGCGACGAATATGCGGCAGATTTGGCGACATTCAACGGAAGGGCAGTACTTCATCTATTCGCTCGGCACGAAGAAAGTCCGGCCACTAAGCGGCATCGCCGGGCCACAGCGCAACGCGAAATTTTCTCCCGATGCTTCCAAAGTAGGTTTCGTGCGTCACAACAATCTCTTCGTTGTCGATCTCGACCGCGGCGTCGAAACGCAACTCACTAATGATGGCAGTGCAGACCTCATTAACGGGCAGTTCGATTGGGTGTATGAAGAAGAGTTCGGCATTGCGGACGGCTGGCAATGGTCGCCTGACAGCAAGCGCATCGCCTATTGGCGCCTCGATCAAACGCGGTTGCAAACCTTCCCCCTCGAAAACATGATGTCGCTTTATCCTTCTGTGTTCTGGTTGAAATATCCCAAAGCCGGCGAAGCGAATGCACTCGTGCAAATCGGCGTGCTGGATTTGGAAACGCGCGCAACGAAGTGGATGGATCTTGGCGAAGAGACGGACATTTACATTCCGCGCATTCAATGGACGCCCAATCCCGCGATACTTTCCATTCAACGCCTCAATCGTTTGCAGAACAAGCTCGATCTGATGTTCGCGGACGTGCAATCCGGGGCAACGCGCGTGGTCGTGAAAGAAACCGACCCGTGTTGGGTCGACGTGACCGACGATCTCATCTTCCTCCACCAGAAAGAGCAATTCATTTGGACTTCCGAGCGCAGCGGATTTCTGCACGCGTATTTGTATGATTACAACGGTCGCATGCTTACGCAAATCACCACCGGCGAGTGGGAGATTTCCGCGCTGCAAGGCTTTGATGAAGCCACGGGCTGGCTTTATTTCACGGGCAAACGCGACGGCGTGATTGATCAAAACGTGTATCGCGCGAGCCTCGACGGCAGAACTCTCGAGCACCTGAGCAATAAACGCGCAGGCTGGCATACGCCAAACATATCGCCGGATTTCAAGCACGTGGTCGGCACATTCTCCGATGCGCACACGCCGCCACAATTCAGCTTGCGCAAAACTGACGCGACGCTCGTGCGCTGGCTGGAAAAGAATGAGGAGCTGGCGCAGCGCGCGTTCGTTGCTCCCCAATTTCTACAAGTGAAAACGAGCGACGACGCCACGTCCCTCAACGCATGGATGATGAAGCCCGCGAATTTTGATTCCACCAAAAAGTATCCGGTGATTGTGTTCTGTTACAGCGGTCCGGGTGCGCAACACGTGGTCAATCGCTGGGAAGGCAATCGCTATTTGTGGCATCAATTGATGACGGAGAAAGGCTTCCTCATTTTTTGCATCGACAGTCGCGGCACGGGAGGGCGAGGGAAGAAGTTCAAAAATCTTGTGTATGGCGATTTGGGCAAGTGGTCTACGCACGATCAAGTGGAAGGCGCGAAATATCTTGCGAGCTTGCCGTATGTGGATGCGAGTCGCATCGGAATTTGGGGCCATAGCGGCGGCGGCTATCTCACCTGCATGGCCATGACCAAAGGTGCGCCGTATTTCAAAGCCGGCATCGCGCGCGCGCCGGTCACGGATTTTCGTTTGTATGACTCGATTTGGACCGAGCGCTACATGGGCTTACCGCAACAAAACGAGGCGGGTTACAAGTCCACTTCAGTGCTATCATACATTGAGCGCTTACAGGGCCGGTTGCTGCTCGTGCACGGCATGGCGGATGACAATGTTCACATGCAAAACACTGTGCTGTTGCAAGACGCGTTGCAAGCCGCGAACAAACAATTCGAGGTGATGTATTATCACGGCCGCAATCATCGTCTCTCCGGCGGCCATACGGATTTGCACTTGCACACGCTGATGACGGAGTTCTTCTTGAAAAATTTGTGAGCGCGCCTTTCGCAGTAGCGCACTGGAAGCGTTTTATCAGCGCCAGCCCGCTTGCGATTTGCCGCCCAAGCCAGGCGAACGTGCGCATGCAGAAATTGCGACTCCAAAGTATTTTTATGTTCTGTCGCTGCGCCACCTGGGTTTCATCTTTGCTTGTTTACCTGGCTTCGGACTGGCTGACTTCAAAGCGCTGACATCCCGCGGCCTAGCTGCGCTTTTCAATAGAGCTTTTTTTGTGATACGAAAGAATCATGCCCTATGCCCCATCCGTGGTATCGCGTCGAACAATTCTTCAAGCGCAATGCTTTACATTTGCTGGAAAAATTTTTAGCAAAAGAAGTCATATCGCCAGCGCAAGTCAATCTTGCCGAAATCAAACGCATTCTCGTCATTCGCCAGCACGACATGCTCGGCGATTTTATTTTGGCCACACCGGTTTTGTCCGCGCTACGGCACAATTTTCCGAGTGCGCATATCGGCGTGCTGGTGCGTGAGTATTTTGCGGAGGTAGTCACTGCGCACGCGGAGGTCGATGAAATTCTGCTCTTTCACGAGCACGGCACACGTTGGACGTTGCGCCGCGCTGGGTCGTTGTGGCGGCAATTGCGCAAAGGCTGGGATCTTGCCATCGTGCTCAACACCGTGAGTCATTCACTCACGAGCGATTTGCTCGCATACTTTTCCAAAGCTAAATATGTACTCGGATCCGAGCATCGCGTGTGGGAAGGGTGCTCGCGCAATTTTTTTTATAATCTCCTCGCGCCCTATTCGGCAGAAGAAAAGCACCAAAGCGAGCGCAATCTTGACATTGTGCGCCATATCGGGGTGCGGCCGCAGCATGCCGCGGAGGTGATGTACCTCACCCGCATCGAGCGCGAGCGTGCTCTGCTCAAACTAAAAGAGTGGGGCTTGCACGCGGGAAGGCTTGTGATCGGAATGCACGTGGGCGCGGGTAAAATTGCGAATCGTTGGCCCCTAGAAAAGTTTGCCGAGCTTGCCCAGCAATTGCACGAACAACACGGCGCGCAAGTTCTGCTGTTTTGGGGGAAGAATGAAAACGACCTTGCGGAAAGATTTTGCCGCCTCGTGCGTTTCGCGCCCATCAAGATCGCCCCCACGGCCTTGCGCGAAATGGCGGCGTGCTTCACGTTTTGCAACGCACTCGTGTGCAACGACACCGGAGTGATGCATGTGTGCGCTGCGCTCAACGTGCCGTTGGTTGCGATCTTCGGCCCGACGCCGCCGGCATTGTGGAAGCCGATCGGAGAGAGTTTCCTCGCTTTATACGGCCGCGATCAAACCACGGCAAGTGTGTCCGTTGGCGAGGTGCGCGCCGCACTTTTATCATTGCTCAAAATGATTCCGCAGCCGCAAGCATCCCTCGCAGCGTCTCCAGATTCTTTCTCGAATTCTCCAGTAACGGCAGGCAGTGCGTTTCAATCGTAACATGTGCGACGGCTTGATCACCCACCAATGCCTGCAGTTGTCCGCGCCAATCCACTTTGCCCTCGCCGATCGGCACACATGACACCATCGCGCCTTTGATCGTATCTTTCACGTGCACGTTCACAATCCACTTTTTTATCGCCGCATAACCTTGCGGATACGGAATTTCTTCCGTGCCAATCGCATTGCCGGGGTCCCAGTTTGCACGCAGGTTTGGAGCAGCGATTTGTGCCAACATGCGCGCCGTGTTCGCGCCCGTGTCGCACCAAAAGCTCGGCTCGTTCTCTATCGCCAAAATCAAACCATGTTGTCGCGCAGACTCCGAGGCGCGGCGCAAAACTTCCATCACTCTTGCTTCGTCATTGGGCGCATCTTCCGCGGAGCGTTTAAAGCCGAAGATGATGACCGCCGGCGCGTTGAACAGCCGCGCGAGTTGATAGGTTTGCGGAAGTGTTTCTCGCAGCTCTTGCTCGAGTCGCGTATGCTCCTGTATCGTGCCTTTGAACGCGCCCGGCGAAAGCGCAGTGAAACGCAGTCCGTGCTGCCGCTGTAATCGCAAGAGGCGGTGAATCTCCGCGCTGTTGAACTGCGGCACACGCCGGCCGTTGTTCGTGCGCAGCTCAAAATCACGAATCCCCCATTCCACACCGAGCGCAATGGCTTCTTCGACGTTCGGAGAAATTTCATCTGTGACGAAACCGATGCGCATAACGCCGCCTCCGCAAAATTGGATTGATGGATTGGTGGAGTAGTGGAGCGTTGAAGTGATGACGTGCTGACCCCAACAATCCCTCACTTCATCAACCCAGTTGTTCCTTCGCCGCTTTCACGCCTTCCAAAACTCTTTCAATTTCCGCGAACGAATTGTACACGTGCAGCGAAACGCGCACGGCGTTCAAACCGCCTTCATAGATGCTACGTGTGCGCAGCTTGAATTTTTCCGCCAAAAAGCCTTGCAGCTTGTTGCGATCGACGTGCGCGAGCGTGAACGTGATCATGGCACTGTACTCTGCGGGAGACTGCGGCGAGTTAATTCCGACGTCGAGTTTGCTCAAGCCTTCGCGCAATGTGGTCGCCAGCGCGAAGTTATGTCGCCACACATTGTGCATTCCAATGCCGAGCAGAAAATCCATCGCCGCGCCAAGCCCGACGAACAGCGGCGTGCTCACGGTGCCATATTCATAACGCTGTGCACTCGGATGCAATTGCAGCGCGCCGCTCGCCATGTCGAACTCGCCGATATTTGAATAGCCGCCGAGATGTTTTGCCGCGATGAGATCGAGCGCATCTTCGCGCACGTAAAGCAAGCCCGTGCCTTTGGGACCAAGCAACCATTTGTGCCCGCTCGTTGCATACGCATGGCAACCGATTTCATGCACGTTGATCGGCAACATGCCCGCTGCTTGCGCGCCATCTACAAAATACCAAAGCTTGTGTGTCGCGGCCAGCTCGCCGATTTGTTTGACGGGCAGTATTTGTCCAGTGGAAGTCGTGATATGCGGAATGCTCAACGCGCGCGTGCGTTTGGTGAGGAGCCGCGCGATGCGATCGACATTTTCCTGCGCGGAATCTATCGAAGGCTCGAACGCCTTCATCACGAGGCCGTCGCGTTTTTGCCGGCCCAGCCATGAGAGCGTGTTGCCCACATGCTCGTGCGTGGTGGTGATGACCTCATCGCCGCGCTCGAACGGCAGGCCGTTGCAAACGATCGCGCAGCCTTCGGTGGCATTGCGCGTGTATGCGATCTCCTCCGCTTTGCAGCCGAGAATTTTTCCTGCCCTCTCTTTGAGGCTGCGCCATAACTCGTCGCCGTGTCCCGTTTCAGAAATGCGTTCCAGCTCGTTGATTTTTTCTTGCACTGCCGCGACGACGGCATATGGCGAAGCGCCAAGCCCGGCGGTGTTGAGATAGATGCGCTCTTTGGTCAGTGGGAACTGCTCACGCACGAGCGCCCAAAACGCCTCGTCGCGCGGATCGATCTCGCGTTCGGCGACATTGAGTGGAAGCTTCGAATGGGATGAATGTTGCGATAAGAGAGGCCATCCCAACAAGCCGGCTAGCGCGGCGCTCGTGTTCTGCAAAAAGTTTCGGCGATACATGAATGGGTTATTAGTTGTTGAAGAGTTCTTTGCGCCGCCTTGCGCTGTCATTCTGCAAGAATCTTTTTAGGCACTGGAAAAAACCTCGATTTTGAATCTCGGAGCCAGCGCTTAAAAGGATTCCTTCTGAAGGACAGGCCCGGAGGTTCCGCCAAAAACAATTCGCACAGTACGATTTATCTCTCTATCCAATCCATGATCGTCATCGCCTCAAAATCCAACGTGCGGCGCAGCTTGCCGTAACGCAACTCCAGCTTGCGGCTGCCTTTTTCCGAAAACATAAACGGGCCGTCGAACAAAGGCCAGCGTTCATCATCAACCGCTAGGCCATTGACCTTCGGCGTTTCGTCAAAGGTGAATTCCATCCGCGCGCCGCGCAATGAGGTGAAACGCACGCTCGGCTTGGAGTGCATCGCGATTGCGCGCGGCAGCGCTTGCACTGCGTTTTTGAAGGCACCGAAAGAAGAGTATTCCGAAGCCGGAGCCACTTGCACGACTGCGCCGTTTTGGAGTCGCGTGCTGAACAAACGCGAATCGCCGTCTTCTTCTTTTCTCCACTCATACGGCGCGAGCGGAAAATACGCAATCAACGCCTCGCCGCCTTGCGCGAAAATCCAGCCCGAAGCGTCTTCTTCACGGCGCGAAAGATCTTTTGAGAAGAAGCCGCAGAAATACGGAAAGCGCGCGCCCTTGGGAATATCGCACAGCGTGATGAGCGCGTCCTCATGTTGAAAGACTTGTTCATAGGGCGAACCGCCGATCCACTTTTCCCAGTCGTCATAATCCGATTTCGAGCGCACCACGAGTTCCGTGAGCGGATCGAGCGGCTCGGCGAAGTACATGCCCAACTCTTGCGACGAAGAGTGCGGCTGAATTGTGAACAGCGTATTGTGCGCGCGCCGCGGATCATCGACGGCCCACGTTATGTCCCACGTGTGCTGTTGAATCGGTTGCAGCAAACCGCCCTGGCTCGAGCCAATAGCATACTCTTTTCTCATGTACGTGTACTTGTAAACCGGCGCGTTCTTCTCCTCGCTGAAGCGAATGCGATGCCGCGTGCGTTTGCGCTCTTTGTGGACGTATGGCGTCGCGCGATCGATGCCGATCCGATAAATGATCTCCGAAGGCTGATAGCCGCTCATCGCGAGCACCGCGGCTTCATGGCTCGCATAAAACGGCGTGTTGCCCCACAACAGCCATGCGAACGCGGTTGAGGAAACGCGCCATTGCTCTTTCACCGGGCGCGGATACGTGCGGCTGTGCGCGCCCACGTAAAGCCCGTTCAAACTCTCCGCAGCGAAATCTGCGATGAGCCATTCGAGCATGATCACCGCGCGCTGCCGCATTTCGGCATCTTCGGCCCACGCATAAAGCTGCGCCAGCGGCGCGAGGAACATGCCGAGATAATCCGGCGAGTCGTATTCGCCCTGCCCAATTGTTGTCGTCAAATCCATCCAATGCAGCAGATATTCACGCGCCTCCGTGAAATTTTCCTGCGAGCTGCGGCCATTGAACCAACGCTCGTTCGGCTCGTTGGGATACAATTGCGTGATGAGATAGAGCGCGGTGTAATACATGAGCCAATGGTTCTCGGAATCGCCGCGATAAGAATGATACGTCCGCCACAGCTCGCGCATGCGTTGTCGGTATGCCTCAGGAAGTTGCTTGCGGCCAACATAAGTGGCGGTGACGAAGTGATGCATCCAAAATACGTCGCCCGAAGGATTTTGCATGAGTGTATCGAGCCGCGCGAGCGCCCAATTTATGTCTTCATTGCGATACAAGCGCGCCGCAATTTCAATGTACCCGCCGCGGCTAAAATCGTTCGCCGGCGTGGCGTGCGCAATGTGCCGCAGCAACGAATCCGCGCGGGTTTCATAAGCGCGCAATTGCTCCGCGCGAGTGATGCGAGGCTGGGCCGTTGCGGTTGAAAGAAAAATTACGCCGCATATTACTCCGAACGAAATACGGGCTGCGCTTTCCCCTCCTCGCCTGTCATTTGTATATTAAAAGTGCCTCTTCTTCCGCTTTACTTCGTGGCGCGCTT
>JBBILN010000020.1:0-114972 GCA_037444905.1 bacterium | reverse complement strand
ACGACGAGTTTTACCTCTCAACAAACCCAAGTCTAATGGGAAGAATCTTTTTCAGTGCCCGGCCCAAATCACATGAGAGAATTTGCCAGTGCTGAAAAGGATTCCTCCGGAATGACACTTAAAGGAACTAAAACGTCATCCGTAGTGCGTTTTGAAACTCGCGGATGATGAGCAGCGCATCCGCGCCGGAGACCTTGCCTTCGGGGTTGAACGCACCCGTGATCTTGTCCGCGGACATAATGCCGCGATCCACCATCAATGCCACGGCATTGTAGGAAAAATGATCGCTGCGCAAATCGGGGAAGCGCGATTGCCCGCCGATGTATTTTGTCGCGAGCGCTTGATCGCCGGTGGCCGCAATCAAGATGCCTTCCATGGTCTTCGCATAATTCGCGCGCGTGATTTTTTCATCGGGATAAAACTTGTGATCCGGGAACGCCTCAATCGCGCCGAGGCGCATGATGTCTTCAATCCAATTTTTCGCCCAGTGGGTGGCAATATCGGTTGCAGGCGCCAGCGCTTCTGCTTTCGGCTGCTCCATCTTCGTGGGATCGGTCGGCGCTTTGAAATCGGTGTCGTAGGTCGGTTGCTTTTTCTTCTTGTAGACTTCCTCGAGCTTCAGTTCTTCGAGCAGCAGCACCGACAAATCCGCGCGATCGATTTCAGGAATCAACGCGATCTTCATACCGACTTTGGTGCCCGGCGCTGCGCGTTGAATTTTTTGCATCGTGGCATATTCTGCATCGGCCTTGCCTGCGAACTCGCCCTTCTTCGCAATCACCTGGCTGTATGCCTCGGCCGCGGGTCCGAATTGATAACCAAGCTTGTAGGCTTCGGCTTTGTAGAAATAAGCCTTGTCGCTGTTGGGGTTGATCTTAATCGCGCGATCGAACTCATTTACCGCATCCTTTACCCAGTCATCGCCTTCTTTCATGCGCATACTATAGATGCGGCCTTTGATCACACGGGCTTCGTAGGATTTGTCGTTCTTGCCCAAAGCTTGATCGACGGATTCGAGCGCCTTGTCATAATTCTTTTGATAGGCCAACGCCAAACCCACGCCCGCGTAGGCCTCGGGATAATTCGGGTCGAGCGCTTTGGCGCGATCGAATTCCTTCAGCGCATTCGCAATGTTGCCGCGATCCAGCTCACGCATGCCCTGGCTGAAATGGTTGTCCGGCGTGTCAAGCACCGACTCTTGCTTCAGCGCTTTAGTGCCGCAGCCCAGCGCGAGCGCGAGGGCCAGTGCGGTCATCAAAAATAATAACGATTTTTTCTTCATCACAAAAGCCTCCTATTAAACCTGCTTGGATGGTTTCATCAATGATCAATGCTGTCATTCAGAGGAATCTTTCAGCCGAACCAACGCGTGCATATTCGCAAGCTTCCTTACTGAATGAAAAGAAGAAATGGCGTATCACTTCACCACGAACACGACTTTGCACTGCGTCAAAAAGCTTTGATCCGCCACGGCCTTTTTCAAAGCGGCCGCGTCGGCGTTGGAAATCACAAGATCTGATTTGTTGCTCCCCACGGCTTTTAGGGCATTGACGACCATGGCATTCGGCGCGACACGCTTGTTGGTGCGCGCTTCCGCCAGGTCTTTCGAATAACCGACCATGCCTTGTTGCACGGCCCACTCGCGGTCGACGATCTTCGAGCCGTAGAGTTCGTTGCCGTCTTCATCGAAAATCTTCGGCGCCATGGCGGGCACAACGCCTAATCCCGCGCCGTTCAACACCAATCCCGTGATCACGCCGGCCGGCACGCTCGGCGCACCTTGTCCGCCCACCGGCTGATAGCCCGCTTGCGGATTGCCGAGGGATTGCGCCAACACTTTGCCTGGCGGCAATACGACATCCGAAACGCCTGCGATCGGAATTTCAACCTCGACTTCGACGGACATGTCGCTCATGTAGCGTGTGTCGACAATGGTGAAGCCTTGCACAAAACCCGAAACGCGTGAACGCACTTCGTCGCTCACCAACATGGCGTTATTGACCAACGTTTCGGAATCAATGGTCATGCCTTTTACGGTTTGAATCAAATTGCGCAAAGCGATTTGCTTCGCAGCTTCCAGCGCTCCCGCACGTTGTGCGCCCGGGGGCAAATCCGGATTCGGGGCGGCAATGCCTGTCGCGCGAATCTTCCGCTGGGTCCAATCGACCGCGCCATTGTCGCCAACATTTTGCACTACCTGCGCAAAACTACTGCTGACCAGAAGCAACGTTGCGACCGCTGTGAAAAGCAGCCGAAGCCAAGACGTGCTTTTTACCATATCACTATCTCCTTTTCTGTGAAGCGTTTTGTTGAAAGAGGGCCGGTGAAGACAAGAATATAGAATGAAGTAGATTGATGAATTGTGAGGAATTGCCCAGCGGTGGGATGACCTGGTAAACTGCGATCCAATGACTGTCCTTGCGAAACAATCCGACATCCTTATGAGCTGCGTGCAAAGCTTAAAAGCAGTAACGCGGACGCATTGTTGCTTGTGAGACATGCGAGTCGAAGCGGGCCAGCTTATTTTCATAGCGCAGAGCGAATGACGGGGGTCGAACCCGCGACACCCGGCTTGGGAAGCCGGTGCTCTACCAACTGAGCTACATTCGCTTATCAAAAATCGTCTCCTGGTCACAAGACGGGGGGTAAAATAAGCTTCCTGCCTAAAAAGTCAAGTAAAAATTCGTTCTCTACTTGCCAAGTCTTGCGCACAAATCGCTTTATCGCAAGCTACCGGGCTGCGCCAGCTCATGATGGCGCTGAAATGGAGAAACGGCGCTACCTTTCCCTTCCGCAGATACCTGTCTCACTCGGTATTCTACCAGGACGAAAAGAATCTGCACAAAAAAATCTTCTCGAAGGAAGCGTCATGCCTGCTCACATGGAAGTGAAAGCCGCCCAGCGTTCCGCGCAATTTCCTCGCCTTCCCAGCATTTTCACTCTAGCCGTTTTGTTCGCAGCTATTTTTACGTATCCCATTGCGGCGCAAAACGCAAGCGAGGAGCAAGGCGGCAAAAAGGATTTTGAAGCTCGCGCGCAAACCTTGCTGGCCTATTTTGTCGAGAAGGAAACGCAGCCCAGTTTTGCCGCAGTTGCCGCGCGCTACGCTGCGGGCGAGCGCATCTCCGAAGCGCAACGCATGCTGCGCGATCTACTCGCAGTTCCGAATTACGATGCGATACATGCGTTTCGCATGATCGCCACTTACCTCTACGGCCGGCAAAATCTTCCGCCTAACCTTGCAGAAAAAGTCAAAAACAGTTTGGGGAAAATCGCAATCTTCCGCGGCGCGTCCGAGCATGAAAACGTCTTGTATTTCTCCACTGTCCTCTTAGCCGCCGAAACTTGGCCCGACATGGCCGCAGAGCATTGGTTCAACGGCAAATCTTCCGCGGAAAATTTAGAAGAGGCGCAGGCCTATCTCAACAACTGGCTCGAATTGTTCGCCACACAAGGCCAAAGTGAATTCGATGCGCCGCAATTCATGCCCTCATTTTTCGCGGCGCTCGCGCTCATGCATGAATTTACCCGCGACGAAGAGTTGCGCAAAAAGCTCAAAGTCGCGTTGCATGTTCTTATGATCGATTTCGCCGCGGAACACATGGGCGGCATCTATGCCGGCGCACACAGCCGCAACGCCATGGCCTTTGTGCTTTCGCCGCGCGACGCGCCGAGCAACGGCTTCGCCTGGCTCTATTTCGGCGTGGGCCGCATGATTCCGAGCGCGGAGCTGCTGTTTGCCTCATTGAGCAGTTACGAGCTGCCCGCGATTATTGCGCAGCTCGCCACGAAGCGCGATCCGATCGGCGGCTTTGTGCATCTTGAGCACAAGCGGCGCTACCCTTCCGTGCGATACGCGGACGAGCTCGAAAACGGCTTCTGCAAATATACCTACGTCACGCGCCAATACACGCTCGGCTCGGTTCCCGGCGGCGCGCTTTCTCCCCAAGAACAGCGCTCGTGGAGCCTCACGTATCGTTCCAAACTGGATGAGCATCCCGTGCTGTTTATCACCTCACCCACCTTCACAGCGCGCGACTTGGGTCGTTATCACCATGCTGAGCCGCGCATGCTCTTGGCGGAAAAGAAATCTGACCGTCAAGCAACGCCGCAAACCGAAATGTTCCGCGGCGCCGCCGAATACGAGCGTTTGTTCCAACATCGCAACGTGCTTCTCGGCCTCTACGATACGCCGGATAGCCTTGAGGTGATTCGTTTGCATGGTTTCTTTTCGCAAGGCTTGGACACGCTGCTAGTTTCCGATTCCACCGGCAGCCCGGCCAGCGCGAATTGGATTTTTGGAAAAGCTGCAGAAACTTTTTTTGCGCTGTTGCCGCTGCAGCCCTATCGCATCGAAAAAATTCCGGAGGGGCGCTTGTTTATTTCAGAAGGCAGGCACAATGGCTTCATTCTGGAAGTAAGCACGGTTACTGAAAGTGCGAGCCTGGCAGAATTCCAGCGCCGCATCCGCGAGGTGACGCAAGTTGAGCTGAGTAATTTGGGTGTGCAGACGAAGATTAAATACTCGACCATTTATGGCGACAAGCTGGAATTCACGTTCGCACCGGGCACGGGGAAAACCACGCGCTACTTGAACAATGTTCCCGTTGTCATGAGCAACTGTGCGCTTTACGACAGTCCGATGCTCAAACACTTTTCTGACACGAAACGCATGGTGTTGCGCTTCAAAAATGAATGGCTGGAATTGGACCTGGACAAATGGGAAGTGACGGAGCAGATCAGCACGATCACGGAGGAGTTGAAGCAGCAATAACGTGGATTGCTGGAGCGCCGGAGTTTTGGAGTGACGAGGCATTGGTTTTCCCGTCACTCCATTCATCTTACGCGGGGCTTATCGCGCCACCACGAGCTTGCGCGTGCTTTGATGCGTTCCTACTTTGAGCCGATAGAAATAAATTCCCGCCTGCACCAACGCGCCGCGCTCGTCGCGGCCCTCCCACACCGCTTCATATTCGCCGCGCGCTTTTCTTTCATTCACCAACACGCCAACACTCCTTCCGCTCAAATCAAAAACCTCCAAACGAACGTGCGCGTCATGTTTGATTACAAAGCCTATGCGGGTGAAATGATGAAACGGATTCGGCGCGTTCTGCCGTAACTCGAAAGCACTCGGCAATGTTGCGAATCGCGCTTCCCGCACGGCGACCCCCGTAAGCGGCTCGAGAAACAATGGCTCGTAGCCCAATTGCAGCGTCACGCGGTTGTTGCTCGCAATGATTGTATCAACGCGCGCGTATGGCTGTGCCGCAGAAGTGATGATGCGTGTGCGCAATAGCTTTGAGTTGTTCACTGCAAAAGAAACCGTTTCGCCGGTGGGAATATCATAATCCAAGTTCGGCGGCGCTTCGCCGGTTTCACTCCACAAAACATAAATGGCGCCGCGCGGCCTTTCAAACTTATAAACGCGTGTGCGCGGATTCGCGCTCACGTTGATCTCTTCCACGCTTGTGAAGTCGCGCAATTTTTCCACAAGCAACTTGTACGTATGAAATTGCGCCTTCTCGCGATACCCTTCTGCGCGCGTGCCCGTGAGATTGATCCAACCAATCTCTTCGAACGGCGCATTGCGCAGTTGCGCCACATCGTTTGTCCCGGAAAATGATGCACGCTCCGCGCCTTCTCCAAAAGCCGATACCATGGACTTCACCAATTGCCGTGCGCCATTGGCTTCATACCATTCCATCGCCGCCACATTGCCGCTCTGCAATTTTTGCCGCAGTTCGTCATGTGGATTAAGCGACGGAAATAGCGCATTCGGAAAATCGCCATAGAGCCGTTTGATCCATGCAATGGGCGGAGGCGGATTGAGCGGCGGCGCATTGAATTGCGCCTCGCCGGGAATGGTGGCAAAGAGGCCCACGAAGTAGCCCTGCGCGAAAATATTGCTCCACATGTCGTCAACGTAAATCGGCTTGTTGCCTGCGTGCGCGCGAATGAGTTTGAACTCTTGATCGAGCACGCGCCAACTGAAATGCGGGTGCCAGCCGATATAATCGCACTCGATGCCGTCGTTGTCGTTGCCGAAGCTCGCGAGCATCTTTTTTAAATCTCTCCACCCATTCATATAACTGTTGCCCTTGTAACTTTGGTTCTGCAAACGCAGCGGAATGAGTCCCTGCGAAGGATCGAACTCCGGATAATCTGGAAAGTCGGCGTAGAGATCCCACAATACCGCCCCGCTCGAAACGAGCTTCGTGTTGCCCGTCGGATCAGCATCGCGAATGGCGGCATAGGTGAGGCGATGCCAGCGCAGCAAATTGTCGATCGTATCCGCCCAGAACGGCGGATCTTCTTGATCGCCAAAGCCGCTTTTATCGAACTTGATTTCGCCGGTCATAATATAGAAGCGAATCGGAATGAGCAGGCCGGGCATGTCTTCAAGGCCGTCGCCGTCGTAACGTTCGACCACGGCGTGCACGAATGCTTGCCAATCATCTTCTTTGTCCGGCGCAGGCGCCATGCTCGCGCCGAGTCGAACCGGCGCATTCGGATTCACCCATGCCCAGCGCGCTTCGCAGTTCAAATACCACGTCAACTCGAAGCCGTGAGCTTGAAACAGACGCACAATCGAATCCGGCGTGGCGAAATTATACTCCTCTCCTTCCCGGCTTTGAACGAGCCCCCAATTGCCGACGCCGTTCACGTTGATCGCGCCATTGTTCGTGATCAGCGCGAGCTTCGAGAGCAATTGCCCGTGCGCAGGATGCGTCCAGCGCGGCGACCAGAAGGCCCAGTTCTCGTTGTACTCAAAACCGAAACGCGAATCGGTTTGCGCGCTCAAATGAATTGGATCAAACAGCAAAATTGCCAGACAAAGCAGTGTCTTCATGTTGTATCCTTTCAAAAACTATGGCAGAACAATGGAGGACAGAAAAATGCAAAAGCCAAATATTTTTCTGCCCTCGCCTCTTTCTGCCTTCAATCTTTTTTGTGAAAGCATAACGTCAGCGCTTCTAAAAGTCAAGCTTCACTTTTGTCGCTTGTTCGTAGATGAAAATCAAAAAACTTCTTTCGCATGATTGCACAGCTTTGTATCTTCGCACCGCTTTTCAACCAGGAAAGTCACGCCCCCAACGCGAACGAGTCGCAACTAAAAAAGATTTTGTAAGCGGATTGAGCTGATTAAGCGGATACTACTCTGGTTTATCCGCTTGATCCGTTCAATCCGCTTACAGAAAGTTTTTGCTTTTAAATACCACATCAACCTCAGGAGAGGAGCGGCATAGATGCTATTACAAGGCAAGCTCTACGCGGAGTCTCCCATTTATCGCGGCAACGCGCGCAAAACGCTGTTCACGCGCGACGGCGACGGCACGCAACGCCTCGTTTCGCTCGCAGGCGAAATTGCCGGCACCGCGCAAGCATTGATGGATGCGTTCGTCGGGCAATCGAAGAACGGCAAGAACGCCGGCTTGCTTAATCGTTTGTGGCTCCGGCTTTATGGCGCGCCCATGCCGGATAGTTTGATCTCGCGCGTTGAGTGTGCGCTGGAAGAGAAATCGTATAGCCGCGATCACTTCTTTGATTTGCGCATGGGCATCAAGCTCGATGAAGACCGCTGGGCCGCGGAGGCGAACGCGAATTATAAATTCGAAACCGTGTTTCGCAATTCGGTGTTCGACATTTCGATCTACGTGACCGACAACGCGCTCAAACAAGGCGACAATGCCACGCGGCTTTATCACGTGCTCAATGAATTGAAGTCCGGCCGCTTTTGGTTTGGCGCGGGCAAGAGTCGCGGCCTCGGTCGCTGCCGCCTCGAAATGGAACTGCCCTTCTCTCCTTCCGCACAGACGCCGCGCGTTTCGCAATATGCCAATCATCTTTCCATTAAGCTAAATTTCAACACCGAGAATCCCGTTTTAGTGGGATGGAACTGGGGCCGCGTTGATCCCAACATTCCCGCTTTCGCTGCGGTCGAAGGCAGACTGCTCGTGGAATCCATGCGCACGATTCCCGAGGAGATTCGCCAACGACTCGCCATGAGCATCGGCGGCCCGATTCTCACACCCGCAAATTGGAAAAAGAAGCTCGCCGAATTTTTGCCGCGCGTGATTGCGATTTGGCTGCGCGAGCGCTCCAATCGCGAGATCGAAGGCTTTGTCATTCCCTTCGGCGCGGTCGCGAAGCTTGGCAAAGGCAAACATCCGCTCTCGCAAAAAATCATCGACAGCGTGCAACCGATTTGCGATAAAACTTTTGCCAGCAAAGAAGCCGCAACCGAGGCCGTGAATAATGCCCTCGGCAAAAAAGCCAACATGGCCAATCGCATTCTCGAAGTGCTCACGCGCACGAAGCAAACCGGCCAACAATTCGATGAAGCCGCATGGCAGAACATCGCCGCGAGCATGGGCTGGAAACCGGAAATCTTGCAAGAGAAGTTGGCGCAAAATATTCATGATGAAAAACGATTGACCGAGTTGCTCTCGCCCGCGTGCGTCGCGATTCTGCCACAGCTTCATCAACAAGTGGATCGGCAAATTCGCCTCCTGCAAAGCGACGCGTGGATCGAGGCCGAGCTTTCGAATCGCGAAGAGCATTTGCGCCTCAAAACCATGCTGCTCAAAGGCGAGATCACGGTGCAGCAATGGGACAACTTCAATGTACCGCCTTCGGGCATCAAGCCTGCAACGTGGCGGGAGTTTCGCGAGAGCCACAGCAAGGTCGAGTTCAATCACATGCTCAATCCGCGCAATTTGAACAAGAGCATCACGAACGACCGCAATCACATCGCGTTCCTCAAAGCCTATCGCGAGCGCGCGCGGCAAGAACTCGCGCAGCCGCAACACACGGACTTTCGTGCGGGTGGCCCGAGCAATCGCGAAATCTCGCGCAAGTACGGCAAGCCGTATGATAAAATGTTCATGCGCATGTTGTGCTGGTCTTCCAATCAGCAACTCGGTTGGGAAATTTATATTCCCGGCAGCACGATTAAAGGCGCGTTTCGCCGCCGCGCTTCGCAAGTGCTCAAAACGTTGTGGGGAGAAAGCCCGAAGACCGCAGCTTGTCTCGACCGCTTGTTCGGAAAGATGGGTCAACGCGGTTTGATTCATTTTGCGGATGCGCATCTCGCTGATCCGAAAACGCCGGAGCATGTGTGGTGCACGATGGACGGCGTGCGCATGGATCCGCGCACTGCGCAGCCCGTGGAAGAAGCGAAGGCGGATTATCTTTATGCGTATGGCCGCGATCTCGTGTTCAACGTGCAGCTCGATCTGCAAGACTTGCATGACGGCGATCTCGAAGCTATGACCGTGTTCAAACATCTGCTCGCGGATTTTGAGAAGGGCGACATTCCGCTCGGCGGCGAAAAGAGCAACGGCTTCGGCTGGGTGCAAGCGCGCGTTGCAGAGATGAATTGGCGCACGACGAACGCGAACGATCTCGGCAAGAAGTTGTTCGGCAATCCCACGCTCGCGGCCGAGGGCATTTGGCAAACGCTGCGACTCGCGGGCGAGCAAACTGCGGTGGCGTTTCAAAGTCTCGCGCCGTTGTTGCCCGCGAACAAAACTGCTGCGCCGCAAATCATCAAAGCGCAGCAAGGTTTCGTTTCGCATCGCGCGTTCGGCGGTTACTGCGGCAAGCTCGAATTGCTCGGCGAAGTGCTCACGCCGATCAGCGTGCAGGAAAGCGGCCAGCCCACGTTCTCGGTCACTCTCGCCGAGGGCCCGGTGAATGGTTGGGATTTCTTTTCGCTCGCGCCCGCGGAAGCGGAGAAGCGCGGCGCGAATAAAATTTATGCGCTGCCTCCGAAGAGTCTGCGTGGCGCAATTCGACATGTTTATGGCATTGCCAGCAACGCGAAAAACGAGAGCACGGATTTGAGCAAGCTGAACGCGAGTGACAGCTTGTTCGGCTTCGTGGGCAATGGTCCGAATCAAGCGTTGATGAGTCGCGTCGTGTTCGGCTTTGCGAAGTTCGAGTCGCCGGAGTTGGCGTGGTTCAAGTTTCCATATCCGTATGGCTCGTGGCAATTCGTTGACGGCAAATGGCAGCACACGCCCAAGGGCCGCGCGCTCATGCATCATGTTGACGAGCAATGGCGCATCTTTCCACACGCGCCGCTCGCGCCGAATGTTGAGCGCATCGCGGAGTTCAAACCCGACACCGTGCAAGCCACATACATGCGCGCGATCTTGCCCGGTGCGCGCTGCCGCTTCTCGCTCCGCTTTTGGAATCTCGAAGAGCAAGAGTTGAAGCGCTTGCTGTGGAGCCTCGTGTTGGAACCCAACCTCGCGCACAAAATGGGCAAAGGCCGCTACGTCGGTTTCGGCAGCCTGCGCTTTTCATTGCAGCCCGAAAGCTATTTGATCGATTGGTCGCAACGCTACGCGAGCAAAACCGAATCCGAATGGCGCAAGCCCATCGTCCTGCAAGATTGGCTCGATCCCAAAGTGATCGAGAATTATGAGGAGTTGAGGAGGTTGTTGAATGCGGAGGCGGTGAAGTAAAGCGAGCGAAGTCGGACTTTGCAGCCTCGGCTTTGAATGAAAGCTTTCGCACCGAAAGAGCTTTTCATTTAATTCAAGCTTGCAAAGTCCGGCTTCCCCGTTATTCGTAAAGCAATAAACGGTTGGGAGTATTCCAGCGAAAGTTTGCGCAAGGTGTGGGGACAAAACTTTTGGCCGTGAGACGACGGAGAGAATTCGGCGGTTCGGCTGGGAAGAGCAGTTGCCGGCAGGTGTGAAGTCCGTCCGCGCGGAAGTGCGGCGCAGGGCGGCATCAAACAAAAGGCAATCGACGCTGCCATCAAACAATACCGCGAAGTCGCAAAAGAAAAACGCCCTGGTGGAGTTCACGAGGGCGCAAAACTTCAACGGCTTTAAGCTGCGCCGTAGGCGAACGCATCTCAGCGTTCTATCTGCTCCTGCCATATTGCAGAGCACCTTCATCGAAGAAGATAGAAAAGTTGCTAAAAGAAACAAGATTTATTTCATGCTCACCAAATTCGATTGGCTGCGTCGCAGCCGCACCGGCGCTGAGCTGCTCACCACGCTGAAATACTTTGCGGCCAAGCCGAACTACAATTCCGAAGAATATGAATTGGGCGCGCCATTTTCGGCGTTGCACGGGCCTTGCGAGCGGTGTCATGTTTATGCGCGAGTGCAGCGCGGCGAGGAGTTCGAACGCTTTTGCAAGTTCTGCAAGCTCATCTTGACCAAGTCGCACAGTTTCGCAAAAACTTCGAAACACGGCGTGGTCATTTGGGGACTCGTGCAAGAGCTGCCCAAACAATTTCGCCACGGCGAGGGCGTGATGCACCGTGCTGTGTTGGGAAGTTACGTGCATGACGATAGCCGCTTTCTGCTCATGCTGCGCAAACGCGATCTCAAAGCGTGGCTGCAAGAGCTTGTGCTCTATCACGGCGCGGATTTGCTCGGCGTGCTGCAAATCATTCCGAGCATTGGCAGGCGGCCGGATACGACGTTCGGCGAGCTGCTGAATTGGGCGATGATGCGCGAGCCGGCATTGCCGAGGGATCGTTTGCGCATTCAGTTCTATGCGCGCGCCGCACACGTTTTCAGGCCGCGCGAGCGCGAAGGCGTGCTCACGTTCGAAGTCTCCGAGTTTCTTAATCTGCTCGAAATGGCCGAGGTGTTTCGCGCGAATCTTTATCCCGAGGAGCAACAGCAACTTCACGATTTGCTCACGCTCGAGGATTTCAAAGAAGAGCAATTTTATTGGGGCAGGTTCATCGGCGGGCTGTCGCAAGAAGCGAAAGACATGCTCGCACTTTGGCGCATTCGGCAATGGCCCACGGCGCGCGTGCAGTTGTTATTCGAATTGACCAACTATGTCCATCTCCCCGATCTCGGTTAATCTGCTGCGCTATCTCATCGTTTGGCGTATCAACAGTCCGTTCGTTTGTCTGCCGAAAAATTTCAGCGCGGAGCTTGCGCTCGTGCTCGGCACGATCATCGGCAATCGCCTTTCGACGAACGAGGCCGGTCCGTGGCGCAAAGCGCTCGCGCCGTTGCAAGATTACGATGAGCAAGCGCGCGCGAATCCACGCAAGCACAACAAAGCGATTCCCACCAATCCGTGGCCGATCACGGCAACGCTGGTTCCTTATCCCGGCAAAATCACGTATGGCAAAGAAGAGTTGCTACTGTGGGAATTGAAACTGCTCGGCGAAAGCGCAGATCACGGCCTCTTTCTCGAATTGCTGTTGCCCGCGATGGAAGAGGCGGGCTACATGGCTGATCCGCGTTGGAAAAAGAAAAATCGTTTGTGGGGAAATTTTGAGGTGCATCATGTCTTCGTCGCACGCGGCTTGCGTTGGGAGCCGCTGGTGCGCGAGGGCAAATTGGATTTGCGCTATCGCCCCACGCCCGTGCAATGGCAAGAGGGTTTGACGTTCGCCACGCAGCCTTCGCAAAAATTCGATACGCTTACGTGGCTCACGCCTTTTGCGCACGATGAGCGCGTGCTGAACAGCGAGGTAAAGAAACGCAATAGCCTCATCGTTCCGAGCGCACAGAATATTTTAGAGTCATTGCTGTGGCGCGTCGCGGACACATTGCCAGGTCGCCACCATACGAGCGCGCACGCGCTAGCGAGTATGAATACCGAGCAACTCGCTTCGTGGCAAGCGGCACAAACCGAGGCCGCGAGCCTCAGCGTTCGTCATCACGCGCTGCAACCGCCGCGACGCTACGGTTTCGGTGAAATGAGCGGTACACAAAAATTTTCTGCTCCCTTCCCTCCCACCCTGCTTCGTTATTTGGAACTCGCCGCGATTTTGCACGTGGGAAAGTTTGCACATTATGGGTGTGGGACGTTTGGACTAGAGTAAATCCTAAAATCATCGCTTTGCTCTGTCAGGTTAGTTTTTATCGCTCACGCGGAGGTTTGAGTCCTTCGCGCGAATGCAAGCTGTATCCTTTTCTCACTACCTTCGTTCTCGCTTTCCGCATTCGCCCCGCCTCAAGGGTAATCTCCTCGCAGCAAAAAGCATTGGCGGCCGCCGTTCAGGCGCCTCGACGCAAAGTCATTTCACACAAATTCTGCAACGCCATGTTAAGAAGCAGGAAGCTCATCTTCATCATTTTTCTCACCTCCACCGGACTTTTGACGGTGGTCATGGTGTTTTGGGAGATACGCGGCACGATTTGGACGCCGTGGGATTACCCTGCACTTGTGATTCTCCATCGCGCAATCGTTGAGAACCAAGCTCATCTGCTGGAGCAGCAATTCACGCGCGTGTGGTCGAGCAAAGCTGCGTTCGGTGTGCTCGTGCTCATAAGCCTTGTACTGGCTTCGGCAGCGATCTTAAAGCGCGTATGGGTGCTTTATGTTGCGGGCGCAATGCTCGCCGGCTCGTTGGTTGTGGTCGCATGGCTGGAATTTATGCGATTTTCACTCTTCCCCATCGTGTGCCTCGGCGGCAGTTTCTTGTTTATGTTTTGCGCATTGCTTGCAGGAATAAGCATTGCGGCTGCTAAAGAGCAAAGGTTCATTCGCATTCTTTTTATGAAGCGCGCGTCGGAACATGACGTCGCAAAATTGCTCGCAGCTCCGGAACGTTTGCACCTTGAAGGTGAAGAAAAAAATTTGACCGTGATGTTTGCGGACGTGGTAGGCTTCACGGCGCTTACAGAGCAGGTTCCGCTGCGAATATTGAAGGGCTTGCTGAATGATCTTTTCACCGAAATGACGGACATTGTCATTGCGGAGGGCGGCCTCGTCGACAAATTCATGGGCGATATGTTCATGGCTGAGTACGGAGCGTTGCGACCGGCTCCGGATCACGCGGAACGAGCCGTCTGCGCGGCGCTCAAAATGCAAAGACGCTTGCTCGACTTGCAACAGCAGTGGACCCGGCAAGGCTTGCCGTCGTTGCAATGCCGCTTCGGCATCAATACCGGCACCGCGCTCCTCGGCAACATGGGCGCGCGCGAAATCGTTGATTATACCGTGCTCGGCGAAACAGTAAATTTTGCCGCACGTTTGGAGCGCCTGAACAAAACTTATGGCACGTCGCTGCTCATTTCCGAAAGCACACACACGCAGTTGTCGCCGCAGCTATTTCGCACGCGCTTGCTCGACCGCGTAAAACCGCGAAGGGACGCAACGGCAATCAACATCTATGAAGTCTATGGTGATCTTGCGACGTATCGCAGCAAGCGCGACGCGGCCTATTATCAAACCTACGAAGCGGCTTTCGCAGCGTATTTGGAGCAAGATTTTTCGTGTGCCCGCACGAAATTCTCTCAAGCCTTGGCTTGCTACCCCAATGATCCCGCCTCGAAAATTCTGCTCGAACGCATTGCCACTCTGGTTGCGAACGGCGTTCCTGAAAAGTGGGACGGCGCCGTCACTCCCGCCTCGCTTTAGAATTTTTTAGTCACGTTTTCTTAACAAGAATTGCCGCTTGCATTAAGAGCGAGCGAAGGTTATATTTGCGCTCACTGAACAAACGTGAGCATACACGCACAACAAACAAACGCGTTTGGCCTTCAGAACTAAAGCGCAAAGCTGAACGCGGCGATCAACGGTCGAAGTTTCGAGGAGGTAAGGTGGATCTTTTTCAAAAATGTCGGAATTTTACGCGCGCCCAAGAGGCGATCCAAGAGGGCTGGTATCCGTATTTCAAAGCCATCCAGTCCGGCGCAGATGTGGAAGTAATGATTAAGGGCAAGAAGCTCATCATGGCCGGGTCGAATAATTATCTCGGCCTGACGCAGGATCCGCGCGTCAAAGAAGCGGCGATCAAAGCGTTGGAGAAATTTGGCTCGGGCTGCACCGGCTCGCGGTTTCTGAACGGCACGCTGGAATTGCATGAAGAGCTCGAGCGTCGTTTGGCGCAGTACATGAAACGCGAAGCCGCCTTGGTATTTTCGACCGGTTTCCAAACCAATCTGGGCGTGATCGCCACCATCGTCGGGAAAGATGATGTGATTTTTGCTGATCGCGCGAATCACGCCAGTATTGTCGACGGCTGCCGCTTGTCATTTGGCCGCACCGTGCGCTACCGCCATAACGATATGGACCATCTCGCGAAGCTATTGGAGAAGCACCAAGACGCGCCCGGCAAACTGATCGTCGCCGATGGTGTCTTTAGCATGGAAGGTGACATCGTTGCTTTGCCGGAAATGATTACGCTTGCCGAGAAACATCATGCGCAAATTTTGATTGACGACGCACATTCGATCGGCGTTTTGGGAAAATATGGCCGTGGCACCGGCGAGCATTTCGGCATGGAAGACAAGGTCGATTTGGTGCTCGGCACGTTCAGCAAATCATTTGCTTCGATCGGCGGTTTTGTGGCGGGCGACGCTTACGTGTTGGACTACATCAAACATCATTCGCGCACGCTGATTTTCTCGGCCAGCATGCCTCCCGCGGCCACGGCTGCGGTGATCGCTGCGGTTGACATCATCGAAAAGGAGCCGGAGCGCATCGAGCAATTATGGCGCAATGTGCGCAAAATGAAAAAAGCTTTCGACGATTTGGGCTTCAACACCGGCCGCACGCAATCCCCCATCATTCCCCTCCATATCGGCGAAGACATGAAGACCTTCGAGTTTTGGAAGCTGCTATACGAAAACGGCATCTTTACCAATCCCGTTATTACGCCGGCGGTGCCCGCTGGTCAAGGTTTGATTCGCACCAGCTATATGGCGACGCACACCGACGAAATTTTGGATCAAATCATCGACACGTTCGCGCGGATCGGCCGCCAGTTCGGCTTGATTTAAGGCTGCGCCGTGAAATCACACGAAAGCCCGCGGCTTCGGCCGTGCAGCGCAACTGCCTGCGTGTGATTTCTGCGGCGCTTTCCCGCCGCTAAAAATTCTCGAGTACAGGAAGCCCCTTGCCCAATCTAGAAATTATTCCGGTCGAAAGCTCTCGGGCTTTGCGCGAGTTCATTCGTTTGCCGTGGAAAATTTACAAAGGCGATGCCTACTGGGTTCCGCCTTTGATCATGGACATGAAGAAGCTGCTCGACAAAAAGAAGCATCCCTTCTACCTGCATTCCACTGCTGATCTTTTTCTGGCCCGACGCAACGGCGAATACGTGGGTCGCATCGCCGCGATTCTCAACAACAATCACAACAAATTTCATCATGAAAAAACGGCGTTCTTCGGCTTCTTTGAAACCATCAACGACGTTGAAGTGGCCGCTGCCTTATTTGAGACCGCGGAGAACTGGGCGCGCGCGAAAGGCATGGCCGTGTTGCGCGGCCCCGCAAACTATTCCACAAACGAGACTGTCGGATTGCTCGTCGAGGGCTTTGACGCCAGTCCGCGCGTGATGATGACGTATAACCCCAGGTATTACGTCGATCTCGTCGAGGGCCGCGGCTTCACAAAAGCGATGGAGCTTTACGCGTGGTGGATGCACAAGGATATCGGTTTGAATCCCAAAGTCGTGCGGGTGGGAGAAAAAGTCTTGCAAGATGAGGGCTTGGTGTTGCGGAATCTCAATCTAAAAAAGTTTGAGGCCGAGGTTGCGGCGATAAAAAAAATTTATAACGATGCGTGGAGCAACAACTGGGGCTTTGTGCCAATGACCGACGAGGAATTCGACCATATGGCGAAAGATTTGAAACCCGTGGTCGATCCACGCCTCGTCATGATTGTCGAAAAAAACGGTGAACCGGTCGGGTTCTCGCTTTCACTTCCCGATCTCAATGAGGCGCTTCACAAGATCAACGGGCGTTTGCTGCCTTTTGGCATTTTCAAGGTGCTCTATCATTCGCGCAAAATACACACGCTCCGTGTGCTCACCTTAGGGGTGGTAAAAAAATTGCAATCGGTCAGCGGCATCGGCGCCGCGCTTTACATGGAAACATTTCGGCGCCCGGTAGCGGCGGGTTTTGATAGCGGGGAGTTTTCGTGGACGTTGGAGAACAATGTCGCGATCAATCGTGGGATGAAATTATTGGGGGCGAAAATTTACAAGCGCTATCGCATCTACGACAAACCCCTCTGAGAAATGGCGCATTGGAGTCGTGGATTGCTGGGTTATTGTCAACCATCACTCCACAACTCCATTGCTCCAATATTCCAACCTGTTTAACTCAGCCAGTAAAGAATCCGGCCGCAGTTTTCACAGTTCAACACTTCCATGTCGGTGCGGCCCTGCGCGGTGATCGAGGTGGGCACGCGCATGAAGCAGCCGAGGCACGTGTCTTCTTTCACGGGCACAATGGCGCGTTTGTAGCGGCCACGCAGGCGTTCGTAATTCGTGAGCAATTGCTTCTTGATATTCTGCACCAGTTCCGCGCGCGCGCGCGTAAGCGTGGCTGCGCCTTCCGCATTCACCTCAAAACCCAACTCTTTCACTTCTTCAATTTCTTTGAGCATAATATCGAGGTCTTGCAGCGCCACCAAGAACTCGATTTGAGTTTTAATCTTTTCGACCATGATCAGCTTTTCAGTAGATTGGTGAATTCGGCGAAGGTTGTGACTTGCGTAAATTTTTCTCGTTCGGCGGGATGGCTCAAGACCTCGACCAAACGTCCGAGCACGGGAAGATATTTGTTGTTTTGCTCTTGCGGCGGCGCGAGCACCATAAAGATGAGATGAACCGGCTTGCCGTCCATCGCGCCCCACGTGAGGCCGCGTTTGGAGTAACCGAAGGCGATCATCACGTCTGCGGCCGCGGTGGTGCGTCCGTGCGGGATGGCGATGCCGTGATTGATGGCAGTACTGCCCAGGTCTTCACGCCGTTTGATCATCTCCAGCACGATCGCGCCGTTGCGCACCAGGCCTGCGGAAACGAAACAATTTACTAGCTCATCCAACGCCGCATCTTTACTGCGTGATTGCAAAGCCGGAATGAAGGTGGCTTCATTGAAATACGAAATAAGCTCGGGTTTCTCCATATGATTTCAGCATGCCTTGGTTAAGGTTCCTCCTTGACATCGCTAATTTTTTATTGCCGTCGCGCCGACTACTTCGTCAATCACTTCGCGCAGGGCCGGTACGATGAAAACGTCTTGCAAATCCATTTGCGCAAGCTCGCGCGCCAGCGCTTTGATCTTTTGCGCGTCGCTCAAATTGCTCTGCACGATCATCATCGGTTTTTCCTTTAACACGCAATAGCCGCCGGAAAAATCGCCTTTCTCATAACGCAATGTAATGCCCAGACTTTCCAAAATTTTTTCCAAACCGGAGAGTATTTCTTCTTCTTTCATGGCTTAAAGCAAGTCCGTCATCTTTTTGCGCTTCAGGAGATCGACCAACTCTTTCACTTCTTGGGCGCGCTCGCGCGTGCAGATCAACAGCGCGCCTTCGCTCTCCACGACGATGAGATTCTGCACGCCCACGGTTGCAACCACTTTGTCTTTGACGTCGATCAAACAACCTGCCGACTCATACAGCACGTGCTCACCGTCGCCCACCGCGTTGAGATCCTTGTCTTTCGCGGAGAGCTTATAGACCTCATCCCAACTGCCGATGTCATTCCATTCAAAATTGGCGGGCAAAACCACGACGTTGGTCGCTTTCTCCATCACGCCGTAATCGATAGAAATGCTTTTGGTTTGTTGGTAAACACGCCCAATGGTTTCGTGTTGGGTAGGCTGTCCAAGATGGCGATCGATTTCGAGCAAGCCGTCGTTCAATTGCGGTAAATGTTCTTCAAGCTGATCCATGATTGTGGAAGTGCGCCACACAAACATGCCGCTGTTCCACAAGAAATCGCCGCTAGCGAGAAAGCGTTGCGCGGTTTCAAGATTGGGTTTCTCGGCGAAGGTCTTAACCTTCAGCGCTTTGATCTTGCCGTTGCCTAAAGCTTCCTCACTGCATTGAATGTAACCGTAGCCGGTCGCAGCAAAAGTCGGGGGGATGCCGATGGTGATTAAAACGGGATGTTCGCTGGCAATTTTGCCGGCAGTTGCAAGCGTCTCACGAAAATTTTCCGCCGGGCCGATTAAATGATCTGCCGGCAGCACCACCATCACCTCGTCGCCAAAGCGTTTCCGCATGAACAAAGCTGCAAGCCCGATACATGGCGCCGTGCTTTTGCCCCACGGTTCCACGATAATATTCTCCGCGGGTAATTGCGGCACTTGCGCCAAGATTGCCTCCCGTTGATTTTCTTTGCACACAATAAAAATGCGCTCAGATGGAATCAAAGGGTCCAGACGGCGCACCGTGTTTTGCAACATGGTGCCTTCGCCCACTATTTGCAGAAGTTGTTTGGGGTGGCTCTCTCGGCTTTTCGGCCAAAAGCGCGTGCCGGAGCCACCGGCCATGATCAATGCCATCATCGTGCTGTCCTCGTGCTGTTGTGCGTGGTTGAATTCCTAAACGAGTGCGTCCGAACCGTCTGCTGCAGAAGCGAGATGTGTGAGGCGCTGCGGTTCAATAATGGCATCGGTCGGCGCGTTTCTCCCCTCAAGCGGGCAATCATTCGATCACAATATGCGCGATGCTTGAGTGTCAAATTTTCAAAGAAAAAAAATTTATAACGCGCGCAATGTAGACAACCACTCCTAAAAAATCAAGAGTGATTTTCCCAACTTGGCATGAACGACAACGCTCATTCATCAATGTTATGATATAATCAGTGTGCAGCATTCGCGTAAGCTCTTCCTTCACACAAAACCAACTGCAACAGTCATGACTTGCCTGCAACAGATTTGAGCAAAGCGCGGCCGAGCGTCTTGCGGCGCCGCCAAAGCGCGTTCAGCAAGGTGCGATCCGTCCATTCCCCGCGCAACAGCGGCGGGATCGCCTGCGCGGGCAGCTCCGAAAGCATTTTGATTTTTGCGTTCCACTGTCCATCGTCATAGGCCGCGATGCGGCGATTGACCGTTTGCGCCCAAGCGAACATGCGCCCGTAGCGCGTGCGCCAGCCTTTATCATAACGCGCGAGAAAAGCCGCATCAAACCTGCCGGCATGATGCGCTTGCGCCGCCACTTCTCCGGCCCAGCGCCCCAGCGCAATCGCAAAGCGGATGCCTTCACCCAACAAAGTTGAAACGAGCGCAGCGGCATCTCCCACCACGAGCACACCGTGTGACGAAGCACGCGCCATCGGCGCAACGCTCGGAATACTGCCACTATGCATTTCGATAATGCCGCGCGCCTCGCAATTGAATCTCGCCTCGGCAGTCGTTAAGAGATTCATCAGCGCACTGCGCGGCTCGCAAAAGCTGTCAGGCCGAATTACGCCAACGCCGACACGCACACGATTCTCGCCGTGCGGGAATATCCAGCCATAGCCGGCGGGGACGGCCATGCTGCCAAACAACAATGCAATGGTATCCTGCGGCCACCGCGGAGCAACGACATCCGCTTCCGCGCCCACGCCATAACGCGCGAACTCGCCGCGCAATCCGAGTTGTTTTGCAATCACGCCTGCAATGCCGGAAGCATCGATCAGCAACGGTGCAAACAAATCGCCGTGCCCGCGCACACGCAAGCCCTGCGGCTGGCTGTCCGTGCACAATGCAGCTTCGACTTGGCTGCCCGGAAAAATCGTCGCGCCCGCTTGCGCTGCGAGCACCGCGAGATATTGATACAATCCGCGCACGTCCAAAATGCAGCTCACCGGCTCCGCATAACTGAACTCGGCCTCGGCAGCCGGCGCAATAAAACGTCCGGTGCGAATCGGGTGCATATAGCGATCGGGGACACCTAGTGCGCGCAACTCGTGAATCCAGCTTCCGCCGCTGGTATGAATCGGGTAGCCGATTTCTTTGCTCCGCTCGAAGAGCGCAACTTGCAGTCCGGCGCTAGCGGCCGCGTATGCGGCGCTCAAGCCTGCCGGCCCGCCGCCCGCGATCAGAACATCATAATGAGTTTTCACGAGCCTCCTAAAACAAAAAGCATCCATCTTCGGATGCTTTTTGTGTTCAAAACATGCTCTGCGCCAAACGATTACAGATTCGCGTCCAAACGCTCTTTGAGCCGTTGCTTGGGCACGGCGCCGACGATTTGATCGACGACTTTGCCGTTCTTGAAGATCAACAAAGAAGGAATGCTTCGAATTCCATATTGCCCGGCAATCAGGTTGTGACTATCCACATCTAGCTTGGCAATTTTCGCTTTGCCGGCATACTCCTTCGCCAGCTCCGCGATCGCAGGCGCAATCATCTTGCATGGACCGCACCATTCCGCCCAGAAATCTACCAGCACAGGCTTATCGGACTGCAGCACTTCTTGCGAAAAATTGGCGTCAGTCAAGACAACCGGATGAGACATCAATGACTCCTTTCAGGGTTATCATTCAAGCGCCACGCACTTTTGAAATGCGCGGCGCTTCCACTAGTGCGCGCTAAATTAGAAAGCTTTTCGAGAATTCCAAATCCAAATTCTGTTTCGTGACTTTGTTCATATGCTCAGGTCTGCACGCGCAGGTTGCGCTGATGCATCGGTTTGCAAGTTCTCATGCGCGCGACGTGCCACGTGCATGAGAATGGTAATCATCACATAGATCAAAACAGTTTGGAGCAAAACCAAAATCTGTCCCCAAAGAGGAAGATAGGCCAACAATGCCGCAGCCAAACCGATACATCCCGCCACCAAATAGATGAACACCACGGCGCCGCGTTGGCTCATGCCCAAATCCACCAAACGATGCGAAAAGTGGCGGCGGTCACCTTGAAAAATCGGGCGATGTTCTTTCACGCGAATGACGATGACTGAGAGTGTGTCGAAAATCGGCAGGCTCAAAATCAGAACCGGCATGAGCGCGGGCAACAGATTTGCGCTCTCCGGCACGACGTAACTGCTCGTGATTGACAACGAGGCGAGCATGTAGCCGATGAAATGGCTGCCGGTATCGCCCATGAAGATCTTTGCCGGATAGAAATTGTGATACAGAAAACCGCTGACCGCGCCGGCAAAGAGACACAAGATCATTGCGGAAAAAAACTGCGCTTGCGCCACGGTGATAATGAGAAACATCAGGCTCGCAATCAACGCGACGCCCGCGGCGAGGCCATCCATGTTATCTAGCAGATTGAAGGCGTTGGTAATGCCCACCACCCACAAAATGGTGACGAGATAGTTCATCCATCTTGCCGGCATGAAGGTCGTGCTGACATCTCCGAGCAGCAACACACCCGCGGCCAGAAACTGCGCGGCAAATTTTATTTTGTAGGAGAACCCGATGCCGCGGCGATCATCAATGAAGCCCAACACCAACATGATCGTTGCGCCGAGTAAGATGATGCCCAAACGCGGCAAGGCCTGCACGAGCATTTCTGCTTGCGCTACGAGCACGGGAAACTTTTCCACAAACCATGCCGCGTTCTTCCACAAAAAGAATCCGCCGAGTTGCAAGCCCAACGCCAGCGTAAAGGCCGCGTAAATGGCAAGCCCGCCCAAGCGCGGCCGAATGCCCTCATGCACCTTGCGTTCATGCGGCAGATCGATCACACGCAGCTTGATTGCCAGCCGCCGCGCGTAAGGCACAAACCAAAGGGACAGGCCGAGTGTGAGCAGAAAGAGATACGGATAAACGAGCTGGTGCATGTCACGCTTCAATTCTTGTTCGGATAAGCCGGCAGCGGCGGAATCGTCTTCTCTTTCGTCTGCAGCTCTGTGAGAATCACTTCGATGGCTTTGCTCAATTGTTCATCTTCGCCGGCAAATTCTTTGGCAGGGTCATTGTCAATCATGATATCCGGATCGACGCCATAACCTTCCATGAGCCACGCTTTGCCCTCCACGTCATAGCGTGAAAATTCGGGCTTAAACAATGCGCCGCCATCAACCAACGGCAACGAGCCGCGAATGCCCACGACGCCGCCCCACGTGCGCTTGCCGATCACCTTGCCGAGCCCGTATTTCTTGAAACGGAATGTGAAGATGTCGCCGTCGGAGGCGGAGAACTCATCAGAGAGACAAACCAGCGGTCCGTAAATCATGCCATCGGGATTGGGCGCGGGCGTAGTGTTGCGCGCCACGGTGATCATCGCAATCTCGCGGCGCAAGCGCTCAATCAGCATCGGAGAAACATTACCGCCGCCGTTGCCGCGCACGTCCACAATCAAAGCCTTCTTACGCGTTTGCGGATAGTAGTACTTCACGAACTCATTCAAGCCGCGCGCGCCCATGTCCGGCACATGCAGGTAACCCACTTTGCCGTTTGTGGCCTCTTGCACCTTTTTGAGGTTGCCCTGCACCCAGTTGAAGTAATACAAATTGGCTTCATCGCCGATTGGCATCACCGTCACTTCGCGGCTGTTCGCTAACGATGCGGTCGCATTGAGGCGCAGCTTCACCTGCTTGTCGACGGTGTTCAGCAAAGCTTCATAAATGTTCGTCATCGTGTTCGTAGGTTTGCCGTCCACCGCGAGAATGAAGTCTCCCTCCTTTGCGTTGACGCCGATCTCGGTGAGCGGCGAGCGCAGCGACTTGTCCCAATTCTGTCCGCGCAGAATTTTCGTGATGCGGTAGTATTTCGATGCGGGATCTCTTTCCAGTTCTGCGCCGAGCAAGCCGGTGGTCATTCTTCTCACCGTCGGTCGGTCGCCGCCGCCGATGTAGGCATGACCCACGTTCAACTCGCTGATCATCTCGCCAACAACATAGGTCAAATCGTTGCGATGATTCACGTGCGCCACGAGCGGCTCGTAGTTCTTGCGCGTCGCGGCCCAATCCACGCCGTGCATATTGGGCGCATAGAAGAAATCGCGCATTTGCCGCCAACATTCGTTAAAAATTTGCCGCCACTCTTCGTGCCGGCGCAAAGTCATTTCCATGCCGGAAAGATCCAGCTTTTCTTTCAGCTCGACCTTCGCTTTGGGCAAGTCGATGATCGCATATGATCTCTCCTGCCCCACGAGCATTTTCTTTTGATCAAAAGAAATTTCGTAGCCGTCGATGGGCCCGAGCTCGGTTTCCTTTTGCTCCTTCAAATCATACATGAGCAGCAGCGTTTTTTCATCGGCGCTGCCTTTGCGGTTGTAATACAATTTGTCGTCGGCGAAAACCGGATGCGAATAGTCGGACGCCTTCACCGGCAGGCCGATGATGCGATCAGGCAAGCCGTCAAAATCCACTTTGACGACGACCGCGGGCTTTTTCTCATCCTGCTTCTGCTCTTTTTTATCCGCAGCCGGCTTGGCTTTCTCCGCTTCCGTTTGCTCCGGCTTGATTTCCACTTCATCACTCTTCGGCTTGAACGGCGATTCGACCGCTTTCGTGAGCGTCACGAGATAGAGGCGCTCCATGTCTTGATAGGCATGATTCCACTCCGTCCAACTATAGATGGGGTTGAAATCGCGCGAGGAGCTGAAGAAGAGATATTTGCCATCGGAGCTGAAGGCCGGGTCGCCGACATCATACCAACCGTCGGTGACTTCATTCGTTTTGCCGGTTTCCAGCGAATAGAGATATAGCTTGTTCATGCCCACTTCTTCCGGGCGAACATAAGCGATCCACTTGCTGTCCGGCGCCCACGCATATTCGCGAATTTCAAAAGCCGCGGCTTGCGCGACTTCCGTGACGGCTTTCGTTGAAACATTAACGAAGCGCAAACGCTGCTTGCGGTCGCTCCACAGTAGTTTCTGGCTATCCGGCGACCATTCGATTTGATACTTGTAATTGTCGCCATTGGTCGTGATTTGCACCGGCTCGCCGCTGCCATCTTGCGCGAGCAGATAAATTTCATCTTCACCGGAACGGTCGGAAATACAGGCGATCCATTTGCCATCGGGCGACCATTTGGAATTGCGCTCGTGCGCGCCGGAGGTGTTGGTCAAATTGCGGGTCGGGCCGAATTTGGCGGGCACCGTGAAGACTTCGCCGTGCGCGCCAAACAGCGCGCGCTTGCCATCGGGAGAGATTTCGTAGTTCGTCACTTCCTGGCTTACTTTGCGCACTTCATCGCGTCCGGTCAACAGATCATCCGCAATTTTAATGGGAACCTTCTCCGCGCGTTTGCTCGCGAGGTCGAAACGATAAATATAACCCGCGTACTCATACACAATCGCATTGTCGTCATGCGAAGGAAATTTGATGTCGAAGTCGGTGTATTGCGTGAGCTGCGTGGTTTGTTTGGTGGCAAGATCGCAAACATAGAGGTTCATGCGCTTGCTTTGATCGCGATCGGAGAGAAAATAAATTTGCTTGCCGATCCACATCGGAATGATGTCTTGCGCGGGATGATTGGTGAGATTCTCGATCTTCTTCGTTTCGAAATCAAAAATCCAAACGTCATCCGCCATGCCGCCGCGATATCTTTTCCACGTGCGGAATTCGCGGAACACACGATTATAGGCCATTTTCTTGTCGTCGGGCGAGAAACTGCAAAAGCCGCCGCGCGGAACGGGAATCGGCGCGGGCCCATTGCCCTCGGCGCCAACCGCATAGAGACTGCCGATGAAGTCATTAAAGGAACGCATGCGCGAGCGAAACACGATTTGCTTCCCGTCATGTTTCCACGCCATCACGATATTGTTCGGGCCCATGCGGTCGGAAACGTCGTCGCGGCCGAGCGTGGCGGTGTAAGTGAGCCGTTGCGGGACGCCGCCTTCGACCGGCACGAGAAAGACTTCGGTGTTGCCGTCGTATTGCCCGGTGAAAGCGAGTTGCTTCCCATCCGGCGAGAAACGCGGAAACATCTCAAAACCGTCGTGATTGGTGAGCCGGCGCGCGAGGCCGCCGTTCGCCGGCACGGCGTACATATTTCCGGCATAGGTGAAGACGATCTGATTGCCATGAATGGCGGGAAAACGCAACAGGCGGCTCTCATCTTGCGCGGATGCAGCAAACGGCGGCGCCATAATGAGCAGCAGCACAACAAAAGTCAGCTTCTTCATGCCTTCCTCCTAATCGTTTCGTAAAACAACTTCGTTCACAGCACATGGCAAAAGGTCGAACCGCAATCTTGCGCGTCAGCTCCGCGCATGCAGTGCCATCCCTCATGCCATCGTTTGCAACGCATGTTTTGCAACTCCCACCACGACGAGCGTGAAATCATCGTGAGCGCATTGCGCGCCGACGTGCGCGCGCAAGCTTTGCAGAATGCTCTCTTTGATCGCGTCCGCGCCGGCGTGTTTTTGCTGCTTGACGACGTCCAGCAAGGTCTGCTCTTCATACTCTTTGTTGCGGGCGTTGCGCGCTTCAACCACGCCGTCCGTATAGAACACAAAAAAATCGCCGGGTGAAAGCGGCAGGGTGATTTCTTCGAGCGTGGCGCCGAACAACGCGCCGCGATCCAAGCCGATACCCAAACCGCGCGGCTGCAACAGGGTCGGCTCTGCCTCGTGCGGATACCAGAGCAGCGGATTGTGTCCCGCACGGCTGAGCGTCATGCGCATTTCGAGCGGATCGAACACGGCATAGATCAAACTGATAAACAGATTCTTTTCCAAGCTGCGCGCCAAAATTTGATTGGCTTGAATCAAAACTTCGCGCGGCGATTCATGAATACCTCCGAGTGCTTCCATCACGCCTTTGACCTGCGCCATGTAAAACGCGGCTGCGGTGCCTTTACCTGAAACGTCGCCCACCACCACGGCGAGCTTCTCGCCAATTTTGAAAACGTCATAGTAGTCCCCTCCCACCTCCTGCGCGGCGATGCTAATGCCCGCGACTTCGATGCCCGGCACTTCGGGCATGGCTTTGGGCAGAAGCTTTTCCTGCGCCTCGTGCGCCACGCGCAGCTCTTGCGCGAGCCGCTCCTTTTCCAGCGAGACATTGAGCAAGCGCGCGTTCTCGAATGCAATCGCGGCTTGATCGGCATATGATTGCAGCATGTCTTCATCGAATTGATCATAGCTGAAATAATCGCGCTTGGCGGAATAGAGGATGCCGAAAATCTGCTCGCGCGAGATAAGCGGCACGGCGAGCAAAGCGCCGACGTCTTTTTTCCACTCCGAAAGCCGCTGCAGGCGCGGGTCCTCGTGGGTGTCGTTCGCCAGCAGGCTTTTGCGGTTTTGAATCACCCATCCGCTAATGCCCGAGTGGGTGCTCAACGGTATCGTCGCCTTTTCCTCCTCCGTGAGATTGACGGCGGAAACCAATTCGAGCGCGGGCTGGTCTTCCTCATAAAGCTCCAGCCAGGCAAAATCCGATTTGGTGACTTGCAGCGCGCGCTGCGTGATCAATGCCGTCAATTTGTCGCGTTCCATGAAATGGCTGATCGACTGCGTCAATTCTTGCAGTGATTTGATGGCTTCGATTTTTTCATCGAACAAACCGGCTGTGGGCAAACTGAAGAACAGCAAGAATGCCGAGACGCCGGCGTACACGGCGAGGTACAAAGCGATTGCGCTCACCAAACTGGCATAGGCAATACTATATTCGGCGACGAAACTGGAGCGCACTTCGATCGTGCAATAACTCGCGACTACGCACACCACGATCGTGAGCAGAAACACCAGCCATTTCTGCCCGCGATTGAGAAATTGAATCCACGCGGTGCGAAAAGCATTGACGACCGTGAGAATAATGAGGAGCACAAACGCAATGATCCCCAGCGGCCCGTTTTCGCTCGGGCTCACGACGTTCAGGCTGTCGCTGCCGAGCGCGGAATTCACGGCCGCAAAGAACAGCATGGACAAAAGCAACAGGCGGTAATTGCGCAGCGTATTGCTCTTGCTCTTGTAAAAGACGAGCAGGCGCAACAAGCCAAGGCATGCGACGTTCAGCAAGGTCAGAAACAGCGCCGCCAAAGTTCCGATGATGAAATAGTAGGTCGAGATATAGATGCGCGATTTATGATAATCGAAACCGTCTGTTGGAAGCAAGTATTGATTGACCAGCAGAAGCACGATAAAACCGGCCACGATGCCCAATCCGAGCTTGCGCAGCACGTGCAAGACACGGCGATCCTTAAAAATCGGGAGCTGTTGAAAGAGGGGAACGAGCATGATTAAGGCCGCAAGCAGCACGCCGTCGCGAATGAGCCGGATAAGCTCCGGCGTGCGTCCCACGATCAGCCAAATCATGTCGAGCAGCGTCAGCCCGAAAAAAGTAATGAAGGGAACCGAGAGGAGAATTTTCTTGAGTAGATTCTTCATGCAAACGACGGCAAGACGAGGGATTATTTCTTTTTGGAATGATAACCATGCGGGGCAGAAAAGTCAAGGCGTGTTTTGTTGCGAGTGAGGGGGCAACAGGCGAAGAGGATGGGCGCACACGAGTGAGGGTTTTATACGAACGGAAAAATTGTTTGCAATGCAACCGTACTCTGCTTATAATTGTGAGAGTCATTTATATTCATAGGCCTTATACGTTTTTATATTAAGGGCAGATCATGACGCAGTTATTTGACGCTCAAGCCCCCCCAAAAAACGCCAGTATCAGTGTCAATAGCGATTTGCTGATTAAAGCACGCGAATTGAACATTGACCTCTCAGCGATTTTAGAAGACGCGCTTACAACGCAGCTCAAACAAAAGCAACGCGAGCTTTGGCGCAAACAAAATTCCAAAGCGATTCAAGCTTACAATCGTTTTGTAGAAGAGGAGGGTGTATTCAGCAACGGGTTGAGGAGCTTTTGATGAGCCAGTTTGCGGTATATGCCAATAAGAACTTCAAAACCAAAAAGGTTTTCCCTTACTTAATTGATGTTCAATCAGACCTTTGATTTTTGGCATCTAGCTTCCAATCTCACGATCACAAGGCCTCGCCCCCTCCCCACGTCAATCGCATCCATTCTCCGCTCAGTGATTCACTAGGTGCTCACGGTTTTATTGCCTTGAGAAAGCCATAAAACGAAACCGCAAAGCTCACTTCGAACGCCGCGAATGCCGCACTGTAATAACGATCGTACTTCTCGGCGCGATTGAAATAATGGTCGCGCAGCGCGGGGTCGCCGGTTACGAGATATTTGTCGTAGGCCGCATCGGCTTCGCGCTTGAGCAACACCGACCCGATTCCCGAGGCCACGCTGAGCGCCGCGGAGACATACGTCAATTTGCGATATTTTCCTGCGTTGACCCGTTGCTGCGCCGCTTCCTGTTGCTGCAAAGCCGCGAAGTTGAAATCTCGTTCCAGCACGATTTCATAATTGCGCTTCTGCACAAGCAATTCATGCTTTCCACCCACCTCCAGCTTTATGCTTTGATAGCCGGGCAGCCGAATTTCAATGCGCGCAGTTTCATTATCCGGCAGGCGCAAAATATAAGGTGTTGTGCCAAGCAGCTCGCTCTCACGCCAAACCTCTGCGCCATAAGGCACGGAATTGAGGAGATAGCCTTTGCGCAGTTGCGCGGAGAGCACGAGCGTATCTCCGGCGTGCAATGTGACGCGCTTCAGCCAATCTTCGTCCAACCAGCTTGTCGCATGCGCACTGCGCACCACGATTTCATGAGCGCCGGACGGAACTGGAAATTTTTGCAATGGCGTCGCGCCGGCGTTTTTGCCGTCGACAAAAACCGGCAACCCTTCAGGCGTGGAGCGTACCGTGAGGAACGCAAGCGAAGTATCGGGGGAAGGAATCTGCGCAAACAAAACGGAGGGCAGCAAAAAGCAGCGACTGAGCAGAGAAATTACGCGAAGCACGACTCCATGGCGAAGAGGGATTGGGCCGCACATAACTCAATTCGTTCCTGCTTGCGCTTGCGGCCCGAACATATAGAGATAGCGGTCTTCACTCGCCACGATCAAGCGGTCTTTCCACACGAGCGGATTGGTGCGCACACGGCCTTCCAAATTCCATTGCCAGAGCAATGCGCCCGCGCTACTATCCACACAATAGATGTTTTTATCCAATGAGCCGAAGAAGATTTTGTTGCCGGCAATAAGGGGCGCCGTGCCGATGCCGCTGGCTGCGCGAAAGTTCCACGCCAGTGTGCCGTTGCGGCGATACAACGCGCGCACGAACCCGTCGCTCGCGCCAAAAATCACGAGGCTGTCGTTCACGGCCGGCGCATTGAAAACGCGGCCTTCAGTTTTAAAGCGCCAGATTTCAGCGCCGGTGCGCAATTCGAAAGCGGCAATGAGATCGCCGGCCGTGCCGAGAAAAACTTGTCCGCGCACAATGGCGGGCGTGCTCAAGATCGGCTGGCCCAGATCGGCTTCCCAAATGAGCTTGCCATCGTTCGAAGCGAGCGCATAGACTTTGCCGCGATCTGTGGCGGCAATCAAAATTCCTTCTGCGAGCGCGGGCGAGCCGTGCAATTGGCCGGTGGTGCGAAACTGCCAGCGGCGCGAGCCGTCGCTCAAAAGATACGCATCAACGTGTTCGTACATCGCGGAGACGTAAACGCAGCTATCCGCAAGCAGAGGCTCGCTCGCGATGTCACCGGCATCAATCTCCCACAGTTTATCGCGCTGGGCGAGATTGTAATGAAACAGGGTCTCTTTGCCGTAACGCATGGCGAGCACCATGCCGTTATTCTTTAAAGCCAACGTACCGGCATGGCCGCCGGGCATTTTCTTTTTGCTGAGCACGCGTTTCTTTGCGAGATCGACCGTAAAGAGTTTGCCGTCTAAAGTGGGCACGAATAAAATGCCGTTGTGCACGAAAAGGTTTTGCGAGGCCGCGGAAGACAACTTCAAACGAGAAATTTCAGCCAGCGGCAAACCCGGCTCTTTTTCCAAATGTGAAGTCCGGCCGGGATTCGCGCCGGCCATGAGCCAATCGCCATTGGCGTTTTGCGTTTCGGGCAAAGGCGCGACGAAACGATTGCAGGCGGTGAAAATGACGAAGCTTGTAAGCAAAACTCCGAGGGGCGTTGTTACACGATACCTGTTGCTAAACTTTTTGAATGATTTCATGGAAGAGTGCAATAAAGCGTTGATGAGTATCATTGACCGTTGAAACCACTTCGTCTAATTTGCCCAAATCAATGAGGAATCCATATATCTTCGTTGCGACATGGCGAAAACCTAAAAGCCGCTTGAATTCTTCCATGATCGCAAACGGGATATGCAGTTTGCTTAGAAGGTCACGAAATTCATTAGGCGTCATAAAGCACTTTGCCTTCGCTTAAAATACGCTCGCGAAGATAGCCATGCACGTTTTTAAGATCGGCTAAACTCACTGGACGTTTCGCAATCATCAAGCAGTCAGTTACTGCCACAAAAAAATCCTTATTTGATAGCCCGTCTACGCACAAATCAAAATCTGAATTCTCACGAAAATCGCCTCGTGCAAATGAGCCATAAAGGATGACGCGTCTTGCGCCGTATTGCTTGAGAACCGCCAAGATTTTTTCCAGTTCTTGCGTTACCTGATCAGGGTAAAGAACTGTGGTTTGGTCTATTGCCATATGCTGCTCCCAAAATATTTAAAAATCCCACCCAAAGAAGAACTGATGATGCAAGCCGCGTTCGAGATTTAGCTGTTTGACGGAAAGGCCGTCGTCGAGGTTTGCCCAATACAATCTCCGGCCCAAGTCATAGCGCAGCACGAGGAAACCGCCGAGGTGCAAGCGCGCGCCGAAGCCGACGCTGCCCAGCATGTCCTCTAAACGATTGTCCCACGCATTGCCCATGTCGAAGAACAATGCGCCGCGAATTGCGCTGAAGCCGAGGCCGCCAAACGGGAACGCGACCGCGAACTGATCGATAAACGGAAAGCGGAATTCATTGCTCACCAGAAAAGTTTTCTGCCCCCAAATTTGCCAGCGCGGATACAGCCGCAAATCCCAGCTTCCGCCCATGAAAAATGGAAACGCCTCTTTGCCGTGATTGTATTGCACCGTGGTGCGGAACGCATAAGCCGTGCGCAAGCTGGTGCGGAAGTAGCGGCGGTAATCCGCAATGACCGTATAGAAATTCACGTTCGATTTGTTGACGTCGATCGTGTTGCCGATGGTAAAATTGAAGCGCTCGCCGTCGAGCGGGCCGGAAGGCCCCCACAGCGAATTGTCTTTGATGAACGAAACGAAGTTCGAAACCAACAACGCGCGCAGCGTATTGAAGCGCAGCTCGCGGTCTTTATCCGATTGCCGAATATTGATGCTCGCTTCCACGCGCTGGAACACGCTGAGCGGATAGCTGATCGCGCCGAAGCCGCCGTAACGCCGCTCGTAGAAAAAGCCCTCGGCGCGATTGTAGTAGCGCCCGGCGAAATGATACAATCCATAAGCATGATTCGTGCGGCGCGAGAGATCGACTTTGCTGACCGCGAGATTGAAGCTGCGCAAAAACTCGTCGCGCGATTGCGCATTGTTGTAGATCAAAAAATGGTATTGTTGATTGCCGAGCATGTCCGACATCGCCAATTGCGCGCCGCCGGAAGTGCCGAACACCGGATCCTGCGTGATCGCGCTCTGCGCAATATCGAGATTGAATTTGCGGCGATAGCTGGCCTGGCTCGGCGCGAGCCGGCCCTCCAATTTCGGAACCGTCCACGGCGCGCGGCGCATTTGCATGCTATCGACTTCGGTCACGCGCGAGCTTTCAAATAACTGCGGCACTTTTTCCAGCTCGCGCAATTGAAAGCTGAAGTTTTCAAATCCCGTGAACAACAAGCTGCCGCGGTCCGTCCATTCGGGATCATAGGCGCCGGTGGTGAAGCTCGTCACTTTGCGCAGATCGGCATCGCCATTGATCGCGCGCGGATAAGCCGGCGGCTTCACCTCGCCATTCGTCATGCTTTGAATGGGAGCACTCGAAACGACTTGCACGTCTTCATAATTCGCTTGCATGACCCAAATGTTGAAAGCGCCGTCGCGATCGGACGTCATCGCCAAAAATTTTCCGTCGGGCGACCACGCGGGCGTGTAATCGTGATGCTCGCCGTACGTGGCGTATTCGATGTTGCCGGTGTCCAAATGATAATAGAAAATATTGTGCGCGCCTTGGCTGCCGAGGTCCGTGCGGTCGGAAGAGAAAGCAATCACTTTGCCGTCCGGCGACCACGCCGGATCGCGATCGTCGTAAAAATCATTGGTGAGCTTGCGCAACTCGTTCGTGCTCAAATCAAAAATGTAGAGATCGTGTTTGCCCGCAAAGCTGTTGCCCGAGAAGACCAAACGATTGCCCTCCGGCGACCAACTGGGCGAATGCAACGAGACCAACTCTTTGAATTGATGCCGGCCCAACACCCTCTTCTCTTCCAACGAATAAATATAAAGCGCATCGCGGCCGTTGCTTTTGGAAACGAACGCGAGATTGCCGTTTTTATCCGCATCCAGCTTGCTTTTGAGCAGATTAAAAGCTTCGAACTCCGAGCTGCGCTCGCCTTTCACGAGCGTTTCGAGATGGTTCTTTTCCGCGCGCTCTTTGCCGTAGGGAATGCGATAGAGATTGGAATAGCCCACGCGATTCGAAAAGAAGATGACTTCGCGCTCGTTGTTATAAGCCGCAAACGTCGGCTTGGTATTGATGCCGCGGTCGGTGAGATGTTTGGTGATCATGCCCGGCGCGTCGTTGCCCTCCATCAACGGATATTTTTCCTTCTTGAGATGATAGAGCCATTGCTCGTCGAACTTGCGATAGTTCACGCCAAGCGTCAGCTCCATCACTTCCGAAAAGCTGTCGGCCTTCCACACGTTTTCGATAAGCTGCAGCAGCTTTTCTTCGCCGTAGTTTTCAGCGATAAATTTGCAAATCGCCTGGCCTTCTTTATACATCAGAAAACTGCCGTAAATGCGGTACATTTCGTTAAGCGGCACCAGATAGCCGGAGAGCACCGCGTCGCGCAGGAACATTTCCGCCTCGGAGTCCCACCCTTCGGACCAATATTCGGCGAGGCCTTCGGTGAACCACAGCGGCAGTCCGGAGTATTGCGTTTTTTTGTGGTCGCGCAGCACGCGGTTCGATTTGCTGTGCGTGAACACGTGCACGAGCTCATGATTGATGACGTGCTCGAACTGCGCCAAACTGCCGTTCGAAGGAATCACCACACGGCCTTTGAGAAATTCAAAGAAGCCGCCCACGCCCTCGGGAATCAAATAGGGCACCGTGTTCGTTTGCTGAAAATGAAAATGATTCGAATAGAAGATGAGCGGAATGCGATGCGTGATGTTGTGGTTGGTGAGATTCTCCAGGCGGCTGTATGCGGTTTCCGCATACGTCGCGCCCACCTCGGCCAGCTCGCGCATCTCGGGGTAGAAATAAATATCGAAGTGCGTGGTTTTGAGAATTTGCCAGTCGAATTTATCGTAGTGGACTTTGTTGCGGCCAAAGTAAAATTGCGCGGAGGAGACGGAGGCGCTCACGAGCAACGCCAGCGCAATTGCGCGTAGAATGATCGCGCGCACCGCATTATTCCCCCCTTGAGGGGGGCTAGGGGGGTGTTTTTGAATCCGCAAACTTTTTATCAAACCACAACACCCCTCTGCCCCCCTCAAGGGGGGAATATTCAAACACGCACTCAGTTTTTTCATGTGTTACTCCATGGGATCTGCGAGAAATGAATCGCTAGCGGCGCTTTCCTAAAGCCGCCAGAATTTATTGATTGCCGCGCCTTAGTCAAGTGAAATTTCCCCAACTTGCAACGGGAATCAGTTATTGGTGGTAACACAGACCGCCGGTCTATAAAAACGCCAGTAGGACCGACTGGGTTACGATTTCTCACCAATAACTGAGGCATTCCGGTTCGCGCCTTGCCTCTTGACATCCAACCAAATTTTCTTATTTTGTAACCGATCATTTTGGCTCTCATCCTTTGGCTATTTTCATCCCTTATCGGCGTTGGCGAAACCTATTGCCAACCTGCTGCCATCTTAAGGCCAACACCTCATGAAGAAAAAAGCCGTTTGTTGCCAGAAGGGCAGCTTCTTTCTTGGCTGCTGGTCATTTGCAACCTTACTTTGGTTGGCTCACCCTCTTTTCGCGCAAGTCTATTCGTTCGAGACGAAGCACTTGCGGTTGATTTACTCCGACCAAAACCATGGCTATCTCGCCCCACATGTCGCAAGCTGTTTCGAGAATGCCCTCGAATATCATCGTCGGCTTTTCAACTACGTGCCCTTGGAAAAAATCGTGATCATCATGAACGATTCCACGGATTACGGCCGGGCCGATGTCAACACCGCCCCGTGGAATCATCTGAGGCTCGGCCTCGAGCCTTTCGATTATGTTTATGGAACAGCTCCCACATACGAGCGCATGAACTGGATCATGCACCAGGAGTTGGCTCATCTCGCGGCCATGGACAAATCCATGGGGTTCGACAAGTTTACCAGAAAGCTTTTTCGCGGAAAAGTCGACGTCAGCGCTGAAAGTCCGCTGTCGATTTTCTACAGTCTGCTCACCAACCCTCGTCTCTATGCGCCGCGATGGTATAACGAAGGCATGGCCGTTTTTCTTAAAACCTGGATGGCCGGCGGTTTTGACCGCGCGCTGAACGGCCACGATGAAATGCTTTTTCGCGCCATGGTTCGCGACGGCGTCTTTAGCGATGATCTCGTTGAATTGGAGGCCAAAGGCGCGACGTTCGATTTTCAGAGCGGCAACCTCGTCTATCTCTATGGAACGCGTTTTTTGAGCTATTTGACTTACGCCTACGAGCCGGAAAAAATCTTGCAGTGGCTCAATCGCGCAGAAACGATCGACAGCCGCCTTGCGAGCACGCAATTCGAGCAGGTCTATAATGTCTCGCTCGAAAACGAGTGGTCGCAATGGATAAGCTGGGAGCGAAAATGGCAGCAAGCGAATCTCGACTCAATACGTCTTCGTCCCATCACGCCCGATCGGAAGGTAATCACGACTACGCTAGGTGCGGGTTCGCGCGCTTATTACGATACCGCCCGGCTGAAGCTGTATCTGGCGATTTTTCCTCCAGGGCATTTGGCGCAGATAGCCGCGGTCGATCTTAAAAATGGCAAAGTTGAAAAACTCTGTGGGCTTCCGACGCCCGCGCCATATTATGTCGCTTCGGTGGCATACGACGCATCTACTAGCACGTTATTTTACACCGCAGACAATCGTCAAGGATGGCGGGATATTTGGAGCGTCAACGTCGAGACCGGCAAGACGAAGTCACTGCTCAAAGATTGCAGAATCGGTGATTTGGTTTTGCACCCGATCGACAAATCGCTTTGGGGCATGCGTCATCACGATGGTTTATCCAGCCTGGTGCGGCTTCCACCGCCGTACAACAATTGGCAAAACGTGATCACGTTGGACTATGGCAAGGATATTTATGACCTCGACATTTCACCGGATGGCGCAACGCTCATCGCGGCCTATGCCGAAACCAACGGCAGGCAGCAATTGATCAAAATGGCTATTGCCAAGCTGCTGGAGGGCGAAATCGCATTCGAGACGTTTTACGAATTCGGAAGCAATGCGCCGGGGAATTTCATTTTTTCTCAAGACGGCAAATGCCTTTATGGCACGTCGTATCACTCCGGCGTGTCAAATGTGTATCGTTATGATTTCGCGACAAAGGAGATGGCCGCGATCACCAACGCTGAAACCGGCTTCTTCCGTCCCGCGCCGATCTCGCAGGATTCGCTATTCGTGTATCGCTTCACGACTAAAGGCTTCGTCCCGGTCGTCATTTCCGCCCAACCCCTCGCTAGCGTCAAGGCGATAAAATATCTTGGGCAAGCCATTGTGGAAAAACATTCGAATGTTAAAAACCTGATGGCCGGACAACCCTCAGATATCAACATCGATTCACTCGTGACCTATGAGGGTGAATATCACCTCGTTAAGAATATCAAACTCGCCTCGGCCTATCCCTTGATCGAAAACTATAAAGGCTTTGACGCTTGCGGGCTTCGTTTTAATTTCCAAGATCCTCTTGCACGACACGCTCTGGATTTCACAGTTTCATACGCTCTGCAGTGGAATCCGTCTTCCGACCAAGGCGTAAGCTATACTTTGCCTGCGAATGAAAGATTTCACCTTAACGCCAAATATAGGCGCCGCCCCTGGAGCGTGAAAGCGAGTTATAATCGCGCCGATTTTTATGATTTTTTCAGCCCCACGAAAACGAGCTTGAAAGGATTTGCGCTCGACGTTGAATACGAAAAGCTATTGCTCCATGAGGCGCCCAGAAGCTTGAGTTATACCGTCAAGCTCGCCGGCTACCGCGGTTTGGATCGGCTGCCGGATTACCCAAATGTGTTCATCTCATTCGACAAGCTCTTGACCGCTGGCGCCAGTCTGAATTATAAGAATCTGCGCCAATCCCTCGGCGCTGTGGAAGAGGACCAAGGCTCGGCATGGCATCTGAATTTTCGCGGCCATTATGTTGATGCAAAATTCTTCCCCCAATTTTACGCCGGCTACGATTACGGCCTGCCCCTGCCGATCAAACATTCGTCGCTTTGGTTGCGCTGCTCGGCAGGATACGCCTTGGGCGGCCCCGGGAAGTCTTCTCGTTATTTTTTTCGTCGCGAGCTCGGAGAGACGTTCGCCAATTTTTATTTCCTCGATCCTGAAGAGCCGTTCGCCAACTTTTATTTCGGCGGCTTCGGCAACAATTTTTTGGATCATCGGGAAATACGGCGCTATCGCACGCGCAACAGTTTTCCAGGAGCCGAGTTGAATGAGATTGCCGGAAAAAATTATGGCAAGCTGCTGCTGGAATGGACGCTGCCGCCGCGCCGTTTCGAATCGCTCCGTAGATATTGCCGGTGGGTGCGGCCCTCTCTTTTTGCCACCGGCATTCTCACCAATTTCGATAACGCACAGCCGCGCAGAAAACTGATGAGCGTGGGTTTTCAGGTCGATGCAAAAATTCCCTTGATCAAATCAACCTTTTCGATGGGCTATGCCGCGGCACTGGAGAAACATCAGCCGCCGGACGTGGAGTTCATGGTGTCGTTGAGGGTTTTGGAGTGATGAATGAGCAACGAATCCAAGTCACTTGGCGTCCTTGAACGTGTTTTACGCGTTATCAGCGCGCTAATCGCGATATTAGCCGGTGTACCCGGGGTTATTCGGCTGCTGCAAGGCAATGCCGGAATCGTGACACTCATTTTGCTCAGTTCTGGCATTGGCCTGCTGTGGCTTGGCTGCGTTTACATATATTCCAGAAAAATTGTACTCGGCCAAGCCTTGGGGGTTCCGGACAAGCGGCATGCTTATTCGCGGAAGCTGCGTCATCTTGCCCTAGCCGGCAGCGCCACCATTCCTCTTTTTGCCATTGCCGGTTTCTTCGGATGGAAACAATACCAGAATCGTCCCTCCGATCAGATCATCATTCTCCTTGCCGACTTTGACGGGCCAGATCCGAAAAACTATCGCGTGACCGAAAATATCTACGAACGACTGAACCAAGCTACGGCAGGAGATTCCAGTGTGGAGGTTCGACTCCTCGGTGAAATAATCACTCTCCATCAGGGCAGCAAATATGCCCGCGCCAGAGGCGAAGCACATAAAGCCAGCATCGTGCTTTGGGGCTATTATGGCAAAACCGAGGAGAAGGCTCAAATCTCCTCTCACTTCGAGGTGTTGCAAAAACTGCGATATTTTCCCCTCCGCGAGCACACGCAAATTCTGAACGTGGCCATCGCAGAGCTTGACCGCTATGAAATTCAGTTGCAGTTGTCGCAAGAGATGAGTTGTCTTACCCTGATTGCATTGGGACTGGGTCGCTATGAAAGTGGGGATTATGCCGGGGCCAGCGCACGTTTCGATAGCGCACTGGCTTTATCAGCCGTTCCAGAATCAGTGGTCAATCCTGCGGACATTCACTTTTTGCATGGCAATGCGAATATGTTCGAAGGTAATCTGAATGGCGCCGTGACGGCATACAACCAGGCCATCCAACTCAGGCCGGGACATGAGGAAGCCTACATTAATCGCGGCACGGCCTATAGCATTGCCGGCGAACCGGAGCAAGCCATCGCCAACTATGATTCAGTCATTACTCGCAATGCGAACCATACGCTCGCGCATAATAATCGCGGGGTCGCGCGCAAGCTAAAAGGTGATTTCGAAGGCGCGCTTACCGATCTTAACCGCGCCATCGACCTTGACGCGGTTGAGGCGATGTTCCTGCTCTACAGCAATCGCGGCTTGACCTACTCCGGCGCCGGCGATCATGATCGCGCGATTCAAGATTTTACGCAGGCTATCGCGCTCGGGCCAAACAACGCCGACTCCTATCTCAACCGAGGCTCCGCTTATCTCGCCAAAGGTGACAGCGCCCGGGCAAAAGCTGACTTCAACATGGCTGAAAAGCTCACTTCCTATTATGCAGACTTTAGGGAACGCCCCATCATTCCGCCGCCCCAAGACCGCCCTCCTGAGAAGGTCACTGCCCCTGTGCCAAGCATCGTCTCTTTGCCAAGCGGCCCAGACCCGGTGACTTGCTACAACCTCGGCAGGCAGTATGCCGGCACGAATGACTATAATCGCGCGATTGCAAACTTTAGCCGGGCGATCACCCTCAAGCCTGATTACGTAGCTGCCTATATCGGCCGCGGCCTCGCTTACGTGCAAACCAAAAAGTACCCTGCCGCCCTAAACGACTTTAGCCGGGCCCTCCAGTATGATTCCACCAATGCGGAAGCATACTATCACCGCGGAAATGCTTATCTGCAAAGAGGCGACTACGAGTCTGCCCTCGCCGACTATAACCGCGCGGTTAAGCACAAGCCCGATTATGCCGAGGCTCAAGAGAGTCTTGTGAATGCTTATAAAAGCCGCAGCCGCGCCTACATTCAAAGAGGCGATGACAACAAGGCGATTCAGGATCTCGATCAAGTTATCAGGCTCAATCCCGTGGACGCACACGCTTACAACGATCGCGGGAAAATTTATTTTCAAAAGGGCAGCCACGAACGCGCGATCATTGACTTCGAGCAGGCAATCAAAAACGATCCTGGTTTCGCCGAAGCGTACCAAAACCGTGGAGATGCTTACGCCGATCAACGCCAATACGATCAGGCGATCGCGGATTATGACAAGGTGATCGCGCTCAAGCCCGAGCATCACCTGGCTTATTTTCAGCGCGGACTGGCGCACAAAAATAAAGGCGGCTTTGAGGCGGGATCGTTCTCGCGAGAATTGCTTTGGCAAAGTGTGGGCGGATTCTCATCAAAGTTAAAAGAGCTTGACAGCGCCTTTGCGGATTTCGATAAGGCGATTGCCCGCAAGCCTAAGTTGGCAGAAGCCCACTTCAATCGCGGCCAGGCCTTTGCCCAACGAGGCGATTATGGCCACGCTCTTGCTGATTTTGACGAAGCCATCAAGCTAGAGCCTAAACACGCTCTGGCCTACTACAGCCGCGGTGTGATCCACAAGCTCTATGATCGTGCAAAACCCTCCTCTTCAAAAAGCGGGGCTTTGCTGCAAAGCAACCCCTTTATCAGACAAGGCAACCCGGATTTGGCCCTAGCAGACTTCGATCACGCGCTCACACTCAAGCCGGATCTGACAGACGTCTATTTGAATCGTGGCCAAGCCCACGCTCAGATGGGCGATTTTGATCGCGCCCTTGCCGACTTCGACCAAGCCCTTCATCGCAAGTCTAAAGATGTTTTAGCCTACTACTATCGTGGCTTTGCGCGCAAGCTCAAAGGCGACAAAGATGGAGCTATTGCTGACTTTCGGGAAGCTCGCAAGTTGACGAACGACCCCAACATGATCAAACAAGTCATGCAACAATTACAAGAGCTCGGCAACGATTGATCCGCTGTGATTCTCACGCACGCAGAAGTTGCAACGAAAGGAAGGGCTTCTTGTGGAGGTTTGTCGTCGCTGGCTGCCGCGTGTGATGATGACCTTGACCAACGACGAGTTGCGCGGTTCCAGCGTTGTGCGCCAACAAGCACTCATGCAGGTGGAACAATACACCAACTTGCTGTTTTGCGAACCGCGGGTTGTGGATTGGGTTTATCAAAATTTCGCCTACAACACTCTCAAAATCTCATCGCGGTGGAACAATGGCAGCTCGTGCCGTTCGTTCTCTTCGATTAACCAATGCCCTTCGCCTTCCGGCAAAACGCGGCCGATGTTCGCAGCGGGAATGTTCGCCGCGTGATATTGCGCCAAAACCTGTTCGCAAGCCTGTGCTTCTCCCACGAGCAACAATGCTCCCGAAGAAATCAACCCAAGCGGGTCAAGACCGAATTGTTCGCACAACAATTTGGTTTCGGGGAAAAGCGGAATGCGCGCCCCATCCAATTCCACGCCGAATTTTTTTTCTGCGAGCAATTCAAGTACGGCGCTCGCCAAACCGCCTTCCGTGGGATCATGCAACGCGTGAATGCCGGGCACTTGCCATGCGAGCCGCGCTTCGGGCAAAACGCTCAATCCGGGTTTATACAAAAACTCGTGGCAGTGCTGCGCGAAATCGGCCTCGAAAATTTCCGCCAACGCGGCAGACTTTTCTCGCCCCAAAATCGCAGTGGCCTCGACGGCCAAGCCTTTAGTGAGAATAAGCTGATCGCCGGCTTGAATCTGGGCGGGACTATATCTGCGTGTGAGCGGCGCTTCGCCCAATAGCATGCCGATCACCACCGGCTGCGTGACCGCGGAAGTTATCTCCGTATGCCCGCCGCACCAGGAAATTTCAAGTGCAACGCACGCCTCATTGATTTGCCGAAAAATTTGTTCCACGAGCGCTGCGTCCGCTTTATGCTCCGGCAACAGCACGGTTGCCATAAACCACTTCGGCTCGCCGCCCATGCAAACAACGTCATTCGCGTTGATGTGCACGGCGTAGTAGCCGATGTTCTCGGCAACAAAGGTGATGGGATCGGTTTTCGCAATGAGCAAACGATCTTCAAGTTGAATGACCGCCGCATCGCGCCCTAGCCCGGCGCCGATGAGGATATTGTTTGAGGGGTTTGTGTATTGCCGCAATAAGCGTTGCAGCAATGCCGAGGGAAGCTTCCCCGGCGGCAGTAAATCGTGAGCCAGCTCGTGCGCTGTCTTTTCATCCAACACGACATCGCTCCAACAATCCATCAGTCCAAACATCCATCGCTCCAACCTCATCCCGCCAGCACGTTGCCGCCGTTGACGTTCACGATCTCGCCGGTCATATACGAAGCCAAGGGCGAGGCGAGAAAAATAATCGGCCCGGCAATTTCTTCCGCGGTGCCGGCGCGACGCAACGGAATCGTGCGCAGAATGTTGTCCTTCTCAAACGCAATCGCTTCATTCGACATATCGGTGGCCACCCAACCCGGTGCGACGCAATTGACGAGAATGTTATGCGGCGCGAGCTCCGGCGCGAGCGATTTGGTGAAGCTGATGATCGCGCCTTTCGTGGCGGCGTAATGCGAATGAAACGCTTCACCGCGCTGCCCGGCCGTGCTCGCGATGTTGATGATGACGCCTTGTTCGCGCGCTTTCATGTGCGGCACGACCACGCGACAGCAATTATAAATGCTCTTCAAATTGATGTTCATCGTTTCATCCCACACCGCTTCGGGCATGGTATCGATCGCGCCATAGGTCCAAATGCCCGCGTTGTTCACGAGCACGTCAATCTGCCCAAACTCTTTCAGGATCGCGGCGACCATCTTTTCGACTTCGGGCAAACGGCTCACATCCGCTTGAAACGCGCTTGCGCGATGCCCGCTGTTCGTAATTTCTTCAACGAGTTTGCGCGCGGCCATTTCCATTTGCACGTAATTCACCGCAACGGTTGCGCCCGCGCGCGCCGCCAACAGCGCGGTAGCGCGGCCGATGCCGCGCGAAGCGCCGGTGATCAACATCACTTTACCGCTGAGATCGATCATATTTTCTCCTAGCTGGGAGATTTGGGATATTGGGGAATTTGGATATTGGGTTGTTGGTTTTCCATCACTCCAACAATCCACAACTCCAACACTCCACTTTCAAAACCATTTTCTTTTTCTAAAATAGAAAATCATCGCGCCGACGAGGGCGGCCATGAACGCGAGCACGACGGGATAACTCCACGACCATTTCAACTCCGGCATATATTCGAAATTCATGCCGTAGATGCCCGCAATGAAAGACAGCGGGATGAAGATGGTCGTAATGATCGTGAGCGTTTTCATGACTTCGTTCATCTTGTTGCTCAGACTGGAAAGATAGAGATCGAGCAACACGGCCACCAAATCGCGATAGTTCTCCACCGTGTCGATGATGCGCGCGATGTGATCGTACACGTCGCGCAAGAACACCGTGCTGCCCTCGCGAATGAGTTTGGATTCGCGGCGTTCGAGACGGGTCACCACTTCGCGCAAGGGCCACACTGCTCTGCGCATCGAAATGATTTCGCGCCGCAATTTATGCAGCGCGTTGAGCTGCTCGGGCGCAGGGGCGAGGAGCAGCGCTTCCTCCAACGTTTCGATTTGTTCGCCGAGTTTTTCCAAAATGATGAAATAATTGTCGACGATGCTGTCGAGCAACGCGTAGAGCAGATAATCCGCTCCCAGTGTGCGGAGGCGAACGGTGCCGCGCTTGATACGTTCGCGCACCGGCACGAAATCGTCCTTCGCGCCTTCTTGAAAAGTCATCACGAAGTTGGCGCCGAGCACCATGCTCACTTGCTCCGCAACGATCTTTGCCGTGGCTTCGTCATAGCTTAAAATTTTCGTGACCAAAAAAAGATACTGCTCGAAGTCTTCCAGTTTGGGGCGTTGCTCGGTGTGGACGATGTCTTCCAGCACGAGCGGGTGCAGGCCGAAATGCCTGCCGATGCGTTCGATGGCTTCGACTTGGTGCAGGCCGTCGATGTTGATCCACGTCGTCGTGGGCCGGTCGCGAAAGGGAAAGCACTCTTCCACGTTCGTCACTTCTTTTTCGGCGTATTGTTGCTCGTCGTAATCAATGAGCGTCACGCGCACGCGCGCGGTCTTTTGTTCGCCCACGTGCACGAGCGTGCCGGGAGACAAACCTGCGCGCTTGGCGCGGCGTTTTTTGGATTTTGCCATGCGAGCAAGATAATATGCTTTGGCAAATGAGCAACAAAATTTTACATTGCCGCTCATGAAACCCTCCTCCCTATTCGGACATGCGTGCGAGCTGCTGGAAATCCTGCTGCGCGATTTGCGTCCCGCGGATCATTTGATCGACGTGTTCTTTCGCCAACGCCGCTATCTCGGCTCGCACGACCGTCGCGAGCTGGCCGAGAGCGTGTACGGCGTTTTGCGCCATCGCCGCTTATTGCAAACGCTCATTGCTTCTGTTGATGAACAAAAAGCACTTTCGCCCGCGTGGCTGCTCGCGGCTTATCAAATTAATTTTGAGCAGCGCGTGCCGCAAAGCGTGAGCGAAGCCTCGGCGCTTTTAATCGAACAAACAAAAAAAATCGCCGCGCTCTCGCCCGAAGAAATTGGACGGGACAATATCGGCGTGCGCTTGTCTTTTCCCGATTGGCTCGTAGCCGCTTTGCAGCGGCAAATGGGAGATGAAAGCGCGGCGCTGCTCGAAGCGCTGAATCAACCGCCGCCGCTCACGCTGCGCGTGAATACGCTCAAAGCCACGCGCGAAGCTTGTTTGGCGGAATTGCAGAAGCGCGGCTTTGAGTGCGCGCCCACCGCGCTTTCGCCCATGGGCATTCAACTCGCGAAGCGCGCGAATTTATTCTCGCTCGATCTGTTTCGAGAAGGTTGGTTCGAAGTGCAGGACGAGGGCAGCCAATTGATTTCGCTGTTGCTCGATCCCAAACCGAATTGGCGCATTGCCGACGTGTGCGCCGGCGGCGGCGGAAAGACGTTGCACTTGGCGGGTTTGATGAAGAATCGCGGGGAGATTTTCGCGTTCGACGTCGTCGCGCCGCGTTTGGAGAATTTGAAAAAGCGCGCGCGACGCAGCGGCATTCACAACGTGCGCACGCAGGTTTTGCAGCCGCATGAATTGCCGCAGAATCTGCTCGGGCAAATGGATGCGATCTTGATCGACGCGCCGTGCAGCGGCACGGGCGTGTTGCGCCGGAATCCCGATGCGAAATGGAAGATCACGCCGGAGACGGTGAAAGAAATGGCAACGAAGCAGCGCGAGATCATTGCGCACTATTCCGCGTTGCTCAAACCGGGCGGAAGGCTTGTGTATGCCACGTGCAGCTTGATGGCGGAGGAGAATGAAAGAATCGTGGAAAGTTTTCTAAACGAGAATGAAGGCTTTCGCGCGAGCGCTGCGGGTGCGATTCTGCAACGCTACGGCTTGGCAAAACTCGCGGAGGGAAATTTCATGAGGCTCTTGCCGCATAAACATGATTGCGACGGCTTCTTTGCGGCGGTGATGGAAAAAATTTCTTGACACGCATACGTTTTATTTTATGTTGCCTCCACGCTACTCAGGGCGGCTACTGATGGCAACTAAAAATGCTGGAAGTATGGAGTCGGGGTGAAGGGGTGTCTCACTCTTCACTCTTCACTCTCACTCTTCACTCTCACTCTTCACTCTCACTCTATGCGCCTTTGATACGGGTTTCGGCTTTTCGTTTCAGCTAGCCAGATTTGATCTCGTCCTCGCAAACATGCATACAGTTCCATTCGTGTATTTCGCATCTTTCGCGGGCCAGGCTGATGCTTTGTTTTATTTGTCGGCAAGCTTTTCACACACGGGAGAGTTTTCACATGGCAAGAGAAGCGAGTCTTATTGCACAAGACCGCCTGATTCACGAAGAGCTGGAAAAATTCATCCACAGAGAAAAAGCCCAAGCTGCGGCTTCGCCCAACGGGGTTCATACCCTCCTCGATTTCATCCACCAAAACCTTTTCGCCCGGAACCTCAATGTCTCCGCCATCAAAACGGCCTGCCACACGAAGAACAACAACGTCTCCACCCACTTTAAGAAAGCCATGGGCATGGGTCTGCACCAATACCTCGAGCACAAGCGCATGGCCGCGGCCGCAATGCTTTTGGAGAAAGAAGAGCTCAACGTTTTTCTCATCGCCTCGGCCGTGGGCTATGCGCACGAGGAATCGTTCACGCGCGCATTCCGTCGCCATTTCGGCTGCACGCCCACGGCGTATCGGGAAAAGTTGGCTGAGAAAAAATGCTAAGAGAAAATGTTAAGTGAGAACGTCAAGTCAAAAACGGAAATTGTGCATATATTGCGGCGAACCGTTATTACTCCGATGAAAACTAAAGACTTTCAATTGAAGGAGATGCACTCGATGAAAGCCAATCTTCATCTTTTCAAAATTATTCCGATCTGCGTTTTGTTGGCGCACTGTGATCATATCGTGAACTCCGGGCAAGAGCTGGAGCTGAAATGCGAACCTAACCAGGAAACGCTCATGCCTTTGGAGGTGGGCAATTATTGGGTCTATCAGATTTGGCCTTTCATCCAACCGGATACGGTCATCGAGGAGATCACGCGCAAGGTTCCAGTAACCATCGCAGGAGTCACCTACGAAGCCTTTGCGTTTTCGCAGCTTTATCCGGTCAAGGGCTCGCGCCCGCCTCTTGAGTGGCTTTATTGGAACGGGCCCTGTGGCCTATACTGGCTGGGAGGAATTTCACCAACCGATACGTTATTTTACAAAACCTTGCTGTTCAAATATCCGGCGGAGGTGGGAGAGTCTTGGAAGACCGTTCGCATCGGCTATGCAGATGGTATTGGGTTTTATTTTACGGACACCATTACCGTCAGCTTGATCAGCAAGAATGAAACGATTACGACGCCCGCGGGTGATTTCAACGCCTATGTTTACTCATACCGAAAAAGACCTTCTGATGACGTGTATTGGCCATGGGACTATTATCACTATTTTATTCCTGCTCTTGGGCGTGTCGCCTACACAACCAGAAATGTAGGTGAAGAGACATTGGTAAATCGCATGTATCTCATTCGTCATGGAAAGAAATAACCTGTGCGACGAAACCTTGAAATAAAGGAGGTGATGCTTATGACCTGAAGAAAAAATAGCCCCCGAGCAATCGCCGTAAAATAATCTCTGGCCGGAGAAAATTTTTAGGGACAATTGTCCTCAGGGGCTTTCTATTTTCAAAACTAAAGAAAAACGCGGTAACTCACAACCTCAAAATTTGGAGGAAAGCCATGAACGTTTCTCGCCTCTTTTCAAGCCTGTGCCTGTGGGCGCTGCTGTTGTGTGCCGCCACGAATTTGTCGGCGCAACAAAACGATTTTATTTCTTATCTCAACGAACAAGACGTGAACCTTTCACCAGAGGGCAAACAACGTCTCGATTCGCTCAAGGCGCGGCCGACTTCGATTTCCGTGCGGCTGATCGAATTTCAGAAGCTCTCGCAACTGGCCTCACAACCGCAACTGCGCATTCCTCTGGCAAATGCCGGAACACAGGTGGCGACACGAAGGAGGATTCGGCAACCCGAGGCTTTGAAACTTTTATGGAGCGGCGTGTTGCAGCAGGACGGAAAGAATCCCGTTTTCTTCTCAGTGGTCGACAGCAGCGTTACTGGCATGATTCATTTGGAGCAAGGCGTGTTTGCCATTGAACCGCTCGAAGCCGGCTATCATGTTCTGATTGAATTAGATCAGTCAAAGTTTGGACCGGATGAGCCGCCGGATACGACCTCGACAAACCAATTTCGCGGGAACGAAGAGAAGCAAGTGAACCTCACCAAAGGTGGCGGAGAAAACTCAAGCGCGAGCACCGCGAACCTCGATGTGCTCGTGGCTTATACGCCGGCCGTGGCAAGTGCCAGTGGGAATATCGCAAGTTTGATCGCAGCTTGTGAGCAATCTGCCAATGAAACCCTGTCGAACAGCAACGTGAATGCGCAAGTGTCGGTGGTTCACTCAGTTCAAGTGAGCTACACGGAATCCGGCAGCACAAACACAGATATTGGCAGGCTGCAAGGCACAAGCGATGGCTACATGGATAATATCCATTCGCTTCGCGATCTGTCCGGTGCGGATGTTGTGGTTCTTCTCATATCCTATGCGAATAATGCCAATGGAGAAGCCTTTCAGATACCGGCGAGTTCAAGCACCGCTTTCTGCGTGGTGGTTGATGACGCCGCCGTGAGCAACTACACGTTTGCTCATGAAATTGGGCACTTGATCGGCTGCTATCACGACAATGACACGAGGGGCACTTATGAGCATGGTTATCGTTACGCTGCAGATAATTGGCGCACGGTTATGGCAATCCCTCTGCAAAGCCCTGACCCAGTGCTGAGAATTCCATACTGGTCCAACCCGAACGAGACCTATGGCGACGTGGCCATGGGAACGACGAGCACGAATGACAATGCCAGAAAATGGAATGAGCGCGCTGCCACTGTTGCCGGGTTCGAGTCTCCGATGTATGTCACGATCACCGGCCCGACGGATTTGAAAGCGAAGACCTCGGGAACCTGGACCGCCAATCCTTCGGCTGCGGGCTACACGTATGCTTACGAATGGCGTTATCGCAATGCCGGTGCAACGAACTGGTCCGCGGTTGTCAGTACCGCGAAGACTTACACCCGTTTAATGCCCGGCAACGACATCGAATTGCAAGCCAAAGCCGGCACACAGGGAATTGATGCCTATGACACGCACTACGTCAAAAAAGTCTTAAAGAAAGAGGGGACATCTGCGGAAGAGACTGATGCTTTACCCGAGAGCTTTTCCCTGTCGCAAAACTATCCCAACCCCTTCAACCCCGAAACCATAATTCGCTTCGATCTACCGGGAGCCGCGCAGGTGCAATTGGTCATCTTCGATCTTGCGGGCCACGAAGTGCGAAGGCTAGTCGATGCGAACATGGCTGCGGGTTATCACCAAGCGTTGTGGGACGGCAAAGACAGCGCGGGCAACCATGTGCCTTCGGGTGTTTAATTCTATCAAATCACCAGCGGCGATTTCCGCGAGCAAAAAAAGCTCGCGCTCGTGCGCTGAACAGTCAGGGGTAACTGCGTTGTGTTCATCAGCGACAGGCGCAGAAGACGAAACTTATATTGACGGCGCGTCCTCTTTTGGCCATATTGCAACGCTCGCTCGACCATGAGCGGGCGTTTTTTTCTTTACACCGGAACCGCTAACTTTCGTGGCAACCGCGATCGCAGCGATTGCGTTGCTCGTCGGCGGCATCGGTATCATGAACATCATGCTGGTGGCCGTGAGCGAGCGTACGCATGAGATCGGCATTCAGCGCGCGGTGGGCGCGAAACGAAGAGACATTGCTTTGCAATTTTTAGCGGAGGCGATTTTGCTCTGCGCTGCGGGCGGGGCGCTCGGCATTTTGCTTGGAATGATCGCGGCAAAGTTTATTGCGCAAGGTTGGCAAATGGAAGGTGCGTTTTCGAGCGCCGCGGCGTTGATCGGCTTGCTCTTTTCGTGCGGTGTCGGAGTCGTTGCCGGCTTCTTTCCCGCTTATAAAGCTTCTCGCCTCTCCCCCATCGCGGCTCTGCGCCACGAGTGAAGGCGCTCAATACCCAAACACATACGTCTGCTTGAAGGTCACCGGCTTGACCGAGGGATCCATCTCGCCGAAATCTCTCCAGCGCGTGATTTTGCCGATGATGCAGAGCGTCAACTCGGGCAGATCGACGGTGGAGGAAACGATATTGACGCCGGTGACGCGCCCGGCATGCCGCAGAAGAACCTCGTTGGTCGCATGGACGGCTTGGAGTACGTCACCGATCGCTACACACAAAAAGGCTTCACCTTCTACTCGTATGATGAGCGCGGTCGTGTGGATTGGGTGGAGAATTGGATCCCACGCGGCAACATTGCCGATGGCAATTCTTCGCTCGGCACTCGCATCGAATACGATTACGATTGGCAAGGCAACGTCACCAAAACTTACTTCCGCCGCTTCTCCCCGCCGGGCGCGAGCGCGGATGCGTTTTACACGTGGTATGACTACGACGAGTTGGGCCGGCTCTATAAAGTCTACACCAACACGGTCGATGTCAAACCCTCCACCTCGAACGCTACTTACACCTACTGGCCCGGCGGACAAGTAAAGCGTCTCGTGCTCGGCAACACATTGCAAGGCGTGGATTATCTCTACAACAGCCGCGATTGGCTCACGCAGATCAATCATCACAGCCTCGTCAAAGGCAGAGATCCCGGCAACGACAGCACCAACACTACCGGCGCATACGTCGATCGCTTCGGCGAGATCATCGGCTACAACGTTTCGGCGCACATCGCCGCAGATACAGACTACTCCGGCGATTTCGACGATCAATTCAACGGCAACATCGCGTGGATGACTTCCAACATTTATGGCATGGTCAGCCCGCCCGGAGCGAGCTTGAACGGTTGGGTTTACAAATACGATAAAGCCAACCGCCTCACCAAAGCCAACTGGGGATACAACAGCAGCGCGCTTGGCACGAATTGGTCGACGTCCAACAACTATGATGTCACAGGCTCTTCCGGCAGTATCGCTTACGACGCCAGCGGCAACCTCGCACAGATGACGCGTTACAATCAGTCTGGCGCCTCGACCGCGATGACGTACAACTACTTTGCGAGCACCAACAAGTTGAGCTACGTTGCCGGATTGAACAGCAGCGGCAATTATGACTACGACGCCAACGGCAACATGATCAAGGACGCGGCCAAGATCAATCCCACGACCAACTCGATCACGTATGACTATCGCAATCTGCCCGTGCAAGTATCGAAAACCGTTGCGCCTGCCGGCACGATTTATTTCGGCTACGATGCCAACGGCAATCGCATCTTCAAGAACAATCTCTTTTACATCCCTGGCGCCGACGGCAAAGTGATCGCAGTCTACGATATCAACGGCACGCACCAATACTGGAACGTGTGGGGCTTGGATTTGATCGGCCAACGCTATTGGAAGCAGTGAGCGACGATCCACAATCCACGACCAACAACCAACGACCAGCAACGAGCAACCAGGATCCAGCCATGAAAATTCTCTTGCATCTCTTCGCCGCGATGATTACGATAGCGCCAGTTTTCAGCCAAGTTCGCGAAACCTCCAACACGCCGCCCGACTCTGTTTGGCAAGAACTGCCCGACCAGCGCACCTACTTCAGCAAAACTTATTACAATGCCCAAAACGAAACTTTCCGCGCCGAAATCAGCGCGGGCTATGTGCATTTTCAAGCGCGCGACGGCTCGTACCAAGAGATCAACACGAGTTTGCAACCTGCCAGCGGCAATGCTTATGAAATGCGCGACGGGCTTTATGAAGTTCGCTTCGCCGGAGTGCTCGGACAGCAAGGCGGATACGACGTTGATTACGAGTTGCCCAAACCCGTTCATCCGAAAATCAAAGACCCCGGCAAACCGGTGCAGCCCACGCAGCTTCGCTGGAAGATTCTCAGCTTGGGATATTTTGATCAGAAGACGCAACAGTATCACGTCATCCAAAATGCGAATCCAATTGCGCCGAGGGCTGCGGGCAATGCGATCAGCTATGCGCAAATCTTCACTGGCATCGACTTAAACTACACCTGCGGCAATACCCGTTTAAAAGAAGAGCTTGTTCTTTCTCAATCAGGACGAGATAGCTTGCCCGATCCTTCGAAGTTCGGCATTGCTCGTAGCGATGTCTATTTGATGCTCGAAGCCGAGTTCGCGCTCACACCCGCGAATTTGCAAGCTTTTGCGCGTATGGGCAATGGCAGAACGCCAATCAAGCAAGGCAACAGCTTCGCGTTCAACGGCGTTGATCGCATCGATTTCGAAGACGCGGATTCGACGCTGCACTTCTTCTTCCCCGAAGACGTTGCTTATGCTTCTGCGGACAGCGCGACTCGCACGAGCGTTACTCGTGTCTTCTTTTCGCAACGCGGGAAAGACTATGTGCTCGTCGGCGGCATCGGTATCATGAACATCATGCTGGTGGCCGTGAGCGAGCGTACGCATGAGATCGGCATTCAGCGCGCGGTGGGCGCGAAACGAAGAGACATTGCTTTGCAATTTTTAGCGGAGGCGATTTTGCTCTGCGCTGCGGGCGGGGCGCTCGGCATTTTGCTTGGAATGATCGCGGCAAAGTTTATTGCGCAAGGTTGGCAAATGGAAGGTGCGTTTTCGAGCGCCGCGGCGTTGATCGGCTTGCTCTTTTCGTGCGGTGTCGGAGTCGTTGCCGGCCTCTTTCCCGCTTATAAAGCTTCTCGCCTCTCCCCCATCGCGGCTCTGCGTCACGAGTGAAGGCGCTCAATACCCAAACACATACGTCTGTTTGAACGTGACCGGCTTGACCGAGGGATCCATCTCGCCGAAATCATTCCAGCGCGTGATTTTGGCAACGATGCACTGATTGAGCTCCGGGAGATCGACCGTGGAGTTGACGACGTTCACGCCGATCACATGGCCGGTGTAATCGATGGTGATGCGCACCGTCACTTTGCACTTGAGGGTGGGATTATGCTTGAGCTGCTTGCGATAGCAATCTTGAATCGCGGCATTGTGCTTCATCACAACTGCGCGAATGTGCGCCGGCTCGCGCGAGGCGAGCTCCGCGCCGCCGCTTTCATCATGGCGCGCACCAAAGCCGGTCAAGCTCGGTTCGCGTTTAACGGCTTCAAACTTGCGATTGGCCTCCACTCTTTTGCGCGGTGCGACGCCGAGCGAGGTTACCACGTCTTCCGTGTTCACGCCCGACTCCGTAAAGCGTGTGCCGCGCACTGCGCGTTCGGCCATGACAATGTCGTCGGGGTTGAGCATGCCGCCCAGTCCGCTTCCTACTGAAGGGCCGAAATAATCTGTGCCCAAGCGCGGCACTTTGGTGGTGCGCACTTCCGAAAGCACTTGGTCCAGATCTCTGCCATTCATTGCGGCGTAGTCGAGCACTTGCACGGCTGGCGCCTCGGAAACCAAATTGCTGCCGGAAGTGATGATCCCCAACAAACCCACGCGCCCAACTTCTTCGGACATGGCGTTGCGCGCCCGCCCACGTGCAGCGGCGCTAATGCCCCGCCGCGTGCGGCTTTCTTCGCGGCTAGCGGCACGGGTTTCTCGCGTGCCCGCACCGGGACGCAAACTCGGAAGCGCCGGGCCGGAAGAAGTGCCATAGGTTTCGCCGGCCACTTGCTTGGCCATTTCCGACGCCTGAAACAGCAATTCGTTTTGCACAACCGTTTCTTCCGGCGTTTCCACTTCAAATTCGGAAAGAAAAATATCCGCGTACTTGGCTTGGAGCTTGGCGACGTCGCTGGAATCTGTGAACGGTTGATAATTCAAAGCCAAGTTGATGATTAAAGCCGGCTCGATAATGAACACCAACAACAAAATGATCATGAAACGCCGATCGAGCGACTTGATTAAATTCCGATTGAATTCTTTCGGAAAAGTCCTCACGGTTTCAGAGGCGGCCGGGATATTTCTCGGTGGAGGTGGTGCAGCCCCATCGCGATTGGGAGTGCCATTGCGAGGTGCTTTTTTGACTTCAGCGGTGTTGTGCGTACGATCCACGTGCTAAACTCCGATGATCGAAAATAGCCAAGAGCGATGAGACCAAAACCACAATAGTAATCGTTTGCATTGGATTGAGACACCCGGCATACTTTCGCGCGCGCGCAAATGCACGGTTTCTCACTCTATGGCGTTGCATGGTGCTTTGAGGCGCTTAATCTTACAAGCAATATGCCAATTCCCAACGAAGACTAACACTCTTCGTCGGCATATATACAGAATGTTCGCTAAAACTGGCGAAAAATTTGTTCTGCTGGCGAGCGGCTCGTTGCGGAGGAATTACGAGCGGCCACACGTCATCTTTTTCCCGCCTCGAGCTTGAGCTTCATCGTCTTTTTTTCGGTTCCGCGCAAGATGACGACCTCCACTTCCTCACCCGGTGAGAACTCTCCCAGTGCAAAAGTGTAATCATAAATATTCTTGATGTCGATGGCGCCGAAGCGAATGATGATATCACCGCCTTGTAATCCGGCACGCTCCGCCGGGCCGCCCGCCCGCACGCCGCTGAGTTTCAAACCTTCCACTTCAGCCGCGTAGTCGGGAATCGTTCCGACACTCACACGGAAACCTCGCGCTTGGGGACGCTCCTCGGAATCAACTTTGGTAAATAGCGGCAAAGAGTCCGAATTGGCGATGGCGGCAGCGACTTTCGCCACCAAACTTACAATTTGCGCCTCGCCGTTTGCGTTGATCTTGTTGGCATCATCGCTGGCGCGGTGATAGTCCTCGTGCAACCCGCTAAAGAAGAAAAGCACGGGCAGGTTTTTCTGATAAAAAGACGAGTGATCGCTCGGTCCGAGGCCGTCTTTTTTCAAACTGAGCTTAAGCTTTGTTTCAGCATTGCAACGCTCCACCAGCGCTGCAAAGTCCGGCGAAGTGCCCACGCCCTGCACGACCAGCGCGCTATCTTTTAAGCGTCCGATCATATCCATATTGAGCATGGCGATGGTTTGTTCGAGCGGGAAAGTCGGATGATTGACGTAGTGCGCGGAGCCGAGCAAGCCGAGTTCTTCTCCGGCAAATCCCATGAAGATGAGCGAGCGGCTGGGGCGATGCTCGGGCGCGGCGAAGTATTGCGCCAGCTCCAACATGCCGGCCGTGCCGGAGGCGTTGTCATCTGCACCGTTGCGGATTTCGTTCTTGAGATCCGGATCGAGCGCGCCTTCGGCGCTGCGGCCGAGGTGATCGTAGTGCGCGCCGATAATGATTGCCTGTTTTTGCAATTGCGCATCGCGGCCCGCTAACATGCCGATCACGTTCGCGGCCTCGCGGCGATGTTTCAATACTTCCGTTTCCAATTGCACGCGGCAATCGGCAATGAGAAACGAGCGCGGTTTCTTCGTGGCGTCAATGCTGTCTTGCACAGCGGCGAGTGTTTGATTGCTGCCCTGCAAGATCCAATCAGCAACTCTCCGGGTTACGAAAAGCACCGGCAAACCGGCATCACTGCTGGCGCGATCGAATTTCAATTCCGGCAGCAAAGAGTCTTTTTTCCCAATCACGAGCAGCAGCGCCGCGGCGCCGTGTTCACGCGCTTGCAGTGCTTTGTAACGCAACGCTTCGAATTCCACAAAGGGGCTGTGCGGGTCATCGCCCGCGGGCGAATAGCGCATGGCGAGCACAACTTTGCCTTTCGCATCGACACTCGCATACTCGTCAAAGTCAATCTTCCCTGCCGAAATTCCATAGCCCACAAACGCGAGCGCTTCGCGCACCTCCAGCTTGCTGGAGAGTGAAAAGCCCGCGGGAACAAAATCCACGTTGAGCGTCCAAGTCGTATCCTTTCCGGCATGCGACATGGCCAGAGAGTTTCTACCACCCAATTCCACGCCTCCGACGAAATCAAACTTCTGCAAGTATGATTGATTTTCGCCTTGCGGAGCCAGTCCGAAGCGTTTGAATTCTGCCACAAGATATTGCGCCGCGGCCTCGCATCCCGGAGTGCCCGAGAGCCGGCCTTCCAGCGAATCAGAAGCGAGATAGTTGACGTGATACTGGATATCCGCGGGCGCCAGCGCGGTCACGCTGTCCTTATTCACGGGCGCTTTGGAAGCAGTGCAACCAACCACGAACATCGCCAAAACCACAACGAGCACAGTCTTCATGCGAAACATGATCTACCTTCCCTTGGATTTATTCATCAGTTTAAAATTGTAGAATTAGCTGCAAACCTTTTTCGACCTCGAGTAGTTTGGTGTGGAGCACGCTGTTGGCCAAACTGCAATCTAAAGAAACATCCTGCGGCCGCGGCGCTGGCAATGCCGTCTCGAACATGGAGACCGGTTGCAATAGCGCTTCGTTCAAATTCGCAAAGCGGCACACACTGCGCGCAAATTCATATCGGCTGCAACGCGTGGCTCCGGCGAGGTGCATAATGCCACGATAATCCGAGCACGCCAATTCCCACACCGCGGCAGCGAGGTTATTCACCAGACCCGGCGTGCGGTATTGATCGTGAAACACAGGCGAGGATTCGCCGCGTTGTAAACGTGCAAGCATGCTCAGAAAAAAATTGCTGCCGCCAGCCACCGGGAATCCATACATCAACGGCAAGCGCGCCACGCATGCTGAAGAGCACGTGCGCAACACTTCCTGTTCCGCGGCCAATTTCGTTTTGCCATATATCATAACCGGCTGCGCGACGTCAATTTCACGATAGTTTCCCTTTGCACCATCAAACACCAAGTCCGAAGAGATATAAACCAAACGCCGCCGCCGGCGCGCACACCATTCCGCAATGCTGCGGCTTGCCTGCACGTTAATCCGTTCGGCCAGCTCCGGGTTGTGCTCACACGCATCGACCTGCATGACTGCGGCATGCACGAGAATCTGCGGATCGATCTCCTCCAGCCTTTTGCGCAGCGCGGTCTCTTCCTGCAAATCCATCTGCACGGCAAGCGCGTCCTTTGGCACCGAATCATGCAAATGAAACGCGCCCACCACCTCGCCCTCCTGTGCGGCCACACGACATAGATGTCCGCCGAGAAATCCACTTGCGCCGGTAATGAGTATGCGTGGAATCGACATCAAGCAATCACGATGTTGGGTTCGACCGATTGAGGAATCGCTGGAATGGGAGCGCTGGCCTCTGCGAAAAGCTCGCAAGCCAACGTCCACTCATCCGTAAGGTTGGCCGCGAATATAACTCCGAACCGGCATGAATGCAATTGAAGAAATGACGCGCGTGAGTTCATTTTAAAGCGTCCATTCGTGAACTGGTGTATTACGATATTACAAATTCTTAGATTTCTTCAAAACGAAGGGATCTACAAAACTGCTTCAACTTCAGTGAGTTAAGCCAATCTTCACGAATGGCCGTGCAGATATTCACGGTGGCACAATTTCTGTTAGTTACACCCAACACAATCCCCGCGATTCGGAAGGAGGCAATAACTAACGGATCGCTTGCGAAGAAAAGTGAGGAGTCACTATGGTGCCCATACCGAAAGGCACAGTGCTGTTGATCGAGGAGGATTTGCGTCTACAACAATATCTCGCCGTGACGTTGCGTTTGGCCGGGTACGAAGCGCGTTTTGCGCGCGATGCCATGGAGGGTTTTGCCGCGCTGCAAACTTATCACGTTGATGTGATCGCCATAAACTATCGTTTGCCGGATATGAACTGCCTCCAATTTTTGGAGACCTTGCTGCTGGATAAAAATTATCACAACGCCAAAGGCGTGCCCGTCATCGTTATGACTGCGTTTCCCATTGCGCTAAACGAGAAGTGGCGTTTGTATCGCATGGGCGTGAAAGCGGTTTTTCTTAAGGAGAATGGTTTCGAGGAGATGGTGGCCCTGCTCCAACGTGAGTTGGAAACGCATTGCAAGGTGCTTCCGCTGCACGCGCGGCCGCGGCCGCAAAAAGCTCAGGCCAATTATTTGTCGTATCTGGAAGAATAGTCATGCGCTTCCCGCTTGCTGCGCAAAATTGAAATGTGCGAGGCCCGGTCATGATTCCTCATCCCAAGGGAACGTTGTTGTTGGTTGAAGATGATACTGCTTTGCAGGAAAATCTCGCGGTGGTTTTTCGCATTGCAGGCTATGACGCATTGTTTGCTGCGAATGCGCAGGAAGGCTTTGCGGCGTTGGGCTCTTATCAAATCGATCTCGTCGTGCTCGATCATCAACTGCTCGGCACGAATGGGTTGCAGTTTTTCGAAGTGTTGGTGTTCGACCCGCAGTTCTCACATCTGCGTGACTTGCCGGTGGTGGTGTTCACGGGCGTCTCGCTTTCCGAGGAACAAAAACGCAGCTATTTGCGTTTCGGCGCCAGGGCTATCATCGCCAAAGGCACGGGCTTCAACGATTTGGTGCGCATCATCGATCGCGAGGTCGAAACTTACAAGCTCATTGCGAATTTCGACCGCATTGCGCCGCGCCGTTTTTCCTTGCCGGAATATTTGAATCACATCGAAAAGCAGATCATTCTGCGCGCTTTGATCAAGAATCCCGCATGCTCACAGGATAGCATCGCGAAGGAATTGGGCATACCGCGCTCCACGCTTTCAAGAAAAATGGGCGAATACCAGATTCGCTTGAGATAGACGGAGCTTACTTTGTTTCAAATTTTGCATTGCACATTTGCGATCTACTTTCGCAGCGCAATGTGATGTACGACCAGGAAAGGCAGGGACGCCATGGAAGTGGTCAACATTCAACCGTGTCCACTATGCAGCGGGCACAAAAAGGTTTTTCAAGAGACGTTGTTTCGGGAAGCACTGCGCACCAGCGACAAAAAGGAGAAGCGCATGCTCACAAGCACCAGTTTCGTGCGCGATTGTTCGGTATGTGCGGGAAATGGTTGGGTAAAAAGCTCGATGATGGAGAGCGCCAAACATGAGGCGGAGGCTTGGCGCTTGCAAGGCATTTGTAGTTATTAAAAGTCCATCTGCTCGCTTGCGAAGGCCAAGAGTCTGTCTGCCTCAGCGTGCCGTTTGCACAAATTAGGACCGATGCTTGAAGCGATTTCAGGACGTGCGGCGCTGGTACTCCTCTGTGAAGATAGCGCTGGAGGCTTTCGCAAGCTTTTTTCAGCGGAACAATTACGGCATGACATTATTCGCGGCATCATTTAACGCGGGAATTTCCATGACACAGTAAAAGTTTTGCTGCTCGCGGCGGACAAAAATGAGCACGGCCTGCCCGGGCTGCGTCGCCGACACTTTTGCGCGAAAATCTTTGACGCTCACCACACTCTTGCCTTCCCATTCTTGAATAATATCGCCCATACGCATGCCGGCAAGATCAGCCTCACTGCCGGCGAGAATTTCTGCAACGACGACGCCGTACGTTTTCGAAGGAAGCTGGCGTTTTTGCAACAAGGCCGGCGTGAGCGCACTTACTGCCAAGCCGAATTTATAAGGCGAACGCGCGGGGGTTACAATCGGTTCAAGCTCGGGCGCGGCCATAGCTGATTGAGACTCAGCCACCGTCACTTGCAGCGTCATTTCCGCACCGGCGCGCAAGATTGAGATCGGCACGGTCGCACCCGGTTTGGTTGCGGCAACCAGCTCCCGCAAGGCTAGCATATTCGTGGTTGGCCTCTCGCCGAACTGAATGATCACGTCGCCGCGCTGTAAGCCCGCGCGCGCGGCTGCACCCTCCACTTTTGTCTCCGTCACTAAAACGCCGTTGGTATCTTGCAGTCGCAATCCCTTCGCGAGAATTGCATTCAACTCCTGTGTTTGAATTTCCAAAGTGCCGCGCGCAAATTTTCCTTCCGCAATGATATGGCGCATCACTTCACGAGCCATGTTAATGGGTATGGCATGACTGATACCCGCAACCGGCTCCGGCAAATTCGCTTGCGTGTTGATGCCCACGAGCCGCCCCTGTAAATCCACTAATGCCCCGCCGATATTATTGGAATTGATCACCGCATCGGTCTGCAATAAATCCTCTGGCTCTGCCAGCCATGTGTTACCTCTGCCTTTGACGCTGATGATGCCTGCGGTCACAGTGTGACGCTCCGCGGCAACATTACCCACGGTTACAACCCATTGCCCGAGGCGCAAATCTTCAGAGTTGCCCTGGCGAATGCCCTTCAAACCGGAAGTTGAAATTTTTACCACCGCAACGCCCGTGCGCGCATCATAGCCCAAAACCTCCCCGACGAAATTTTTTTTATTATTCAAAGTTACGGTAACCTGCCTGGCTTCGCGCACAAGCTCAGCCGTGGTGAGAATGTACCCCTCCGGCGACATGAGCACTCCGGAGCTTTGCATATGAGGGGGAGGAAAGAAAGAAGCATTGGTGGGCAAAGGCTGCAGCGTGACCACGAAAGGCTCGCATTGCGTGGCCACCCGCTCGAAGAGCTCAGTCAAATCATCGACGTTGCGATCGCGAGGCGGCACCATGGTGGCGATGGTTGGTGAACCTTCCTCCGGCTTGTCTTTGCGAATCAAGTCACGCAGCACCAGCCCAATAAATAGCCCGAGCGCGACCAACGCGAGCGCCCACCCTCCGGCGTTCTTGCTTTCAAACATAGTGCAGATTCTCCTTATAGAATAGAGAAAAGATTGCTCAGGTGTTGCTTGCCGCAGCGCTTGGAACTTTGCCACAGTCGCAAAACTTATCCAAGCCGAGTTTCACCATGATCGAGGCGAGCAAGACCACGGGCACGTTTTGCGGCATGAAACGATTGCTCAAAATTTCCGCAAGCACAATGGCAAGCGCTTCTTGGTTTTGAAAAGTGTAGTCTTGCCGGCGTTCACACCAATTCCATTCCACACAAATCTTTTGACGCAAACTCGGCTGCAGGCTATTCCACAAAGAGCCGAGTCCACGCGTTGCGCCGCCGCGCATGACACGTCCCGCTTCGGCTTGGTAGCTATCCAACTCGACCAAGAGTTCATCCAACGAGCGCGCCAAATAGGCTTGCACGGCATGCGTCTGCGCACTGTTCTCCATAAACGTCGTCTCCCACTTGATTCATTTCGACATGATGATAACTTTTTTGCGCAGAAATTGCAACTGGGATTTTATGCGGTTGCACGCGCCCATGCGTGCGCACCGGCCCGAAAGAAGGTTGAGCCATGAAAGCATCGACGCCAGCTTGACTTTCTCCGCCGACTTTGCTACCATCGCGACACTTAACAACAAATTATCTCAAGGAGCAACTCATGCCCAGCCTCCAGTTTCGTCTCGCCCTCTTGCTTTCGGCGCAGCTTGCACTCTTCGTCACCCACACACCGGCGGAGAATTACGTGCTTGCCGGAAAGCAAAATTCGCGCATCAAATACGAGCTGTCGCAGCGCATCGTTCCGATGAGCGGAATGAAGTCGCTGATCATCAGCACCGTCGTGCCGGCTACGTTCAAATCGCCGACATACAATCAAGAAGTCAGCGACGTGCGTTTTGATTTCCAGCCGCAGCCCACGAATCAAGAAGAGAAACTCGATGCACGCGGCAACAAAGTCATCACCGCAACATGGTCCATGCCCACCGTAGCCATCACGGCGAGCGTTTCACTCACCGCAGCGAATTGGCTGCAGCTCACACCGCTTTCAACTTCGACGCCGTTTCCCATTAGTGCAATCGCAGGCCCGGAACGCACTTATTTGCAAGCGACCAAACAAGTGCCTGCCAACGACCCGCGCATTCTGGCCAAAGCCAAAGAACTGACGAATGGTGTGACGACGGAATTCGATGCCGTGCAACGCGTGCTCGCTTGGGTGATCGACCACATGTCGTATGTGCTAGTTCCGGAAAGTTACGAGGCCATGTATTCGTTCGAGACCGGCAAGGGCAACTGTCAAAATTATTCGCATCTCGCTGCGGCGCTGCTGCGTTCCGTCGGCGTGCCGGTGCGCGTGGTCAATGGCGTCACGCTTAAGAAAACGTACGATGCCCGCGTCGGAGGCGGCAACCTCACGCTCGGCATGGCGCAAGGCCGGCATTCGTGGATTGACGTGTATTTCCCCGATCTCGGCTGGGTGCCTTTTGATCCGCAGCAATCGCAGCTTTTCACCAGCAATCGCTACATTCGCATCGAGGTCGGCCTCGACAACGAAGAGACCACGCAAGACGGTTTGATTCGCTGGACCGTCGCGCGAGGCGCGCAAGGCCAGCCCGAATTTGAAGAGTCGATCAATGCGGACTTTCCGCTCGATGAAACCTCCATCACGGCCAAGCGCCAAAGCTATGGCCCGAAAAGTTTATTGCTTTCGCCGGAAGTGAAAGCCACCTTTGTGCCCTATGTGGCCGTTGCCACACCGCCTCCTCCTCCTCCGAAAGAAACGCCGAAAGATGTTCCAAAAGTCGATACACCAAAACCTGCATCGGTAGACAAGCCTGTCATATTCGGCAACCTTGAATTTCCGGAGGGCGTGAATTTCGCATTCGTGCGTGAAGTGGCAACCACTAGCGAAGGCACGCAAGAGCTGCGTAAGAATTTTTTGGTGGAGACCGCGGAATACGTCACGCGCTCCGCACAATACGCGCAGGTATTTGTGCTGAAGGAACCACTGGAATTGCGACGTATTTCGCTCGCGCTGCAAAAATACGGCGGTGAAGGCTCATTGTGGATAGAAATTTTGAAAGATGAAAACGCATTGCCGGGCGCGCGTCTCGCTACGAGCGAGTTTGTGTCGGTTGAAAGAATGAGCAGCCGCCCCGGCTATCGCTGGCAGCCGTTTGATCTGTCTAAATCAAAATTGCAGCTCGCGCCCGGCCGCTATTGGATCGCGCTCGGCTTCACCGGCTCCCCGGTGGTGAATTGGTTTTATTCTTACGGCAAACCTGTTGGCCCCAGCGACGGCACGCGCTACAAAACCATCTTCGACGAGACGTGGAGCAACAGCTTGTCGTTCGAGTTTAATTATCGGGTGGAGGGGATGAGCACGAAATAAGCTTGCACACAGTGCGTATTCTACTTTCACCACGGCAAAGCTTCAATTCAAAGCGCCGATGACGCGGAGAAATTCGTCGAGGGTGACCACGGGGATTTCACTTTGCACAAAATGTTTTTTGTTGCGGGTGATGAGGTAGGCAACTTGCATTGCTTGGGCGGAATAGAATTGAAAGATGTCAATGAGAATCTTCATCGCCTTCTTCCCCATAAATGCTCGCAATCGCGTCGAGGATCAACTCTTTATCAGAAACACCAGGAGGAACATCGGCCAAGCATCCCACCAACTTAAAAAACTCAGAGTCGATTTCAATGTTAGGATACTTCCGCCGAAACTCTTCTTCCGGCGTCAGCGTTTCTTCCGGCATTGCCGGCAGCTTACCCTTCGCCGCGCCCTTGTGCGCAGGCTTCAAATCAATCTGAATGATCGCGCTGTTGCCCAGCGTTTGATAACGAACCATGTCGTCGAGCGTGACACCCAACGCGGTTGTTGCCTCTTTGAGGGTAGCTGTTTGCAGCTTCAATCTCCTTGCGCTTATGGAAAAAGATAGTAATTTGTGTTGCGGCAAGCAACGAATTTTCCAGGCTGTGACCAAAGCAACCATTCTGTACCGCACCCATTACCTCACAAACCTATGCGCGCAAAACTGCTTTTCTTCTTGCTCGTGTTTTGCTCCGCCGTGCAATCGCAATCGATCAATTTCTCCATCTACCAAGACCTCCGCTATCGCTGCATCGGCCCATTCCGCGCGGGACGAACGGTCGGCGCCGTGGGCGTGCCAACGCAGCCGAATGTGTTTTACATCGGCGTGAACAACGGCGGCGTGTGGAAAACCGATGACTACGGCCGCACGTGGAATCCGATTTTCGATGACGCGCCCACCGGCTCCATCGGCGATATTGCCGTGTCGCCCTCGCAGCCGAACATTATTTACGTCGGCACCGGCGAAGGTTTGCATCGCCCCGATCTCAGCGTTGGCGACGGCATTTTTAAATCTACTGATGGCGGCAAAACGTGGGCGCATGTTGGCCTCGCGGACGTGCAGCAAGTCGGGCGGCTCATCGTGCATCCCACGAATCCGGAAATAGTGTTCGTTGCGGGACTCGGGCATCCTTATGGACCAAATGAAGAGCGTGGCGTGTTTCGCACAACAAATGGCGGCGGCGCTTGGCAAAAAGTTTTGTACCTCAATCACAACACCGGCGCGATGCAAGTGGAGTTCGATCCCAACGATCCGCAAATTATTTTCGCCGATATGTGGGAGCATCGCGAGGGGCCGTGGGAGAATGCAAGTTTTTCCGGGCCGAACAGCGGCTTGTACAAATCCACCGATGGCGGCAACACCTGGCGCAAACTCACGCAAGGATTGCCCACCGCAGCGCATGGCCTCGGCCGCATCGGCGTTGGCCTCGCGCCGAGCAACTCGAAGCGCATGTACGCCACGGTTGACGCGCGCGAGAACGGCGGCATCTATCGCTCCGAGGACGCGGGCGAGAGTTGGTCGCTCGTGAGCAGCGACCGCCGCTTGTGGGGACGCGGCAGCGATTTCGCCGAAGTGCGCGTGCATCCGAAAAATGCGGACGTCGTTTTCATCGGCAACATCGCTTCGTATCGTTCCAACGACGGCGGTAAAACGTGGATGTCCATCAAAGGCGCGCCGGGCGGCGATGACTATCATCGCATTTGGATCAACCCCCTGCAGCCGGACATCATGCTCTTCGCAACAGATCAAGGCGCAACGATAACCGTCAATGGCGGCAGAACGTGGAGTTCTTGGTACAACCAACCCACGGCGCAGCTCTATCACGTGAGCACGGACAAGCAATTTCCTTATAATGTTTATGGCGGCCAGCAGGAAAGCGGTGCAATCAGCATTGCGAGTCGCGGCAACGGCGGACAAATTTCTTTTCGCGATTGGATGGGCGTGGGCGCGGATGAATACGCGTATGTCGCGCCCGATCCGCGCGATCCGAACATCGTGTATGGCGGCCGCATCGTGCGCTTCAATAAAAAAACCGGGCAATCGCAAAATGTCGCGCCGGAAGCATTGCGCTCGGGCAAGTATCGCATCTTGCGCACGATGCCGCTCTTGTTTCATCCCGCCGATCCCACGATGCTTTTGTTCGCCACCAATGTTTTATGGAAAACGCACAACGGCGGAGAACAATGGCAAATCATCAGCCCCGATCTTTCGCGCGAGCAACCCGAGGTGCCGGAGAACATCGGCGATTTTCGCACGCCGGAACTGGCAACCATGTCACGTCGCGGTGTGATTTACGCGGTCGCGCCCTCGCATCAAGAGGCCAACACGATTTGGGCGGGCACGGATGACGGACTCGTGCATGTCACGCGTGACGGCGGCGCAAATTGGAAGAACGTCACGCCGCTGGAATTGCGAGCATGGGACAAAGTATCGCAAATCGACGCCGGGCATTTCGATAATCAAACCGCGTATCTTGCAATCAACGCCATTCGGCGCAGCGATATGCGGCCGCACATTTTTCGCACGCACGATGGCGGCGCGACGTGGAAGCGCATCGTCAATGGCTTGCCCGAAATGGGGCCGGTAAATGTCGTGCGCGAAGATGGGCAACAGCCGGGCTTGCTCTTCGCGGGCACGGAGCGCGCGGTTTATTTTTCGATTGACGACGGCGAGCACTGGCAATCCCTGCGCATGAACATGCCCGCCTCGTCGATTCGCGATTTGGTGATTCACGAAAATGATTTGGTGATCGGCACGCACGGCCGCTCGATTTGGATTCTCGATAATTTTGCGCCTCTGCGTGAAATGGCGAAAGCAACTGTCGCGTCAAATTATCTCTTCACGCCGCCGCAAGCCACGCGCGTGCGTTGGAATATGTTTTCCGATACGCCGCTGCCGCCGGAAGAACCTGCGGGAAAAAATCCGTCGGATGGTGCGATCATCGATTTTTATTTAAAGCAACACGCGAAAGCCGTGCAGCTCGAAATCGTGAATGATAAAAACGAAGTCGTGCGCCGCTTTGCGAGCAGCGACAAGGCTGAAGTGATCGACACCACGGCAATACCTCATCCGACGTATTGGATTCGGCCTGCGCAAATGCTCTCCTTTTCTTCGGGCCATCATCGCTTCTTTTGGGATTTGCGCCACGAGCCGCCGCCGGGCAGCGAGCGCGAGTTTGCGATTGCCGCGGTTTATCGCAGCACGCCCAGTGCTCCCATCGGCCCCTTCGCGCATCCGGGGCGTTACACTGTGCGCTTAACAATTGACGGCGCTGCTCTCGAGCGACCACTTGAAGTGCGCCTCGATCCGCGCGTCACTTTGAGCGAAGCGGACTTGCAGTTGCAAACGGATTATTCACTCGCCTGCTATAACGGCTATCTGCGACTGCAAAAAATCCGCGACGCAATAGACGCGCTGTTGCAGAAGAACGCCAATGAGAAGAAGCGTACTGCGTTGCAAGCGCTGCGCGGTTCCGGTCTGCCGGGCAACCCCGACCTCCTCTACAGCAGCATCACCGCAACTTCTATTGACAAAGAAACGATTGTCGGTTTGCAGAACAAATTTCTATATTTGCTGAACCTTTTGCAAAGCGTGGAGGCGCGCCCAACGCAGCAGGCCCTAGCGAGTGTGAAGGCGCTGGAGGAAGCGACAGAGGCAATGGCAAAGAGGTGGAAAGGAATGGATTGATTTTTTAAGCCGTGCGCGCATTGCATGGCAGCAGAGAGATGAAGCACGGAGCACATGGATTTCAACGATTGAAAACATTCGAGGTGTGTTGCGATGAAGCAAAAAGCCTCAAAGCGGGAAAACGTTTTTTTGGGAAAAGGCTTCGAGCACTGCAGGTTTTTTTCTTTTGAAGCATCCGCTTTTCCCGTGGCATCCGTGTTCAAAATGCTTTTGCTCGTTTTTCCTCTCTTCCTATTTGCACAAACTCCGGCTCCGACGGCGCTCAAGGCCGCACGTCTGTTCGATGCTGAAGCCGGCGTCATGCGCAATGATCGCGTCGTCATTGTTTCCGGTGAGAAGATCACGGCGATTCAAAACGCGAATGAGCCGCTGCCTACGAATGCGAAACTCATCGACCTCGGCGACGCCACCCTCCTGCCCGGTTTAATTGATGCGCACAGTCATCTTTTGCTGCATCCTTACAACGAAGCGTCGTGGAATGATCAAGTGCTCAAAGAGTCGCTCGCATTGCGCACGGTGCGCGCCGTAGTTCATGCCGAAAAAACTTTGCTCGCGGGCTTCACCACGTTGCGCGATCTCGGCACGGAAGGCGGCGACTACGCGGATGTCGGCATTCGCGATGCGATCAATCAGGGCATTATCATTGGGCCGCGCTTGCAGGTGGCCACGCGCGCGATTGTGATCACGGGCGGCTATGGCCCGGCAGGATTTGATCCGCGTTGGGAAGTGCCGCAAGGCGCCGAAGTCGCCGACGGTGTGGAGGGTGTGCGCCAAGCCGTGCGCCGGCAAATCGGTCACGGCGCGGATTGGATCAAAGTTTATGCGGACTATCGCCACGGCGGGGTGAATGCGCCGACGTTTACGATTGAGGAATTGCGCGCCGCAGTTGATGAAGCTGCCGCAACCGGCCATCGCGTTGTCGCGCATGCTTCCACGTCCGAGGGCATTCGGCGCGCGGTGTTGGCGGGCATTAAGAGCATCGAGCATGGCTCGGAAGCGAATGACGAAGTGTTGCAATTGCTGGCGCAGCACGGCGTCGCGCTCTGCCCGACTTTGGCAGCGCGCGAGGCGATTGCGAGCTATGCTTCAGAAAGTGAGCGCACGGTGCAGCAGCAGCGCGTGCAAGCGCAAAAAGAAATGTTCCAACGCGCGCTCAAACACGGCGTGAATATTGTGTGCGGGAGCGACGTAGGCGTGTTTCAACACGGCGAGAACGCGTGGGAAATCGAACTGATGGTGGCATACGGCATGACGCCCGGCCAAGCTTTGCAAGCGGCGACGATTCGTGCGGCGCAATTACTCGGCTGGCACGATCGCCTCGGCGCGCTCGCGCCAAACAAATTTGCTGACGTGATTGCCGTCAAAGGCAATCCGCTTGCGGAGATTCAGCGTTTGCGTGAGGTGGTTTTCGTGATGAAGGGCGGAAAAATTTTTCGGCAGGAGTTGAAATAAGAAACAAAACGATTACGGGCAAAACTATTTCTCAAAATCCTTTTGCCGATAATAGTCTTGCCTTCACTTCATGCTGTTATTCCATCTCCGCCATGGGCAAGACCGACCGCGGGTTCGGATAAACCCCGAGGCTGCGCGGCTCGACGATGAGATCCAGCGTCTCCATCACCACGGCGCCGAGGAGAGCGTATTTCTTTTCCGGCTCCACCACGGCTTCGAAAACTCCGGTGCGTCCACAAATAGTGACTTCCGCGCCCCAAACCACGTCGCGCGCGTCGGTTTGTTCATTCGCGTATTTTATAGTTTGCTGGCGAATAGTCGGAAGCGCAAGCTCTTTGGCGAGGTCGCCAGGCAACACTAAAAGCGTGGCACCGGTATCGACCTTCGCTTGCAGTTCTATGGGCGCATTATTCGTCAAAATGTTTTTGATCGCGATTGTGGTGTAAACCAAGCCCCTCACCGTTCTCCTTCAAGAAATGTGATTCGATGCGCTTATACCTTGTTGAAAAGGTAACGCCCATACATAAGAGCTTGCAAGTGAAATTTCAGCGGATTCGGCAACTGCGTTGTTCACAATAAACCAAATCATCTGGTAACGTGGCCGTGTACACTCAAACCATACGCCGGCTCGTGCTCTCGGTTTATCTCACGATCGTCGCCCTCGGCGCGATGCTGTTTCTGGCTTTCGGGCCGGCGCTAGCGGCCACACGTTATGGCTACACGTGGAGCCTGCTCATTTGGCTCGTACCCAATCTCGCCATGCTCTGGTGGTTTCTCGCGCGCGAGGACTATCGCATTCACCAAAAGCGTGCATTCTATTGGGCGACGTTTTATCTTTTTATGAATGGGGTGATTTTGGATTTTTTCTTCGCGCACAAATTTTTCACGTTTCCAAATCGCGCGGCCGTGCTCGGCCTCTACTTCCCCGGCATCAGCCTTTCGGAGTTTCGTTGGATTTGGGAGAAGCCGTTCCCAATCGAAGAGATGTTTTTTTATTTTTTCGGCTTCGTGTGCATTCTGCTGATTTATATTTGGGGCGACGAATATTGGTTCGCGCGGTATCAAACGCCAAACCGTGAAGCAGCCGCGAACGGCGTGAAGCGCTTGCTCGGTTTCCATGTCCGTACTTTCTTGTTGGCAATCGCGTTGATCTTCGTCGCGATTGTCATAAAAGCCGTGCTCAATCCGGGCGAATATTTGTTTCCGGCTTATTTGACTTTGCAAATCTTGATGGCCTTTCTGCCCGCGGTTTTTCTTCTGAAGGCCGTCGCATCTTTTGTGAACTGGCGCGCGTTCAGTTTTACACTTGTGACGACGTTGTTGATCAGCATCATTTACGAAGTCACATTAGGGGTGGCTGCGCAATGGTGGGGTTATCAACGCGAGCCGATGTTCGGAATTTTTATCTCCGCTTGGCACGATTTGCCGATGGAGGCCGTGACGCTGTGGTTCGCCGCGGTGTTCATGACCGTGCTCGTGTTTGAAGCAATCAAAATTCATTTCATGCAAAGAGCAGTCTCTCGCGAGTGATAAAAACTCTACTCAACTTTTCAAGTTAAGTAAAGTTAGAGCAAAGCATTCTTTCTATTAAGGACTCCGGCATGCGGCCTTACACGCGCCGTTTTCGCATTCGCCATTATGAATTGGATTTCCTCGGCCACCTCAACAACGCCAACTACGTGCGCTTCATGCAAGAGGCTGCGATCGAAGCTTCGACCGAAGCAGGCTTTAGTCCGCAATGGTATCGCGAGCACGGGACGGGATGGGTGATTCGGCGTTTGGAAATTCGCTATCATGCGCAAGCGCGCTACGGTGACGAGTTGAGCATTACAACTTGGGTTTCAGACATGAAGCGCGCAACTTCGCATCGCGAGTATCTCCTCACGCGCACCAGCGATGGCGCACGAGTGGCGCGCGCCCGTGTGAATTGGGTCTATCTCGATTTGAAAACCGGCCAGCCCATTCGCATTCCCGAGTATTTTCGTGAAGCTTTTCAGCCGAGCGGTGAGCAGGAGGAACTGGGCATTCGCATCACGACGGCGCAAAACACCGAGGACGCACACCGCTATCGCAGCAAGCGCCGCGTACAAACGTTCGAGCTCGACACGATGGTGCACGTACACCACGCGGCCTATTTGAGCTGGATCGAGCAGGCGTATTTCGATGCGATACGCAGCGCCGGGCATCCTATCGAGCGCATGCAGTCGCAAGGCTGGCTGGTGCTACAGGGCGGACACGACATCGAATACTTCGAGCCGGCAATTGACAACGATAAAATCGAAATCGTAAGTTGGATTTGCGCGTTGGCGAAAGTGCGCGGCGCGTGGGGCCATGAAATCTACAACGCCCAAACCGGCAAGTTGCTCGCGCGCGATTATTCACTCGGCGTGTTTGTGAATACCGAAGGCAAGCTCTCTGTGCCGCCGCAGGCAATTGTCGCGGACGTGCTGGCCGGACCGAGGCTCGCAAAGAATCCCCAGCGCGAACAAATCGAAACCAAAAGCCTGGCGCGGCATTAGCCGCTACCAAAAGGCAGAATGATTATTTGGCAGAATAATTTTTTAATCATTCTGCCGAACCATTATTCTGCCTTTCAAAATCTTCGCGGTCATGATAGTTTTTCCTGAGTAATACTATAGTGTAAGCGGACTATGCGAATGAGCTTTTAACGGGCTAAAGAACACGGAGGCGGAAAATGCACTCGCTCTTCACCGTACCCACTCATGCAACGGCCGGCGCTTACGCGTTCTTCTATCAAGCCGTTTTTGTTGCGGCCGGGTTTCTGATTTTTCATGAAGGCTATCGCCGCAAATGGCCGATGCTGCCGTGGCTGATCGTCATGACGGCCTGTGTGGTTTGCGCCATACTCGGCTCCAAGCTGGTGCTACTTTCTGGTTATGAGTTAAGCAGTTTCCTGTTAGCCGGGCGATTGCCGCACACGCTTCCCAAAACCTATTTGGGCGGAGTTGTTGGCGGCGTCATCGGTGCATGTCTCGCACGGCGCCTCGTGGGTTTCCGCTACTCCGTGCTCGATGCCTTCGCGATCGCGCTGCCATTGGCGCACACTTTCGGCCGTGTCGGCTGCTTGTTGAGTGGATGCTGCTTCGGCGCGCCGGCAAGCTTGCCATGGGGCATTACTTATGAATCAGGCTCCGTCCCTTATTTCGCGCAACTCTCCGAAGGATTGATCGCTGCAAACGCGGCCACCTCGCTGCCGGTTCATCCAACGCAGCTTTACGAGAGCATTTTTTGTTTGGCATTGGCGCTGCTCGTGTGGAAGCAGCGAGGGTTTTGGCGAGCGCCCGGAAGCTTGTTCTATTCGCAAGCAATCACATATTGCCTGTTCCGCTTCTTGGTGGAATTCGTGCGGCACGGCGGGAACACAATTGGGGGACTGAAGCAGGTGCAGTGGATTCTGCTGCTGGCAAGCATATGCCTTGCTATTATTGTCATCTACAAAGAAAAACGCTGGAAGTTGCACGCGCATAATCTTAACATGGCCGTTCCCGCGCTCTTCCCCAACTTGCTTGCCGTCGTGAGCCTCGTGCTTTTGCTTCGGCTCAGAGAGAATTGGTTCACGCCTCTTGAAATGTCCGTCTTGAACATATTCAGCTTTGCGCTGCTTGCGCTCGCGAGCGTGCAGACAATCCGCGCGTTTTCAAAACTTCGTTTGCGATGGGTGTATTGCGGCATGGCAGCGCTTTCGCCGGCTCTCTTGATTATCATGCCACAAGCGCAGGTCCCGCAAGATACCGTGAAATCCGATTATGCGACGTTTAGCATCGGCGGAATGACCGGGCAATACGAGGAAAGCTGTGGCCCGACGCATTCTTATAACGTGGGCGGCATTGGAATCGTGGGCACGCACCATTACAGTCAACATCAAAAACTTACTTACGGATTGCGAGGCTACTTCGGCACGGATAAAGAGAATGCCGAGAATGGCAGGAAGTTTTCCCTCCGCGTCGTCAACCCATACCTGCAATACGATACGCGCTACGTCGGCATCGGGATTGGCGGGCACGCCGGTGATCTTATTTTCGGTGGCGCCGATGACGAGCATTTGTATCCCGGCGCGCTTCTGCGGCTCGGCCCGTATAACAAATTTTTTGTGGAGGGCAAGCTTGCCAATCATTTTCCAGGAAGTTTTCCCGCGCCGCTGCTCAAGCTCGGCATTGGCATCGGCCTTCAAAACGAGGGCAGCATTCGACTCGGCATTTCCGACGCAGGCTTTTATGTGAATCCGTATCTCACGACGCAATCCGGCTTGGTGATAGATCCATTCTTGGGATTTGGCAATGGACAAAACCATCAGTTCGGTTTGACGTTCCACTATCGCTTTCGACATTGAGGATCGTGATGAAACGTAGCTTCGCCGCTGTTCTTCTTTTTGCATTCGGGAGGTCGAGACTTGCCCACGCGCAGTTTCCGTGGCCGGTCACGCCTTTCAATCAAGCGCAATACAGCACCGGCACATTCTGCGAGTATCGCGACACCGACCCGGCGCCACATTATCACAACGGCACAGACATTCCCAAAGCCGATGGCTCGCCCGTGTATCCGGTTATCGATGCCGTGATTACTGCGATCGACCCGAGCGGCAGTAGTGCTTATGTGCGCGCCGGGCGTTTTGCGTACGTGCACATCATGCCCAATCCCGCGTTGAGCATCGGTGACTCTGTCTTTACCTCTGTCACTGTGCTCGGCACGATTCTCTCCGGCTTGGGGCATGTGCATTTGACCGAAGGCACGGTCAACAACGAAGTCAATGCGCTACGCGAGAATACCGGCCTGACGCCGAATCCCGACACGTGGCCACCGGAGATCAATTATGTGCATTTCTTTCAAAGCGGCAGCGGCATGGAATTTAGCAACAACTCCGTGAGCGGGCCGGTCGATATTGTCGCGCACATTTCCGAGAAGAGCGGTCCGCCGGGAAGCTCAATTTCGCAACTCAACAATGGCATCTATAAACTCGGTTACAAAATTCTCACGGCCGATCGCAGCACTGTGGTTTACTCGCCGCCGAACAACGGGCTGCGTTATCAATTCGACCGCAAGCCGCTGCAGGATGTGCACAATACATTTCATCCAGGCTTTTCCAGCACGAGCACGCACGTTTATTACGTGAACAACACCGCGAGCGCACCGAGTCCATGGGACACTGCGTCGCTCTCCGAAGGCAATTACACGGTGATGGTTTTCACTGAAGACACGCGCCGCAACGCGGATACCGCATACGTGCTCGTGCAAGTGACGCACAAAGATTTGCTCGCGCCTGCACGACCGTCGCTGCTTTCGCTCACGCTCTCTTCTTCCCCGCTCGCGCGTTGGCAGGCAAACACCGAAGCTGATTTACGCGGCTACCGGCTTTATTCTTCCACAGACAACAACGTGTGGCACCTTATTCAAGACGAAACGATTTTGCCAAAGCCGAACGTGACTGCGGATTTGAGCAGCGTCGCAAGCGAAACTTACTTTCGCCTTACCGCGGTCGATACTGTTTCGCCGCCGAATGAAAGTGCGCATTCCGATGTTTATGGCATTGCGCCCGCAGCGCGCCTCGAGCGCGTGTTGATTGTCGATGGTTTTGATCGTTTCGGCGGCTCGGGCAGTTGGGCGCAGCCGTGGCACTCGTTCGTCTTCACGCACGGCCGCGCACTTGCGCCAAACGGCTTTGCGTTTGAATCGTGCGCGAATGAGCAAGTCATCATCGGCGCCATCAATTTGCAAGATTATGACGCGGTGTTCTGGCTGCTCGGCGACGAGTCCACCGTGGATGAAACTTTCAACGCGACCGAGCAAGCAAAGGTGAAAGCCTATTTGCAGAACGGCGGCAAGCTGTTCGTATCCGGCTCGGAGATCGCATGGGATCTCGATGCCGCGGCGCGCGGCAATGCAAGTGATGAAGCCTTTCTGCGCGACTATCTGAAAGCAGATTACGTGAGTGACGACGCGAACAGTTTCACCGCGAACGGCGTGAGCAACACCATCTTCGCCGGGCTGAATTTCAGCTATGGCAGCGCGCCATATCAGGAAGATTATCCCGACGCGATCAACGCGGTGGCGGGCGGCGCGGTGTGCTTGCGCTATGGCAACGGCCAAAACGCCGGCGTGCAGTTCGCGGGAATTTTTCCGAGCGGAGCGCGTGAAGGCAAGCTCGTGTACTTGGGCTTTCCTTTTGAAACGATCGCTTCGACAGGTGTGCGGCAGGAAGTAATGAAACGCGTGTTGGAGTTTTTCTTTCCCGCGGGCAATGAGGTCGCTGAGCAAAGCCCCGAACTGAATCTGCCACAACAGTTCGTGCTGCTGCAGAATTATCCGAATCCCTTCAATCCTTCAACCAAGTTTCGCTTTGGCTTGCCGGAACGAGCGCGCGTGCGTTTCGAGCTTTTCGATGTGCTCGGCCGCCGGGTGTGGGCACAATCGGAAAAATTTTTCGAAGCAGGTTTTCATGAAGCGACGTGGAATGGCAAAGATGATTTCGGGCAGTTCAGCGCGAGCGGCAGTTACTTTTTGCGCATGATCGCCGAGAACGCCGCGCGGCAAAAAATCGTGCGTGAAGTGCGATTGCGTTTGATCAGATAACGAAAATAATTCCGCAGTCATGGATTTCAATTTTGGAAAGGAGCGGTGCCATGCTAACCCAACCGGTTCAGGAAGCCATCAACAACCAAATCAAAAGCGAGCTCCACTCGGCTTACCTCTATCTGGCCATGTCGGCTTATTGCGAAGCGATGAATCTGCGCGGTTTCGCCCACTGGATGCGCATGCAAAGCCAGGAGGAGTTGAGCCATGCGCTCAAGCTGTTCGATTATGTGAATGACCGCGGCGGCCGCGTCATTTTGCAGGCCATCGACGCGCCGCCGGTGGATTTCAAAGCGCCGCTCGAAATGGCGCAAGAAACGCTGACGCACGAGCGCAAAGTCACGGCCATGATTAACGCGTTGTATGAAGTTGCTTTGCAAGAGCACGACTACGCCACACAAGTGCATTTGCAATGGTTTCTCACGGAGCAGGTTGAAGAAGAGAAGAACGCGAGCGAAATCGTCGAGCGCTTGAAATTGATTGGCGGGCAGAGTGCGGGCTTGCTGTTGTTTGATCGCGAATTGGGCGCGCGCAATACCGCAGAGTAATTTTGCAGACCTTCCAGGTTTTGAAAAACTGGAAGGTCTTTTTTTTTTTTACTGAGAAAACAGATATGCCCTCTCTTAATTCCCCTCATGCTATCTTCCTCAGCGGCGGCACGGGTTACATCGGCCGGCAGTTGAGCGCGTTGCTATTGGAGCGCGGCCACCAAGTGCGGGCGCTCGCGCGCGCGGGCTCGGAAAGCAAATTGGTGAATGGTTGCAATGTCGTGCTCGGCAATGCGCTCGACCGAGCAAGCTTCATGAATGCTGTTTCGCCTGCCGATACGTACGTGCATTTGATCGGCGTGTCGCATCCCAATCCCTCCAAAGCGGAACAGTTTCGCACGATCGATTTCGCTTCTGTGCAGGCTGCGGTTTCTGCGGCCGTGGCCGCGAAGGTGCAGCATTTTGTTTATGTCAGTGTCGCGCAGCCCGCGCCGACTATGCGAGCCTATGTGCAAGTGCGCGCCGAGTGTGAGGCGCTCATTCGTTCCGCCGGCCTGAACGCGAGCTTCGTGCGGCCTTGGTACGTACTCGGACCGGGGCATCGCTGGCCGTATTTGCTTATGCCCATGTATTGGTTGTTCGAAAGAATTCCCGCCACGCGCCCAACTGCGCAACGACTCGGTTTGGTGACGCTGCAACAAATGGTGAATGCGTTGATCTGGGCGATTGAAAATCCGGCAAACGGCATCCGCATTTTAGAAGTCCAACAGATTCGCCGCGCGCAACTATCCTGAGCTTTCCGCTAAACGGATCTGCGACGAATGCAGCGGGCAACGAAAGATTTTTCACCTGCTGAAAGGCGCTTTTGCTCGTTGCCGCGTTCTTCTTTGCGCGCGTTCTTCTTTGCGCGCGTTCTTCTTTGCGCGCTTACTTTCCGTTGCGTTTCGCTTTGCGAGCAGAAGGGTTCGCGCCATTGATCTGTACTTGATTGCCGAAATGATAGAGATCGAGCCAGCCCAGGGTTTGTGGTGCGGAGGGAAAAATTTGCTTGAGCAGAGTTTGCGGCGAGACCCCCACACCGAAAAAGTATTCTGCTTTCGCGCGCGGTGTTCCCGCACGCTGCACGCTGTAACCCACGCCGACGTGCAACGGCAATTCCCACTTGCGATGCAGGTCATATGTGAGCCAATGCGTCATGCGATCGTAACGTTTCATGCGGCGGCGATCAAAGGGGTCGGAGAGCGTGCGATAGCTCAGGCGCAAATCAAAATCCTGTAAGAATCGACAGCGCGGCTTCGCGAGCGCCAAGCCGACCCCCAGCAAATTCGCAGCGAAATCGGAATAGCTGGCTTCATCGTGCTTGCGGCGGCCATCGATATATTCCATCGTCGTCATGAGCGTCGCCGCGGTGCCCGCTCCAATCCAATCTGCGTGCTTCGGTTTTACGCCGGCCCATTGATAGACTTCCGAAACCGCTTGCGTGATGCGATATCCACCTTGCAGGTGCAACAACTCATCGAAATGAAGAAAGTGATCTTTGTTCCAATCGTTGCCCACTTGAAACGGCTGCGCAACCCCGCCGAATACGCCATTCATATATCGCAAGCCATAAATTCCCACGCCCAAAGTAAGAGCATGCACGGCGATCAATCTGTTGCGATGGACACACTGCGGCGGCTCAAAAAGAGTTCCCGCATGCGCTGGAACCGTTTCCTGCGGAATGAGCTCGTGTTGCAAAGCCGCAGCGCTCTGCCGGGAAAATTGCAGTGCACGAATTGCCGGTGGGCAATATTGCACCGTGACATTCTCACCCGCCGCCGGTGCGGGTAATGCGCTCGTTTCAACCCGCTGCGCAAAAAGTGACAGCGCTTCTTGCGCTTTTTCGCCTACTGGAATTTCCCTCCGCCAATATGCTTCATGAAAATTGAGTGCCGTGGGCAGAAGAGCTAAGGCAGCGAGTACAAACCATGTCACCACGAGAACACGATATCCTTCTCGCGAGCGATATCCCCGTTGACTCAAAGCAATAATGGGCATCCCCCCTCTCACTCCCTTCGACCGCGGAAGCTGGGAACGTCCCTGCAATGCTTCGGCAAGATGAGCGGGCTGCGGCCTGTGTGCGGCATATGGAGCAACACGCCGAGCTCCGAAATGTGTCGAGGCGCTTGCGCATTTCCTCCGATACCGGCGCTGCTTCAATCGATGCCGATCTTGCTTCGCTCGCCTCACCGCCTTTTTGTGCATGCGTGCCGCGTGAAAGCGCATAGATCAAGATGATTTGATTTTGGGAGAGGTGATCCGCGGAGGAAGATCAGAGTTCCGCATCGTGTGAGAGACCGGTGCTCCCGCGCACCGCATGGTGAAGCTGATTGAGGTGGGAAAGTGAGGAGCGAAGTACTCCTCACTTCAAACTAACGGTGGCGAATATAGAGAACGAGTTTGGGAAATGCAAGCCGGAAAACTTACAACGTCACATTCCCTTGCGCAATCGCCCATTCCAGCAAAAAGAGTGCGGCGGGAAGATTCTCTTCGAACGTAGCTTGAATTTGGTTTTCTGGCAATTCGAAACCCGGATAAGAGCTGCGCGGACGAAGCTCGATGGTAAAGCCCGGAACGGAGAGCACGCCTAAAAGCCAATCGCCGGTGTCGCCGCTCGCGAGATATAAATCCGAAGCCTGTTCGGGGATGTAGGTTTCACCATGCACGTCCCGAATACGGTTTGCAAGCGCAACCGCCAAACTATCGAGCAGTCCGTGTTGCGGCGACGCATTGTTGGTATAGCCCCAAGGATATAAAACCAGTTGCGAGAAGCTATGATATGTGATGAGTGCGCGCGGCGGATGCGTTTGCAAAAAATCGCGGACGGCTTGCGTTTCCGGCTCTGAAAATGCCGAGGGGCCGCGATAAATTTCCGAAAACGAATCGCCCGAGGAGCCCGGCCCGCCCCATTGATAGCTATAATTGCGATTCAAATCCACGCCGAATGTGCCATCGCCATTATTGCGGCGATTCTTCCGCCACAGCCGTTGCGAAGTGACTGAATATTGGTGCCCATCGGGGTTGACCATAGGCACGATCCAAATTTCGGCGTTATCCACGAGCGCGGTGATTTGGGGGTTCGTGCCGTATTCATCGAGCAGGTGTTGTGCAATCAAATACGGAACGTCGACGGAAATCCATTCGCGGGCATGGTGCCCGCCGAGAAACACCACTTCGGTTTCGTTTTCTTGCGCGTTCACGTTGTCGCTAATCTTGATCGCCCACAGCTCGCGGCCTTCCACGGATTTTCCAATCGAGCTGACCTGCGCTATTTGCGGATGCGCGGTTGCCAAAGCATGCAGGTCGTTGTTGATTTCAGCATAGGTATGATACAAACCCGCATCCGGCGGAGGATTGGTGCCGCCATCATCGCAGCGTCCGTTGAAAAAAATGAAAAAGGCAAACAAGAGCGCGACAAGCCTAGTGATTCCCCCTTTGAGGGGGGTGTCGCTTCGCAAAGCATTGAAATGTGAATCTATAAAACTGAAAGAAGTCACAGCCATCCTAAACACCCCCCTGGCCCCCCTGAAGGGGGGAATACGGCATGCTAAACTTTTCATTATTTGCCCTCCGGTTGCGAAGCGTCCTGCTTAGCTATGCGAAATGACATGCCGGCAGCACGCAAACGTTCTAGCTGAATATCAAAAGCGCGCACCACCGCGCTATCGGTTTGCACTTCCCACAAGTCCGCGCCGCTATCGACGATTCTTTGGACGTCGCTCGAATCGCGCAATTGCACATAGACTAGGCGCTGAATCAAATCCTGTTCTTGCGCGGGCGCGGCGTTCGCGGCAAAAGCGGAAACGGCCGCACTGTCTACGCGCACGATGACGTAATCCGATTGCTGCACGATGATCTCCGCACCAGACGCACGCAGGCGCTGCAATTCCTCTGCGCTTTTATAAGGAATTTTCTTTAAACCTGGCGCGGCAGTCTGCGTTGTCTGTTGCACGCCCGGCTGCTCTTGCTTAGTGCAAGCGCCGAGGCCGAGCACGATAATCCCACACCATAAGAGTTTCAGCATGTAATTTCCCTTCCAATAAAAAATAGCGGCAGGGTGAAAACCGCTGCCGCAACGATTTTGATTCGGACCTTCCAGATTGTAGATACCTGGAAGGCCCTGAAATTGCACAAAAAATTTTACCGCACGAGCACAAGCTTTTTGACCGCGATTTGTTTTCCGACCTGCAATCTATAGAAATAGACGCCGGCGGGCAATGCACGTCCGAGACGATCGACGCCATTCCATGCGATTTCCAGGCGATCATTCGAACGAATCGCATTGCGGCTGGTGAAGCGCGCGACTTCCTGGCCGACCAGATTGTAGATCAACAACTCGGCCTGCTCTTTGGTCGCGCCAGTGTTAAAAGCGATCCGAATCTTTTCCTTCGCTGGTGCGAAAGGATTGGGATAGGCATCATAGAGGGCGAAACTGTTGGGATCGACCGTGGGCGAGGCCACCGCGCTGGTGTTGCTCTGCTGCGTGGCCAGCACCTGCACGGGATTCTCCTGTAAGCTCTTGAATTCGCCGCCAACTGCTACGGGGTCGCTTCCGGGCAGCGCGTTCAGATAATACATGCTGAAATCAAAACTGAACTGGCCGCTGATATTCTTGCCATCAATGCGAATGCCAAAATCACCGTACGATTTCAGATCACCAGTATCGACTGTGACGTTTCCACCCTCGCCGGTGCCGCCGTTGGCATTGTCGTAAAAATACAGTTGCTGCTTGGTTCCGATGGGAGGCACGGAAACCAACGCGATGAAGGAGCCGAGATTGCCACTCACAACGACCCAATTGATTTTAGAAGTGTCAACTGTGGTGTTCACGGAAGCATCGGGCACACCATCGATGTTGATGCCGCCAGTATTGTAGGCATTGTAGAACTTCATGCCGGCGCCCGCAATGTTCGAGCTAAAATCCATGGACTGGCGCAACAGATTCGCACCAAAGGTGCTGGCTTGCGAGGGGTCGATTTTGGCGTTTTTGAAAGAAGCCACACCGGAGTAGGGATAATAAAAGAATGGAAATGCGAAAGAAGTCAACGAGTCAGTGCCCAACGCCGGAAAACCCAAATTCACGGTTGCTTCGCGGACAATTCTTACCTTGCCGCTGAGCGCGCGCGTGTGAGCTGAGTTTAAGTTGTCGGTTTCCGTTGCTTTGTATGGGAGTAAGCCCAAAGCAAGGCCATTGATGCGAAGTTTCAATTGGTCGATCAAATTCGGCGAGAGTGAATTGTTGGCCTGCACAAGTCGCGTGAAATTGGAAAGGCCGTTGTTCGCATTGTGAGCCGCCACATAGCTAGCACCTTTGACTGTGTCCGCAGCTGCGCCTTGCGGATCGGGAACGTAGGTCATGTAAGACTTCGCTGCGGGTGGATTGGTGACATTGCGGAACAGATATACCCACGCCTTCTTGGCTTGATCACGCGGATCTGTAATCTCAATCTCAATGCGGGTATTTGCGATCGCGCCCGCATCATTCAGCCATTTGTCCGTTCCCGCGCGATCGCCGGCGTCTTCAGGCATGAAGACGATCTCATCATTGTCGTCAATCAGGCCATCGGTTTCGTTGAAATACTTGAAGTCGGTATCCTTTTCGTCAACTTGAAAGGGAATCACCTCGAAGCTTTCTTGCGCGGCATTATAGCGATACGCCGTAATCTCTGCGATGGGCAATCCATACATCGCAGTCGAAGATTGATACGCCGCAAAGACGATAGGATCATACTTGCGCGTCAAAGATTTCTGCTGTGCATTCAGGTCAATAACTCCGATTCCCGAGAAGCACAGGATACAGGCGACGAGGGTAACGATTCTCGAAACACGATACAGCATGCTAGTCACTCCTTTGTTTGAAATCAGGTGTCTGCCTTAGCGTGAGCACAGCATCCGTTTAAGTTGCACGCATATGGCCGTTAGATAAACACGCGCGTTGTCGCTCCCGATCACCTGGCTCCGCCTTGCTGGCTGGCGCCCCTTCGGAGCCATTCCTCTCTCCTTCCATTGACACTTTTTCACTGCAAAAACTCCCACCGCTTGCTTCAACTCTCCACCAATGCGCCCTCCGCTTCCAATTCCGTAGATCCTTCGAGCTTTTTTTGACCACGGCTCTTTTGCTTGTTGAGCTTCGCTTCAATCTGCTCGAACAATCTCAAAGTGGCGGTCTCATCCTTACTCTTATCCAGCGCTTTGCGAATCGCCTCTTTCGCACGTTCATACCAACCGCTTTCGTAATAATACTGCGCCACGCGATAATATACGAGCGGCTGCGTGTTCTTTGCCACCAGCTTTGTCAGTACTTCGCCCGGCCGGATGCCGAAACATTTTGCCACTGTCCGGCGGTGTTCAATTAAGTAAGCTAACAACAAAACATTGTCGGGGGCATTGCGCACCAGGCTCGCCACCAGGTCCAAACCCTCCATGAACAGCGTCTCAATCCTTTCGAGATTATTTTTCAGCTCATTGAAGTGGACGTTCCAATTGCGCTCGTCGTGCGCGTAGCGTTCCAAAATATAGCGCAGCTCTTTCGCCACCATTGCTTTGTGAAAGAGCAACCCGACATGATCAATGAACGTCGTTTCCGAATAGCTCGGCACCAGCTTGTGCTGTTCGAGTCGCTGCGCAGCACGATCGGCGCGGCGAAACAAGAGATGATGATCTTCTTTGACCTGATAGAGAATATCGCTGATCTTGCTGAGCGTTTCGAAAGGGGGCACGTTCCGCTCCGCGCCTTTACCGCGATGGCACTTGTGGAAAATTTGCCATGCCGCGAGGTAGCCTTCGACCATGTTGCGAATCTTCCAGGGCTTGATCGCGGCGAGATAAGTGCGATGTGTGGTTTGTTCGAGCATGCGAAAAGCTTATTGAGGTTTACAACAGCTTCATTGCGGTGTAATGCCGGCTTTTTGTCAATCGAAAAGACTCAGTCGTATATGAATCCTGGCCTAGACGTGTTGATCGAACAGGATCGTGTTTCCATCCGGATCAACAATCACAAAGCTAGCCGGGCCACTCGAGCTTTCGTCTGCCTCTGAATGCAGGTTTACACCGCGATTTTTGAGTTGGCGCTGTAACTCGCGCACGTCCGTGAATTCTTTGAGCGGCTGCGCCTCGCTATTCCAACCTGGGTTGAAGGTGAGAATGTTCCTATCGAACATGCCTTGAAACAGCCCGATTGCGTGGGCACCATTTTTCATGATCAGCCAATTTTGGGATTGATCACCAGCGAAAACGGTAAAACCCAACTTTTCGTAAAAGAGCTTCGACGCTTCGATATTTTTTACAGCCAAGCTCACCGAGAAAGCTCCCAGTTCCATCGTTTCCTCCTGCGTTGTCTTGCTGACGCCTAGAATTGCAATGAACGAGCATGGAAAATTTCGCTATTCCAGCGACAGATAGAGCGCATTGAACAAAAACTTGTAGCTCGCGCGGAACTGCGCGCGAAATTGCGGCCGAAAGCCATACAAAATAATTCTCCCGCTTCCCATGGGTGATTCGACAAGCGCGACACGATCCGCCAAGAGGCTTTCACCTGCCAACCAGCCCGAGAGCAAAATTCCTCCCGGGGGAAATGTCAAAATTGCCCGGCCTTCTTGCACGCGAAACGCAGGGCTGTCCGCGAAGAAGATCGCCTCTTCCCTTTGTGCGCCGTATGCCAGCGGATGCGAAGCTTGCGCGATCACACGCAGCACCGAACCCGGTGCGCTGAAATTCGCGCGCTCCACGGTTGCAGTGACATCTTCAACGCGCAGCCAAAAATTTTTGATGAAATACTCCGTGGCCGCGCTCAATGCGACAATCGTCCCGCCTTCTTCCACAAAACGGCGAAGACTGCGCACGCCCATTTCGCCAAGGCCGCCCGCATATTCCGCGGGAACTTCACTATCATCAAAACCCCTTTCGAGCTCAACGCTATTTTGGTCGGGGAAGATAATCACGTCATAAGACTTTCGCAAGCTTTCTGCTCGTGCCTCGGTGTTGATGATCGAATGATACTCGAAGCCGTAATCTTCCAAAACGAAACGCGTCCAGCCCTCATCCATGCTTGGCTTCCAATTTTTATAGAGTCCAATTCGCGCCGGACGCAGCGATTTTTTTTCGACACTGGTGTTGCGCTTGAGCGCACGCCATTCAACCAAAAAAGGATTGCCATGCGCGCTCGTGAGGTTTTCGGGAATGCGCATAAACTCTGCGACCGCGGACTTGCGCCGCGTTGCATCTACAATGAAAGTTCCAGCCGGCCAAGCCTGGCCTTCATCCACGAAATCTTGCTCTGCGCTAAACACGGGCACGCCTTTGCGCAAGAGCATATTAACGGCGCGATAGGAAGCGGTGTTGCTGCGTGCGAGCGCAAGATAATCCGCGCTTGCCGGCCTTGTTTTGATGAGGGGCATTGCCGCCTCGTTCAGCAACGCCAGCTCGACTTGCGGCAATTGTGGGGCGGATAAAACCTCCACGCCGAGAAACAGCGGCAGGGTGTGCGCGGTCACGTCATATGGAATTCTGGGCTTGCCGTCGCTGCCTCGAATGAGCGGATAACGTTGCCGTTCCAGCAAAGCTTTGGCAAAGCGGCCGTAGGGTTGATCCAAGCGAATGAGATAATCTCCGCTTTGAAACGCCGCGCCTTCGCAAACAAAATCCTTTTTGGCGTAATGGATTTCGACCATGCCGAGCTGCAGAATCTGCAAAAGATCGAACAAGCCTTGCGGGTCGCGCTGCACTTGCGGAATGACAAAAGCCGCAGGCGCGCCGGTTTCGAAAACCGCTCGGCGTTGCACTTCGAACAAACTGCGCAGCCAGAAATCACGATTGCGCGCGGCGTGCTGAAGAACTGCCATGGCCGCGGCGAAATCATAATCGACGATGTCGCGCAGCTTCCACTCTCCGCCCGGCCACGGCTGTGGAAAATTCCACGAAGCTTCGCGCGCATCATAGCCTATCCCGCCGCGCAAGTCTTTTGCGGAGACTTTAATCGGTGAGGCGAGCTTCGCGCTCGCTAGTTCTGTGAGAAAGCGCAAACCGCCGTGATAATGTTGATAGGCACGGCCGGGCGTCCACGCATCGAAAATCGCGTTGCTCACCACACCGGATTTGCCTTGCGCCGTGAGCGTGCTTTGTACGTGCGCGCCGAGCATGTTGAGCAAAGCAACGATGAGGGGATCAACATTCGGCTCGATGGGGTCGATATACGGCGGCACGAACATGCGCGCGCCGTTACTGCCCATTTGATGCATGTCGAGCGTTACGTGCGGACGCCACGTATTATAAAGCTTCTCCACCGTCAAACGCGTCTCGCGTTGCGTGAGCATAAACCAGTCGCGATTGTTGTCGTGGCCGGTGTATTTGTGATAAAGCTGCGGCAGCGGCGCAGCCTCAAACGGCGTGTTGAGATTTTTGCGATACCAATCCACCACCAACAATTGGCCGTCGGGATTGTGCGAAGGCACGAGCACGGTAATGACGTTGGCAAGAATGGCTTCGACTTCCGGCGAGTTCTGGGAGGCGAGATGATAAGCTAATTCGGGCGCCATCTGTGTCGCACCCACTTCGGTGGAATGAATCGCGCAATTAATCAACACCACGCAGCGGCCACGCTGCAGCAGTTCTTCCCGCTCATTCTCGGAAAGCGTACGGGGGTCGGCCAAACGTGCTTGCAGCTTTTGCCACTCTTCCAAGCGTTGCAAATTTTCCGGTGCGCTGATAAGCGCCACGATGAAGTCATTGCCCTCTGTCGTCTTGCCAAGGTTATGCAGAATGACGCGCTCAGAGGCGAGGTCCAACGCTTGGAAGTACGCGACGATTTGATGATAGTCGGCAAGCTTTCTATCCGCACCAAGTCGAAAGTTGAAGAAAACTTCTGGCTCGGGCAAATTGTTGGCGGAATGAAAACCAGTGTGAGAGCTTTGCGGTTCGAATGAAAGAAGCTCGACGGGAAGAAAAAGCACACCGCCTGTGAGAAGAAGACAAAGTGAGATGATGCGAAGACGGGAAAAGACCGATACTTTCATGAGGGAGATGAACCTTGCAGACATTCTCGGAATAAATGAACAACTCGAACACGGCGGGCAATATGAGAAAATTCGTTTGGAATGGCAAGCTGAGTTTACCACTACAACGTCTATTTTTCGAATTAACAGTGCACGCAACATGAACATTGCGGTGCGTAGCACTGCGCTTCAAAATCTACCATGAAAGATGTGTAGCTCTTGCACTACGATCGCTCCGAATTCCGCCTCTGTCGCATGGTTTCCGCGAGTACGAGGCACGCCGCGTGGCTCATCGCTAATGAAGATGCACCCGCCTTCATCGGCACATGAAAGAAGCCGTCGCACATTTCACGCATCGCGCCGGAAAGTCCGCGGCGCTCTCCTCCAATTGCCAACAAAACCGGCGACGAAAGATTCACTTCATAAATCGCGCGCTTTGCTCCCGCAATTCCTCCCCAAAATTGGAGTCCCAATTTTTTCAGCGGCAGCAATTCCTTTTCAGGATTCTCGATTTGCACGAGCGGCAAGCGCTCGAACGCTCCCGAAGAGGCGCGCGAGACGGCGGTTCCTTCAAAATTCCACACATGCTTTTTAAGCAACACCGCATGCGCACCCAAAGCTTCCGCGGAACGAAGTGTGTAGCCCAAGTTCTGCGCATCTTCCGTGCCTTCGAGCAACAACAGCAAAGCCGGTTCTTGCAGTTTCTCACAATGTTCAAACAAGGCCTCCGCAGGCCACGTGGGTTTGGGGCTGCAAATGGCTGCGATACCGCCGTGCGAGCGGCCCTTGGTCATCGCACTCAGCTCTTCAGCAGAAACGTATTTGACCGGCACATTCTGCGCTTGCGCTGCTTCGAGGACCTCGCTGACACGCGCGAGCACGCTGCCTTGTTTGAGGAACACCAACTGAAATCTGCGTTGCCGCGCCAGCAATGCCGGCAAAACACATTGTTTGCCTTCGAGAATTTCCATGCGATTTCAATCTTTGCAACTCACAAACGTTACACATTACACCTTACACGAGCTTGTGCAACGCGTAAGGTGTAAGGTTCCGGGTCATGGCTTCAATACTTTATACTTTCCGCTCAACCAATTTTCCAGGTCCGAACAGTACCACGGCGAGAAGCGGCGATCCGAAGGGCCGCCTGCGAGGTTCGTGTGCAGCTCGTCGCGCGCGAAGTCCGTCACCATGCGAAAGGAAGGCGTGAAGCTCGTCAATCTGCCCGCGCTGCGGTAGATTTGACCTTGATGCGGCGTTGCGCGTCCGCCGCGCAACGTAATCGGCCCGCGATCAAAGCCGAACATTTTGGGCATGCGGTTGCCGAAAAGAATGTGCGTGAGCGGCAACTGTTGGCTCTGACCCCAAGCACGCGGTTTCACTTGCAAGGCCGCCGCAATGGCGCGGCGATAAAGTTCGTCGCGCGTTTCGCCATGAAACCATGCCGACTCTTCCGCAAGCAATACGCGATCGAAGTTATAATAGAAGTCGGTGAAAATGCCGGTTTCCTTTGCGAGAAAATTCGTCACCTCCTCCCCCACGCCCTGTGTGCCGAAAACGTGGCGCCACAGCGCGCGATAGACCCGTTCAAACAAAAACGCGCCTTGCGATTCCGGCTCGTAGCATAAATTCCATTCGCGCAAAATTCTGCCTTGCGTAGTGTCCGGCAAAAGCGGCCGCAATACTCGCATGAACTGCTCGGCTTGCCGCGAATACACGTCGTAGTGAATTGCTTGCATGTCGGCTAGCGAAAGCTTCTCGCGCTGCTCCAAAAGCTGCGCGATGCGATCGGCGCGATACGAGCCCATCGCGTTGTTGATCGGCTTTACCCTGCCCCAACTATTGAGATCATCATTCGCGGTGACGAAATACCCGGCTTCGGGATTCATGCTGCGCGGCAAATCTTTATGCGCGAGGAAGCCCTGCCAATCGTTTTCGCGCTTCCAACCCGGCAATGGCACAAAGCCCGAAACCCCGACGCGACGCTTCGGCATCAACCCCGACATTTGATAGCCGATGTTGCCGTCATGATCTGCGAGCACCCAATTGAAGGCAGACTCTAGTTGGCCGAGGCAGTCCATACCTTCCGCAACATTTTGCGCATGCCACATCTTGAAAGCCTGTTCGATGGACTTCGCGCCGAACTGGCCGGGCGCCCAGCGTGTCGTGAGATAAAATCCCTCTTCGAAGGGATTCCCTTCGAGCACGCCATGTTCATTTTCATAAAAAATGATTTCAAGCGGATCCTGTTTCTTGCGCACGATGACTTCCTTACGTGCTTGAAACACGCGCCAGGCCTTATCATCATAGCGGTACTTGCCCTCTTTGCAATGCTCGATCCATGAGTCCACGCCATCCATGAACGCATAGGTCGCGCCCCATGCCAAATGATTGGTGCGGCCGATGAGCAAGGCAGGCAAGCCGGGCATGGTGGCCCCCATCGCGAAACGATCGCCACACTTCAGAACGATTTCATACCACACGTTCGGCAACCGATTCGTTTCCAAATGCGGATCGTTTGCGAGCATCGCCTTGCCGGAAACCGTGCGCGCACCCGAGACCACCCAGTTATTCGAAGCCATCATGCGTGGCAGCGCCGTATTCCAATTCACACTCGTGGGCACGATGCGCTCGCGCAACTGCACTTGTTTGAGGAGATCTTCATCACAGCCGTCGAGAATGCCGGGAAACAGTTCTTCTAAACGCGCGCGATCAACTCCGGCTTGCACCATTTCAATGAATAAGCGCTCCAGCTCGGCTTGCGATTGCGCCAGCGTGAGATAACCGACCATGCGCGAGAGCAAAATGAGGTCGCCCACTTGCCACGGCTCGGGCTTATAGCCCAACAACTTCAATTCCCATGGCCGGTTGCGGGCGAGATATTGATTGAGACCGGCGCAATAGGCTTCGCAAAACGCTCGCGCATTGGGGGAAAGCTTGCGCGCTTCCACCTCGAGATCGCCATGCCAGTTCATGCGCCGAAAGAACGTATCGATCGCGAGCATCTCTTTGCTGTCATCAAGATGCTCGCACGCTTGTCCATTGCCCAAAATGCGCATGAGGAGCAATTGCAAACTGCGATCTAAGGCATGGCAATAGCCCAAGCCCCAGTACAAATCCGCTTCCGTTTTGGCCTCGACATGCGGCACACCATGCTCATCACGCGCGATTGCGACCCGCTCATCTTGATAAACCGGAATGTGTTCGGACACCGCTCGCCCTCCGGGTTAAGTATGCAAGCCCCGCCGCGTTTTGATAAACCGGCGGGGCTGTTTTCGAAAAAAATATTCTTATCGCGTCACTTAATATTCCAAACAAACTTTCGTATTATAGAATGCAAGTCAAGCCGAGGAGAAAAGGCAAAACGGAATGTCTTTGTTCAATTCGCTGTTTCGAGCCGAACCCCGCGAACAGGTGTTGACCGAGCGCGCGTTTTCCGAGTTGGTCGAACGGCAACAACGTCCGCTGCTTAGCTTGGCGTTGCGCTTGATCGGCAATTGGGAAGATGCGAAAGACCTTGCGCAAACGGCGTTCGTGCGGATGTGGCAACACCGCCAGCGATTGGAAGCGGGTTGCGACCTGGCCCATTATCTGCGCCGTGTGCTCGTCAATCTTTGTATCGATCATTTGCGCCGGCGCGGCCATCACGCGCTGCATCTCGCGTTTGATGAAACGCTCTTTGTGCCAGCCGACTCGAATCCGCAACATCAATTGGAAGACAACGAAACGCAAAACCGGCTTTGGCAATGTCTCAATGCGCTTCCGCCCAAACAGAAAGCCACCCTCATTCTGCGCGAGGTAGAAGGCTACTCCGTCGCGGAGACCGCGGAAATCCTTTCCTGCTCGCAGAATAGTGTGCTCGGCAATTTGCACTTGGCGCGCAAGAAGGTCAAGGAGAAAATGCAGCCGTGGCTTGCGGCCCAGGAATAATTTTAGTTTGAGAAGCAACCATGCAGACCTGTCGTGAATTTGAAGCACTACTTTCTTCCTACGCAAAAGAGGAATTGCACGTCCTCCAATCCGAACGCGTTGCTGCGCATATCGCGCGTTGTGAGCACTGCCGGCGCGAAGTCGAAACGTATCGCCAGCTCGCGGACCGAATACGAAATCTGCCTGCACCAGAATTGCCGGAGCACGCTGTACAGGAATTTGCGCGCGCGGTTTTGAGGCAAATAGCAGAGCCACAACCACGCCGGCGTTCACGGGCATTTGATTTCTTCTCCTCTCCTGCGCAGCAACGCTGGCGTTATGGCCTGGCCGGATTGGCGGTGCTAGCGTTCACACTAGCGGTGGGATTATGGTATGCACCGCTCGAGCAAAAAAGCAGGCCCGCCACTTTGCTCGCGCCACTGCTGCAAGCACGAGCATGGGATCAATTGTATGAGGGCTTGCTGAAAAAAGAAACGCGTGCACTTTTGCTGCATGAGCCGGTGCCCACGGAACTGGCAAAAACGGCCTTGCTTGACTTGCTCGAAAAGGGTGCGCACGACAAAAGAATCCGCACGGGCTTGCGGCAGCTTTTCGTGAGTGTAGCCACCCACGAGCTTGCGCTTCATGAAGCTTCCCGGTCAGCAAAGATATTGGGCGTGATCACTGCGCGGGGTTACCGTCCCGCATCACACAAACGCAGTCGCGGCTACGATCCGGAGAAGCTCTTGCGCAAAGTGCAAAAGCTTCCAGCCGGTACAGAGATTACTCTGGCTGAACTTGTAAAGTCGAAGGATTAAATAGTTCGAACCCCATAATGGCTCCGCAGAGCCTTCGGAGGTCTTATGCGAAATACAAAATATGCCATCGCCTTGCTGCTAATCTTAGGCTTTAGTGGGTGCTTGTTCGTCGAGAAGATCGAGACCCGCGTGCGCTTTCTCGGGAAAAATTCTCCAAGCGGAGAGCCCCAACCCGCGCAAGTCACCATTCTCTATCACAACATTTCAAGCGACGCCGAGAACGAAAAAAAGCTGCAAGAAGATTTTGAAGAGCTGTTGAAAGGTGAGAAAGGAGAAGGCTCGGAAGACGAAATTGAGGAGGGCCTGATCATCAAGAAGCGGCACGTTTATATTGAGAATGGCAAAATCAATGTTCGCGCCGAGGCCGTGCCTGAAGACGGCAAAATCGAAGACGTGATTGCCAATGGCGAACGCATCCTTGTGCTGGCAAAGCAGGAGGACAATGAGCTCATCGAAACCAACGGCAAAGTTTTCGAGACAGAGGAGAACTACCTCATCGTTTGGCCAGTGCGTCTGGAAGAAATCTATTGGATTCAGCGCCTGCAACCAGATAATGATGGCAAGGCCGCCATCGAACGCAATCGCCCCAAACTTGTGCGAATGTTGGAAGAACATTTGAAGCAGAGATAGCCATTACCAACATACACTCCTGTCGTTATTTCGGATCAAACTTTTTCCGCGTTGGGATTTGAAATGGCGAAAACAGATTAACGCACTGTTTTCATCGACTGCCGCGCGCCATAGTACACCGTGTCCGCAATCGTTTTTTCCACATAGATCAAGTTATAAACCGGCTTGAGGACTTCTCTGTTTTCCATCGGCGGCGGAGTGTAGTGAAGCAAGCGTTTGTCATAGCCCCAGATTTCAATTGCACTCACGCCGTCGCTTTGTTCGAGCGCAAGCTTGATGGGCATGCCTCGGTAGTTCCGTCGCATACTGCGCAGCAAACCCGCAAAGATGCCGCCGAGCGCGCGCACCGAATCCGGCGCGCTTTCGAAGAGGTCGGGAGAATCCGTGGCGTTGGCGGTGAACTTTATGTTATCTCCGAAACGCCAATTGTTCATCAGAGCTTGGGCTTTTTTGCCGGGAGCGATCATATAAATTTTTCCGCCCGGATGCGTGCGCACTTGATCGCCCTCGCCGAAGCCGTCGCCGACGAGATCGTAGATCGTCAAACGCTCCACGGTCGACTCCGTGATGAGAAAATCTTCCACGAAGAATTTCACCAATTCCGGATCGCGCACGACCGCATAACGCACGAGCTCTTGATCAATCTCGACACTTTGCGGCGCTTGCGCGAGCAGGCTCACGGCCATGCCTAGCTGAAACGTCAACACCATCAAACTGCATCTAATTCTGCGCATGATTCTCACCTTGGCATTTCTTCCAATCTTCAAAAAGCTGGCGCGCCTCTTCGAACTGGCCGGCGCTCTTGTACGCTTTGATCAGCATTGACATTAATTCGCAGCTTTCACTCGGCGTGAGCGCACTGCTCGCAGCGAGAGCAAGCTTGCCGTATTTGATCGACTCCAGCGGCGAATTCCACACAAGCGGCATGAGCTCCAAGCCTGCGCGCGCAACGTTGTCCCACTTGAACGAAGCAGCTTTGGAAAAATATGCGAGGCTCAATTTTTTCTGATCCTGTTTGCCGGCCTCCACCCCCAAACGAAACAGCATCGCGCCGTAGGCATTCAAATAGGCCTTGGTCTCTTCTTCCTTTTGTGCTTCCTTCTCCGCAGCGGGCAGCGCGTCGAAGATTTGCTGCATGCGGTCGATCGCGAGGTTTTGCTTGCGCAAGTACTCAAACTCCATGACGGCGAGTTTGTGCGAAACCGCCATGCGCGCTTTGGGAGTCTTCAATGCGGGCAACAGTTTTTGGCAAGCGGAAGCGACTTGCGCATACTGTTTTTCTTTTTCCATTTCCAAGATTTCGTCCCATCGTTCGGCCGAGCGCGTATTGCCGCCATCCCAATTGATCCACTTAAGATAGTTTTCCAAGTCCTGTTGATCCTGCTCGTTCTTCGCGAATGGTCGCGCCGCTGCGAAAGCCTTGAGCGCGTTCGGCGCATCGTGCAGGCGCGCGAGCGCATCACCCTGGCCGAAATTATAATAGAAAAGCATTGCGGTATCGGGCGGCGTCATGAACGCGAGTTTGAGCATCACTTCTTCGGCGCGGCGATAGTTTGTGAGCGCGGCCTGATAGTCTTTCAACTCCAAATAATTTTCCGCGAGCAGGCGATACACCGCGTGCTCACCCTTCTCCAAGCGCACGAGACGCTCCAAAACCTCGACGGCTTTGGCGTAATTCTTCTCCACGCCGAAGAGGTGCTGCAAGTTGTAATAGGTTGTGGCGAGCATCAGCCGCACGTTTTTGTCGAACGGGTTGATGCGCATCGCCTCTTCCAAAAATCTTTGGGCGTCCAGGCAATAGGCTTTGGCCGCAAGTGCTTCCTGTTCTGCTTGGCCGTTGCCCGCGGCGGCTTTCCACTTGCTCAGGCTTTGTGCGCCGGCGGAAGCAGCGCGATCGAAGTCTGCCTTCTGCTTGGTCGAAAGCGACGCAGTGCCATTGTCTGCCTTCTCAAGATAGGCCCAGAATTCGTCCACCTTTTTCAAGTGTCCCTTGCCAATTGCGGCGACTTGCGTCGCTCTCTTCTCGCGTTTGGTAGAAACGAAGTTTTGTTCGCCAAACTTGTTCGCACGCGCCACCGTGCTGCTGTCCAGTCCCGGCGGAAGCATGCGCTTGCCAGTGCGTGTGCTTTTCTTTGCGCCGCCGCACGCGACGAGAGCGCATGCCGCGAGCGCCACTAGAAACCAAATTATTCTGCGTTGCATGAAGCATCCTTCTTCTCAGTAGTCTGTAAGCAGTATTCAGTTGCGCAATCACCAAACCCGAAATACTGCTTACTTCCTCGTCCCTTGCCACCACTTCCAAAAGATGCCATAAAACTGCTGCGCGGTCTCGCCCGGTGCTTGGCGGGAGGTGATGAGCGATTGAATCGCGGCGCCTTGCCGCACGACGTCGCCCATTGCAAGAAAGTTGCTGGCTTCTTTGATGCCGTTGTCTTTGAGCATGGTGAATTTGCTGCCTTCAATCAAACAAATGCGCAGCAACATATCCGCGGCATTGCACGACAGAAAGAGCTCGAAGTTCTTGCCGTTCATCGTAAACGACACCACGGAAGAAAGATCGCCGGGCTTGTGCTCCATGTCGTACTGCACGAGTTTGGGAATCGCGCCGGGATGTGCTTTCATCCATGAGATAAGATCGTGAATGTTCATCGCCCCACCGTCGCCGCCGAGTCCCGCAGCGATGCCAATCTCCGTGCCGTTGCCAATGCCATCGCCAATACCATTGCCCGCGCCGCGACCGGCTCGACGGCCATAGCCTCCTCCACCCAAACCGGGGCCACCACCTTCTGCGCCATAAAGCCCGCCTTGACTATTGAGCTCACTAAGACCCGCGCCCGTGCCTTTACCGACATCAACGCCAACACCATGATAGCTTTTTCCGAGACCGTTACCGGTAGGGCCTGGACGGTTGCGAAACGCACTCACCGCTGCGACGGCATTGGAGGCAAAGTCGCCCGTTGCATCCGCGGCCTCATAAGCGCGCGTCGTGCCGCCGGCGATTTTGATTTGCGAACCGCCGCCGGTAAATGCGCCGCCGCGTGAGCGGCTGCCGGCGCCACGCGCAGGTGGACGATGCGGGTTGAGTGCGCCAATCTTGCCGGGGAGGTCGATTGCTTGATTGTCGGATAAACTCGAGCCGCCCGCGTTGGGATTGGTCTCACGCATTTTGGTTATGAGATCTTTTTGCGAGCCGCGCTCCTCGCTTTTGGGGCCGCCGCGTCCCATCTCTTGCTGAAAATTCTTTTCCTCCCGCATGGCGAGCTTTGGTTCTTCTTTGAAAGGCGCTGCGGGGACCACTTCACGGCGAGGGGGCTTTTCAACTTCCTCTTCAAATTGGATTTCGGTGATTTCTTCTACAAGGCTCGCCTCGTGCCTCGGCATATAAAGCAAAACTGCAATCATCAAAGCGTGAATGAAAATCGTTGCGCCGAGAGAAGTGCGAAAACGAGGCCATGCGCGCAAGAGCGGAAGCTCGACCAAAGACAATTCAAAATCATCCGTGCGCCGCTTGGGGCGAAAGGCGGGAGCAGATTCTTTTGCGTGCGCTGCTAGGTTTGGCGCTCCATGTTTTGCCATATTGCTTCCCATGGATGGAGCGTATTTCATGCCACAACCTTTCCACTCGAAGTCTATCAGTATCCAAATTCCGGTTGATCGATTTGATCGAAATTGCTATAGGCCGCGCCATTTGCAGCACGCCGCGCGCCGGCACGCACCTGGCCGTGCGCGTGGAAGTGCCGTTCTTCCGCGGACTCACTGGGCCGGGGCAGCAACAGATAGACGTGCACCATTTTTATTGCGGCGTCGATTTCCGACATGATGGTGCCGATGCGACGCAGAAAATAGTTGTAGGCCACGACGGAGGGGATCGCAACGACCAAGCCCGCCGCGGTTGTAATCAAGGCTTCTGCAATGCCCGCAGCAACCACTGAGGGGCCGCCGGAACCGGAAACAGAGAGATCATGAAAGGCGCGAATGATACCCACGACCGTGCCGAGCAATCCGATGAACGGCGCAATGTTGCCCATCGTGCCCAGAATGTTCAAATATTTTTCGAGCCGCAATTTTTCCTTCATGGCCGTGGCTTCCATTAATTCGGTAACGCCTTTGTCCCCGAGTTTCGCATTTTGCAGGCCGCTGCGCACCACGGCTACGATCGGAGCACTGTAGCTTTTGCACAATTCCACGGCTTGACGAAACCCGGATTCGCGCAGCGTTTGATAGAGCGTGGTCATAAAACCGTCGGCATCAAACCGGGCGTGACGAAAAAAAAGCAGCCGCTCGATGATGAATGCCGTGGACACCAGCGAGCAAATGAAAATAATGATGAACGAAGGGCTGCTGCGCACGGTTTCTAGAAAATTGATTTCCATGAATGCACTCCTAAAAAAGTTGGCGTGATCGCTGAAATACAATCACAGTTTTTCAAAGCGGGATTGATTTATGGCATGCCCATGCACCCGCTCCCTCTCTCCACGCCAACTAGAGATATAATTCTCTCTTCTTTTTGTATGCGCTTACCGGACCACAGCCACCTTTTGCGTGGCTTGATACGCGCGGCCGCTTTCGCCCGCAGCTTCCACTTTCACCAGATACAAACCGCTGCTTACGGGCCGGCCCAAATCGTTCAAGCCTTCCCAGTGCAAAAAGTGGCGCCCCGCTTGACTCAGCGTGGCCGCAATCAAACGCACGCGCTGGCCCGCCGTGCTGTAAATCGCGACACTGAGCGCGGCATTCTCCGGCAAATCGTATTGAATGCTCATGCCGGTGCGCGCGGCGGAAACATCATCGAGACGAAACGGATTGGGATAAGGCGGATGCAAAATCAGCTCGCGTGGAATCGCGCTCGCGTGCCCGGCCTCGTGTTGTTGCACGCGCAAGTCGCGCAATTCCCCGCTGGGTGAAACAACGACAAACTCGTTGAACATGAAATCCTCCTGATGCGGCGGTTCTGCCGTGGGTACTGAAAATTCTGCCGGCGATCCTTCGTCGGCGCAACAATTACTTCACCAAAGTGATTTTTTGCGTGGCGCGATAAGCTCGACCGCTCGCTCCATTCGCAGCGAGCTTGATCACATAAACACCGCTGCTCAATGCTGCGCCTGCTTCTCCGCCGCCCTGCCATTGCGCTGAATATTTTCCCGGTGCGAGCAGACCTTTTTGCAACGCTTGCACGCGTTGGCCCGCAAGGTTGAACACGGTAATTTCAACCTGCGCCGCTTCAGGCAGATCGTAGCGCAGCGTCGTGCCGGTGTTTGGGGTTGCGGCGGCGCGGCCACGAAACGGATTGGGATAGGCCGGATGCAATGCAAATTCCTGCGGCGCTGCGCCGTGCAATTCTTCTTGCGCAGCTTGCAGCTCGCGCAGCTCACCGCTCGGAGAAAGCACGGCAACCTCGCACAATTCAAGCTCGCCCGCTTGCAGCTCCCTTTCCGCGAGCACGAGGAGGTGCACCAATGCGCCGGTGCTCGCAATGCTCGCAGACTCTGCCGGAATCATCAAGCTCATCGCAAAGGTGCCGGTGGTGTGATCATCATTCTTCATAACAAGCGGCGTACTGCCCCAAGCCGGAGTTGCTTCCGCGGCAAGAATACGAAGCGCCGCGCCGCGATATTTTAACCGAAACGACAGGCCCGCCAACGCTTCGTGCGTGGCGTTTTGAAAAACCACGGCGAGACGATATTGTCGCGTTTGCGCGAGAGGCATGAGCGCCAACCCTATGCTGCCGTGCGGCGCATTTTGTGAAGGTGCGAATGTTTTCGGCGCGTTTCCACTCGTCGTGCTCTTGCGCCAATTCAAGCCGATCGGAAACAAATCTCGCTCGTCAATTTTGCCGCTGCCGTTCGCGTCTGCGTGCGTGGCCTTCACGTTTAAAAATTTCTTTGCAACATGCGGCATCCATGCGGTTTGGTTTTCCGTGCCCGGACGCTTGGGCCCTGCCACTTCCCAATGCAAACCCAGTGTCGTTACGTCCGTCAATTCAACCACACCGTTTTGATTCGTGTCTCCGGGCCAAACCAGCAACCCCGAGCTTTGCACCGTTAAGTTTTCCGGCTGCACGGCGACGGGCCAGTTGTTTTTATCTCGCGCTGCAAGGTTGATTAGGTTAAAAGTCAAGCGCGCGCTGTCCGGCAGATTTACGCCCGCGTGAAATTTGATTTGCGCAAGAGGGCCGCGGCCTTCCACCGGCGCAAGACCAGTTTTACGTTTCAAACGAAACGAGATTTGGCCGAGCGCAGAGTCAACGGTCGCCGCAAAAGTGAATTCCGCGGCCGTCCCGAAGAAAGCCTGTGGCAATACGTTGGCATTGAACGGCGACTTAATCCGCAAATAGCGCTGGTCATATGTTAGCACAAATTGCAGATCGAAGAGGTTGTACATGTATTTGCTCGCAGCCGGAATCTCAATCTGCACCTGAAAATCCTGCGCCGGCGTGAGCAGGCTCTGAGTCGTTGGCGCAATCGTGGGAACATGATTGGGCGCGCGATAGCTATTATAAGCAAAGGCTGCCGCAGCTTTGGAGTTCACGTCAATGCGCACCTTGCGCAGCGAGCCGTCGGTTGTGGGGTTGTGCGTGTTGTAGGTGATGCGATAGGAGTGGTGCAGCAAGGTCGCAATCGCTCTATAAATTTCCTCCAACTGTTTGGAAGTCGGGCTGAAGTAGTAGCGTCCGCCGCTGCTTTCTGCGAGCATGCGCAAATTCGTTTCGGAAACTTCCGCGCCGAGGCCGATTGCGAAGATTGGAATGCCGGCGCCGGCGAAGCGCTGCACCGCTTGTTCGAGCGTCGTTTGGCTGTCTTTGTCAAGACCGTCGGTCATGAGAATGATGGCTTTGCGGCCCGATACCGACTGCAACAAATCGGCGCACACGAGCGCGGCGTCGTAGATGGCAGTCCCGCCTTTGGCGACGAGCCCTTGAATCGCAGTGGTAAGCAGCGTGCGCTCCTGTGTGAATGTCTGATTGGTGCGCACGTCGCTCGCAAAGCTTACGAGTGCCGCTTGATCTTTGGCGCCCATGAGATTCACGAAAGCAGTTGCAGCGCTTTTCGCATCCGCCAACTCTTCTTCAATACTGCCGCTCCGGTCCATCGCAAGCACCACGCTAATGCCTTCCGAGCTGTTCGTAATCTCCTCGACAAGAATGGGCAATTCGCGTGTGCTGTCTTCGCGCACGACAAACTGATCTTGTGTGAGCCCGCCGATCGTCGCGCCCGTGCTGTCAACTGCGGTCACATACGATACGATGCGGGGAAATTGCGCCGCTTCGATTTGAGGATAGTGCAGCGTGAGTTCTCTTCCACTACCGCCGCTCGAAAGCGTTTGCGCATGCGCCATGGCTACAAGGGTTAAGGCGAGAAATGTTGCGATGGCCACGCTAAACAGCACCATCAACAAGGAAAGCAACCGAGCTTGGCGGGCAGCAGAAATTCGTTGTACCTGCGAGGGGTATCTTTTCATAAGAGTCACTTCCTGTGGTCGCATTTCAGTTTGCAGTAGTTCTTGATGAGTTTTGATTTTCAAAATCGGTAATCATCACGCCTCCAAACTCATCCCCCCGGCCCCCTTCTCTTGGGAAGAGAAGGGTGAGAGCTGCCAAAGCATGGGTTGCCTTTTCTCCTCTTCTCTTTTAAGAGAAGGGGCAGGGTGATGAGTTAAGATTTATTTTGATCGTCAAATTTCATTAGAAACCTGTTGCTGATTCTAGGCGCGAATCCGAACGTCGTCATCGCACCAATCCGAGCACGCCGCGTTGCACTACTTCCACCTCGCTTTGAATCAAATACAAATAAACTCCCGGCAAAGCTTCGCGCTGTTGTTGATCACGGCCGTTCCAAGTGTTCTCGCCATTGGCAAGACGGCGCACAATCCGGCCGTCGCGATCCATGATGAGAATCGTCCATTCCGCGGGCATTCCGCCTTCACGTTTGAATTCGACGCGGTCGTTGCTGCCGTCCTCATTTGGCGTGAACGGGTTCGGAGCCACATTGATGTTGAGATCTGCCACTTGCAAACACAAATTCGGTCCGGCAATCACTGGAATCGCGTTGCCCGTGGAATCGTTTGCCGAGACATTCTCCAACGAGAAACAGATTTGCGTCCCCACAGGTGCGTCTTCGGAAACTTGGAACGAGTAGATCAACACTTCGCCAAAACCATATTGTCCCGAGGCGCCGAGCTTGCGGCTCACAGCGAATGAAACCATGTTGCGACCAGGCTCGTGTTTCGCAAAGTTGTAGGTATTCGGCTCCAGAAACGGACCGGAGACGACTTGATCCGGTGTGAGTGGGCGCAAATACGGTTTGGCCGTATAGCGCAATGCAAAGCTCAAGCCGAACAACCCGGCGACCGGTTGCGCCGGCGAGCCAACATTGAAGGACAAACGAATGACGTCACCAGCGAGCAAACGGCCTTCGGGCCTTTGAATGGTGACCGGAACCGGAGCTTGGCTTTGGCCAAAGCCAGGCTGAAGATTGAAACCGCAAGTCCCAGCGAGAAAGAGCATGCAAAGGAAGCGGAGTCTTTCACAGCAAAATGTCGAGCCGCGAGCAATCCACCGAGGAAAATTTTGCACGTCTTGTTCTTTCATGTTCCGAGTTGCCGTTTTTTTGAGAGACCCATGCATCGCGTTTTTCTTCATCGAGGCCAAGCGCCGCGCTATCTTGTTTCCATGTTGATACGCGCACTTTGTTGCATTTCTGCTTTTTGACTCTTTGCCAGCCGCAACGTCACTTCGCGCCTCGTGACCGTGACTTCTAATTCGGCCGTCGCCGTATATTTTTTCCCGGTTGCGCTCTTGAGTGCGAGCGCGCAACGATACTGTCCCGCGGGCACCAACTCGCCGGCTTCATTGCGCCAGTCCCATTCGAGCGCAACCGGCAATGTGCCTGTGCCATGAAAACGCTTAACTGGTGCGGCATTCGGCGCAAGCAGGTCAAGCCGCCATTCTTGCACGTGACGCCGCTGCGACGGCACCACAATGTCGATCACGACTTTCTCGTGCGACAGCACCGGCGCTTGCTCAACAACGACAGTTCTGCCGGAACGAAATTCTTCCAACGCGACTGCGCCCTCCGGTTTTTGATAACCCACCAGCACACGCGCTTTGTTGCCATTCATTTCCTTTTGCAACATTTTTTCAAAAACGCGCGCTTCGTTCCTCGCACCGGGCGCAACGCGCAGCGCCAAATTGCTTAGCGCATGCTCTTGCAGCAAGAACGCGGCGTTTTGACATAACGCCTTGAACGCTTCTTCTTCAGTTTCCACCAAAGGCAGAACAACCAAATTGCCAAGCTGTTCACGCGGATCGACATATTCCTTCGCCATGCCTGGCAAAGCGCGCAACGCCTCCAGCGGCACGCCGGCTTCTGCGATTCTTTTGTGGCGCTCGATCATGACGTTCATGCGGCTGGTCGACAAGCTGAGCAATGGTGCGCCGATTTCTGGTTCGCGGCCCAAAGTGTGTTCGTATGCCAGCGCATGCGTACCGTTCGAGGCCGCACCAATCGCGCCGGCAGGAACATTGACTCCATATGCGAGCTTGCCATCGCGATGAAAATGAAATTGCGTTTCCAAACGCACCGGACCGGAACGTTCATAACCCAGGCGCACCACGGCAAGCTTGCTAATATTCGCAGTCAAATTTAATCCGAAGAGTTGTTGAGAGCCGTTGTCGTTCCATGTCACACCGGGAGCAAAGAGACCGAGATTATATGCGAGGCCCAACGCCATGAAACGCGGCTGCAACGCTTGCGTAGCAAACGCGAGATTGGGTCGATAAAGATGCTGAACACTGGCGCCCGCTGCCAATGCGCCTTTGTTCCAATACAGCCCCAGACCGAGATTGGGAGTATTGCGGCGCAAGCTGTTCCCTTGCAACAGGGGATCGTTTGGATCGACGAGTGTGAATTGACTGCGATCGAACGAGCGGTCTTCGACGCCGAGTTTCATGCCCAATGCTAGTTGTGAGGAAATCTTTTTGCTGAGCAAAAGATCGGCTTCGATCTCCGAATAGATGAGCGCATTAAAGGAGCGCACCTCAAAACCGAAGGCCAGATTGAGCGGGAGCCAATATGGAAAGGCAAGGTGCAAGCGGTGTTCATTCAAACCAAAAGCGCGCTCGGGCACGAACGTCGCGTGCAAAATTTCCGTGCCCACGACCAAGCGGCTGTGCTGAAACGACAGAGCCGCGGGATTGCGACTACTCAACCACAAATCCGAGCCATCTGCAGGGTGCAACAGGATTTGTCGTTGCGCGGACGCGCCATGCTGGGAAAAAACGAGGAAAAGGCTCGCAGCAATTGTCATGCGCTGGAGGTGTGTTCTTCGCGAACCGCGCAATATCCTTGCTGTCATAAAAGAAATCCGTTTCCGCTGTTTGAATGATAGGATTGCGACTCAGGTGTTTGCATTCCATTGGCGCGAATATAACAGGCAAGAACGGTACCACGAGCGGAGTCGTTTTGGATTTGTTAGGAACACCAGCACTGGCGCGAGTTTTAGGTTCGCGGTGCGGGGCTTCGCCACGAACGACTGTCACATGCGCATAGCAAAATTGAAAGGGGCACTTACGAAAATGGAAATCCTTGCAATCGAGAAGGAGATTTTTATCTTCTCATTAACAACTCAACTCGATTCGGGCAGAAATCACGGTGCTCCGGCAGAATCGGCGAGGAACGATTCACATTGTAGGGCTTACTTTTTTGAGAAGCATTTTTTATGTGCGAAAAGTTTTCGCCTTTGTAGAAAAGATTTCACATGCCGGCGTCTTTGTGCGCCATTGCTGCTTACCTTACATACTCCCTTATTTTCCTATGCCGCTCTTTCATCTTAACGAACAAGCCCCCTATCGCATCAACGATCCGAGACGCCTTGCCACTCCCCGGTTGCTCATTTTTGAGGATCGCGTGGCGCGCAATATTCAACACATGCGCCAGCATCTTGAACACATCGCCCCCGGCTCGGGCTTTCGGCATCTCTGCCCGCACGTGAAAACCAACAAGTCGACCTGGGTTACACGCCAGCTTGTGGCAGCGGGCGTCACCGACGTGAAAGTGACGATGCGCGAAGTTGAAGTGGCCATCAAAGCCGGCGCGGCAAATATTTTTGTCGCCTACCCGCTTCTCGAACATGAGGCGCGCACCCTCGCGCATCTGCTTAAACGGCATCCCAAAGTGAATTTTCAAGTGCAGATCGGCTCGCTGTCCCATGCCCGCATCCTCCAGCGCGTAGCTGAAAATGAAGAGGTCATTTGGAATTGTTTTCTTGATGTCGATGTCGGCATGCACCGTACGGGCATGCTGCCGGAGAATGCGCTGAAAACTTTTGCGGAAATTTCCTCGCAACGCTGCTTCAAGTTCGTGGGCTTGCATGGTTATGACGGCCACATTCATTATTCGGAAGCGGAGAGACGAAAGGCTGAAAGCGAACGCGCGATGGCGAAACTCCTCGATCTGTTGCATGCCTTCCACGCGCTTCATGCCCGTGTGGAGAGAATCATCGTCGCCGGCTCGCCGACGTTTCAACTCGATCTCGAAATTCTCATGCGTGAAATCAAAGACGGAGCGCATGTGCAAGTCTCACCCGGCACGTGGATATTGTGGGATTCAAATTACCAAAAGCTGATGCCGGGGAATTTTGAGATCGCCGCATTGATTCTCGCGCAGGTGATGGACGTGGGCAGCGAGAATCGCATCACGCTCAACTTGGGGCACAAACGCTGGGCTGCGGAGAGCGGGAAAGTGGAATTGTTCAGCCGAACCGGAATGCAAGTCGTTTCATTTAGTGAAGAGCATACCGTGCTCGAACATGCCCCCGAAGAAAAATTCGAAGTGGGTGATTACGTTTTGATTGCGCCGCGCCACGTGTGCCCCACGGTAAATCTTTGGGAGGATTTCACGCTCATCAATGGCGAAGGCGAGATTGCCCTCATGTCGTCGCCGGTGGACGGGAGGAATCGATGAGCCGCGTCTTCTTTCATTTCCTCGCGCCCGCGTTCATTGCGCTGGCGATTCTTGTCTTTGCCGGAATCGCACCGCAATTTCGGCAACAAGTCCTGCTCGACTTTGCGGTGATCTATTATCTCCTGATTCTGTATTCATATTACAAGTTTGGGCGTCAAACTGCGCCGGCGCCCGAGCTCACTCCGCAAAAGCGCGGCGGCGGAATTTCGGAAGATTTTCGCGAGATTGTTTTGCGCGAGTATGAATACGTGCAGGAAACCATGGCGCAGGCCATGAACGACCGCCACACACTCGTCAACTACTTTCTTCTGGCCACTGGCGTGGTGATGGCCGCCATCGGCGCGGTCTACAGTACGGAGGGCATGTTCTATTCGCCGTACAAGAATCACCTCACGATTGCAATATGTTTGACGCTCAGCATCGTCGCGTGGATTTATTTTCTGAAAATCGTGCGGCTGCGCCAAGCGTGGTGCGATAGCTGCGCCGCGATGAATCGTATTAAGCAGTTCTTTTTGGTGAATGAAGGCCTTTCGGATGGAGACGAGCGCAGCCCGTTTTTGTGGAAGAGTAAAACCATTCCACGCGCCGATAAGAAGGGCAATCTCTTTCATCTGGAAGCGCTTCTGATCAACTTTATCTCTTCGCTTGCCGTTGCCGCAGTGAGTATCCTGCTGTTGCCCACGGATTCATGGCGCACTACCTTTTGGATTCCTGCCGGCTTTTTCATGTTCTGCTTCGCGCTGCAGTTTTCAGCGTACACGGTTTTTCTCACCGAAAAAAAGCCCGGGAGCGCGGCGCACGAAATGCAAAAGTTTCAACTGGTGGATAGCGAGCAACATACGCGACAAGTCGTGTTGCATGATGAACAACTTGTCTTCGACGATTTTTTCAAAATTAAAAAAGCAACGCTGCAATTCGAAAAATTCGACGGCCGTTTGGGAGAAAAAGTCGAACAGCTCAGTTTTATACGCGGGCATGCTGCCGCTATTTTGCTCTATGATGAATCGGCGCACGCGTTCATCTTCATCGAGCAGTTTCGTTATCCCTATTTTGAAGAGCAGCGTACGAAAGGCTGGATGATCGAAATCGTCGCGGGCATGGTGGATGACGGCGAGTCTCCGCTCGAAGCTGCAAAGCGGGAGGCGGTCGAGGAAATCGGCTATACATGCGAAGCAGTCAAACCGCTCGCAGAGTTTTATGTATCGCCGGGCAGCTCGGCAGAACACATTTCAGTTTTTTGGGGCAAGCTCGGAAAGAAAATTTCGGAAGGCGGCGGCAAGAAAAGCGAGAATGAAAACCTCCGCCTCGTGCGCATACCCGTGGCCGAGGCGTATCAGTCTTTGGAGGAAGGTAGGTTTCAAGATGCGAAAACGATTATTGCGTTGCTCAAAGCCAAGACGCTGATTCAGAATGAGAATAGAAGCAACTCATAAACTGCAATCTTCGACAAGCCAAAGGAGGCTCACCTATCTTTCGCTTTGTTCTCTTGCTCCTCACGAAACGCGCTGCCCCAATCACGCAGGCGTTTGATGATGGGGATCACGCTGCGGCCTTTTTTCGTGAGCGCGTATTCCACTTTCGGCGGAACAACGGGATAAACCGTGCGCGAAATCAAGCCGTCGCGCTCAAGCTCGCGCAATTGCTCGGTTAGAATTTTATGCGTGACCGCGCCGAGACTTCTTTTCAACTCGCCATAACGCCACTTTCTTTCTTGCAAGCGCCACAGGATCGGCATCTTCCACTTCCCTCCTACCACGTCGAGCGCCAACTCCACGGGGTTGTTATATGACTTTCCGCGAAACACGAAGCGAGGCATGATCGGCTCTACTTTCTTGCAAGTGAGTATCGCACTTCAAAGTGCATACTTGACGAAAGTAGAAACGCAGCGTAGATTGTGCAAGAAAATTTTCTCGCACACTCATTCGCAAACAAGGAGACCTTCATGAGCGCAAACATTGATGTCTTGAATCCCGACCATCCCAAACGTGTGTTGCTCGTCGTCGCCAATTCCGCAGTGTCGCAAACTACGGGCTGGCCCATTGGTTTTTGGGCAGCGGAGGTGACGCATCCTTATTACGAGTTTACCGAGAAGGGCTATCAAGTCGACATTGTCAGCCCCAATGGCGGCAAACTACAACTCGACTCTTACAGCGACCCGCGCGACGCGAGCGGTTATTCTGCGCACGACTTGATCAGCATGGGCTTTTTGAGCACGCCCAAACTCGCGGCGTTGTTGGAGAACACGAAGAGCATTGCGGAGGTGAAAATCGCGGATTACGACGCGGTCTTTCTCGCGGGCGGGCAATCGCCGATGTACACCTTCCGCGACGACGCGAAGCTGCATAAATTCGTCGCGGACTTTTATGACGCGGGCAAAGTGGTCGCGATTGTTTGCCACGGCACGTGCGTGCTGTTGAAGGTGAAACTCGCCAACGGCAAGCTGCTCGTTGATGGCAAAACGTGGACGGGGTTTGCGAACTCCGAAGAGCAGTTCGCAGACTCGTTTGTGGGCAAACGCATTCAGCCGTTTTGGATCGAAGACGAAGCGAAGAAACTGCCCAACACAAATTTCATTGTGAATGGCCGCTTCAAACCGTTCGCCGTGCGCGACGGGCGCTTGATCACGGGCCAGCAACAATACTCCGGCGCGGCCGCAGCGAGGTTGGTCATTGAAGCATTGGGCGTCTAATAAGAGTCTGTAGTAACGCCTTGAGGCGTAATCATGCTGCGCGGCCGGCGCCTCAAGGCTTCACCTCGAACGATGAATAACCACAAGGAGTCCGCTATGAAAATCGCAATCGTCGGCGCAGGCAATGTCGGCGGCGCGCTCGCTTCCGGTTGGGCGCGGGCAGGTCATGAAATTATTTTGGGCGCGAGGAATCCCGCAGATAGCGAGATCAAAGCACTCATGGCAACGAGCCAAAATATTAGCGCCACGACAGTGCGCGAAGCGGCGCAGAAAGCGGAAGTCATTTTAATCTCCGTTCCAGTCGCGGCGATCAAAGACGTGGCGCAAACGCTCGGCGAAATGAAAAACAAAATAATTATCGACGCAACCAATTCGGTGTTTCAAAAACCGGAGCCCTATGCGCACGGCGTCGAGGCGTTCAAAGCCATAACCAAGTGCGCTGACGTTGTGAAATGTTTCAACTCCACCGGTTTTGAAAACATGGCAAATCCGAAATATGGCGAGATCGGCATCGATATGTTCGTGGCGGGCGGCAATCAAAGAGGAAAAGCCGTGGCGCAGCAGCTCGCCAAAGACCTCGGTTTTGCGGAATGCTACGACTTTGGCGGCGAGGATAAAATCGCGCTGCTCGAACAATTCGCGTTAAGCTGGATCAATCTTGCGATCATGCAGAAGCACGGGCGCGGCATGGCATTCAAAATTCTAACGAGGTAACATGAAAATCTTTCGCACCGGAAACCTGCACAAGGGCCGCATCGAGGCGTTCAGCGACGGCGTGTTTGCCATCATCGTCACGCTGTTGGTTTTGGAACTCAAAGTGCCGGAGCTTGAAGGCGAGCACCACGCCGCAGAGGTGGGCGCAGCGCTCGTCAAGCTGCTGCCGAAATTCATGAGTTGGGTGATGAGCTTCGCCATCGTGAGCATCTTTTGGGTGAATCATCATCGCTTCTTCCATCTGCTGAAACATGCGGACAACGGCTTGCTGTGGCTGAATTGCCTCTTTCTCATGCTGCTCTCATTCATTCCCTTTCCCACTGCGCTTTTGGGCGAGTATCATCGCGAGCCGGTTGCGGTGATCGTGTTTGGCGCAGTGATGACGTTGGCGAGTTTGGTGTTTGCGTTGATGCGATGGTATGCTTCGCTCTATGCGAAGATCATGCGGGAGGATTTGAGCGCGGCTTATCTCAAGAAGAGCGTGCGGCAATCATTTCTGCTCGGGCCGATTTTGTATTTGGTCGCAACGCTCACGGCCTTGCTGCACGTGAATCTCGCCATCGTTCTGTACGCGGCGATTCCTCTTTATTTCATTCTACCGCGCGGCGTGGAAGATAAAGATTGAGAGTGAACGCTGCTTTTCATAAAAAAAGCCTCGAATGGTTTTCGAGGCTTCAAAATAGAACAAAAAGTGCGACAGTTTGCGTCATGCAACAGCCGTCGATCGACCACTCATCAAATCAAAGCCATGGCACACCCGTGACGGGACTGTTCGACACGACGCGAGCAAACCATCCACGATCATCGATCCTCACGCTTGCTTCTTCCCCACCATCAACGCCAACACCTGCTTCCACCATTCCCGCAGATCGTCGAAGTACGTATAAGCCAGCGGCACGACGAGCAGCGTGAGCGCGGTCGCGGAGATCATGCCGCCCATCATCGTGCGGCCCATGGGCGCATAAGAAATGCCGATTACTTTCGCAGTGCCGAGCGCCATGGGCAGAAGTCCGGCAATAGTGGTGAGGGCCGTCATCAAAATCGGGCGGAAGCGATGGCGACCGGCTTCAATGATTGCATCATAGCGGCTATAGCCTTGCAAACGCAACTGATTGATGAGATCGACCAGCACGATGGCGTTGTTCACGACCACGCCGATCAAGATGAACAAGCCGATCATGGCCATTAGGTCGATTGGAGTGCGCGTGATAAAGAGCGTCCAGCCGACGCCAACGAAGGCGAACGGCACACATACAATCACGGAAAGCGGAAGGATGACCGACTCAAACAGTACCCCCATCAAGAGCAGCACGAACGTGGCGGCAAGCCACAGCCCGGCATTGCTAGACTCCTGCGATTCGAGCATGCGGCTGAAACGCTGACCTTTGCTCCAAGCATAGCCGCGGGGCATTTGAAAACCGGCCATGACTTGATCCACTTTTTGATACAATGCTTCCAAGTTTTCATTCGTCGTCGTGGCTTTGACGGCGAGCGTGGTCTTCCCGTTCTCGCGCTCAATACGACCATAGCCGCGCTGCACGGAGATGTTGGCAATGTGCGCCAGCGGCACATCTTGCCCGTTTTGTTGGCGCAGGCGCAAATTCATGAGCTGGTGCAGCGTCTCGCGGTCTTCCTTGCGCATTTGCACACGAATATCCACCTCGCGATCTTCAGTGCGATAGTCTGGCAGCTCAACGCCGCGGAGCGCATAGCCCACCGTGCCCGCCACGGTCTGCGCATTTACGCCATACTTCGCAGCTTGCTCGCGATCGACGCGCAAACGAATCTCGTCCACGCCTTCTTCCAAATCAGTATTCACATCAAGGAAATCCGGAATCGTGCGCAGACGGCGCTCGACTTCGCCGGCAAGCTCGGTGAGGCGGCTGGTGTCATCGCCATACAGTGACACCGTCACCGTGCCTTGTTCATTCGCGCCCGCTTGGCGCCAGCTTGTGCGCATCTCGATGCCCGGACGTTTAGGCGCTTTTTCTTTGATGTCGGCCAAAACCTCTTCGCGCGTCATCGGCCCCTTGTCGACTAGCCCCACGGCGCGGCCGAGTCCGAGTCCGACCACTTGCCACCAATCGTACGAAGGCGGCGGATAGAGAAAGGCATTCATGCGCCCCCAATTGGAGCGGAAGCGCACATCAACCATGCGCAGGCCGTATTTCTCTTTATTCGTATACAAAAAGTCTTCCATCGACTTGAAGTAGCTGTCCGCATCTTCGATGGTATAATTCGAGGGCAGTTCGAACGCGAACCACAGGTCATTGATGTTGCCGCGCGTCTCATCGGTTTGCGGCACGGCTTTCATGATCGCGAAGCCGCTGATGACGAGGAACACAAAGATGATCGCAGCGTCCACGCGGTGTGCCAGTGTGCGATGCAGCAAGCGCTCATAAAAGGCAATCATGCGGGTGATGCTCTTCGGCTCCTTCGGCTCTTGCATCGCCGTCAACATGAGGGTTGCGAGCGGAATAAATACGAGCGCAACGATCAAACTCGCCACCAATGCCGCAATTACGGGCACGCCCATGCGCAGCATGTAAAATTTCATGCCGGGATTGTCGCCCATCAGCATCAGCGGCAGAAAAACGACCACCGTGGTCATGGTTGCCAGCGTGATCGGCATCGCGACTTCGCTCGCACCCTGGAACGCCGCCTCTTTCGGCGAGAGTCCCTCCTTCCGTAGCCGGTATATATTTTCCACCACCACGATCGAATTATCCACCACCATGCCCACGCAAATCATCATGCCCATCAAGGTCATAATGTTCATCGTCCATCCGATAAAATAGATGACAATCACGGTCGCTAAAAGCGAGATGGGAATGGCGAGATTGATGATGAGCGTCATGCGCACACGGCGCAGGAAATAAAACAAAATGAAGAACGAGAAGATGCCGCCCCACATACCCGAGGTCCACAAGTTGTCGATGGATTCGATCACGTAGGTACCTTGATCGAAAATTTTTTCAAACTTCATGCCGGCGAGCTGCGGATTCGGCAGGATTTTCTCCTGCAAGATTGCATCGATCTTTTCGCATACTTCCACAGTGTTAGCCTGGGACTCCTTATAGATTTCAACCCACACCGCTTTTTTGCGATCGATGCGCTGCACCCACTGCCGTTCGTCCGCCACGTCGAAGGTTACGTCCGCAATATCTTTCAAACGCAGATTGGTGTTCTTGATGCGCAGATTTTGAATTTCATCCACCGTGCTGTATTTGCCGAGCGAACGCACGTAAAATTTTTTGCCGCCGTCTGTGACGTGGCCGCTCGCCAGCACGAAATTGTCGCGCTGCAGTTCCTGCACAAGCTGATAGAGATTGACGTGATGCGCATCGACTTTGGCTTGATCCACGCGAATCTGTACGGCCTTGCGATCCACGCCCCAGAGCTCGACGTTCGCGACGCCGTCCACGCGGCTGAAGACTTTGCGAATGTGCATATCCATCAAGCTGTATGCGTCTTCCAGCTCTCGGTCGATGGCGATGGCATACACGGCGATCGATTCGTCATCGTCACTAAACTTGCGGGGATAGATGCGCTCGATATCCGTGGGTAGGTCCGGCTTGACGCGATCCATGCGGTCGCGAATATCGGCGTAGGCGACGTCCATGTCCGAATTTTGCGAGAACTCGATCCAAAACCAAGCGCCGTTGTCGCGGCTGCTCGATTGGATGCGGCGCACACCGCTGATGGTTTGAATGATTTCTTCCACAGGCCGCGCGATCTGCTCCTCGATCTCGCTCGGGTTCGCATTGTTGTAGGGAATCCAAACCCCGAGCGCTGGGAACACAAAGCCGCGAGGAAACAATTCGACCGGCACATCCAAATACGCCACGAAACCGACGACGAGAGTAGCGAAAAAAAGCATCATCACCGTGACGGGACGATGGACGGAAAGTTTAGCGAGAGCGGATTGGCGAGGCATAGGCGATTAAAAAAGAATTTGCAAATCGGTTAAGTGCTGGCTATTTTTCTAAAAAGAGGTCTGGCAATGAAAACATATTCAGAAACCATTGCTCTCGTGACGCAATTTGCCGAGGGCCTGAAAGAACGCTTTGGCGATCATATAGTTCGAATCTTGCTCATCGGCTCCTACGCACGCGGCGATTATCGCGAGGATTCGGACGTAGATGTCGTGGTTTTGCTCGATCAATCTACGCGAGAGTTACGCGATCACATTTATGACTATTGGACAGAGTTTTTGGTTCAATATGAGTTTGACATCGCGCTCAAATTACTTGACAGCACGACTTTTCGTAATTGGAAGCAGTGGCGAGATCCATTCAGCCTTTCCGTTGAAAGCGAGGGTATAGCACTCTGATGGAAAACGAGGATCTCATTCATAGAAGAATTGCCATTGCTCGTCGGCGGCTTGCTGCGGCGCGCTTGCTCCTTGACAATGATTTCTTAGATGATGTCTTATCGAAGTCTTATTACGCGATTTTCTCGGCAGCCCAAGCAATCCTCGCCAGCAAAGGATTGCACTCAAAAAAGCCTTCTGGCGTGATTGCGCTATTCAATTTGCACTTTGTGAAGACCGGCTTGATTGACAAGCAATTCAACACAATTTTGGGTCGAGCACGAGAAGCGCGTGAATTCAGCGACTACGGCGATTTCTATGATACTACTGAGCAAGAATGCCGGGGGCAACTGCAAAACGCCGAGCAATTTATTGAGATGGCCATAAACTTTCTTCGCGCACAAGGTCTCGAGATTACGGCTTCAAATTAGCCCCCGCCAGTCTTGCCCTCCGAGATTCCACTCTCCTTTTGGCTTCACAGGCGCACAATTCAATTTCTCTTTTTGCGAGAAGAGACAAACGCCCTCCGCGCGAGCTTCAACACTCTTGTCCCCAAGCGTAGCTATTTCGAGCGATCCAGCATCGCATACACCACCGGAATCACGATAAGGGTGAGCATGGTGGAACTGACCAATCCCGCGATCACCGTGATGGCCATGGGCGTGCGAATTTCCGCGCCTTCGCCAAAGCCGAGCGCCATGGGCAACAACCCAAGCACAGTGGTTCCGGTCGTAATCAAGATCGGGCGCAACCGCGTGCTGCCCCCCTTGACGAGCGCCTCGAGTTTTTCCATGCCATTGCGGCGCAGCGTATTGACGTAATCAATGAGCACGATGGCATTGTTCACGACGATGCCCGCGAGCAGGATCATGCCGATGAACACCACGACGCTCAACGGAATTTGCAGCGCAAAGAGCGTGAGCACCACGCCGATCAAAGCCATGGGAATCGTGAACATGATCACGAACGGATGCAGCAACGACTCAAATTGCGAGGCCATGACGACATAGATGAGAAAGATCGCCAACGCCAGTGCCAGCCACAGACTGTTCATGGAGGTTTCCATTTCCGCGTTCTGGCCGGTGACCATGAAAGAGAAATCATCTGGAAAATCCATCTCCGCGAGCGTGTCATGAATTTGCTCAGCCGCGGTTTTCAAATCCAAACCGCTGATGTTCGCGGTGATCAGCGCCGCGCGTTGTTGCTCGATACGGCGAATCTCACTCGGCCCCTCTTTGACTTCGATGGCAGCCACGGCCGCGAGCGGAATCGGAACGGCCTGCGTGGGGTTCACGATCAGCCGGCGCAATTCCTCAATGCCCGCCTTGTCTTCTTCATCGACCTTTACGCGAATGTCAATGCGCCGATCCTCTTCGCGAAATTCCGTGAGCACCACACCCTGCACTTTATTGCGCACGAGCGAAGCCACTTCATTGATGTTCAAATTGTAGTACGCGAGGCGGTCGCGATCGTACACAATCTGCACTTCCGGATTGCCGGTTTGAATATTCGAGCGCACGTCTTTGATGCCGTCGAGGCGGGCTAGGCGTGCTTCCGCCTCGCGGCTCAGCTCTTTCAGCTTAAGCAAATTGTAGCCTTTGATTTCGACTTCTATCGGCGTCTTGAAACTGAACAGGGCCGGGCGCGCAACTTTCGTTTCTACGTCGGGAATATTGCTGTATTGCTGGCGCAAATCCGCAATGAGCGCTTCTTCTCTGCGTTCGAAATCGCCGTTGCCTTTGAGTGCGACCGTCATTTTTGCGGTATGTTCGCCTTCATCAGACTGCGATTGCGAAGTGATTTCCGTGCCGGCTGCCGTCACTACTTTCGCCACTTCGGGATGCGCTTTTGCAATCTCCGCGAAGGGCTGAAATTTTGCGTCGGTGCTCTCGACCGGCGTGCCAACTGGAAAGCGCGCCTCGATGTTGAATTCGCCTTGATGCACTTCCGGAATCAATACCACACCCAAACGCGGTGCGAGCACGAACATGCACAGCGCGAGCAACGCGGCGGAAATGCCCAACACCGTACCCCGATTTCCCAACGCCCAGCCAATAGCTCGGGGATAGACTTTGTAGGACCACTCCAAAATCGGATTGACGAAGAACATTAACACCGCGAACGCGAGACCAATGGGCAAGCCGAGAAGCACGAGCGCCACCAAAGCCACAAAAGCAGCGCCGAAGATGAGGGCCATCAACGCTTTCCACAAAGTGGCAAAGAGGTGTTGAATGGCAAAGCGCACCAGCGCATACACGAAATAGATCGGCGCCCCCAAGCCCAGCGCAATCCTTTTTGCGGTTGGTGCAGACTTGAACTTCGCAGAGAAATTTTTCCAGCCTTGCACAAACGCGGGATAAGAGGCGAATTTGAACAAGGTGTCCCACACCCGCGTGTGAATTTGCAATCCCGCAAAATTGGGCTGCGCGCTCCAATTCGAGATCGCATGAACATATTTTCGCAGTGCGGGAATCCAACCGAAAAGCTGCGTCGGCACAAAAGCGAGTAAAAGTATGACGCTCTTTATCAACAAAAAGAGCACGGCTGCAAGAATAACCACCGAGTTGAGTCCTACTTCTTTAACAAAACGGAACAGCGCGGACCCAACCATCGCTGAAACCGAGCGGCCCTGCTCGCGTTGCGCTTGGAATTGCTTAAGCTCCTCCAAGATGGACAAACGCAAAACATGTTGATTCGAAAAACGGCCACGAATATCGGCAAGATATTCTTCTTTGATCATGCGTGAGGCGAGCATGGGAACCATGAACAAGGCCACCGCCAGGGAAGCGAGCAATGAGAAAACCACGGTCAACGCCATGTCGCCAAAAATTTGGCCGGCAATGCCTTTCACAAAAACGATGGGAAAAAATACCGCGACCGTGGTAAGTGTGGAGGAAATCACCGCGGAACCGACTTCGCCAGTGCCGCGAATTGCGGAGGTAAAAAGATCGTGTCCCTCTTCGCGCCAGCGGTGGATGCTTTCCAGCACCACGATGGCATTATCGACCAGCATGCCGATGCCGAGCGCAAGGCCGCCGAGCGACATGATGTTGAGGGTCACGTCGAACATCAACATCGGGCCGAACGTGGCAATAACGGAAATGGGAATCGCGAGCGCGATGATGATAGTGTTCCACACCCGGCGCAGAAAAATGTATAGCACCACAATCGCGAGAATACCGCCCATGATCGCGGTGCCCTTTACTTCGTCGATCGCGCTTTTAATGAAGGTGGATTGATCGGAGAGCAGTTCAATGCCGGAACTGGTAGGCAGCGTGTATGCGAGAAAGTTGGTCATGCGTTTGGCCAGCATCGCGCGGGCCGCAGCCTCGCCTCCCCCCTTCTGCCCTTCCTTCTTTTCGCTAGCTTGCGGCTTGCCGTTTTGGGTTGAAGAAGAAGAAGCGGCTTTCCTCATGTTTGCAACGAACGCTTGTTGTTCCGCGGTGCCGAAGATTCGGTCTTTAACCGCAGCCGCAACGGTGACAATGTTGGCGTCCGCTTCTTTGTAGATTTCAATTTCGACGCTTTCTTTGCCGTTGATGCGCGTGATCACTTCGCGCTCTTTGTGGGTGCGCGTGGCCGCGCCGACATCCTTGACGCGAATCTCGACGCCTTCACGGCGGCCAATGACAAGATTGTTGATCTCGCTTACGTCGCGAAACTCATTTAACGTACGCACGAGATACTCGGTCTGGCCTTCCTTCAAATTGCCGCCCGCGAGATTGATATTTTCCTGCGCAAGCCGGCGATTGACCTCTTGAATGTCCAAACCGAGCAGCGTGAGCTCGCGCTCATCCATTTCCACGCGAATTTCTTCTTCCAAACCGCCGCGCACTTTGACCGCGGCCACGCCGTCCAGCGTTTCCAAATCGCGCTTGATTTCTTCTTCGGCAATATAGCGCAGCGCGAAAAGCGATTGGTCGCCGTACAATCCCAGTCGCAGAATCGGATCGAGCGTGGGGTCATAGCGCAATATGAGTGGGCGTTTGGCTTCGGGCGGCAGAAAGACTTGGTCGAGTTTTTCGCGGACATCTTGAATCGCCTCGTTCATGTCCGTGTCCCACGTGAACTCCAAAATGATGTCGGAGAATCCGGCTTTGGAGATGGAGCTGATGCTCACCAGCTTGCCCACAACGCCGAGCTGCTGTTCCAGTGGGCGCGAGATCGTGGTCTCAATCTCTTCGGGCGCAGTGCCGGGATATTCCGTGCGCACGGTTAATGAAGGATAGGAAATATCCGGCATTAAATTCAGCGCAAGCTGATCGAACGAGACCACCCCGAACACGCACACAGCCACGATGATCATGAAGATGGCAACCGGCCGCGTGGTCGTGAAACGGTAAAAATCGGAAGTGTGTGGTTGGCTTTCGGGATTCATATGAAGGGATGGTTGGATTGTCAAATTTCTGGATTGATGGAGTCGTGGAGCCGTGGAGTTCTGGACTGTTGGAGTAATGGAGTTTTGGAGCGATGCTTTTCCAAAACACCATCACTCCAAAACTCCACCAATCCATTTATCCACCACTCCAATGGCTAGATTTTCATCTCTGCAATCTTCACTCTCGTGCTGTCTTTCATGGCGTTGTGGCCGACGACGATGATCGTATCGCCAATGCCAACGCCGGAAATTGCCTCCACACGATCGCGGTCGGAATAGCCGGGCTTCAGCGGCACTTTGAGCGCTAGCGTGTCTTGCCGCACCACGAACACGAATTGCTGGTTGTCATCATAAACCACAGCTTTTTTCGGAATGAGCACGGCGTTCTTCTTCGTATCCGTAATCAAATGCACGTTCACAAACATGCCGGGCTTTAACATGCTCTCGCGGTCGTGAATCCGAAGCGTCACTTTCACCATGCCGCTTTGCGGATCGACCACCGGGCTGATGCGATCGACGTTGCCGATGAATTCATGTTCCGGCAGCGCGTCGGACATGATTTTCGCATTTTGCCCGACCTTCGTGCGCAGCGCATCCTTTTCAGTGAGATGAATTTTGGCGAGCAGCAGCTCGGGATTGACGATGGAATACACTTTCGTGGAGGTCAACAAACGGTCGCCGATCTTAACCGTGCGCTCGGAAACGATGCCGGAAATCGGCGCTTTGACATTGCAGTAATCAAGCGTGAGTTTGGCCTGTTCCCATTCGATGCGCGCTTGCTCCAAATTCAAATTGGCGACTTCGAATTCGTCCTTGCTCATGAGATTTTTGTCGAACATGCTCCGGGCGCGCTCATGGCTATTTTTCTGGCGCTCATAATTGACCCGCGCAGCATCTTCCCGCAACTTATACTCCCGAGCATCGATCTCAAGCAGCGCATCACCACGGCGCACGTGCCTACCCTCTTCCGTGAGTAGCTTGACGACGATGCCGGTGACTTGCGGAAATACATCGACGGCCTCTTCCGTTTCCAGAGAAGCATTCGACAAGACATATGCCGAAATCTCGCCGGAGGCGATCGTCGCTACTTCGACAGGAACGGCTTTCAAATCCGCTTCTTTGCTTTTGTCTTTATCTTTTGCAACGCCGTTCGTGGCGGTCGCTTTGTCATCCGCCTTCTTTTTGGCATCTTCCGCCTCTGATTTGGAGCACGCGGTAAACGCGAGCAGCGACGCCATACTCAAAAGCAACAGTCCGATTCGTAAAGCTTTCATAATGTTTAGACCTCCTCGCTACGCAAATTGGAAATTGGCCGAATGGGGGGAAATGAGACAGCCTATCATACAGAAATTCACCGAAAAAGTTTCAGGGAGAATGTGACGAGATCTGCTCCGCATTGCCTCAAAATAAATGTTACCGAAGCATTTTGAGCAATGTGTCGTTGCC
>JBBILN010000019.1:0-119271 GCA_037444905.1 bacterium | reverse complement strand
CAACCCAAGGCTGTTAAAAAGAGCTTGATTCTGTCATAGAAATCAGAATGACAGTTCTAGGGCGCCTGCTCAATTAGAAATTCAAAACCCAACCATCCAACCAGCCATCAATCCACAAATCCAATTTTACGTTTTCAAACATTCCACCACATTGAGATTCGCGGCGCGGCGCGCGGGCATGAGGCCCGCAGCGAGGCCGATCAACGCGAGCACGAGCATCGTAATGCCTGCGACGAGCGGTGAGAGTTCGGGCGTGCCTACAAATTCTTTGATGGGTATGAATTGCAAAGCTTGAATGATGCCGAACGCAAGCGCGAACCCGATGCTCGCGCCGAGCGCGATGATGAAAAACGTCTCCATGAAGAATTGAAACATGATGTGCGATTTCTTCGCGCCCACGGAGCGTTTGATGCCGATCTCTCTCACGCGCTCTTGCACCACGACATACATGATGTTTGCCACGCCGATGCCGCCCACCGCAAGCGTGAAGCTGCCGATCAATCCCAAAAAGATGTTGAACGCGAGAAAAAAGTAGAACATGAATTTGTCCGCCTCCGCCGTGTCCCAAATCCAAATCGCGTCGTTGTCCGTGGGATCGAACTTATAGCGCTTGGCCATGACTTCGCGCACGCGCTTTTCCACCTCGTCGGATTGCGTGGGGTTGTGCGGCACGTAAATCATGTTGCTCAACTTGATCACGCCAAACACGGAAGAAAACGTCGAAGCGGGAATAAAGATGCGGTCTTGATCGCGCGTGTTGTAAGAAGAGTTTTGCGTCTTCTTTTGCATCACGCCGATAACGGTGAAAGGCGTCTGGCCGACATGGATGATTTTGCCGATGGCGTCGCTCTCGCCGAAAAGCAGCTCTTTCACTTTGTTGCCGATCACGGCCACGCGGCGGCGATGCTGCATGTCCGGCTCGTTGATGAAGCGGCCGCCTTGCTCGGGGATGATGTTGCGCAGATCGCCATAGATGGGATAGATGCCGGTGACCAGCGGATTGGTGATGTTCTCGCCCACGCGCACGGGCACGCCGCGACGGCTAAACTCCGGGCTGATCGCGCGAATCTCGGGAATCTGCGAAGCGAGCAAGCGTGCGTCTTCTTCCAAAAAAGAAATACCGCGATTCGTGCCGAAGCCCGCAAACGGTTTCGTGGTGCTGCCGGGAAACATGATCGCAATACTCTCCCCGAGGCCGTGCATGTTGATCGCGAGCTGCTTCTTGAAGCCCATGCCGAATGCAAGCAGCACGATGATGGCCACCGTGCCCCAAATGATGCCGAACACGGTGAGAAACGTGCGCAGTTTTTGTGCGCGCAAGTCGCTCCAAAATTCCGCGATGGTGGAGAAGAAATGGTTCATTGGATTTTTTTCACGGGTTTCTCAAACACTTCCGCGCCTTCGGCGAGGCCGGAGATCACTTCGACGTTGATCGCGTCGCTCAAACCGGTGACGATGAGTTGTTCCTTCTCCTTTTTATCCGGGCCTTCGATCTTCACAAAAGCGGAATCATTGCGAAACGTGACCACGCGCTCGGGCACGGTGAGCACGCTGTCTTTCTTCTGAATGATGATGTTCGCATTCGCGGAGTAACCCGCGCGCAGCGTCGAGCCGTTGGCCGCGTCAATTGTAATCTCGATCGGAAACACCGTGGCGTTTTCTTTCTTCTCGGCTTTAAGCGAAATCAAACGCAGCGTGCCTTTGATTTTGTCGTTGGGCAGCGCGCCGATTTTGATTTCGACTTCCATGCCTTCGCGCAAACGGCCCACGTCGATTTCATCCACCGTGCCTTTGAAGATGAGGCGCTCCATGCTCGCCAGGCGCATGAGCACCGTGCCTTCTTGAAATGAAGTGAGCGGCGTGACCGGATCGCCGACCTCCACGGTCTTGCTCAAGACGTAGCCTTCAATCGGCGCTTTGATCACGGTTTCAATTTCCGTTTTGCCGATCTTAATTTTGCCCGACTCGATTAAAGCGAGTTTCTCGCGCGCGATCTTCAACTTCAACTCGGACTCTTGAAAGCGGCGTTGTGAGGCTTCGAAATCTTGCGTGGAGATGAGTTTATTTTCGAGGAGGGATTGCTGCCGCGCGTTTTCTTTGGCGAGATTATCCAACTCGACCTGCGCGAGTTCAACGTTGCGCTTGGCCTCGGCCAATTCGAGCGGCGTGGGATCGGGCCGCACTTCGAGCAGCGGGTCGCCGATTTTGACATATGCACCCACGTCCGCATAAATTTTTTGCACCACACCCGTGACTTTGGATTTCACGGAGATTTCATTCTCGGGCTCGATCGTGCCCACGGCGAGCGCTTTATCAACAAGATTGGCGCGCGCGGCCTTCACTTTGGGCAAAGCGTTTTCCGCTTCGTTCTTCGAATTGCCCAAAAAGAAAAAGCCCGCAGCCGCGAGCACGATGATTGCCAATACTGAGATGATGATTTTCTTTTTCATCTTCTCCCTTCCTTGCTTGCATACACGGAACAAAAGCCGATCGGCCTACTCAAAGCGGCTCCCAATACGGACGGCACGGTTTGAATGTTTCAAGTGCGGCGCAAGCTTGCAAGGAGCTCATAGAGCGCGCACACTCAATTCGAACAAGGCAGCAGCGCAAAAGGTCTCGCGGTAAAGCGCAGATTTCGCAATCAGAAAAGTAATTCAGTATATTTCAACCCCGACCCCGTATTGAACACCACCACTTTCTCCTGCGGTTTGATCCAACCTGAGGCGACAAGCTGCTTCGTCGCCTCAAGCGCCGCGGCGCCTTCGGGGCAAAAGAAGACGCCGCTCGCGCGGGAATATTCGCGCACGGCCCGAGGAATGAGTTCTTCCGCCACTGCGACCGCAGTGCCGTGACTCTCGCGCAGCGCGCGCAACATGAGGAAATCGCCGATGGCTTTGGGCACGCGCAAGCCGCTCGCGATGGTTGCAGCGTTTTGCCATTCGGGCGCGTGCTCGAGGCCTTGCTCGAACGCGCGCACGATCGGCGCGCAGCCGTTTGATTGCACGCAAACCATACGCGGCCGCCGCGAATCGATCCACCCGAGTTGCTCCATTTCATCGAATGCCTTCCACATGCCGATCAAACCCGTTCCGCCGCCGGTCGGGTAAATGATAACGTCCGGCAATTGCCAATTGAATTGCTCCGCCAACTCGTAACCCATCGTCTTCTTTCCCTCCACGCGATACGGTTCTTTGAGGGTGGAAAGATCGAACCAGCCTTCACGATCTTTGCGCGCGAGCACGTGTTTGGCGCAATCCGTGATCAACCCTTTGATCAATTCGAGATGCGCACCGTAGAATTCGCATTCATGTTGAAAGGGCTTGGGCACGTCGATAGGCATGAAGACATGCGCTTCAATTCCGGCGCACGCGGCATAGGCAGCGGCCGCACTGCCCGCATTCCCGGCGGAGGGCAACGCGACTTTCTGCACGCCCAGTTCTTTCGCGCGTGAAACGGCGAGACTCATGCCGCGCGCTTTGAATGAAGCCGTGGCGTTCGGCGACTCGTCTTTAATCCACAAATTTTGTACGCCAATCATAGCAGAGAGTTTTTCGAATTGCAGCAATGGTGTCCAACCTTCGCCCAGTGCGACACAATTCTCTTTGCGCACGACCGGAAGTATGGGTTGATAACGCCACAAGCTCGCTTCAGCATGAGACAGAGCCGCGCGCGGCCAGCGCGCTCGCAACGCGTTCATATCATAGCGCGCGAACAAAGGCGCGCCGCACGAGCACAATCCGATGAGTTTATCGGTGGAGGCAGTTTGGTCACAGCGCGTGCATTCGAGGTGGGTAAAATAGGAATACCATGTCGTGTGCTCGACCATGACATCTCCCTTCTTTGCGGAATGTAATTGTTTGCGGATTATCAATGAAGATGTGACAGAACATGCAGAATTTCGGATTGGATTGCAAGCACACAATAATGGCGGGACATGGCAGGAACTTCGAAACAAAGAGGAGGCGCGGGCAGGAGTAAAAATAAAAAAAGCTGGCGCGCCACGGGGATGGCACTCCAGCTTTGGCCTAAGTTGGATCGTTCCCCCATTTTCCCCCGACCCTACGATCTTTTCCCCGAATTACATCTATATAGTTGCGTTTCGGCTGAAAAAAGTCACAGATAAAACCGGCTTTTTTTATCGTCGAATAAATTTGCAGCGACAACTGGAAACAAAAAAGCCCCAATGATGGGGCTTTCGTTTGTTGCAGCAAGCAGTCTAGCTAAAAGAAATTCTCGCGGAAATCTTCGATCTTGGCTTTCTCCTTCAGATCGGCATACCATTGCGTGAAGGCTTCTTGTTTGGCGCGATCGAGCAATTGTTGGCGAATGCCTTCTTTTTTGGAAGAATAATCGGCTTCGTCAAATGGGTCTTGGCTGACAAGCTGCAGAATGTATGAGCCGCGCTGGCCTTTCACCGGTTTGGAGATTTGTCCAGGCTTGAGCGCGAATGCCGCGCCGATAAAGTCCTGATCGCGCCCGATGCCGGTTACATAACCGGAGCGCGTGAAAGGTTCCGTAGTTGCAACATTCAAAGTGTCACCCACCGTGCTCGAGTCCAAGACTGTCGCGCCTTTTTGCATCAAGTCGGCATAGAATTTTCCGGCAACTTGATCCGCGACTTGTTTCCACCTTTCCGCCAGCAACTTGGATTCGATTTGTGTCTTGACTTCTTCGAGGAGCTTGGTGTGCTCGGCTTGCGTTTCCAACACGCGCAGCACCAGCAGGCCTTGCGGGATTTCATAGGGGTCGCTAATGCTGCCGCTTTTATTCTTAAAAACGAAGCGTGAGGCGCTGCGATTCATGCCAATACCGGGCACGAAGCCGGTGCCTTCCGGAAAGAACGTGCTGGTTTGCGACTGCAATTTTTCCAGCTTTAGCGTTTCCTCCCAGGTGGCTTCTTTGGCGTGAGCGGAAAAATAATTGGCGCTGTCTTTCGCCGCGGAGATGGTTTCAGCGGAAGCATTGAACTTTAGGAGAATGTGGCTCGCGTGCACTTGCTCATCATTGTTTTCGACTTTTTTCTCCAACACTTTGATGAGATGCAAGCCGAACGAGGTCTGCACCGGGCCGAGCAAATCCCCGACTTGTCCGCTGAACGCCGCATCTTCGAATGGTTTCACCATCTGGCCACGGTTGAAGAAACCCAAATCACCGCCTTTGTCGCGATTGGACTCATCTTCGGAATATTTCTTGGCAAGCTCGCCAAAATCTTCTCCACTCAGCGCGCGCTCTTTCAAAGTAGCTGCGAGATCATGCACTGATTGGCTGTCCTTCTGCGTGGGACGCGTGGAGAAGGTGACATACTCGATTTTGCGCTTCTCCGGCTCTTTGAACTCATCTTGATGCTCGTTGTAATATTTCTCAATCTCTTTCGCGTCCACGGTTGCGCCGGTTTGGCGGTATTTATCCGCAAGAAAGAGAGCGTAGCGCACCGTGATTTTCTGATTGCGCTTCAGATATTCGTCTTTTACCTGGCTCTCCGTTACGGTTGCCGAGGCCTCGATGATGTCTTGAAATTTTTGATATGGCAATGCGCCACGCATGTAAGATTCTACTGACTGCCAGAAAGGCTGCAGTTGGGCGTTGGGATCGCGCAACGCCGCTTGATATCTGCCGAAATCGAATTCGCCTTTTTCATTTTGAAAGGACGGATTCTGTTTGAGAATCTCGGGCGGCGCGTCGAAGATATAGTGAATCACTTCACCATCCGTGGCTTTGAGGTCACGCTTGCGAATTTCTTGCGTGACCAACTCGTCGCGCACCATGTTTTCCCAAACTTGATTGCGCAGAAAATCCAACTGGCTTTCCGAAGGATCGGCGCCGGAACGCTTGCGCAGATTGTCGATCTCTTGCTCATAGGCACTGTAGAACGTCTGCGCTTGCAGGGCTTTGCCGTTGATCTTGCCGATCGTGGTATTTTGCGTTTTGATGCCGGTGACATCCATGCCCCAATCGAATATGATCGTGCCGATGAACGCGACTACCAAGACGAACAGGAATACTTTTGTGTATTCCCGCATTTTTCCCATTACCGCCATGACTTCATCTCCGAGAGTTAATCTCCTGCCATAGTTTGAGCGCGCCGGTTGGGCGTTGGGCAGGCAAGTTGAAAGTTCAAAAAAGCTTTGGGCAATTTTAAAGCCGAAAAATATAGTGGCGGGCTTCTTGATTTGCAAGATGTTTTTCCGGCATTTTCAGCGGTTTTGCCATGCTTGACAATGTAGCGGCAGGCGCGTATATTCGGGCCCTGCAAAACATTGTGCTATCTGCTAGTGCCCTCCAGCAGTGGCTGCAAGCTTTTCGATACCATCGCATTTTTGTGAATCATGGAAAAATTCGAGCTGGTTTCAGATTATAAACCCACCGGCGATCAGCCGCAGGCAATCCGTGAATTGACCGAAGGCTTGCAGCGCGGCGAGCAGCATCAAACCTTGCTTGGCGTCACCGGCAGCGGCAAAACCTTCACGCTTGCGAATGTGATTGCCAATATCAACAAGCCGGTGCTCGTCATTTCGCACAACAAGACGCTCGCGGCGCAACTTTACGGCGAGTTCAAAGGTTTCTTTCCGCGCAATGCCGTGGAATATTTCATTAGTTACTACGACTATTATCAGCCCGAAGCCTACGTTCCCTCCACTGATACTTATATTGAAAAAGACACTTCGATTAACGATGAAATCGACCGTCTCCGGCTTAAAGCCACAAGCTCGCTGCTGTCGCGGCACGACGTGCTGATCGTCGCTTCCGTTTCGTGCATTTACGGTTTGGGCGATCCGGAAGATTACAAAGCCGAATTGCTCATGCTCGATCGCGGGCAGCGCATTGAGCGCAATAAAATTCTCGAGCGGCTTGTGGACATGCACTACTCGCGCAACGATTTCGATTTCGCGCGCGGCACGTTTCGCGTGCGCGGCGACGTCGTTGAAGTCATTCCGGCATACGAGCGCGAGGCCTATCGCATCGAAATGTTCGGCAATGAGATCGAGTCCTTTTCACAAATTGACACCGTAACCGGCGAGATTTTGGGCGAGGTTGACAGCGTCGCCATCTTTCCCGCCAAACATTTCGTCACGCCGGAACACAAGGTGCGGCGCGCGGTCCAGCTCATCAAAACCGAGTTGGAGGAACGCTTGGCTTTGTTCCGCGAGCAGAACAAATTGCTCGAAGCGCAGCGTTTGGAAATGCGCACCAATTTTGATTTGGAGATGCTGCAAGAGATCGGTACCTGCCACGGCGTCGAAAACTATTCGCGCCATCTCTCCGCGCGCGCCGCGGGCGAGCGACCGTATACTTTGCTCGATTATTTTCCGAAGGGATTTTTGACGATCATCGACGAGTCGCACGCGACCATTCCACAAATCAATGGCATGTATCACGGCGACCGCGCTCGCAAGGAGACTTTGGTCGAGCACGGCTTTCGTTTGCCTTCGGCATTGGATAATCGCCCGCTCACCTTGCCGGAATTTGAAGCGCTCGTCGGCCCGATGATTTATGTTTCCGCCACGCCCGCGGATTATGAATTGCAAAAGAGCCAGGGCGTCATCGTCGAGCAAGTCATTCGCCCAACGGGTTTGATGGATCCCGAAGTCGAAGTGCGACCCATCAAAGGGCAGATCGACGATCTTATCGGCGAGATTCGCAAGCGTGTGGAGCAAAGCGAGCGCGTGCTCGTCACTACGCTCACCAAACGCATGGCCGAGGATTTAACCGACTATCTCGCGGAGTTGGGCATTCGCGTGCGCTACTTACATTCGGAGATTGATGCGCTTGATCGCGTCGGCATCGTGCGCGATTTGCGGCTCGCAGAGTTCGACGTGCTCGTGGGCGTGAACTTGTTGCGCGAGGGGCTCGATCTTCCAGAAGTCTCGCTGGTCGCGATTTTGGATGCCGATAAAGAAGGCTTTCTGCGCAGCGAGCGCTCACTCATTCAAACCGGCGGTCGCGCCGCGCGCAACGTGAACGGCAAGGTGATCATGTATGCCGACGTGGTGACCGGCTCGATGCGCAAGATGATCGATGAAACCAATCGCCGCCGTGAACTGCAGCGCAAATACAACGAAGAGCACAATATCACGCCGCAAACGATTTACAAAAGTGCGGAAGAAATCTTGAAATCCACACGCGTGGCCGACGCCAAAGTGGACAAATACGGGCAGGAGAGCAAGCCGCAGATCTCCGAGAGCGCATGGCAAAATCTTTCCGCGATGGAACGCGAAGATGCACTTGAAAAATTGGAAGAAGAAATGCTCGCCGCCTCGCGCCAACTCAATTTTGAACGCGCCGCGGAATTGCGCGATGAGATTGAGCGTTTACGCAACGGGAAGAAGAAAGCGCCGGTGGCGTATGCGGTGAAGAAGGCGGGACGGAAGCGAGGGCGGTGAGTGTTTGAAGATCGTGGATTGTGGATAGTAGATCGTTGATCGTTAGCTTTGTGCACACCATTGGAAGAACTACGATTTACTATCCTCAATCTACTATTCACGACGAACGGACGTGATTTCTTCTTCACAATAACTGATCATGACGTCATCCATACCAGAAAAACTCCGAATGCTCGTCGTCGGCAGTGGTGGGCGCGAGCATGCGCTCGTGTGGAAGCTCGCGCAGAGTCCGCGCATGGGGAAAATATTTTGCGCGCCCGGCAATCCCGGCATTGCGCAACTTGCGACCTGTGTCGATATTTCTTCTACTAATATTGCGGCATTACGCCATTTTGCGGAAGAGGCAAGGATTGATCTCACCGTTGTTGGGCCGGAGGCGGCGCTGGTCGCCGGCATCGTGGACGAGTTCGAGGCGCACGGTTTATACATCTTCGGCCCTTCGCAGCAAGCCGCGCGGTTGGAAGGCAGCAAAGCGTTCGCGAAAGATTTCATGCGCAAATACCGCATCCCCACGGCGGCATATCAAATTTTCACGCAAGCCGAGGCCGCGCGCAAGTATTTGCTCAAATGTAAAATTCCAGTCGTTATCAAGGCCGATGGTCTGGCCGCGGGCAAAGGCGCGATGGTGGCCCATTCGCGCAATGACGCAAGCAACGCGCTCGCGGCGATTATGGAGCAAAAGCAGTTTGGCGAGGCCGGCAATCGCATCGTGGTCGAAGAGTTCATGGAGGGCGAGGAGGTTTCGGTTTTCTGTTTGACCGACGGTGTGAACCTGTGCATATTGCCGGCGGCGCAAGATCACAAGGCGATCTACAACGGCGATCTCGGCCCGAACACGGGCGGCATGGGCGCCTATTCTCCCGCGCCGATTATGAGCGCGGAATTGCTGCAGCGCGTGCATCGCCAAATCTTGCAGCCCGTGATCGAAGGCATGGCGCTGGAACACAAACCGTATCGCGGCGTTTTGTACGCGGGCTTGATGATCACTGCCGAAGGCCCGAAAGTGGTGGAGTTCAATTGCCGCTTCGGTGACCCGGAAACGCAAGTCGTGTTGCCGCTCATCACCTCCGATCTCGTCGAGGCCATGTGGCTCGTGGCGCACGGCGATTTGAGCGATTACAAGCTCACGCTCGCCTCGCAATGGGCGCTGGCGGTGGTATTGGCTTCCGGCGGTTATCCCAGTGAATATGAAACCGGCAAAGTGATTAGCGGACTGTCGCGCAGCGCAGAAAAGAATGTTATGGTTTTTCACGCTGGCACCGCAGAAGGTCCGCGTGGCAAAGTGGTGACGAACGGCGGCCGCGTGCTCGCCGTCACCGGCCTCGGTGATACGTTTCAACAAGCGCGCGAACGCGCGTATCAAGCCGTCAATCGCATTCGTTTCGAAGGCGAATATCATCGCACGGACATCGGCGCGAAGGCGTTGAAACATTTGAAGAGCATTTGAAATTGAAAATTGCAGCCCTCTTCATTGTCATTCCGTAGGAACCTTCCCTCGTGCTCGGAGCGAATCCTATTTTGAGGTGTGTGCCGAGAGCTAGGGATGATTCTTTCAGAATGACAGTTTGAGGGGCGACGCTCAAGATGAAGAGCCAAAAAAATTCCTCCGGCAATGATGAAAAGACCTTTGGCAGAACGATTTACCGGCAGAGTTATTTCAAATCATTCTGCCGACAAATTATTCTGCCTCAAATTTTTAGAATTTTTTTCTGCGTTTAAACAGTGAATCGCATAGCACGAACTGCAACGAAAGGAAAACGCAATGAAGATTTTGGTCACCGGCGGAGCCGGATTCATCGGGTCGCATCTCACGGACGCATTCATCGCCCTCGGACATGAAGTCGTGGTGGTGGATAATTTGGTGACGGGGCGAAAAGAGAATCTCAATCCGAACGCAAAATTCTATGAAGCGGATATTCGCAGCGAGCAAATCGCGACAATTTTTGCGAATGAGAAATTCGACGTGGTTTGCCATCAAGCCGCGCAAATGGACGTGCGCAAGTCCGTCGCTGATCCGCGTTACGACGCGGACGTGAACATCATCGGCACGCTCAACCTTTTGGAGCAAGCCAGCAAAACCGGCGTACAAAAAATTCTGTTTGCCTCTTCCGGCGGCGCGATGTACGGCGAGCAGGAAAAATTTCCGGCGGATGAAGAGCATCGCACGTGGCCGGCCTCACCGTATGGCATTACCAAGTTGACTTGTGAAAAATATATCGCCTTCTTCGGACAAAATTACGGCATGAAATACGGCCTCATGCGCTACGCGAACGTGTACGGCCCGCGCCAAAGTCCACACGGCGAGGCCGGCGTTGTGGCGATTTTCACCTCGCGTTTGCTGGCCGGTGAGCAACCCATTATCAACGGCGACGGCAAGCAAACACGCGATTACGTGTACGTCGGCGACGTCGTGCGCGCAAACGTTGCGGCGCTGAATTACGCGCACAGCGACTACTTCAATATTGGCACCGGCGTGGAAACCGACGTGAACGAATTGTTCGGGCATTTGAATAAAATTACCGGCAATCGCGCGCAAGAACAGCACGGCGAAGCCAAGCCCGGAGAGCAAATGCGCAGCGTTTTGGATTGGAGCAAAGCCAAACGCTTGCTGGGCTGGGAGCCGCAAATGAAGCTGAGCGACGGCTTGACGGAAACCGTGAAGTGGTTTCAAAATCGCGCCAAACGTTGATGAACTTCTACTTTACACTTTACATGTTACACGAAGGCGTTTAACGTGCAAAGTGTAACGCGAAAAAAAACGTTGAGCAAAGCCTAGATCACGTATGATCCCGACTCGGAATAATACTATGGACACGGACGTTACACTGGATACTCTGCGCGCAGAGATCGGGCTAGTGGGCAGTTCGCCGGAAATTCTGCAGATTCTTGAAACCGTGCAGCAAGTTGCTGCCACGGATATCACGGTGCTCATTTACGGAGAGAGCGGCACCGGCAAGGAGTTAATTGCGCACGCCATTCATCGCCTTAGCAAACGCGCTGACAAACCTTTCGTGGTGGTCAATGCCGGCGCGATTCCCGAGGGCATCATCGAGTCGGAATTATTCGGCCACGAGAAGGGCGCATTTACCGGCGCCATCGGCTCGCGCAAAGGCTATTTTGAATCTGCGGACACCGGCACACTTTTTCTCGACGAAGTAGGGGAGATGCCGCTCGCGACGCAGGTGAAATTTCTGCGCATTCTCGAAGGCAAGGATTTCATCCGCGTCGGTGGCAGCAGTGCGCGCGCCGTGGATGTGCGCTTGATTGCAGCGACCAACCGCGATTTGCGCGAGTCGGTGGAGCACGGCAACTTCCGGCAGGATTTATTTTATCGCCTCAATGCGATTCGCGTGCGCATTCCGCCGCTGCGTGAGCGGGCGCAGGATATTCCTTTGCTCGTGAAAAAATTCGTGACGGATTTTTGCCAGCAGAATAAGATCGAGTTCGAAGGTTTCTCCGATGCGGCCATGCGCGTGATGCAGGAGTATCATTGGCCCGGCAACGTGCGCGAGCTGAAAAATTTCGTGGAAATGCTCATCGTCATCGAGCGCGGCCGCCGCGTCGACGAGGCGACTCTGGTGCGGCATCTCCCGCGCAAAAGCGATTTTGCGCGCCCGCTGCCGGTGCCGACGAATCGTTCGAGCGAGGAAGTCGAAAGAGAATTTATTTATCGCGCGCTGGTCGATCTTAAAAACGAGATTGCACAATTGCGCGAGTTGCTCGTCGGCAAATACATTTCGCCCATGCGCCGCCTCAAACCGGGCTATGAGGACAACGCGTTTGTTCACGAAGTCGATTCCGGCGAAGTCACCAAAGTGGACGAAAGCTTCGAGTCGATTGAAAGCATGCAGAAGCGCATGATCTACGAAGCGCTGGAGCGCACGCGCGGCAATCGCCGCAAAGCCGCGCAGATGCTTAAAATCAGCGAGCGCACGCTGTATCGCAAAATCAAAGAGTATGATTTGCCGTTTTGATAAGGAAGCTTGAGTTGCCGAAGCCGCCGAGTTTTGCCGAAATGAAAAATGATTGCGATGACCTCAATGCTTGATAAATTGTACGCACACGCATTTAGCGCGCGCCTAATAATTTCCCCCTTGCGGGGGGTGTTTTTCAGATCGAGTAAAGCCACAGCAACACGCCCCTGCCTCTCTCAAGGAGGGAATCAGTTGGGCGTTTTCATCAAGCATAAACTTCTTTTTGTGTTGTCGATCACAATGCAATGCGTTCTCGCCTGCGGTCCCTACTCCTTTTCCGGCTCGGGCAATCCGAATATCAAAACCGTCGCGGTGCCGGTGTTCAACGATCAAACCGCGGAGTTCGGCATCAAAGAGCAATTGACGAATACTATCATCGAGCTGTTCACGCGTGACAACAATTTGAAAATTGCCGATCGCCGCACTGCGGACTCTATTGTGAACGGAACGCTGTTGCGTGTGGTCGAGCAGGCGGGCGTTTATACGAAGAGCGAGCAAGTGCAGGAAATCCGCGTGACGCTCACGGTGCACATCAAATATGAAGAAGTGAAGAAACGTAAAGTGATTTGGGAGGAAGATCTCACGCAATTCGGAACATACACTCCGGGTGATGCGAGTTCCGGCGATCGCCGAAGCGCGATCAGCCAAGCGGTTGCCAAAATTGCGGAGGAAGTCATCAACAAGTCAGTGACCGGGTGGTGAGGCGCACGATTATTCGTAGTGTAGTCGGTGCGGCATCCCAAAGCAGTGCAAATGTTAAATTATAAATTTGCAATTTCAATTTCATTGTGTAATCCCCTCCGAACAAAGCCTTGCGCATGATGAGCGATTTTCTTATACTTGCCGCCGTTCAGAATTAAGGAGGAAGGAGAAGATTTACGCCGGAGAATGAATCAGCCTCTGCGGCGCAATTACATATTATGGCTATTGTTCTTGAATACGGTGTGTTGACCGCCTATTTCGTCGCACTGTGCATCCTGCTGGTTTTCGGTGCTCATGGCTTCGTGATGGTTTATTACTATAAGAAGTATCGCGGCCTTAGCGGGCTGCGCCCCAAGCCCATCACACGCCCCCCTCGCGTGACCGTGCAGTTGCCGGTGTATAATGAATACTATGTTGTGGAAAGATTGATTCGTGCGGCATGCCGCATGGATTATCCGCGTGACCGCCTCGAAATTCAAGTGCTTGATGATTCCACGGATGAAACATTGAGTGTGACGCAACGGGTGGTGGCGGAATGCCGTGCACGAGGTTTTGACATTCACTTATTGCACCGTGAAAACCGTCAAGGATACAAAGCCGGTGCTCTGCGCGCCGGCTTGGAAACCGCGACCGGAGATTTCATTGCTATCTTCGACGCGGATTTTGTTCCCCCGCGTGACTTTTTGATGCGCACGCTCCCGTATTTTGCGAGTGCCAGGGTGGGCATGGTGCAAACGCGCTGGGGCCATATCAATTACAATTACTCGATCCTCACGCGCCTGCAAGCTATCGGCTTGGATGGCCATTTCGTGGTCGAGCAAACCGCACGCAACGGCGCGGGCTTCTTTATTAACTTCAACGGCACCGCGGGCATTTGGCGCAAGGCCTGCATTCTCGACGCGGGCAATTGGTCTGATGACACGTTGACGGAAGACTTGGATTTGAGCTATCGCGCACAACTACGCGGCTGGGAATTCAAATTCCTTGGTGATACCGTTTGTGATTCCGAATTGCCCGCGGAGATCGGAGCGTTGCGATCGCAACAATTCCGGTGGACCAAGGGCGCGATCGAGACGGCCAAGAAAATCATGCCCAGGCTTTGGCGCGCAAAGGTGCCGCTTCGCATTAAGCTGCAAGGCACCGTGCACTTAACCAATAACTTGGTCTTTCCGTTCATTCTCATCGTCGGCTTGTTGAACGTGCCTTTAATCTGGATCAAAAATGAAGGCGCCGCGAATCACGATTTTTATTTTGGCATGTCGTCGGTGTTCGTAGTGGCATTTTGGGGCTCCTTTTTGATGTATCTGCAATCACAAAAGGCGCTGTATTCAGATTGGCGGCGGCGGATACTGACTTTTCCTTTGTTCATGTCGGGCAGCATGGGCCTGGCATGGAACAACACGTGTGCGATTATGCAGGGCCTGTTCAATCGCCGCAGCGAGTTCACGCGCACGCCGAAGTATCGCATCGAGAACAATGCCGATCAGTATCGCGGCAAGATTTATTTCAGCCCCAACAAACGCCGCGGGCGCTGGCTCGCTACGGGCATTTTCGAAATGCTGCTGGCGCTTTATAGCCTCGCAGGCATCGCCTTGTCGTTCTACTATCTCGAGCTTGCGGCGATTCCGTTTCAAGCGTTGTTTTGTTTCGGCTATGGCTTTATCGGTTATCACTCTCTAAAAGATATCGTCTGGCCGCAATTTAAAGCGCGCTTCGAGCGCGAGCTTCGCCTGCCCGGAAGCGCGAAGGGCGTGTTGCAGTCGCACGGCACAGCACCGTGAAATTCTCAAAGTGAAATTTCTTACGCTCTGAATGGCGGCGCCAGCGTTCCGCCTCAACTCAAAATCGCGCTGCCCTCGCAAGTCAGGCAGCATCGTTAGCAAGGATATGTTGTGATGAGTAAAGCCGAAGTGGAAAGCCTCGAAACCTTGCAGGTTTCGCTGCAGCAAAACCCGGATTCCCTCACGTTTGCCCGCGTGGCCGATGCGCTCATGAACACCGGCCGTCTCGACGAAGCCATTCGCATTTGTGAGGAAGGCATTCGTCGTCATCCCTATTACGTTACCGGGCACATGGTGCTGGGCAAGTGCTACATGCAAAAGAAATACTATGACCAGGCCGAAAAGGAATTCAAGCGCGTGCTGCTCTACGATCCCAAGTATCTCGCGGCGCACCGCTACTATGGCGATTTGATGCGCGAGATTGGTTGGGATAACACCTGCGAGATGAGCTATCGCAAAATTCTGCACATCGATCCGCTCGATCAAAACGTGCAGAATCTCGTCGAGGAATTCGCGCGCAAGGCTGAAACCAACAAACCGGCCGCACCTGCGAGTCTGCCGGCCAGCGCTCCGCGTGAAACCGCCGCACCGCCTAGACCTTCCAAACCTCAAGCGGCGCGTGAAGCTCCGGTAATTGCGGCGGAAAAAATTCCGCGCCCTGTGCCTGCTGCACCTCCTGCGCCGCCGGCCGCGCGCATGCCGCAGCCCGAAGCTCCCAATGGCGACCTCGAAATTCCCATGGTGAAGCGGCCAGCGCCGGCCGCAGCCGAACCCAAAACGCCGTCGCTCACGAAATCCGATGAGGCGCGTTTTTCTTCGATTCTCGATGACATCTTTCAAGATGAAATGATGGACGACAACGCTTCCGGGGTTGCGGCGTTTCAACGCGGCAAGAGTGACCCTGCGGCTCTGCCGCCGGCCGCGGAACCGAAGCATGAGGAAGCTGCGCCCGAAGAAGATTCGAGCTGGAAGCCCACGGCAAAATCAGAAAAGCTTGGAGCCGAAGTCAAGAGCACGAATTCGCCGGTTCCCAAGACCGAACCCACGAAAACAGATTTGCCGATTCCGCTGCCGAGCACCCCGTCAAGGCGCCGCCCAGTGGCATTGGATATCGACCTCGACGAACTAGCCGCGGCCGAGGAACGCGTGTGGGCGCCTGCGCCGATGGAACGACGACCTACGGAAAGCCTTGCTCCGTTGTCGCAAAAATCCTCCGCCTCCGCGAAGACTGCAGATTCAGAAACGCTTTCCCTCGCAGGGCTGCGTGATGCCAGCGGCCGTGATAAAATTGTGACGCCAACTTTGGGTGAGATTTATGCCGCGCAAGGCCAGTATGCCAAAGCCATCGGCGTGTTCGAATTGTTGAGCAAGAAAGATCCCGCCAACCGCAGTTACCGCGAAAAAATCGACTATCTCAAAAAACGTTTGCAAGAGACGCAGAATGCCGGATAGAATTACGCGCCTGCGGCAACGCATGAACGAGACGGGGTTGCACGGGCTTTTCCTCAGCGCACCATCCAGCTTGCGTTATCTCTTCGGCTTCACGGGTTCCAACGGCATAGGACTGATTACGTCAGGCCTATCTTATTTTGCGACGGACTGGCGCTATCGCGATCAAGCGCACGAAGAAATTCGCGGCGCGGAAATTCTCATTGCGCAGCGCGATCTTATCGGCGCGATCAAAGATCGCAATCCGCTTCCGGCCGTTGCCAAAGCCGGCATCGAAGAGCATCATCTCACCTATCACCTGCTCGCGCAGATTCGCAAGCACTTTCCCAAACTCGAATTCAAACTGACCGACCACCTGCTCGGCAAACTCGCAGCAGAAAAATCGCATGAGGAAATTTTGCTGCTCAAGAAAGCCGCGCAGATAGCCTCCACAGTTTGGGAACGCTTGCAGCCGCATTTGCGGCCGGGTGTGAGCGAGGCGGAGGTGACCGCGGAATTGAACTATATCGCGCGCAAGTGCGGCTCGCACATCGAGCCGTTCGAGCCGATTGTCGCAGCCGGCCCGCGTTCGGCTCTGCCGCATGCACACAGCTCTTCTCGAGCGCTCACGCACGGCGACATGGTGGTGATTGACTTTGGTTGCGTGGTGGAAGGCTATGCCGCAGACTTCACGCGCACCATTGCCGTCGGCGAGCCAGACAAAAAAATGCGCGACGCGTATCGCCTCGTGCAAGAAGCCTGCGAGCTGGTTTATGCTTCCGCGCGCGCGCCCATGAAGGCCATCGAGGTCGATGCCATAGCGCGCAAACATTTCGAAGCGCACGGCCTAGCGACTTATTTCAACCATTCTCTCGGCCACGGCCTTGGGCTTGAGGTTCATTCTCTACCGCGCATCGGTCCGGAGAGCAAAGATATCATTCCCAACAACACGGTCGTCGCGATTGAACCCGGCCTCTATTTCCCCGGCCTCGGCGGCATCCGCATCGAAGACGACGTCCTCATCACCGAGCAAGGCTGCGAAGTTTTAACGAACGCTTCACGCGAGTTGGTTTGCGTTGAATGAATTTTCGGTTGTCAAATACCGGCCGTTAATTTGTCACTCAGAAGGAATCCTTGTGAGCATTCAGATCAAATCTGATTTGAAACGATGGAAAAGCCCTCTTCATTGCCGGTCTTTGCGATTTGTATCAACAACGCTGGATATGTTCATGATTTGAAAGTCAACAAGATTTATCAAGTTCTGCCGGACAAATCTGCAGAGCAAAGCCACTACTTTCGAATCATCGACGAAACCGGCGAAAAGTAATTGTATCCCGCTGCCTATTTTCAGTTCATCTCACAACCACATCCAATGTGACTTCTCTCCCCGAACAAATCGCCGTCATCATCGTCACCTACCAAAGCGGCGAACATATTCAAGCTTGCTTGTCTTCACTGCCGCTTGCTGATCCTCATCGCCGTTTGCACCTTCTTCTCGTTGATAACGACTCTCGCGATGACACGAGAGAGAAAACTAAAAGCGCGCTCGCAAGCTTTCCGGCGGATCGCATCTCTCACAAGCTGATCTACAACGAAACGAATCTCGGCTTCACGACCGCGGTGAATCAAGCGCTCGCGCTCGTTCCGCCGCGCGCCGCGCTGCTCTTTCTCAATCCCGACACGGTATTGCCGCCAGGCAGTCTCGCCGCGCTGTTGGAAAAGCTTTATGGAAATGAAAACCTCGGCGTGATCGCGCCACAGTTGCGTTATCCTGTAAATGACGGAGAAGCGATTCAGCCCTCGTGTCGCCGTTTTCCAACCTATGCCGATTTGCTCTTCGAGTTCACGGGCTTGGCACGGCTGTTTCCGCACTCGCCGTTTTTCAATCGTTGGAAGATGGGAGATTTCGATCATCGCACGCGGCGCGAGGTGGATCAACCCCAAGGCGCGTGTTTGTTGGCGCGTCCGGAGGTGATCGCGCAAGTGGGTAAATGGGACGAGCGGTTTCCGTTGTTCTTTAGCGACGTGGATTGGTGCCGCCGCGTTTGGCAAGCGGGCTGGAAAATTTATTTCGAACCGGAAGTGTTCATCTTTCACGAACAAGGCGCGAGCGTGAAAAAAGTTCGGCCTGCCGCAATTTGGAGCTCGCACGTTTCGTTTTGGCGTTACTTCCGCAAATGGAAAAACTCATGGTGTGATGAAATACTCAGCCAAGTGATTGCGCCGCTGTTGTTGCTCGCGGCGCTCGTGCGCATCGCATGGCATTATGTAAAACGTTGAGCCGCGCGTTCGCATCCAATCGCGATCTTCACTCAAAAATGCCCGCGCCGCTTGGATTCATACACGGGCGGTGGGTTCGGGCACTTCTGCGGAGGAATCATGAAATCTCAAGTCATGAATCTGTTGTGCCGTGCGCTCATTGTCGTGCTCGCACTCACGCTGTCTGCTCCAGCGGTGGCGCAGTCGATCTACTTTGACGATTCTGCACACGACACAATGAAGCTCGGCAATGCTTCCGCATATGAAATCGGCTTGCGCAAAACCAACGGCAGTATCGCGTATCTTATTGACAAAACCTCCGGCCAAAATCTCACCCACGGCTCGCGCTATGAGCAGCTTTGGGGCGCGGTGTTTCCCAATTCGCCGGTGAATTACGTCGGCGGGGCGAGTTATCATTCCAGCGGCGCAAACAAGTTCGCATATCAGTGGAACGACATCGATAAAATCTTATCGCTGCACTATACGCCCGATTCTTCCGCCCTGCAACGTGTGACCGTTGTAATAACGATCACTGCTTCGCCCGAGGCTTGCCTCGATTTGCAACTGCACCTCAAGAACGAATGGGGCTACACGTTGGACTACGTGCTCTTTCCCTCCGATCTCGTCTTCAAAGAAGCAGAGATGGAGTCAGCGCTGCTTCCCATCTTGCCCGGCATCGTGTTGGAATCATCATTTTTCGCACAAGGCCGCAGCTATGGCGCGCGTTATCCCGGCGGCGGTGTGTTTGCGGATTACGTTTTTACGCAACAGCGCAACGGCACGCTCGCGCTTTATTCACTCTCTGATGATGACCCAGTGCCTCTCGTCGAGCTCGGCTTCACGCACGATGACCAATATCTCCTGCTGAGCACATTTCTCACGCACAACTTCCGCATCACGCTCGCGCACGGCGGAGAGTGGACCAGCCCGATGGTGCGCATGCGCATCGCGGAACCGATAGCGAAGACCATCGCAGCATTCCGTGATGACAACGGCGTCGCTCGCTTTTCCTCCGTTGCGCAAAAGCTCGGCGCAGACTTTCAACGTCTCGCACAGGCGCCGTTGTTGAAGGCGGACTTTTATCAGCTTGCCGGGCCGCCGTTTAATCTTTCCAAGTTCACGGCATATGACAGCCTGCTCGCGCAACTGCCTTCGCCTGCGATATTGCATCCGGTCGCGTTTCAGCCCAATGGCTTCGATAACAATTATCCCGATTTTCTGCCGCCCAATGCGGACTTCGGCACGACTGCTGATCTGCGCGCGTTGTTTGAAAAAGCGCAAGCTTTGGGGCTGCTCGTGATGCCTTATATCAATCCCACTTGGTGGGATGATGAATCGCCCACGCTGCGAAATCTTCCGTCGCCGCTCACGATCAATGACATTGCGGTATTGGATAAGAATAGCAATGCGATTTATGAGCGCTACGGATCGAATGGCGGCTACGTGGTTTCGCCGTGCGCGCCGTTTGTGCAACAGCGTATCGACCGTTTGCTGCGCGAGATGACCGAAGACTTGCCCAGCGATCTCGTGTTCGAAGATCAAATCGGCGCGCGACCGGGGTATTTTGATTTCAATGCCGCATGCGCAACGCCGCGTGCTTACATGCAAAGCTGGCTCGAGCACACACGGTTGCATACCGCCAAACGCCTTGCGACCGAGCAGGGCTATGATCGTTTGCTCGCAACGGAAATCGCATTTCACGGCAGCGTGCTTTTAAATGATCGCCGCGGCGAGCTTGACCAATGGTGGGGCCAGGGCAACTGGCGTTACTATCCTCTGCTCTCGCTCATGGCGCACGACAAAATTTTGCTCTATCAACACGACTTGGCGGAAGAAACGATGACGCACGACAAGGCCACGCTGAGCTGGAATCTCGCTTTTGGTTATATGCTGAGTTACGATCTTCATACCGGCCAAATGCGTGCGCCGGCATGGCGCGAAGTGGCGGCGATATTTCAAAAGCACGTGGCGAGCCGCTACGCGGGCGAGAGTATGACGGACTATTTCAATCTCACGGAAGAAGCCACACAGAGCAACTTTGAATCGATAACGGTGGTTGCGAACTGGAGTCCTTTGACTTCGTATGCGATTGCCTCGCATGTGTTGCCGCCCCAAGGCGTGTTGGTCACGAGCAACGACGGCAAACTGACCGCGGGCATTTTTACGCGCTTCAACAATGCGGATTTATCGTTTGGCGAGCATTATCTCATCGTGAAAGAATCCGCCCAGAGCGATAGCATCCAGGTTTGGCAACCCGGCGGCTTCAACACCTCTTTGGCTGTGACGCGACCCACGCTTTGGCTTGACCCCTCGGCGATTCACGTTTATGCCGTTGCGCGAGACACTGTCATCGAGATTGCAAAGACTATTGCCGCAGCCACGATCACTTTCGAGTGGCGGCGCTCCGTTGCCGGAATCGTGGTCGATCATTATGTGCTCACCTCCGAAGGCGGCAATCAAGTCAGCGGCGCCTCTTCCGTATTGCCCGAGGCCTTTCAGCTTTTTCCAAATGCACCCAATCCGTTTCATGAGAGCACGAAGCTCTCCTTTGCGCTCGCGACGGCAAGTTTGGTGAAGCTGGAAGTTTTCAATCTGCAAGGCCAGCGCGTTGCGACGCTTGCGAATGAGCGTTTTGATACCGGCCGGCATGAAGTAACTTTTTCTGCGCAAAGTTTGCCGAATGGGATTTATGTAATTCGCGCGCAGGCGGGGAGGTTCGAGCAGAGCCGGAAATTGGTGATCTTGAGACGGTAGCTTGTTCTATCGACAGCTCAAGCTCTTGCTGCCAAGAGAAGGTCGGCAATTAAATCTGAACTTGACATTGTAAATTCAGGTGGCTATCATGAATCCAATATCATGGGCACTCTCCTTATTGATTATTCATCACGCGACTAGTCTTTTGCTAATAGAAAGGGCTACTCATGAAAATCAACAAAAGCCTACGGCGCGCTGTTCAAGCACGTTGGCTCGTAAGGATTATTGTTTTAATTCTTGCCATAACTCTGGTTATCTTGATTGCTTGCAACTCGGCAAACGTTTCCGCCACTTTGATCTTGCTCAACTCCATCGGAGCTGTTGCTGTCGCCTTGCTCAGCATCCTGCTCGTATACCGCAACGCACATAAAAGAGTTGGCGCCATCCCCGCGCCTTGGCGTCCGGCGATGGTGACGAGCGATGAGTTTGAGAAACTCAAAACTCATCTCACGGACTTGCGCGTGGTTTTCATGGCGGTGGCATATAGCGGCTCGGCACTGGTCGTGGCGTTGACTTTCGTGGGGTACACAACGATCACAGACGTTTTGAGCGAATCAAGAATAACTGCCGCACGGGAACTTGTCATTGCCCTTCAAGATTCTTTGGCGAAGACAGAACAAAAAATGGAGGGGCTTAGGGAACAATTGTTGGACGATCACGCGAAGTTTGACAGCTTAATCTCGGCAGTTTTAAAACGGGAAATCTCCGATACTGTGGTAACGTTCCATGAAATAAAGCAAGGCGAGTCGGTATCTATATTCTCCAGAGTTGCAAATTTAGATAGGGTAGTTCTTGCTAAACCAATCATCATCAGTTCGGATAGCACTGTGTATGGACAGGGGAAAATTTACTTTGCCGATCCCAAACCAGTCATCCAAACCACATCCATACCACAAGCCGAGCGCCGATTTCAATCTTTGACCAGACGCCCCCACCGCTGATTGCTTAAAAACTTCCACATGGCTGAGGAGAAAGAAATGTATCACGTTAGACTTTCATCTCTGTGTGTTATTTCAGCGTCGGCCTTAGCAACCCTGCTTTCATTTTCAGCGCCGGCCCGGGCACAAAAGCTCACCACGCTCTGGGCCAAACAGCTACTAGAAGAAATGGTGGTTAAAAAAGATACGACAAAAGCATGTGCTTCTTTTGAGAATGTTCAAAATGAGCTAAAGGTTACTGCTAGAGAGGGCCGGTTTTATTTGTTTGAACACGAGGGAGGCTCATCTTCGCCGTTTCAGGTAACAATCGAAACAAATGATGGTCAAGCTTATACCGGCCAGCTCCCATGTATTTTCTTTTTGCCATTGGAGAGCGAGCCGATAAAGCATCTCAAACTAAATTCAGAAACCCCACCGCTGATAGTGTATAATTTCCAAGACTCCAATAGGGCTCCGGGGCTACAATATGCAAGCATTCCTCAAGTGCCAGGGCCACCTTTTCTGATTATAGCGAAATATGTTGGATTGGTATGCTGCAAAACAGTTGAACCACCAAGCGACACACGTGCTGTCCCGATAGGCTTGGACAAGCCGCGCATTCGTTGCTGGCCAATAAAGCGCAAAGCGACATACATCACCACTTTTTTTGGGGTGATGGCCGGCGGCAGCATTGCGTGGTATGCTCTGGAATTTGACAACGCGCAAGATCATTTTAAAGATTATGAGACTGCCACAAGCACGGAAGAAGCTCTTTCGCGCCGTATTCAAACTGAAAAGGCCAGATCGCGCTGCAAGATCGCGCGCAACGTCACGATTGGCTCCGGGATTATTTTTGCCGCATTGCTGTATCGGGATCTCCGCCGTAAAGAGCCGCCAAAAACTTCTTCTCTTCAAGACACTTTTTTATATGATACCTCAAAGCCCCGCTTGGGCTTCAATTTGGACGCTGAGCCGGACCTGCATGCTCTCAGCATCGGCGTACAAGTCAGTTTCTGAAATTCATCTCTTGAACAACCCATGCGAAACACAAAAGCTGCCGCGTGGCATTCGTGTTTGCTCTTCTTGATTTGCGCTCTGACGTATATCGGGTGTCATGGAGACGAGGATTTTAACAATCGGTATGATCCTTTGAGCCCCGGCTTTGTGCCTCCGGAATGGCAAATTCTCGCCAATCTCGACGAAGATTCAACCCAACAATGGATTAAACAATGTGATGATAGAACTCCGGGATGCCAAGGAAGTTTGAGCACGGTTACTCAACCTGCCATGAATGGACGCGCTCTGAAGCTGTCCTTAACGGGTGGGAACTCCAGCAGCAACGTTCGATTCTACAAAGATTTCCCCACCGATTCCATTACCGAAGAGTTCATATTCGATTTATTTTTCAAATACGATCCAGTAACAACCTTCAATAACGCGCCCAACCCTTCCATAATTCAGGCGATTGAGTTCAGCGTCAGTAAATGGCAGGACAGCACGCGATGGCAATGGGCGATACAATGGGAAAATGTCGATGCCGGCGGTGCTCCAGGCAAGCCGGACATTCGGATATGGAGTGGAATGGACTGGGTTGATACGGGAATCAAACTTGAGTTGAATACCACTTGGCATCATTTGACTTTGCATGGAGAGATTCGTGACAAACAGGCTCGTTACATAAGCTTGAAAATCGACGAGGGCTTTTATGAACTTGACCGCTACAAATACCAACCGCGCTACGAAGACAAGCCGGATAAAACTGCAATCCACATTCAGCTTGACGGTGCCATCGAACTGAAAGCTTATGACGTTTTTGTTGATGAAGTACTCTTGCTGTTTCGATAAGGAGAATGCCATGAAGCCGTCGTTTTTCTCCGCACTTATTAGTATAATTCTGTTGTTGGCTTGTGAATCGGATAAACCCTTCGAAGCGAGGTTGGATCCGTTGAATTTTTCCGAAGTCACGATCAGCAACAATACCGATGGCGATTGCCCGCCTTTCGAGGCCGATGATAATCCTGGCTACAGTATTTTAGTCGACATTAACGATGACAGCTTGGTTTATCGTTTAGAGGCTGGGGAGAATATCAAAGTAAAACTTCCGAAGGGGAAGTATGTGTTTAGAAGGCGGTGTGATGATGGGGCTGAGATCGATACTCTTCATAGAGCTGTTCCGATGCAGAGCCCGCTAGAGTTCAAAGGGGAGTGTCAGTATTGTATTCCAAAGCCCGATGGGCTGATGATCGACGACTTCGATCATGAGGATTTTAAAAATTTACTAGGCTTCCGAGACGGTTATTTTGATACTCCGGTAGGCACAGTCGATACAAGCCGGGCGAAAGAACCTGAAAATGTGCTGCGTGGCAAAGGGCGCTCACTTCAAATCGATTTTTATTTGAATGACGACGCCTCATTTGGAGGATGGGTGACGACATTGAATAATGGCGAAGATTCTAGTCGCGGCACTTCATTCAATTTAAAAAATCTTGGTTTGAACACCCTTGCCTTCTGGGTAAAAGGCGCGTCTCCTAAAACGTATTTCGAAGTAGCCCTAAAAGATAATACTCTCAACTGTAAGGATGATAAAGGTATGATCGATAAATGTCAAACAAATCCAAAGAAAATTTATTTGGCGCCGACTTATTGGCGAAAGATCAAAATTCCGGTTGACTCGTTATTAACAACTGCACAAACCGGAGTCAAAGTGGATTTGACTCGTTTGCGCGAAGTCAGCTTGGGTTTCGCTAAAAGAGCCTTTCTTTTGCAGGATTCTCAGGCAGAATTGAATGGGACAATTTATATCGACGAAATCGCTTTTGAACGCTAGCTCTCTACGCTTGGGCTAACAAAGGACTCTTCCCATGAAGGAATACCTATTTCTTGCATCAAGGAAGTCGGGCTTGCGCAATACACACTTTAGGCGTTCACAAACTCTTCTTGCGCAAGTCCGACTTCGCTCCATCTTCGTTCTTGTTTTCATCCTCCTTCTTCAAACCCCAGCCCTCGCGCAATCCCCCTGCACTCCTGCTTGGCAAGGCCAGCTTTTAATCGACGGTGAAACGCTCAGCAATTGGCGGGTGGAGCAGGACAATGGCTCCTCCGGCTCGCTCACAGGCGTGAATGGCTTTATCGGCAATGCGGTGCAGCTTGATTGGAACCTCGGCAGCGGCGATTGGGTGCAAGCACGTTACGATTTTGCACAGCCAATCGATCTCTCGCAAAAAGATATTTTCGGAATCAGTTTGCGCGGCAGCTCATCGAATATCACCAATCGCGTCAGCCTTATGTTCGCCGACGTGAACAACGTTTTCTTCGGCGTGGATTGTGACGGCGGCCATCTCATTCACGTGTGGATGAAGAATCTGCCCTTTCCAAAGAAGATGTTTTATTACTTCTTCACCAGCCCGCCGAATCCGAACCTTCGGGAGATTGATTGGTCGCGCATCAATCGCTTCTTCGTGGTGATTAAGCGCCCGCCGAATGAGATTGGCCCGGGCGGCGGCAGTGGTCAGCTTGCGATCGATCATTTGCAAGCCGATCGCGCCGCGGATTGGCCGCGACAACAGAACTTTGAAACCGTGCAGCCGAATCTTACAGCCGCGCAAAAGGCGGTGCAATACATTCTCAGCCAACAAAAGAGCACGGGACTGCTCGTTTCGTGGAAAGAAGAACAGCCGCAGTTGTCGCATCTGTATGATCAAGCCTTGGGGCTTTCAGTATTAACGTGCGAGGGCGAATGGAGTCTCGCACACAATTCCCCCCTTGAGGGGGGCCAGGGGGGTGTTAGAGGAATGATGAATTTCGAAGGGAACATTGCTAACGAGAACACCCCCCTAACCCCCCTCAAGGGGGGAATTCATGAGAGGCGTGCGCAGAATTTTTCAATGCTCGCTAGCGATGCTCTGCAAGCAGCGCAACGCTTGGTTGATTTTCTCATCGCCAAACAAAAAGCCGACGGCCATTGGGCGCGAACCTGGCGCGCGGAAACCGGCGAAGAGCTGAACGATGATCGTTGGGTCGGTGATCAAGCATGGTGCGTGATGGCCCTCGTGCGCTATGCGGAAAAATCCGGTGATGCCAACGCATTGGCTTCCGCGCAAAGAGGAGCAGATTGGCTGGCGAGCAAAATTTTAGCAAATGGGAAAGTGGTTCCGAGCACGGAAGGCAACGTGGACGTGTGGTGGGCGATGATTGCAACGCAACGCTTCGTCGAGGCCGATAAAATTCAAAGCTACTTGCTCACACAAGTGTGGGACCCTGATTTGAAATACTGGTGGCGCGGCCGCGACCATAACGAGAACCCCGATCCAGTGGTGGCGATGGATTGCGCAACGTGGGTGGGTGAGTTTGCCAAATCTCCGCGCGTGAATCGTCCGGAATTGGCGCACGCGGCATTGAGTTTCGTGCGCCGGACATTGATGACCACGGATAGCAGCAACGCTTTCTGCGGCTTCGACGGCATGGGGCCGGTGAGCGTTTGGTGCGAAGGCACGGCGCAATACCTCGTGGCCGGCGGCGAAGGTGCGCAGCAATACCTCGATATGTTGCTCTCGTTGCAGCGCGCAGACGGCGGCATGCCCGGTTCGACCGAGAACTTGTCCGGCAGTTGCTTTGGATGGCTTTCAAAATGGACCGGGCTTTCTTCGACCGCCTGGCTCTATTTCGCGCTGACGCATTCGCCGTTTCCCGGTGCGGATTGCGCGCCGGTTGCCGTGCACGAGAGCGCCACACAACTTCCTCCGGATTTTCACCTCAAACAGAATCATCCCAATCCCTTTTCTCTCAGCACACGCCTCGAGTATTTCATTCCCCGAGCGATGCACGTGACGCTGAAAGTTTATGACCTCAACGCGCGCGAAGTCATGACGCTGGTTGATGCGCGGCAAAGCGCAGGGTGGCAGCGCGTGGCGTTCAATCGCGCGGGCCTGGCCGATGGCGTTTATCTTATTCGACTCAAAGCCGGAGACATTGCACATACGCGCAAGCTTGTGATTGTGAGATGAGTGCTTGTAAATCAAATGAAAATTTTGTAGACTCGCCGCGTTTTGTGAAGGCGTTTTCAACAGTCTTTATTTCTTCGGCAAAAAAAGGAAAAGAGTAGAGGTGGAAATGAGCGTGTGGAAAATCCAGGATGCTCTGGAATCTTATAATGTCGGCAATTGGGGTGCGAGCTTTTTTTCAGTCAATGCGAGCGGCAATGTCGAGGTTTATCCTTCCGGTGATACCAGCCGGCCGATTGATCTAAAGGTATTGGTCGATGAGATTCAGCAGCGCGGCATTCAACTGCCGCTGCTCGTGCGCTTTTCCGACATACTGCGCGCGCGCATCAAAATGCTGTGCGAGAGTTTTCAAACCGCCATTCAAGAGTGCAACTACAAGTCGGTATATCGCGGCGTTTATCCCATCAAAGTCAATCAACAGCGGCACGTTGTGGCGACGATTGTGGATGCCGGCAAGCCGTATCACTACGGTTTGGAAGCCGGCTCCAAACCGGAATTGCTCACCACGGTTGCGCTGGTGGATGATCCCGAAGCCTTGATCATTTGCAACGGCTACAAAGACGAAGAGTTTATCGAGCTGGCTTTGCTCGCGCGCAAGGTGGGCAAGAACGTCATTCTCGTGGTGGAAAAACTGAGCGAGCTGGAATTGATCGTTCGCATCGCGGAAAGAGTGCAGGTGCAGCCGTGCATCGGCATTCGCATTCGCTTGTCCGCCAAAGGCTCCGGCCGCTGGGAAGCTTCGGGCGGCGATCGTTCGAAATTCGGCTTGGGCCCGCTGGAGTTGCTGCAAGCGGTGGAATGGCTGCGTGAAAGAAATCTGCTGCCGTACTTGAATCTTCTGCACTATCATCTCGGCAGCCAAATTACCGCGATTCGGAGTGTGAAGGATGCGCTGCGCGAAGCCGCGCGCTATTACGTCGAATTGAAAAAGATGGGCGCCGCACTGCAGTATCTCGACGTAGGCGGCGGCCTCGCAGTCGATTACGACGGCTCGCGCACGAACTTCGCAGCCTCGGCAAATTACTCGATGCAAGAATACGCGAACGACGTCGTGTATCAAATCATGACCACGTGCGATGAGGCGCAAGTCGAGCATCCCATTCTCGTGAGCGAATCGGGCCGGGCAGTTACGGCGCATCATTCCGTGCTCGTGTTCAATGTGCTCGGAGTCACGGAATTCAAGCCAGTGGAGCCGAAACCGCCCGCCTCCGAAAATGCGCCGCAGTTGGTGAAAGATTTGTGGGACTCTTACCAAAGCTTGAGCCGAAAAAATTTCGAAGAAGCCTTTCACGACATTCAACACGCGCGCGAGCAGCTCCTCAACATGTTCAATTTGGGCTATGTGGATTTGAAATGGCGCGCGTATGCCGAGCTAATTTATTGGGCCGCGAATTACAAGATCTATCGTCTCACCAAAGACGGCACTTACATTCCCGATGAATTGGAAGGATTGGAGAAGTCGCTCGCCGATATCTACTTTTGCAATTTTTCGCTGTTTCAATCACTGCCGGACATGTGGGCCATCGATCAAATCTTTCCGATCATGCCGATTCATCGCTTGCAGGAGAAGCCGAGCCGCAATGGTATTCTCGCGGATATTACGTGCGATTCCGACGGCTGCGTCGATCGCTTCGTGGATTTGCGCGACGTGAAAAGCGTTCTGCCGCTGCATGAATGGCGGGAAAACGAGGACTATCTCATCGGCGTGTTCCTCATTGGCGCCTATCAAGAAATCCTCGGCGATTTGCATAATCTTTTCGGCGATAACAACGCGGTGCACATCGCGTTGGACGGCGACAAGAACAACTATCGCATCGAGCACGTCGAATACGGCGACAATGTTTCCGAAGTGCTGGCCTACGTGCAGCAAAGCAAGGATGATCTCGTCAATCAATTCCGCCAAAGCGTGGAAGCCGCGGTGCGCGCCGGCAATTGCAAGCTCGAAGAAGCGCGCCGCATTTTGGAAACGTACCGCAGTGGGTTCGAGGGGTATACGTATATGGAGCGCTGAACAAAACTGCGAGTAAACAATTTTGTAAACGGATTGCGCGGATCGAGCAGATCATCCGCCAATATCCGTTTGAGTTGCTCAATCCGTTTACAAAAAGCCCTGCCGTCCGATGCGCAGGAAGCGCTTTTTTTCCACGAACCATTCTCTGAAGCATGACATGACGTACCTACCTTGCTGCGGCGACAAATCTACTTGCCGGCGCAAAAAACTAATTTTGAGCGCGCTTGCGGGCGCTCTCATATCGTGGCCGGGCTGCCGGCATCAAGCCGTGGAGCCGGAGCCTGCTACGATGATTCCGCGCTTCGGCGCAGTGCAGATTTCGGCGAACCTTCACAATGTGTTGAGTGCGATTGCCGAAGTGCGCGTCGTGGAAGCGGAATCTGTTGCAATGGAGTACGGCGCGGATTCCCTCTTTCAACACCGCACGCCGATGGTGCGAGTCGACGGGGTCTTTGCCCAGCTTCCAGTGTTGGGGTTGGAAGCGAACACGAAATATTTCATGCGGGCGCGTGCGCGCTCCCCCGGCGGGCAATACAACATTAGCACAACACAATCTTTTACGACTTCACCTCTCCCCAACGATTTTACCCCTTTCTCCGTGCTCACCAATAAACTGCCGGCAAACGGGCTCGTAATGTTGAGCTTTATTGCTTCGGGTGTTTCGGCAAAATCGTATGCGCAAGTAATAACCAACGACGGCCGCGTCGCGTGGTATCGCGAATTTTTTCAGCCGCTCGTTGATTTTCAAAAGCAGCCGAACGGATATTACACTGCTTACACTTCGCTCGACGCGTCGTCTGCACGTTTTTTTGAGTTTGATCAAACCGGCCATATTATACGCGAGTTCGCTGTGAGCGGCGGACGCGCCACCGGCCCGCACGAATTGCGCTTGTTCGACGACAGGCTATTGCCTGTTCGGGGTCGAGTTCCACACGCTGGATCTCACTTCACTGGGCGGCCTGTCGAATGCTTCCGTGCGCGACCTTGTGATCGAATATCATCGTGATAATTTCTCTTTGTTGTGGAATACTTTCGAACATCTTGAAGTGACAGAGGGTGGTGCTGATATTGATCTGCAGGCGGCGGATCTCAATCCCTGGCACGGCAATGCCATCGATATTGATCATGACGGCCATCTGCTCGTTTCGTTTCGCAATAGCGATCAGATCGTCAAAGTCAATGCGCAAACCGGCGAGATCATTTGGCGCTTGGGCGGGAAGAAGAGCAGCTTCACTTTCGTTAACGACCCTTTCAACGGTTTCTCGCACCAGCACGGCATCCGGCGGTTGGCAAACGGCAACGTTATTCTCTTCGACAACGGCAATTTGCATTCGCCGCCGACCAGCCGCGCCGTCGAGTATCATCTCGACGAACCGGCGAAAACCGCCACGCTCGTATGGGAGTATCGGCACGAGCCTTCGCTTTACAGTTTCGCGTTGGGTTTTGCGCAGCGCTTGTCAAATGGCAATACGCTGATTTGCTTCGGCACTGCGCAACGCATCATCGAAGTCGATCCCGCTGGAATGAAAGTCTGGGATCTTAAAATCGACGAACCAAATCGTTTTGTTTATCGCGCTTTTCGGATTCATTCACTCTATTAAAAGGGGAATTGCCATGAAAGGCAAAGTCTTTCTGCCCGCGTTTGTACTTTTCGCCGTTGTGCCGTGGACGCATTTGCGCGCGCTTGAAAACACAAGCGCGAAGCCCATGCCTGCAGATTCAAGCTCATACGAAGCGGTTTACGAACAGATGATGAATCTCGGTCGCACGGCCTCGCGTGTGGCCGCGGTGGAGAATTTGATCCTGCAGCGCGACGAGGGGAAATTCCATCTCACGCAAGGCGAGCTTTATCTGTTCTCACCTGAACAAAACCGCATTGGCGGTGCGCTATTTCGCGGCAAGGGCGCTTTCACGATGACGCCGCCGACCGCGATCGAGCAGGATCAGCTCTATCGCTTCTATGAGACGAAGACGCTTTCCAAAGAATTCGATGTGCTGTTTCTGCTGTTTGCCGACACGACGTTGCAAGAACTGGAAAAGAAACTGCGCTTCACCGCGCCTCAAAACGAGCGCGCCGTGCAAGACGAAGTGAAATCTTGCCTGAGCTTCGTCAGCAACAAGAAGGGCAAATATCTGGATAGCGACCTCATGCGCGCCGCCTCGAATCGCTTGCAGAATGGCTTGTTCTATGCGCATTTCAGCAAGGGCGCGAGCGACCCCATGTTCTTCAAGATCAGTCCGGACGAGATCGAAGAAGTCAGCCTGTTGCGCCGGGCAGAGACAGCGCACTTCGTGAAAGCTGCGGAAGTCATTTGCCAGTTTCACCAGCGTGACGACTACCGGAGCGGACGGCATTTGACGAAAGAGAACAAAGACCTGTTGCACGTCAAGCATTATCGCATCGAAAGCAAGATCGACAAATCGTTTTCCGGCAATCTCAATTTCTCCGCGCAAGCGGAAGTGGAGTTCCAAGCGCTGCAGCCGGAACAAAGCTGGATTTATTTCTATCTCTTTTCAGACATGGAAGTCGATTCGGTTGTGTGGAGCACCGGCGAGAAAGCGTCTTTCTTCAAAGAAAAAGAGAATCCGTTTTTGTGGGTGCGCTGCCAGCCTGCGCTCGCGCGCGATGAAACGCGCAAGCTCAAGCTCTACTATCGCGGCGATTTGATCGAAAACGACCAGGGTTGGATGGTGATCAAGTCCTCGTTGGGCTGGTATCCTTTGCACGGCAATCGTAGTTATGCCACGTTCGACCTCACTTTTCACACGCCGAAGAGAATGACGTTCGTGAGCGTGGGCGACAATGTCTCAAGCACAACGCAAGACGAGGTGCTCAGCACGCGTTGGGTGACGCCGGAGCCGATTCGCAATGCTTCGTTCAATATCGGCTATTTCAAAAAGCACGAAGTCAACGACGAGCGCACGGTGCCGGTTACCGTGTTGATGGCGGAGAGCGGGCACCAGCAAATTGGGCAGGCCCTGGCGCGGCAGGGTATTCTTTCCGGCAAGGGCATGGAGAAGCAAGTCGGGCAAGACGTTGCCAACAGTTTGGTGTTTTTCTCGCACTTGTTCGGCAAGCCGAATATCAAGCATTTTTACGCCACCGAAACGCCGATCAGTCACGGCTTGGCGTTTCCAGGCTTGATTCATTTGGCGTGGTCAACTTTTCAAGCCACGGATGACGAAGGCCATGATCAAATTTTTCGCGCGCATGAAGTGGCGCATCAATGGTGGGGCATCGGCGTGGATTTCGAGACGTATCACGATCAATGGCTGAGTGAGGGCTTTGCGTCTTTTGCGGGTTTGTGGTATATGCAAATCGCGCTGCGCGACAACAAAAAATATTTCGACCGGCTGAAAGACTGGCGCGAAGAGATTTTCAGCAACCGCAAATTTTTATTCGGCAGCGGGCAGCAAGCCGGACCGATTTCTCTGGGTTATCGCACCAGCACCAGCACAACCGCAGGCGACTACGGCTTGATCATTTATAAGAAGGGCGCATGGGTGTTGCACATGTTGCGCAACATGCTGCTCGATTATGTCACGATGAAGGAAGAAGTGTTCACAAACATTCTGCAGGAATTTTATCAAACCTATCGCGGCCAGAAAGCTTCCACTTTAGATTTTCAGAAGATCGTGGAGAAACACACGGGCAAAGGCATGAGCTGGTTCTTCCAACAGTGGGTGCACGGCACGGAGATTCCCGAATATCGCTTTGCCCACAAGCTGGAGCAAACGCCGCAAGGCAAATGGGTGGCGCATTGTAAGATTGAACAGCGCAACGTGCCGGATAATTTTCAAATGCCGGTCTTGGTGTTGATTGATTTCGGGCAAGAGCGTTTTGCGCGCACGCGCGTTGTGGTCAAAGGTCCGCTGACGCGTGTGGATTTGCCGCTCATGCCGATGAAACCGGAGAAGATCGTTTTCAACGATCTCGAATCGGTGCTCTGTGAAGTGAAGAACGAGAAGTGGGTGGAGTGAAGCGGCGCATGAAGAGTGGTTGAAATTCTGCGCACCGTTAGCGCCTCGCGCATTTTGAAATGAAAAAAGCTCACGCTGAAAAACGCCTCGGAATGCGTTGTCGGTCCATGCGGCTTGGCAGCGCCACGGTTTTCAGCGTGTCAGCAAATTTGAGATGGCCTCAATATCCGTTATACGCGCCGCCATCAACGAGAATCGTGCTGCCTGTGATATAACTCGCGCGGCGACTCGCCAAAAATGCCACGAGCGAAGCCAGCTCTTCGGGGCGGCCCATGCGGCCCAATGGAATAGTGCGCACCATTCTATCCATGGCCTCTTGTGAAGTGATGCCCTCGCGCTTGGCTTGCGCCTGCATAATCTCGTCGACGCGATCGGTACGCGTCCAGCCGGTGGCGACCCCATTGACCGTGATGTTGCTCGGCGCTAGTTCGTGCGCAAGAGATTTGGTGAGACCATTCACGCTGTTGCGCAAGGCATTCGAAAGCACGAGGCCCTCAATTGGCTGTTTGACAACCATCGAATTGAGCATGATAATGCGGCCCCACTTTTGTTTTTTCATGTAGGGCGCCGCGGCCCGGCACAAATACACGGCGCTCATCAATAACATCTCAATGCCTCGCCGCCAATGCTCCTCTTCCAGCTCGAAAAATTTGCCCGGCGGAGGGCCGCCGACGTTCGTCACCAATATGTCCAATCCCCCGAGTTTTTTCACACAACTTTGCGTGAGGCGCTCAACCTCTTCGGGCTTCGTGATATCCGCAACTTCGTACTCCACTTTCACACCTGCCGCGGCCAGTGAACGCACGGCCGCAAAGGTTTGTTCGAGTGTCACCACGCCGCGCGCGCAAATCATGACGTGCACGCCTTCTTGCACCAATGTTTCCGCTACCGCCCGCCCCAAGCCTCTGCTGGAGGCCGTCACTAACGCCGTCTTGCCGCTGATATCTAGATCCAAAGCATTCTCCTTCCTAATTGTTTAGGTCACACGCCGCTATTTGATTTCCGGCCCGGCCAGCCAATTGAATCCGATTTCCACATCATCGTGCGGAATGCGGCCTTCTTCCGCCGGATCGTAAATGCCGGAGGTAATGTAAAACAAATGCGTGACGCCGCCGCCCAAAGCTTTGCAACCGTGCGCCACACCCGCGGGAATTTTGATGACGCACGCGGGATAGTTCTCGCCGATGAAGTAAGTTGCCAGCGTCCGAAAAGTGCGTGATTGTGGCCGCTTGTCAAACAACGCTACTTTGAGATTGCCGACCGGCACATACCACCAATCGATTTGCGTTTTGTGAATGTGCCAAGCTTTCGCCACGCCGGGATACATGAGCGAATGGCTCCATTGCGCAAAGCCCTCTTGGAAAAATTCGTCGGTGCGGCGAATAATCTCGCGAAAAAAACCGCGTTCGTCACTATGCGTCGTAAGCTGCTTGACTTGTACGCCTTCAATCATGAAACATCCTTTGCTTCAGAGTTCAAACGTCGCTAGCTATTGAAAGTTTGGGAGGGAAGTAAGCCGAAGGCGCAAATGTAGAGAATCACTCTCCGTGAAGCAAATCATTTTTAGAGCTGTTAATCGTTTCGCGGGCGGAACTAATTTTTCTGCGCGGTTTCGCTTGGCGGGACGATCTCAAAATCCACCGTGCGCGTAACGTGTTGCAGCGTGATCAAATCGCGCACCGTGATGCGCAAACGATAAGGACCCGGCTTGGCTGCGGGAAGGGCGAAGGCGTGATAGAGCTTTTCTTCTGAAGTCGTGCCACTGGTTTGGAAGGAAGAGGTGATGGCAATCGGGCGTTCTTCCATGCCGAAGAGGCGGCCGATGGCATTCAGCGCAATGCTCAAATCGCTGCCGGCAGCGGCAATCGGGGCAATGGTATTTTCGACGCGAAAACTGGTTTGGCCGTTCTCGCCGCGTGCGAGATTGTAAATTTCGTAGTAAACGTACAGCGAAGAATCAGCGCCGAGCTTTCGTTGCAGGCTGGGAATGATATTCACCCCGCCCTTCTTATACAAAATCAAATCGTCGTGGGCTTCCGCAACTTGCGCGGCGAGAATCACGCTGCTCATTTGCAGATGTTCCCCGGCAAAACTCTCGATCGTGATGGCTTCGCGTTCCACGCCGGCGCGGCCGGAATTGCGCTCCACGATTTCCAAAGAGAGGTTGAATTCTCCCGCCGGCGCCGGAACGACCCACCGTTCGAGGAGCAGCCCGGCGTTGTCCACACTGGTTTCGCCGTTCGCCAAGTCGCGCCGCTCGCGCCGCGCAAACAAAGGCTGCCAGTTTTGATCGCACAAAAAGAATCCCCGCTCGAGCTGGAAATGCTTTTGCGCATCAGTGGAACGAGTCTCTTCGAGTCCGTTGGCATCGAGATTGTAATCGATCTCAAGCAGCGTGCTATCGCTGTGCGGCGCACGGAACTGTGCAATGGCATGCGGCAATTGCAAACGCTGGCCGCCGGGCACAAAATCAAAACGCTCGGGCGTGCTGCGAATTTGTCGCTCAAAAATATTTTTGCCGTCGCTATTGGGATCGAGGCTCCACGCGAAAGCGTAGTTGTGATTGAGAAAACGATCTTCATAGAGCATGCGAAAATCGCCGTAGTCCCAAACTTCTTTGGAGGCGTTTAGCGTGACATGTCCGGTGGGCGTGGCGCCGAGATTGGCGCGCGTGCGCACGCGGCCTTTCGGAAAACCGAAGCGAATGAGCGTTTGTCCGCGATCGGTCTTCCAACCCGCAAGCCTTTTTTCGGGAAAACCGAAGCGCAAGTTCGCATATGCAATCCGGCTGAAATGCTCCAGCATGCGCTCATTCGCCGTGGTCATGAAGAGCGGGTCGCGGGCATTCCAGTAGCGCTGCTCGTCAAGTTGGCGCGCGCCTTCATCGGCGGCGAGGTAGGCCGGCAATTCGTCCGGTGAGAGCACGGTCGCCAACGAGAAGAATAATTGGCGATCTTCCTTCGACATCTCTGCAAAGGCGCTTGCAAATGCTTGCTGCGCCGCCTCGGGCTGTTGCAGGCGGCTATGTGCCAATCCTAATAACAGATGCAAATCAAACAGCGTGGTTTGGAGCAAGGGGTACGCGTTCTGGGCAGCGGCGATTGGAGGTGGCGAGTACAAATTGATCGCCGCTTGCAGAACCTCCACCATTTCTTGAAAGCGTTGCGCTTCGTAATACAATCCCGCCAGACGATAGGAAGCCGCGAACAGCGTGGGATCGAGCGCGAGAGCGGTGCGATAAAGCTCCTCGGCTTCGCGAAAATCTTCTGCGGCAAATTCGGTGAAAAAGATTGTGGCGTTTTCGTGCAAGCTCACCATCTCGCGATAGTGCAGCATGTCTGCTTCTTTGAAAAGTGCGAGATGATAATAGGGGCGTGCGTCGGAAGGATCGAGCTGCATGATTTTTTTATATTCACTCGCCGCGGCGCTTCCGAAGCTGCTTTTGCGGTGCAACTCAGCTAGGGAATAATGAAATGCCACGTTGCGCGGTTGCAGTCGAATGGCGCGCTCCAAAGCGGGCAGCGCGCGCTCCCGCCCCGAAACGGTTTCGAGGCGCGTGTAAGCAAGGCCGAGTTCGTGAAACGCGTCCGCGTTTTTTTTATCTAAATGCGTAACCTTCTCGAGTTGCTTGATGAATTCCGGGAGGGCGAGGGAATCGCGTGCGCTGAGAGTGGCGCGCAAAAGCTGCTGCGCTTGCAATTCACGGTCGAGGCTGTCGCCTTTGCCGAAGGCAAAAATGAGGAGAATTGTGAGCAGGGGAATCATGGTGAAAATGACGAATCTAGGTTTCCGGCGGCCACCATCCTGCTGCTACCCATAAACGACGTGCGAAACGGATTTCAACGTTATTTAATCGCAATGCTACAATTGTAGCTCGGCCCGTTGGTGTGACCCCTATAAGTTCATCACCACTTTCATTCCAAATAAAATGCTCAGCCCAATCCTGAGTGCGTGGATTATAAAGACGGACGCGTTTACCTGTGAGAGAATGAGGTGCGTGGGTTTGCGCCGCCTTATATTCATTACACCGACGACACGCCAACCACAAGTTTGATTCAATAGTCAAGCCACCACGGCTTTCAGGGTGGAGGTGCTCAATCGTCATGCGCTCTCCAGCAAGCTCCTCCGTGCGAAGGCAATAACCACATCGTCGATGTGCTTGTTCTCGCACGCGCCGACGCAAAGTGGTGGGTATGCGCTGCTTTTTCATTTAAAGAGAGAAGGTAAGCTTGCGCAATTGCGAAAGGGTCGGCAAACAATGCCCACGAAAACGCAACAACACCGCGGCGCGAGCCTTTCGCAGCATGATGAGATCCGCTTCATGCTGCAATGCTTCCAACTCGTTTTGCTCTGAAGCCGTCAGCTCGCTAACTTTTTTCTTGCGAAGAAGACGTTTGAGCTTACGCTCTTGATCGACAGGAACGCGACTTGCCATAATCTGTTCAAGCGCTTCGTCGCTTAGATTTTCCAAGTTGATCAATTCCAGCGTTTGTTCCGTTGGCAAGCCTTCTATGGGAGGAAGCGAAGCCTGCAACGCGCCAACGAGAACCTCGGTCAATGGTCGCCTCGTGGCTTCAGCCATTCGCTGTGCGGGTTGATAAATCACGTCCGGCAATTCAAGCGTGATTGTCTGTGCCATTTCTTTTCACCTTGAATAAAGTTAGCGAACCTAATCTTGCGCACTCTGCTTCTCAACTTCCTGTCCATACAAATAATACCAGTCTTCGTAATTGTTGAGCAGATCGCGCAACGCGAGCGCGCCTTCCATGCTAAAGAGCCTTTCGACTTTCTGCCATTTGTCTAAAAATTTGTGCGCATTCTCGGCGTAGAGGAATTGCACGAACTCGAGGAAGGCATATTGCGAATCCGCGGGGCGGAAGCGAAAGCTTTCGAAAAGCTCTGCGCTCCGCGATTGTGACTGTGCGACCCGCTCGAATTCTCCGGAGGCGCGCAAATGTGCGGAACGGATATCGCGTTTACGCAATGACCAAGCGCGCGATTGCAAGAGGGCATCGACCAATTGTTTTTGGCTCGCGGTCAATTGCCGGCGCCGCAATTCGCCCGCGCTGACTTCATAGAGCAACTTGCCGGCTAAACCGCTTTCCGCTAGCAAATCCGCGATTTCGCTAGATTCCAACACCATCGTGGATTCTCCGCGCGGCATTTCGGGATAGCGCAATCCAATTCCGCTTTTCACACGATTGGTGTCGATATTGACGGCGCTCAAACGCATGCCCGGGCCGCTTTCGCGAGGCGCCGGAGGCGTCGTCGATGCCGGCGGTGGAGCAACGGGTTGCGGCTTCGGCTCGGGCATCTGTGCCGGCTGTTCTTGCGGAATCGTTTCACCGCGCCAATAGGCCGCGAACTCTTGCGGCTTCATCACGCGGTTGCGGCTCAGGCGCACTAGTTCGATTTTTTCCAAAGAGATCGCTTCGCCGTATTTGTAAGTATCCCGCGCCGAAGCGGCTTCGAAATAGACTTCGCCCTGCCAAATGTCGCGTACCGTGCAGCGCAACTCACCGCCGCCTTTGAGCACGAGCGTGACCTGCTCTTGTTGCGCGAAGAGTTTGAATGGTGCGCACAGCGTGAGCGCCGTGCCTAAAAGAAAAAGACTTGCGCTCCAATTGAAACCAGAGCGCAAGTTAGAAGCAAAGTTTTTTCGCATTGATTTAGAAGCGGAAGGCCAAAGAGACAAGGGCTTGGTTGAGACGAATCTTTTCGGAAGTTTGAATGACGTCGATATCATTTCCTGCTCCATCTCCAAAGTCTCTGATTGGGTCTTTATATTCGCGCCATTCGCCGGTCATGATTGCGAGATCAAGGCGAACTTGTTTGTCGAGAAAGATGCCGAGGCCAGCGGTGTAAAATTCGCGATTGGCATCCCCAGGAACCTTGATCCCGTCGAAATACTCTTTGTCAAGAGGAGTGGGATCGTAAAAATATCCGCCCCGCACTTGCAAATCGATCAGCGGGATCGTGAACTCTGCGCCCAATCGCAGCCGCACGGTTTGGCGATAGTAGCGCGCCAACTCGTCATTGGCTTCGGCACGTTCAAGGCCACTAACTGGTGGTGAATTGGGATGCCCATCAACTTCCGTATCGGGATATCTAATCTGGGACCAGTCATTCAACTCCGCGCTGGCCGAAATAAGCAAATTGGCGACATTCACCGCACCGCCCGCGGCCAATGAAAAGGGCGAGCGAATTTTATAAGTGAACTTACCTGAAAAAGTCGTATCGCTGGGGTCCAAACCGCCATTATCTAATTCCCAGATCGTTTCTTCCCTTACCTGCCAGCTATCTTCCACCTTAAACGTGGCGGGCGTGCCGAGTGTGACGCCCAAACGCAAGAGCGAAGAGGGATGATACATCGCCGCGAGCTTTACATTCCAGCCGGAATATTCCGAGAGCAGATTGTCATCGTGACGAAATTCGTTCAGATAATAAATGTCGAGCACGTCTTTTTCCACAAAGCTGAATTGATAGTCATTCTGGCCCGACCACGCATTCAATGCAAGACCCACGGAAAGGTTGGGGGCGACTTCGGTGCCCATCGCGAACGTCCAATTGTTCAAGCTGCCTTCTTCCAATTCGCTCCAGCGTTGATTGAGCGAATCGCCAGGCGTGCCGTTGAACCACGAGAAGCTGAAATTGCTGTCATACGGCCGCACACGATGATAGCCGAGCGAGAACACGAGGCTGCCACGATAGGTGGGAATCGGATAAGCGAGACCGAGGCTGTTGAAGCGGGTGAAGCTGGCCTTGTCGGGCGCGCCATAGGTGCCATAAGTGATGTCGTCCTTGCGCTGCGCATGGCTTAAAGTGGCGAAGCCTTCGATGCGGCGAATTTGCGTGAGCGCTGCCGGGTTCCAATATGCCGCGCTATAATCATCGCTCACGCCGAGGTATGCGCCGCCCATTCCCAATGCTCGCCCGCCGATGCCGAATTCAATTCCACGCTGGAAAACTTCTTCCTGTGCTTGCGCCGTGGAGAGCGTTCCAGCTAGCACAAGCAGAGCGGCACGGCACAAAATTCTTTTTATCATGAAAAGACTCCCTTTTCTTAGATTGATGGAGAATTGGATTGCTGAAGCGTTGTTTTCCCAATAATCCATCAATCCAACACTCCAGCAATCCAACTTATTTGGCTAGTTTTTGGAACGACGATTGGAGCCGCCGCTCGATTTGGTGCTGCTCGAGCTGCTGCCGCTCGATGAACCTTTCGAAGAGCTACCACTCGACGACCCGCCGGAACGCGAAACGCCGGAAGAGGAACTGCCCGAGCTTGACGAACGCCGGGACGAGCTGGTCGAACTTCCGTTCGAGGAGCCGCGTGAGGAACTAGAGGCGCCGGAGTCACTTGGACGCCGCGATACGCTGCTACTTTCCGAGCGTTCACGTTTGGAGGAACGGCGATCCGAAGAGGTAGAAGGCTGGCTTGATTGCGTCGGCGTTTCGCTCGACCGTGCCGGGCGCGCGACGGAACTGCCGCCCCGGTCCGGCAAGCTGACGGTCTCATCGGCGCGCGAGTCATTTGTGCCGCGACGCGAAACTCGGCGACTGTCCGAAGTCGAGGCATTCCCCGCCGGACGATTGTCGCGAACGGATTCCGTATCCGTGCGCCGCGCGCGACGATATACACCATCATCCCCACGCGCATATGTCGTCCCTTCGGGCTTGCTTAAATGGCTGCGATCAGAACCGCGACGTGCAACAGCGCCGCCGCCCTCGTCATCTCCGTTACTCGTGGAGCGTCGACCGAAGGGGCGCTTTTCGTTCACATGCCCACGCCCACGCGGAGAGTTGGAATAATGATCCCAATACGGATAATTCCAACCCCAACGCGGACCCCACGAAGCATAGTAATTATCCCACCATGGATTATACCATGGCGTACCGCACCACCAATCCCAATAATTGTAGTCATAATAGCCGAAGCGGACGCTCCAGCTATAACGCGGATAGCGATAATACCATGCGTCCCATGGATCCCAACGATCCCAATAGTAGCGGCGATAGTAAAAGTCATCGTACACGTAAATATTCGTGACGTGATCGTAGTCGCGATAGGAGTCTTCTTGCTCCTGATACTCTTCTGAAGTCGATTCGCTGTACTCGCGCTTGTCTTGATCATTGCCGGGCTTGACCATCTGTGTGTAGCAACCCGTGAACATAAGCGCCATGAACATGGCAGCGAGAGCAAACACACTGGCTTTGAGTTTCATAAACCGAGCCTCCTTTCAGCATCGGCTGCAAGATTGAAAAATAAAACTGTAATTACGAAGCGAGGTGATTCAGACATTTAACATCTTGGGATACTTTGTGTTCCCAACTTTTTTAAGGCAAGGCATGTGCCATGCGAAGGCACCACGAAGCTTGCAATTCGCTCTTGTAAATAGTAGTGCTTATCAGGAAAAAATGCTGAATATTTCGACCGTGTGTCCAACGGCGTGTGCTGAACGCACGCAGGTGTGAAGCGATTGTACAACATACAATTTGAACGCGGCGGATCATTCTTGCTGAACAAGAATTCTCACTAAAATTAACGGCGCAATCTCTTCCTTATATTCGTTTTGATTTTTGTCGATGCGGTCTATTTTCCCTTCACGACTTTCGCCACCTTCTTCAAAATTCTCTGCAAGGCTTCCTCATCAACTTCTGCAATGGCCTCTTTGAGCGGGAGCCATTTGCGGCGGCGGAAATACTGTTCTTCCCAGCTTTCCATCACTTTCGTCACGTGCAGCAAGAAGACACGCACGTGGCAAGTGCCGCCCCATTTTTCATAAGAGTAATGTCCAAGTTCGTGTTCCACAATTTTGCCCACCACGCCAGCCTCTTCCACGGCTTCTTTCGAGGCGGATTCCGCGGGCGAAAGCCCCGGCTCGATGATGCCTTTCGGAATAATCCAGCGGCCTTTGCGCGTGGTAATCAAAAGAATCTCGATCTCACCTTTCACCACGCGATACGGCACAACCGCAGATTGTTTGAACCACAGACTGGTAACTTGGAATTCAGGCATCGTGTGTTCGGGTTTGATGATCGTTAAAAAGATGTTGCTCAGTACTGAGCAAATTATCAATATTTGAGGAAAAGTCAAGGCTCAGTTATGCACGCGCTCAGCGCAGTCATTCATTCGAACCAATTGCAGCCGCACGAGGAGTTGCTCGCATTGCTCGACAAGTATCACCGCAGCGGTTTTCAGAAGCCGTTTGCGCGCCACAGCCGCATTGCATTCGAGAAGGCGGAGGCGCTGGTGCATGAATGCAAGCGGCCTTTGATTCTCGATTCGGGTTGCGGCGTCGGCGCGAGCACGGTTCAGCTCGCGCGCGAGTTTCCCGGGCATTTTGTTTTGGGAATCGACAAATCCGCGACGCGGCTGGCGCGGCATCATGCCTATCGTGAGGCCGCGGTTTCCAACTATACCCTCGTGCGCGCGGATTTGATAGATTTTTGGCGCTTGGCCGCGCAGCGTGAATGGCAAGTTGAACGGCACTATCTACTCTATCCCAATCCGTGGCCGAAAAAGCGCGCATTGAAAAGGCGTTTTCACGGCCATCCGGTCTTTTGGGATTTGATCAAGCTCGGCAAGTATTTCGAGCTGCGCAGCAATTGGCAAATTTACGCACGGGAGTTTGAAGCGGCGTTCTTTCATTGCACCGGCAAGCACGGCGTGCTCGATAAATTCACCCCCGTGTGGCCAATCACGCCATTTGAAAGAAAGTATCAGCGCAGCGGGCATGCGTTGTATCGGCTGCGAATTTCGAGCCTCTCAACTCATGATTTGACATTGCTGAATACGCGGAGTATATTGTAGCACACTTTTGCGACCTCGCTATGGCATTCATGGAAACACTACAAAGCAACGCGGACGATCGTGAGCTTTGGAGGCGCTTGCAGAAAGGAGAGCCGCAGGCTCTGACGGCGCTCTTCCGTAGGCACTACGCCATGCTCTATGATTACGGATTTAAGCTGGCGCACCAAAGCGAATTGGTGCAAGACAGCATCCAAGAAGTGTTTGCTTACATTTGGGAGAAACATGCCGCGGTTTCGGCCGCAGAATCGGTGCGCGCGTATTTGCTGGCTTCCCTACGCCGCCATGTGCTAAACGCACTAACGCAGCACCGACAACGACAGCAAACTCTGCAAGAGTTCGATATTTTGGAATCGCAAGAGTATTTTTCACCGGAAGACTTTTTGATCGTGCAGGAAACTGAGGCGGACACGCGGCGGGCGCTAAAAAAGGGCTTGCAAAAGATTCCTCCGCGTTTGCGCGAGGCGCTGTATTTGAAAACGTATAACGGCCTGTCCTATCGCGAGATCGGCTCTCTCATGCAGGTTTCGCCGCAGGTGGCGCGCAATTATGTGTGCGAAGCGATGCAGCGGCTGCGCAACCTTTTGACGACGCAGTCATCATGACCATGCAAACACAGAAGTTTTCATTGCGGACACGGGACGAAGAAACTTTTTCACCCACTATCAGTGTGGGCCGGAACCCTCGCCGCCTCGGATTTCGGAGTGGCAAAAGCAGTTTTTTAGAATAGGCTCTGCTTTATTTTTGGGATGGGCATTACATTCCACGCATTTCTTTCTCTTCACAGGAAAGCACAGAAATGCTCCAAGGATTGATGATTTTACCGGATGGCAACATGATTCCCGATGACCGAGATATTATCTCTTTGCTCGCAGACGAGTCTTTCCAGCGCTGGCTCGCGGGCGCCGCTTCCGAAACCGAAAGCAAACAGTGGCAGAAATGGCTGAACGCCGTGCCCGCTCGTCACGCGACTTGGGCCGAGGCTAAAGCTCTGTGGCAAGCGGCCCAATTCCAACCCTCGGCATTGCCGCAAGTGGAAATCGAATTGCAGAAGCTCCAACAACGCTTGGAGCTTTCCCAAGCCAACCCGACAGCAGCGCGCCGCTCGCCTGTCCAAGTCGTGAAGTTCGCTCGCGAGACGGGCATGCGATTTTCATGGAAATCCTTCGGCGCGTTCGCCATGGCTGCGGCGGTGCTATTCGCCATTTTTTGGCGCGCCGAGATTGCGAGCTTGCTGAACCACGAAGAGACGCAACAAACCGCTTTTACCGATTATGGCCAGCGCAAGCGATTTCAGTTGCCGGACGGCTCTCTCGTCGTGTTGAATGCCCATTCGACATTGCGTTTTTCTTCCGATTGGGGCAAAGCCAGCGAAAGAAGCGTGATGCTGCATGGCGAAGCCTACTTCGAAGTCGCGCCTCGCCTGCGGCACAATTCTACCGAGCCGCAGGCTTTTGTCGTGCGCACGGGCGACGGTGAAATCCGAGTCGTCGGCACGAAGTTCGTGGTGTATGAGCGCAATTTCGGCACGCGGGTGGTGGTGGAAGAAGGCAGCGTGAAGGTCAATCCCGTGAATGCGAAAACCGCACAAACTCTGCTTGCCGCCGGCCAACTCGCGGAGTTTCGCAGAGGCGATACCAGCGTAACGACGCAAAGCGCCGATTCCGGTTTTCACACCACGTGGTGGCGTGAAGATTGGCAATTGGAAGGGACGACGTTTGCGGAAGTCATTCGCCGCTTGGAAGAGACATATAATGTGCGCGTCGAAGTGCAGGACGAAGCTCTGCTCCAGCGGAAGTTGTCGGGCGCCGTGGAGAACCGTGATCTTGAAGTGCTTATTGCAGCGCTGGCGAAAGCGTTGCGCGTTGAGGTGAGCCGCGAGGGTAGTCTCATAAGATTTGGCGGCGCTTCGCAGCAGAAACAGTGAAAGTTCACAAGCGCAGCAAAATGCGCTTCGGAAAAGATCAAAGTACGTATTTGATTCGTGGTTCCCTCGAAATTTCGAATTTCAGCTTGTCTACATAGTCCGTGTACTCGCGCTAGAGGTGAATTTGTCCCGCAACATGAATGTTGCGGGACGCGGCATTGCGCTTTAAAATTTTTGTAGTGAATTTTGATCTTCAAAATCGGTAACCGGCAAATCCCGACTCGGCCCCCTGGTGTAACAAAGTCAAGGGGAGAGTTGCCAATGCATGTGTTGCTTTTCTCCCCTTCTCTTTTCAAGCGAAGGGACCGGGGGATGAGTTAAAATCTGCTCATTACCGATTTTGATCGTCAAATTTCAATAGAGTACAGTCATTATTGCTTGTGAGTCGGAGCCAGCTCTTCTCGTTTCCGCAAAAAAGGGCCGATGGTGATGTCGAATCGTATAGTGGCGTCGGTTCTCGGAGTCTTGTGTTGCGTTTATGTCGAGAGCCTAGGTCAGACAGTCGACGCTAGAAAAAGAGACGAGCCCCGCCCGCTCTCTCCCCAGCAAAAGGTTTATTCTCTCCGCGAAATTCTCGCCCTGCTTGAAGAAGCTTATCATGTACACTTCTTGTATGAAGACTCTTTGCTCGAAGGCAAAACCGGGCAGCTCGCTTCTACCATTCCCAATGATTTTTTTCACGATCTCAAGCTGGCATTAAGCAACAGTGCCTTGACGTACGAAATCGCCGGCAGCCGCACAATTGTGATCGTGCCCAAGCCGCCGATCACGCCTACTGGAAGTGTTCGCGGCGTGATTCGAGACGAGACCGGCGCGAGAATTCCATTCGCGCAAGTCATGAGCGCGGATAATTCCCTTAGCGTGCGGGCCAATGCGGAAGGGGAATACGTCCTCACATCGGCGCCGGCGGGACTGTGCAAGCTGGTTGCGCGTACCATTGGGCATCGTAGCCAGGAAGCCACGCTCCACGTGCGGGCAAGCGAGACCGTGAGCCAAAATTTTACTCTGCCCACTGATGCCTTGAGCATGGGGGAAATCGTGGTGACCGGCTCGCGCAATCCGCAAACCAAGATCGAATCCAGTGTGGCGATTACCACGGCGAACGCTGCGCAAATCGCCGAGCGTGCGCCGCGCGGCGTGGCGGATTTGCTGCAAGTGGTGCCCGGTTTTTATGTCGAAAGCTCCGGCGGCGAGGTCGGCAACAATCTGTTCGCACGCGGCATTCCAGCGGACGGCAGCTTCCGCTATGTAACAATCCACGAAGACGGCTTGCCGGTTTTTGAAGCCTCGGAACTGGCGTTTGTGAATATAGATGAATTAATGCGCCTTGACGTGAACGTGGAAGAATTGGAAGCTGTGCGCGGCAGCACTGGCGCAATCTTCGCGAGTAATGCGCCCGCGGGCATTATCAACTTCATCAGCAAAACCGGCGGCCCGAATTTCTCCGGCACCATAAAGACGACGATCGGCGATTACGGGCTGCTGCGCACGGAGGCGAATGTCGGCGGCCCGTTGCGAAAGCATTGGTTCTATAGTCTCGGCGGATTTTATCGCTATGATCGCGGCATTCGCGACCCCGGTTTCCCGGCCAACCGCGGCGGCCAGATCAAAGCCAACGTAACGCGCACGTTCACGAAAGGCTATCTCCGTTTGCACGCCAAATGGCTGAACGATCGCAACATTTTTTACACGCCCATTCCGGTGCAAAACCCCGAGCGCCCCTCTGGCCTCGCCGGGTTCGATCCAAATTTCGGAACGCTGGCCTCCTCGGACTTTGGCTCCATCAATGTGCCCGCGCCAAACGGCGGGCGCCACGCATTTGATTTGCGCGAAGGCATTCACCCCCGCGTGCGCGCCGGCGGCTTCGAACTCACATTGGACTTGGGCGAGGGCTGGAATCTGAAAAATTCTCTGCGCGCGATGGCAGCCGACCTGCAATTCAATGCGATTTTTTCGATTTTCAATCCCACGACTGCGGCGCAATTTGCGAAGGAGAAAATGAAGCTTGTTCCAAACGCGACGGGGTTTGAATATCGCTTCGCACAAAGCCCGCAAGAAGTTTTGCATCCCAACACTTTGAACGGCAACGGCTTGGTAGTCGAAAGCGGTTGGTGGGCCGTGCACAAGCCGATGCGCAACCTCGTCAATCATCTGCAATTGACGAAACGATGGCACGGCCACGAAATTACCGGCGGCGTCTATCTCAGCGACTATGCTGCAGATGATTTTTGGTATTGGCAAAACATTCTCTTGGAAGTGCGCGACCGGCCGCGCGCTTTGGATTTGCGCCTCTTGGATGCAAGCGGCAACGCGGTGGCTTCGGTCACGGCCCAGGGCTTCACGCAGTTTGGCACGGTCTATGTGAATGCGCGCAACGAAGGCTTTGTGGCGGCGCAGTATCTGCAAGACGAATGGAAAGCCACGGAGAATTTACATCTGGCCGGAGGCCTGCGTTATGAATATCATTCGCTCAACGGCGCGCGCGAAAATCACGGCGTCTTCAATCTCGGCGATGCAAACACGCTCGCGGATGATCGCGTCATTTATGGCGACGGCACTTTTCGCTTGTATGATTTTACCTATCGGCAGTGGGCGTTCTCGCTCGGCGGCAACTATCGCATCCACCCCGACTTGGCGCTGTATGCCCGGGGCAGCAAAGGCTTTCGCATTCCGGATTTCGATCAATTCCGCGCCGTGAATCCGGAAGAGGATCGCGTGCTGGAAAAAGGTGCGATTGAAAACGTCGTGCAGCTTGAGGGCGGTATTAAGCTGGCCAATCCGCAGTTCGCGCTGTCGGCCGCACTTTTTCTCGCGCGCCTCGACCAATTGCCATTTGACGACGAGGTCGTCGATCCCGTGACGGGTGGAATAAAAATCGAACGGCGCTTCGCCAATAGCACCACCCAGGGTTTGGAATTGGAAGCCGTATACACGCCGGAGAAAGGCGCCGTGTTTGATTTAATCGCTACGGTGCAAAATCCGCGGTTGCGCGATTTTACTTTCACGGTAGGGGGGGAGATGAAAAATTTTGGCGGCAATCGCGTGCGCCGCATTCCCACAGTGATGGTCGATTTCCGGGCCTCGTATGAAATCGCCGGGTGCAAGTTCTACGGCAATATGCGCTACATCGGCGAGCGTTTTGTGGACGATGCCAATGAGGTGGTGCTGCCGGATTTCGCGGAGGTTTATGCCGGAGTCTCACGCCAAATCTCGCGCCTCACTTTCGCGTTCAACGCCGCGAATATCTTCAACACCGTTGGACTAACGGAGGGCAATCCGCGTTTCGGGCAAGTCGTTGGGGTCCGGCAGAATATCTATCTTGCGCGGCCGATCTTGGGCCGCACCCTCACCTTCGCGACGACGTACGCCTTTTGATCAAAAAAATCTTCAAACCGGGCATTACATTTTCCCCTTTTTCGCCTCTCTATAATTAGATTTTAGGCAAATTTTTTGAACAGCGACGCGGCAGTCGCAATCTTACGAGAATAATCCTTCCCCAACCTGGCTGAGCCTGAGAATTTCAATAAAGCGTGGTGTTTTGAGGCAAGCGTATCCCTCTTAAGCAAAGGCGATACGATTGCAACGAGACCTGATCTGCAAAGTTCTACAGCGGATTTTCAGACAGACTGCAAGCCGCAGCCCTTCGGGCAGCACACACGGATGAAAAAACACACCGCAAAACCGCTCCTTGCGTGTGTGTGTTTGATCCGTTTGTAGCGCCAAAAGCTTTCAGAATTTCATTCTGACTATGGTTCTCCAATTCGCTTATTCGAAATCGTGTTGTGCTTCCCCAAAGCTATACAGCAGTTTTGCAAGAAATAAAACGTGCCAAATCCTAATCGTTTCACACGCACTGCATCATAACCAAAGGCAGAGGAGGTATGCATGAAGAAAGTGCGAGCGATAATGCTACTCATGGCGAGTTTGTTACTCATGGGCCAGGCCTTCGGCCAAGGCAATCGCGTCAGTGGACGCGTCGTTTCCGGCGAGGGCCGCGAGCCGTTGTTGGGCGTCAATATCGTCGTGAAGAACACGACGCGAGGCACCACGACGGATCAAGATGGTAAATTCGTTTTGGAAGGCATTACCGCGGAGGACGTGTTGGTTTTTTCATATCTCGGACACCGCAAACAAGAAGTGACGATCGGGAACCGCCAGACGCTTGATGTCACACTGACTCCGCAGGCCATCTCCGGCGAAGAAGTGGTCGTGATTGGCTACGGCACGCAGCAACGCCGAGACCTCACTAGTGCAGTCTCTTCGCTGCAAGATTATGCCTTCAATCAAGGCGCCACGACCGACCCGCAGAACTTGTTGCAAGCGCGTATCGCGGGCGTGCAAGTGACGCAAGTCAACGGCGACGTCGGCTCCGCCCCGTTGATTCGCATCCGCGGCGGCACCTCGGTTTCCGCGGGCAACGAGCCGATGATCGTGATCGACGGCGTGCCCGTGAGCAGCACCTCCGCAAGCCCCGGTGGCCCCGGCAACGGCGATGTCATTGGCGAAAAAGTCATTGATACGCCGCTCAGCACACTCAATCCCAGCGACATTGCCTCCATCGACGTTTTGAAGGATGCTTCTTCCGCGGCCATTTATGGTGCGCGCGGCGGCAACGGCGTGATTTTGATTAGCACCAAAAAAGGCCGCACCGGCGGCTTCTCGATGACTTACGACGGTTATACCAGCACCGCCAGCCAGTCGAACAAGCTGAACCTCATGACGGCGCAGGAATATCGGGCTTTTGCCCAATCTTTAGGCGTGTCCATTGAAGGCAACACCTCCACAGATTGGCAAGATGAGATCGTGAGAAACGCGTTTTCGCAGAGCCACAATCTCAGCTTCAGCTCCGGCACCGAGGCCACGCAGTATTTGGTGTCGATGAACTACCTCGATGAGCAGGGTATTGTTTTAGGCTCAGAGCGGACGCGCATTTCCGGCCGCTTGAACCTCGATCATTCGATGTTCGAGAATAAACTGCGCTTGGGTGTGCGTTTCAACCCGAGCTTCATCAAACGGCAAAACACGCCGTATGCGCAAGAAGGCGGCTTCGAAGGCGGCGTCTTCTCCCAAGTCTACAAGATGATTCCAACCCAGCCGGTGAAATTAAGCAACGGAAAGTATTTTGAGTATGCGAACACCGGCATTCGCAACCCGGTCGCATTGGCCGAAAAGATCGATGATGAAACCGAGACCATGCGCCTCTTTGTGAACGCCACCGCGGAATATGATCTCCTCTCTTCATTGACTGGAAAAATTAATTTAGGTCTAGACCGCACCAACGCGACGCGGAGCATTTATCAGCCGAACAGCCTGCCGTATGCCGCGACATTTGGCGGACGAGCGGACAACCGCAGCAATGAAAACCAAAACGTGCTGTTCGAAGGCACGCTGAACTATCGCAAAAATGTCAGCGCCTCGCAAAAGCTGGAAGCCTGGGCGGGATACTCCTTTCAAGAGTTCGAAGAGCAATCTTTTGGCGCAACGGCACTGGGCTTTGTCACGGACGGCTGGTCGTTTAACAACCTTGCCGGCGGCTCTGATTTCTCCGTGCGGCCCTATTCCTACCAAGCCAAGAATCGCTTGATCTCTTTCCTCGGACGCGCGAACTACAATATCTCGGACAAATATCTCTTGAGCGCTGCGTTGCGCCGCGAGGGCTCTTCCCGTTTTGGCGCCGATAATAAGTGGGGCATGTTCCCCTCCGCTTCTGCGGGATGGCGTCTTTCGCAAGAGTCCTTCTTGCAAAATGCTCGCAGTTTGAGTGATTTGAAACTGCGCGTCAGCTATGGCATTACCGGAAACCAAGACATTGGAAATTACCGCTCCTTGCTCATCCTCGGGCCGGGCGCTAATGCCGTGATTGGCGATCAAGTGCGCACCGGCGTTTCACCGACCCAGTTGGCCAATCCCGACCTTAAATGGGAAGAGACCAGCCAGCTCAACATCGGCGTTGACTTTGGCTTGTGGAATGACCGGCTTTCCGGCACGATCGATTGGTACAATAAAAAGACCACCGATCTGTTGATTGAGTTCACCGTGCCGCAGCCCTCCGTGGTTTCGACCCGGCTGGATAACGTGGGCGAAGTAACCAACAAGGGCCTCGAGATTTCGCTGAACACCGTGAACGTCTCCTCCGGCGGGTTCTTCTGGCGCACCAATTTTAATTTTGCCAAAAACACCAATGAAGTGGTCGATTTGGGCGGACGCAATTTCATCGTTCATGGCCGCGTGAGTGGCGCCGGTTTGAGCGACATTCAGGCGCAGATTGTCATTCCCGGGCAGCCGTTGGGAACGTTTTTTGGCCCAAAATTTTTGGGATTTGATGCCGCTGGAAACGAAATCTTGTCGACCGATCCCAATCGGCCGGAACGCACCTCCGGGCCCCTGAAGGATGGCCGGCAATTCTTAGGCAGTGCGCAGCCGGACTTTACCTTCGGCATTGCCAATTCTCTCAACTACAGAAATTTCGACCTGCGCGTATTCATTCAAGGCGTGCAAGGCAACGAGATTTTGAACAACACGCGTATGGAATACCAACGCGCTTCGAACGTCAAAGGCGGCATCAATTTCTTCCAAGATGCGGTCGACGATGTGAACGCCGGTTTGAACCCGGACGCCACCGTGCATTACTCCGATCGCTTTATTGAAGATGGCTCATTCATTCGTTTGCAGAACGTCACGCTCGGTTACACCTTCCCGACGGGTTGGTTGCGCAATCTGCGCAGCTTGCGCGGTTATATCAGCGCCGACAATCTGTTCGTGATCACCGACTACAAAGGTTACGATCCCGAAGTCAACAACATTGCCCTGTTTAACGGCGTGTATGCGTTGGGCATCGACTACGCCAATTATCCCCGCGCGCGCACGTTCACTTTCGGGTTCAACGTCGGATTCTAACTCAAATCGGATTGATGGATTGTTGGATTTATGGATTAATGGCCGAGGACTTCCAACAATCCAACAATCCATAAATCCATCGATCCATTAACCACGGAGATAAACGATGAAAAAGTATAAGCTGCATGTGTTACTGCCGCTTTTATTGCTCTCCCTGATGGTCGTGACGTGCACCAATCTGGATGAAACGCCTCTGAGCACGGTCACACCAGACAATTTCTATAACACGGAATCAGAACTGGTCTCCGCTGTTATGCCGGTCTATGCCACCCTCAGAGACTATTCTTGGGGTGACTATATGCAATTGCAAGAACATTCCTCCGATGAAATATTCGTACCGCAGCGCGGCGGCGACTGGGGCGACGGCGGCATTTGGCGTGAACTCCACGAGCACAAATGGACTCCGACGCACGGCATGGTGAATGGCGCATGGGTTTCCGCCTATAGCGGCATTGCGCGCGCGAACTCCACGTTGGAAAACTTGGCCTCCTCACCCAGCACCTCGCCGCTTAAGCCCGTCTTCACCGCGGAAGTGCGCGTGCTGAGGGCGTTTTATTACTGGTGGTTGGTCGATCTATACGGCGGCGTGCCAGTGGTCACCGCGGCCATTGTTGATCCGAAAAATCCCCCGTCACCAAATTCTCGGCAAGAAGTGTACGACTTCATAGTCAAGGAAATCACCGAAGCACTGCCAAGCCTCGAGACCACACACAGCTCGGCTAATTACGGCCGGGTGACCAAGGGCGCCGCCAATGCGCTGCTGGCAACGGTCTATCTCAATGCGGAAGTCTATACGGGCACACCGAGATGGAATGAATGTATCGCAGCTTGTGACGCCGTTATTAATTCCGGCTTGTACAATTTGCTCCCCACTTACGCGGATGTGTTCAAGCTGGCGAATGAAGGTCCCGGCAATGTTGAGAATATTTGGGTCGTTGGCCATAAGGCCCTCGATGGCGTCGGTTTCTTGCGCTTCATGGCGACTTTGCACTACAATCAATTGCCGCAAAACCCCTGGAATGGCTTTTCGGTTTTGGCCGACTTCTATAATAAGTTCGACACGACCGATGCTCGACACGCGCACATGTTGGTTGGGCCGCAGTTTGTTCTAGGTGGTCCGAACGCCGGCCAGCCGGCATTCGATCGTAACGGCAATCGGCTGGATTTTACTCCGAACTCTCCCATAGTCGGCGCTTCGGAAGGTAATGGTGTGCGCATTCTTAAGTGGTCGATCGACCCCGCGCAGAATGGCGGCAACGCCGGCAATGACTTCGCCATCTTTCGTTATTCACACATTCTGTTGGCCAAAGCTGAAGCTTTGAACGAACTGAATGGCCCCAATCAACAAAGCATCGACCTCATCAACCAAGTCCGCGCGCGGTGTTTCGAACCGGATAAGCCGATTGCGTTGGCGGATTTCAGCAGCAAACAAGCCTTGCGCGATCGCATCCTCGATGAGCGCGGCTTCGAGTTATTGTGGGAAGATATGCGCCGCCAAGACTTGATTCGAACCGGCCACTTCCTTGACGCCTGGACTTTGAAAGCCGCAAGCGACGGCCCGCATCGCAAGCTCTTCCCCATTCCGCAAAGCCAGTTGGACGCCAACCCCAACCTGCGGCAGAATCCGGGATATTGATTTGGAGTGAGACCTGTCAGGCTGATAAAGCCTGGCAGGTCTTTTTCACGTGCAAGAAAGCTTTACTAAACTTTTCAAGTTTAGTAAAGCTTAGGTTCCACATGTTTTTTTGCCAACGGATAGATTAACTCCAACGGATGAAGCTTTGTCTTTTCATCCGTTGGGCTTAATCTATCCGTTGGAGTTTTGGCGGCAGCCGTTCGGCTTTTGAAAAGCATTCATTGTGGAGATGGCATGCCTTGCACCTTTATTAAAAGAGCCGCTGTGCCTGTGATGCTTTTGTTTGGAACGCTCCTCGGCGGCGCAAAACAAACCGAGCGTCCGTGGCGTTCCCTGCCGCTCATCAAAGACGGCAAAGTCAGCCAAGACTGGGCGCAAATCGGCTACGGCCACATGGCGATTGACGACAACAGTCTGCGCACGCAGCACGACGCGAAGGGCATGGGGCTCTTTTTATACACCAAAGAGCGTTTCGGCAATTGCCAAATTCGCATCGTCTATCGCAGCAAAGATTCCAAAGCGAACGCGGGCGTATTCATTCGCATCGACGCAGGCATTCTCTCGCGCTTGCAAGAAAAGCAAGCGCCCGCACAACGCAACGAAAAAGGCGAGCTCACGCCGGAAGCGGATCGCGCCATGCACGCCGCCTCGGATGATTTGATCGGGCCGTGGTATGCCGTGCATCGCGGCTTCGAAGTGCAAATCTGCGACGCGCCCGATGAGTATCATCGCACCGGTGCGATCTACTCGCTTGCCAAAGCCGCACCCGTCCCGAATCCGAATGCGATGGAGTGGAAGATCATGATCATCACGCTCAAAGGCACACTCGTGACGGTGGAGGTTGACGGCAAGCGTCTCACCACCTTCGACTCCGCGAGCAAAGACTCGCGCAGCAAACGCGAATGGTACGAGCCTAAGTATGATTTCGAGCGGCCCACCTCCGGCTATCTCGGCCTGCAAACGCACGACAATCCGGGCGACGTGGTGTATTTCAAAGAAGTCAGCGTGCGCTCGTTGGAGTAGCTCTCTCATCTACAAAAAGACCTTGCGTAACAACCCGCCGCCCGTCAAAATTCGTGAGCGGCCCCGATCGCAGCGGGCCGCTCGCGTGTTTTAGGAGTAGCTTTTTGATCGCAGTGGCTGTATATTTTGTTTATCAATAGAAGGAATTTCGTTCCCGACTCACAAATTTTGCTCGGAACGCGGTTGCTGCAAGAACCTCGTTTGGAAATTGATTTCAGCGACAAAACTGTAAAGCTGGAACGAGCCTCGAATCACACTTGACAAGCGCGTGAAAAAACTTTTATCCCTATTCGCCAGCTCCTTCCTGCTGTTCTTTTCCTGCTCTGAAAAGCCTCCCGTTATTCAGATCGACCGTTTGTTTACGCTCATGCCCGAATCATATACTCATCTGAAGTTTGAAAACAGATTGGTCGACGAATCGAATTTTAACGTCTTCAAATATCGCAACTACTACAACGGCGGCGGCGTGGCGATTGGCGACGTCAACAACGACGGCATGGCGGACGTGTATCTGACTTCCAATCAAGAAGACAACAAACTTTTTTTGAATAAAGGAGATTTTAAGTTTCAAGACGTGACGAAGCGGGCCGGCGTGGCCGGCACGCACAATTGGTCCACCGGCGCGTGCATGGTCGATATCAATGGCGACGGCCGGCTCGATATCTACGTGTGCAACTCCGGCAACATCAAAGGCGACGACCGCGCCAATGAACTCTTTCTCAATCAGGGCAATACGGACAACGGCGTGCCCACTTTCAGAGAGGCCGCGGCGGAATATGGCATTGACGACAAAAGCTTTTCCACGCACGCCGCGTTCTTCGATTATGACCGCGACGGCGACTTGGATTTGTACGTGCTCAATAACGCGTTCCGTGCGTTGAGCACTTTTGATCTTGCGAAAAATTTGCGCCATGAGCGCGACAACTCCGGCGGAGGCGATCGCTTCTATCGCAATGACAACGGCAAGTTCGTAGAGGTCACTGCGGCCGCCGGCATTTTCAGCAGCGTCATCGCCTTCGGTTTGGGCGTGTCGGTGAGTGACATTGACAATGATGGGTGGAGCGATATTTATGTTGCCAACGATTTTTTCGAGCGCGACTATCTCTACATGAACAATCGCGACGGCACGTTCACGGAAAAGCTCGAAGAGATGATACGGCACACGAGCCTTTCTGCCATGGGCTGCGATATTGCCGATCTCAACAACGACGGCTGGATGGATCTCTTTGGCACCGACATGTTGCCGGAAGAAGATTACCGTTTGAAGACGACTTTCACTTTCGAGCCGTTCGATTTTTATCAAAAGAAGATGGCATGGGGCTATTATCACCAATTCTCGCAGAACACGCTGCAATTGAACAACGGCCCGGACGCCACGTCGCGCGTGTCCTTTAGCGAAATCGGTGTGCTCGCCGGTGTGGCGGAGACCGATTGGAGTTGGGGTGCGCTCCTCTGTGATTTGGACAACGACGGCTTCAAAGACGTCTTCGTGACCAACGGCATCTTCCGCGATGTCACGGACCAGGACTACATCGCGTTCCTCCTGCAGGAGGAAAATATTCGAAAAATCTTGCAAGGCGAGCGCATCGACATTCCTGAGTTGATTCAAAAAATCCCTTCGACCAAGCTGCGCAACTATGCCTTTCGCAACCACGGCGATCTCACCTTTTCCAACCAGGCAAAAGCATGGGGTTTGGATTTGCCCAGCTTCTCGAATGGCGCCGCGTATGGTGATCTCGACGGCGACGGCGACCATGATCTCGTCATCAACAACGTTAATCAACCGGCTTTCGTTTATCGCAATGAGTCTGACTCGCTCAACGCTCGTCACTATCTCAAAGTGAGGCTCGCCGGCGCGGGGAAGAACGTTTTTGCGATTGGCGCAAAGGTCACGCTGAAATGCGCGGATGGCGTGACGTTCGTGCAAGAGCAAATGCCGATGCGCGGCTTTCAATCTTCCGTTGACTACGTTTTGACCTTCGGATTGGGCGCGCACAAATTCGTCGATACGCTGCTCGTCGATTGGCCCGACGGAACGCGCAGCATGCAAGTGAACCTCGCCGCGGATGAGACAATAACCGTCCATCAGAAAGATGCCACTCTTGGCGCTCAGCCGGCAGCGCCTTCTTCTGCGCTCTTCGAGGATATTACCGGAACTTTTTCGCTGCAATACCAGCATGTCGAAAACGGCTTTAACGATTTTCAGCGCGAGTTGCTCATTCCTCATCAACTCTCCACCGAAGGGCCGAAAATCGCCAAAGGCGATGTGAACGGCGACGGCTTGGAGGATTTGTATATCGGCGGCGCGAAAGAATCGGCGAAGCGTGTGCTGCTGCAAACTTCCTCGGGAGAGTTTGTGAGCACGAATGCGCCGGCTTTCGCCGCAGCGAAAATTTCCGAAGACGTGGGCGTTGCTTTTTTTGACGCGGACGGCGATCGCGATCTCGATCTCTACGTCGTGAGCGGCGGAAACGAATATGCGACGCGCGCGCCGGGTCTGCAGGATAGACTATATTTCAATAATGGCAAGGGCGGTTTCGTGCAAGCGGCCAACGCTCTTCCGGAGCTTTATGACAGCGGCTCGTGCGTGGCGCCCGGAGATTTCGATCGCGACGGCGACGTGGATTTGTTCGTAGGCAGCCGTAGTGTACCATGGCAGTATGGGATGACGCCGACGAGCTATTTGTTGGCGAATGATGGACAAGGAAAGTTTTCCATCGTCACGGAAAAGTATGCGCCCGGCCTCGCAAACGTCGGGATGGTGACGGACGCGAAATGGTCTGACTATGACAAAGATGGCGACCTGGATCTCATCGTCGTCGGTGAATGGATGCCGGTCTCGCTGTTTCAAAACACGCGCGGGCAGCTTGCGAACGTCACGGCAACAACCGGCTTGGGAAAAACCCATGGATGGTGGAATTGCGTCATTGCGGATGATTTGAACGGCGACGGTTACATTGATTTCGTTGCCGGCAATTGGGGCAAGAATTTCAAAATTCCAGCTTCCGAATCTGAACCGGCTTCGCTTTATGTTGCCGATTTCGACAACAACGGTGTGCTTGACCCGATTCTGTGTTATTACAAACAGGGCAAAAGCTATCCCTTGCCGCTCCGTTCGGATTTGATCGAGCAACTGCCGCAGCTCAAACAAAAATTCCCCACGCACGCCTCCTATGCCGGCAAGCAGATTGCGGAAATCTTAACCCAAGAACAGTTGCGCAGTGCTGCGCTCAAAAACGTTTTCACGTTCGCCACCGCGGTTTTTTGGGGCAGCAAAGACGGTGTGTTTCGCATGCAGCCCCTGCCTTTTGAAGCGCAACTCGCACCGGTGTTCGCCATCATATCCGATGATTGCGATGACGACGGAAAGAGAGATTTGCTGCTCGCCGGAAATTTTTTTGGACTCAATCCCCAACTCGGAAGATACGACGCGAGCTATGGCGCTTTGCTGAAAGGAAACGGCGCCGGTAGCTTTGTCGCTGTGCCCATGCGCAGCAGCGGGATTCGTTTGAGCGGCCAGGTGCGCGACGCTTTGACATTGAAGCATCGCAATAAACAAAACGTGCTCATCTTTGCCACGAATGATGCCGGCGTTCAGGTTTATGCAAAGGCGAAGAGATGAGCCGGAACGCGGCTTGACAAATGGATTAGATATGAACATATTATGTGGAAGCCGCGGCGAATTCATTGCCTTTCCGCAGTGCGGCATGGTTTTGTTCATGTGATCTCGATTGAGCCACGTCACGCGCGTCTGTAAGAATTCTCATGCCTAAACACTCTCCCATCATGCTCGCTCGCATTATAGCCGAGCGCTATGCCAACTTGCCGCAAGTCGAAGCCGTCGCACTGGCTGGCTCGCAAACGGCCGGCGCCGCCGACCAAAATTCTGACATTGATCTCTACGTCTATTTGCATGCCGATCTGCCGCTCGAAGCCCGCGCAACTATCGCCCGCGCGCACGCACAACGTGCGGAGGTGAATAATCAATTTTGGGAGCCGGGAGATGAATGGATTGACGCCGCAACCAATATCCACGTGGACGTGATGTTCCGCACATGCGCGTGGATTGCAGATCAACTCGAGCGCGTGCTCGTTCGCCACGAGGCCGCGGTGGGATACAGCACGTGCTTTTGGCACAACGTGGTATTCTCGCAGGCGCTCTACGACCGCACGGGGTGGTTCCAGCGTTTGCAGCAGAAGGCAAGGCAGCCTTTTCCGGAAGCACTGCGGCGCGCGATCATTGCAAAGAATTACCCCATCCTCCGGCGCAGCCTGTCTTCCTATCGCTATCAATTGGAACGAGCTGTGGCGCGCAACGATTGGGTGAGCGCCAATCATCGTGTGGCGGCATTGTTGGCAAGTTACTTCGATATTCTCTTTGCGATGAATCGCACGCTTCATCCCGGCGAAAAGAGACTTGTGGCATTCGCTGAGAAAAACTGTAAGCTTATTCCGGAAGGCATGAGCGCGCAGCTTAACACGCTGCTCGGCGCAGCTTGCGATAAAAGTGTGGTGGCGAAGCTCGACGCGCTTCTCAATGGGCTGGACAATTTGCTGAAAGCAGAAAAGCTTTATCCCCAAGACGAGACCAAAGCACAGGATGCTCCTCATGCAGCATGACCTACAATTCACCCTCAACGCCGCCATTGCGCCGGAGGCGCTGCGCGATTTATTCGCACAAACCGACTGGGCCAAATCGCGCCCACTTTCCGGCATAACACGCATGCTGCAACGGACGCCGCTGCACACGAGCGCGTGGCGCAACGACAAGCTCATCGGTTTCGCGCGCGTACTCACCGATGGTGTTTATCGTGCCGTGCTTGAAGACGTTGTTGTCGCGGAGGCGTATAGAAGCCGAGGGATTGGCCGCCGGTTGGTTGAGTTGTTACTCGCCGAGCTTGGCGAAGTGGAGGAAGTCATGCTCGGCTGCATGGAAAACTTGGCGCCGTATTATGAACAGTTTGGATTCAAACGCGTATCGCATCCGATCATGAAACGGCATCATAATCTGAAACCGTGAAGAGCTAAATGAGAAGAATCATTTTATGGTTGCCGGGCCTGCTCATCGTGTTGGCCGGCTGCGCGAAGAAAACCGAAATCACGCCGGAGCTTGCCAAGCAGATGTTGCTCTCCCGCAACCTCGGGCTGGCTTATCTTGAAGAAGAAAAATTTCAGGAAGCCGCGGGCGAATTTCAGAAGCTGGCCGAGATCGCGCCGGACGAACCGCTGGGCCACGCCAATCTTGGTTTAACGTATTTGCGTTTGGGACAGCTCGAGCCTGCGGAAAAGCAATTGCTGGCGGCGTTAAAGCTTGCGCCGGATCATCCCGATATTCGGCTCCTGCTCGCGAAGGTGTATGAGTTGAACGACGCGCCGGAGCAAGCCCTGCGCACGCTGGAAGCCTCATTGCAAAAAAATCCCAACCACGTGCGCACGCTCTACCAGGCTGCGCGCCATTATATGAACAAGCAAGAGCCAAAGGCGCTGCAACAAGCGGAAGCGAATTTGAATCAGGTGCGCGGCGCCCTGCCTGCAAATGTCGTGGCACACCTCGAGTTGATCGAGACGTTGCTCGGAAATGGCAAACCCGCGGAAGCGCTGCAACACATGGAAAACCTTCGCCAGCTTTTGCCCGCGCTGCCCGAAGCCGCCCAAACCATTTTCCAAAATGGCGTGGAGCTAATGCAAAGCGCGAACGCTGAAGAGGCGTTGGCGCCCGTACGCATGTTTCATAATTCCATAAAGTCGAGCGCTCTGTATCAAGCGGCGCTTACTGAGTTGCACGGCGTAAGCGGCGCAATGAGTGGCGAACCGATTCGACGTTTCATGCGGGAGAGCGAGCTGCATCCCCGCCAGCGCACGGAAATTCCTGAGGCGCTGCGCTTCACCGAAATAACGGCAACGAGTGGATTGCGCATCGAAGCCGCGGCCATTGCGACTCGCGACGATGATCCGCAAATCATACTGGCGCACGCCGACTATGATGGCGACGGCGATCAGGATTTCTTTGTGTCCCAATGGCAGCCGCAAGCGCAGCGCAGCCGGCAATATTTGTTTGCCAATAACCATGGCGCTTTCTCCGAGCTGGCAGCGCAAGCCGGCCTCGCTCATGAGGGTCGCGACCTCTCCGCGCTTTTTGCCGACTATGACAACGACGGCTATCTCGATTTGTTCATTACCAACACGCGCGCGCATCGTTTGTATCATAACACCGGCGGCGGCGCGTTCCGAGAAGTTTCTACTGCAGCCAAAATTCAAACCGACGCGAAAGCCGCTGCGGCCGTGTTCGCTGATTTTGACCTCGAAGGCGACTTGGATCTTTTTCTCGCCACCGATGCGGCGAACCGGCTTTTTCGCAATAACTCCGACGGCACTTTCGTTGAAATCGCGGAAGAGGTCGGTCTCAACAGTGGCCCGGTGCGAAGCCGGCAAGCCGCATTCGGAGATTTCGATGATGACGGCGACCTTGACTTGTTCGTGCTCAATCAGAGCGGCAGCAATCAATACTTCGATAATCTGCGGCAGAGTTTTTTTCGGGAGATTGCCGCGCAAGTGGGTCTGGCAACCGAAGGCAACTCCGGCGCCGCAGCAGTGGGAGACTATAACAACGACGGCTATCTGGATTTGTTTGTGGCGGGCCTGGCCGGCGCGCGACATTCATTGTACCGCAATCGTGGTGACGGCGCTTTCGAGCGCGACGCTTCTGCTGATAGCGCATTCGAAAGCGTGCGCGAAGTGGCCGGATCTGACGCCGCATTTTTTGATGCAGATAATAACGGCTTTCTCGATCTTTTAGTGTGCGGGTCGAACGCGCTTGCGCGAGGCGTTTGGCTTTTCTATAACAATGGAGAAGGGAAATTTCGTGACGCCTCTGCATTGCTGCCCGAAGTCGCAGAAGCTTGCAGCCAAGTTGAAACCATGGACTATGACAGTGATGGTGATCTCGATCTTCTCCTGGCGGGTATGCAAAGCATTCATCTCTTGCGCAATGACGGCGGCAATGTCAACAACTATATCACGGTGCGGCTCGCCGGGTTGCGCACGGGCAGCGGGAAGAACAACTTCTTCGGCATCGGCTCAAAGGTCGAAGTCAAAGCCGGTGATCTCACGCAAGTGCGCGTGATGAGTACGCCGGTTGCGCACTTTGGCCTCGGCGGCCGGGAACGTGCAGATTTGGTGCGTGTGCTGTGGAGCAATGGTGTGGCGCAGAACTGGCTCAATCCCGAAAGAAATCAGACCATCACTGAAGATCAGATTCTCAAAGGCTCTTGCCCCTGGCTTTATGCGTGGAACGGAACGCGCTATGAATTCGTCACCGATGTGCTATGGACCAGCGCGCTCGGCATGCCGCTGGGAATCATGGGAAAAGAAATGGGCTATGCTTCCGCCAATTCCGGAAAAGACTATTTCAAAGTCCCGGGTGAGAAGCTGAGGTCCAAAGACGGCAAATACCTTTTGCAATTCACCAGCGAGCTTTGGGAAGCTTCATATGTCGATCGCGTCGCATTGCTTGCGGTTGATCATCCGGACAGCGTCGAGATTTTTGTCGATGAGAAATTCACGCCGCCTCCGTATTCCGCCTTGCGCGTGTATGCGGTGGCTGAAAAACGCTTGCCGGTCTCGGCGCACGATGAGCAGGGCAATGACCTGCTTGCCAAGATCGCCCGTGCCGACGGCGAATACATTTCCAATCTCATACCCGGAAAGTATCAAGGCCTCACCGCGCCGCACGATCTGATTTTGGATCTGGGAGAAGCGGCGCAAGCCGACAGCCTCTTTCTCTTTTTGTATGGCTGGATTTTTCCAACCGATGCCAGCATTAACGTGCACCTCGCGCAAGCCAGCGCAGAACGCGCCGTGCCGCCGTGTCTTCAGGTTGTGGATGACAGGGGCGAATGGAAAACTGTGCTGGAGAGTTTGGGCTTTCCCAAGGGCAAAAATAAAATGATGGTGTTCGATTTGAGTGGAAAGTTTTTGAGCAATGACCGTCGCCTCCGGATTCGCACCAACATGCAGATCTATTGGGATCACATCTTCTATGCCACCAACGTAGCGGCGAGCACATTGCAACTTGCCGATTTGAAAATCACCTCCGCGGATTTACACTATCGCGGTTTTTCCGAAGTCACGCGCGCAACGCCATACAGCCCGCACCTTCCGAACTATCAAACCGTGACCACTACACAAAAGTGGCGCGACTTAACCGGCGCCTTCACGCGATACGGCGACGTGCTTCCTTTGCTGTTGCAGACGGACAGCAAATACGTGATCATGAATGCCGGGGATGAAATGACTCTCACTTTCGATGCCGCTCAGATGGCGGAGCTGCCCGCGGGTTGGAAGCGTGATTTTATAATGTTCAATGACGGCTGGGTGAAGGACGGCGATCTCAACACCGCACACGGGCAAACGGTGGAGCCGTTGCCGTTTCAAGAAATGGCTGCTTATCCTTACTCCGCGAAAGAAGCGTATCCGCAAGACGAGGAACATAGAATTTTTCTCAAACAATACCAGACAAGACAAGTAACCACCGAGGCGTTCAAGCGAAGGCTTTTTGAAAAATAGCTTTATTTGAAATGTCGCGCACCTTCCAAGTGCGTGGCATTTTCGTGGAATCGTATTGGCCCACTGGCCTGAAAGGAGAAACGCACGATGCGGCACGCAAAATTACTCTTCCTCATGATATTGAGCCTGAACTTTCTGCTCTCCTGCAAGGAGAAGGAAGACTCGACTGCGCAATCGCGCCGTCCGGTAATTGGCGTTTCCCTGCTGACGTTGACGAATCCTTTTTTCAAGGAACTGGGCAACGCCGTGCAGGCGGAAGCTGAGAAGCACGGCTACGACGTGCTCCTCGTTGCGGGTGACTTTGATCCGGCGAAACAGCAAAATCAAATCAATGATTTTTTGGTCAAGAAGGTTGCGGCGATATTGCTCTGCCCAACGGATTCGAAGGCCATCGGCGCGGCGCTCGCACAGGTCAATGAAGCCGGCATTCCAGTGTTCACGGCAGATATTGCATGCACTGCGGAAGGCGTTGCTATTGTCTCGCACATTGCCACGGACAATTACATGGCCGGCCGCCTGGCCGCGCAAGCGATGATCGAAGCACTGCGTGGCTCCGGCAAAGTCGGCATGGTCGAACATCCGGAAGTGGAATCTGCACTCATGCGCACGCGCGGTTTCGAAGATGAATTGGAGGAGCAAAGAGAGAAGAACAATGTGAAGCTCGAAATCGTCGCCAAACTTCCCGGTTTAGGCTCAAAGGATCAATCATTCAAGGCTGCCGAGGACATGTTGCAAGCGCATCAGGATTTGCAGGGCATCTTCGCAGTCAATGATCCCTCGGCCTTGGGAGTTGTGGCCGCCATTGAGAAAGCAGGCAAAGCGGGCACGATCAAAATCGTCGCGGTCGATGGCCAGCCCGAGGGACGGCAAGCCATCAAAGAAGGAAAAATTTATGCCGATGTAATGCAGCATCCCGAGGTGATCGGCAAAATGGCAATGGCAACGATCGTCAAATACATGGCCGGTGAAAAAGTGGAGCCGCAAGTTTTGATCGAAACGAATATCTATCGCCAACAGGATGCCCTGAATGATCCGACGCTGCGTTGAATAATTCCCAATATTGTCGCGCAATGCGTTCGTCTGTGCTGTTATTCTGAAAGGCCAGAAACACCACCCGGAAAATAGAATCTTTCTTGTCGTTCTCAGCATGCTTCGCAACCCAAAGTGAAGCCGTGATGATGTCACCTCACAGTAAAAAAACTTTTTTTGCACGCTTCTCCTCCGACTACGGCATGGTGGCGGCGCTGGCGCTGCTCTGTGCGTATTTTTCATGGGCGACTTTTCAAGAGCAGCATCCCGAAGGTGAAGCCGCGGCACGGGAGGTGGCGAAGACCATCACCGGCACTCTGGCGAAAACTTCCACGCTGGTAATTGTTGCGAAAACCGGTTTGAGCGATGTGGCGTTTGCCGCCGCGCTGGACTCGCTGCTCAAGGCCGCGGGCTACCACGTGCTCGCTGCGTTGAAAGGTGATCCCGTCTTTGTGCGGCAAGCGTTGCAAGCGTTCGCCGATTCCGGCTTTACGATTGATGCGATTGCCGCCACGCACGACTACTCGCATGCCGTCAAAAACATACTAGCGCGTTACCCTGCCATGTCGGGAACGCAAGTGCTCGTGGCCGCGAGCTATCGCTGGCCGATCTTTTTGCTGCGAGAAAATTTGATCAATGTCGTCAATCAAATCGCAGTGATCGCCATTATTGCGATCGGTATGACCATGGTGATCATCACCGGCGGCATTGATTTGTCCGTCGGGAGCATGGTTGCGCTCGCGGCCGTAGTTGCCACGCGCTTAATCGTCAGCATGGGCGGCGTGCATGCCGGCGCGTTCACAATGGTGGGCGCGGCGCTGCTGGCAATTCTTGCCTGCGGCTTGATCGGCGCGATTTCCGGCTTCTTTATCACGCAATTCAACCTTCCGCCTTTTATTGCCACGCTCGGTTGGATGTTGGTCGCCAGCGGAATCGCGTACCTCGTCGCGGGCGGTGAATCGATCTATGACGTGCCCAACTCATTTGTGTGGTTGGGCCGCGGCGCGGATTTGTTGTCCATTCCGAATGCGGTGCTGTTGATGTTCGCGCTTTATTTAGCCGCAGGTTTTATTATGTCGCAAACCGTTTTCGGAAGGCATATCTACGCGGTCGGCGGCAATGCCGAGGCGGCGCGCCTTTCCGGCATTGCCATCAAAAAAATTCTGCTCTGGGTTTACACCATCTCCGGATTGATGGCGGGCTTGGGTGGAATCATTCTAGCCTCGCAGCTCAAAAGCGGCGCGCCAACATACGGAGTGATGTATGAATTGTACGTTATCGCCGCGGTGGTGGTCGGCGGCGCTAGTCTCTCCGGCGGTGAAGGCAAAATTATGGGCACGCTGATCGGCGCTTTAATCATTGCTGTGATTCAAAACGGCATGAACCTCACCGGCGTGGAGAGTTATACGCAAAAAGTGGTTTTGGGTCTCGTGATTCTCGGCGCAGTTTTGTTGGATAAGCTGCGCGGGAGAAAATAATCTCGAAATAATTCTTATGTTAAAATCGCCCGCTCTTGCCATGCTGGCCGGCCTGCTCATGCTATCCGCCTGCCGGCAAAAAGATTCCCGCGCACCTTTGTTCGAGAAGCTTTCTGCGCACCAAACGAACGTCACTTTTGCGAACATGTTGGAAGAAGAACCCCTTTTCAACAGCATCAACTATCTCTATTTCTATGATGGCGGCGGCGTAGCCGTGGGTGACGTCAACAACGATGGGCTTGCAGATCTTTATCTCACCGCCAACATGCAGCCGAATCATCTTTATTTGAATAAAGGCGAACTGGAATTTGAAGACATCACAGCGCGCGCCAATGTGAACGGCGAAAAGGGCGGATGGACGACCGGCGTCACCATGGCGGATGTCAACGGCGATGGCTGGCTCGATATCTATGTGTGTCGCTCGAATTACATGGACAAGCAGGGCGCGAATCTGCTTTTCATCAACAACAAAGATTTGACTTTCACCGAGCGCGCGGCCGAATATGGCCTCGCCGTGGTTGCGCTTTCCCGCCAAGCTGCCTTCTTCGATTATGATCGCGACGGCGATCTCGACATGTTTCTGCTGACGCATTCCGTGCACGCCAAAAAAACTTACGGTGCAGCAGACAGGCTGCGGCAGATGCGTGATGAAGAGGCCGGAGACAAATTATTCAGAAACGAGCAAGGGCACTTCAAAGAGGTCTCGGCAGAAGCAGGAATTTATGAAAGCATACTCGGGTATGGCTTGGGCCTCGCGGTCGGCGATCTCAATTGGGATGGCTATCCGGACATCTACGTTGCCAATGATTTTCATGAAGACGATTACCTCTATTACAACAACGGCGACGGCACGTTCACGGAAGCATTGCGACATTCCATGGCGCACACAAGCAGTGCGGCAATGGGCACGGACATGGCTGATTTCAACAACGACGGTCTGCTTGATATCGTCGTGCTTGATATGCTGCCGGAGCAAGAGCAGATTCGCAAATCTGCGGTCGCCGCGGATCCCTACGACATTTATGATGCCAAGTTGAGTTTCGGATATTATCATCAGCTCCGTAGAAATACTCTGCAGCTCAATCGCGGATGGTTGCCTACTAGCGCAGCCGCAACGCACACGGTTTTTCCTTGCTTCAGTGAGATTGGGCAATTGGCCGGCATACATGCAACGGATTGGAGCTGGGCGCCGCTGTTTGTCGATTTGGATAACGATGGCTTCAAGGATTTGTTCATCACCAACGGCATTTATCGCCGGCCCAATGATCTCGACTATTTGAATTATTTGAAAAGCCCGGAAGCACAAGCGAAGATTGGCCGGCAAGATCCCGCCGCACCGCCGGTGCCGATTGCAAAACAGAATTTGCAGGAGATCGTGCGGCACATGCCCAGTGTGCCGCTGGCCAATTATGCTTTTCACGCGCGCGGCGATCTTACTTTCGTTAATCGCGCCGCGGAGTGGGGACTTGGAGAGGCCGGTTTTTCCAGTGGCGCAGCGTATGCGGATTTCGACAATGACGGCGATATGGATTTGGTTGTGAATAATGTCAATGCGCCCGCCGCAGTTTATAAAAATCTGCTCTATCGCGGCGACAAAGATTCGAGCGCGAATTATCTCAAAGTGCGGCTGCGCGGAACCGGCGCCAACACCTTCGGAATCGGCGCTAAAGTTGTGTTACATGATCGTGGCAAAATACTCTTTCAGGAAGTGATGCCCACAAGAGGATTTCAATCCTCAGTGGATCCAGCCTTGAATTTTGGGTTGGGCCGCAGCGACCATCTCGATTCGCTCGAAGTGATTTGGCCGGCGGGTGAATATCAAGCGTTGAAAAATTTGCCGGCCAATGTAACGATCACATTGCAACAAAGCGAGGCCTTCGACACTTTCTCTTATTCAAAGAATCGGCTCCACGTTAAAGATGATTCCTCCCACATGAACTTTTCGGTGGAGGGGCGCAAACCGACCTTGCAACAATCCACCAAGCCGCGGTTTGAAGATATAGCCAACGCAGTGCCGTTCGCTTATAAGCATGAAGAGAACGTATTCATCGAATACAATCGCGAGCCGTTCATTCCGCATTTCGTATCCACTGAAGGCCCGGCGTTCGCAAACGCTGACGTCAATGGCGATGGTTTGCAAGATGTATTTCTCGGCGGCGCCAAACATCAATCGGGCGGCATCTTTTTGCAGAAACGGCAAGGAGGATTCGAAGCCGTTTGGGATTCCATGTTTATGAAAGACCGCCTGTGTGAAGATGTCGATGCGGCTTTCTTTGATGCGAATGGCGATGCGTTGCCCGACCTCTATGTTGTGAGTGGTGGCAACGAATTTTTTGGGAACGCGGCCTCGCTGCGCGACCGGCTCTATTTGAATGCAGGCAACGGCCGCTTTCGCAAAGCGGAAGACATGCTGCCGGAAATCTATGCAAACGGCGCGTGTGTGAGGCCCGCTGATGTCGATAATGATGGCGACGTGGATTTGTTTGTTGGAAGTCGTTCCGTGCCGTGGCAATACGGCGTCATTCCTGCAAGCTATTTACTGAGCAATGATGGTCACGGAAAATTCACGGAGGAGACCTCGGCGCGTGCGCCGGATTTGTCTCAGGCCGGCATGGTGACGGATGCAGTGTGGGTGGAGCTGAATAAAGATGATTTTGTAGATCTTGTTGTTGTGGGAGAATGGATGCCGATTAGGGTATTTCACAACCAGCGCGGCAAGCTCGTGGAGGTTACCGAGCAATATGAACTCGGCAACACGAACGGGTGGTGGAATACAATTGCCGCGGCTGATTTCAATCACGATGGTTGGATGGATTTGGTTGCCGGCAATCTTGGCTGGAATTCCATTCTCAAAGCCACGAGCGCTAAGCCGGTGCAGTTGTTCATTTATGATTTCTCAGGAGACCATCGCCCCGATCAAATTCTTGCATATGCGCATGAAGAGAAATATTATCCGATGGCCTCTGCGGACCAAATGCTCGTGCACATTCCGGCGCTGCAAGCGCATTACACCAAATATGCCGACTATGCCGGCAAGACCGTGCAAGAAGTTTTTCCCGCAGAGCAATTGCAGGCAGCAACCGTGCGCACCGCGACGGAATTCGCTTCTGTGATTTTGATGAATGCTGGCAATGAAACCTTTCGCATTTTGCCGCTTCCGACCGAAGCCCAGTTCGCGCCGGTCTATGCCATTCTGTGTGATGATTTCAATAGTGATGGCCAGCAAGATTTGCTGCTCGGTGGAAATTTTTATGGCGCGCCGCCGGAACAGGGGCGATATGATGCGGGTTATGGCTGCTTGCTGCTCGGCAATGGCGCGGGAGCATTCAAGGCGGCCACGCTGCAAGAGAGTGGATTTGTGGTGACAGGTGAAGTTCGTGAAATCAGGTCACTGCCAACGGTTTCCGGAGAGGCTTTAATCATGGCGGCTCGCAACAATGATACGGTCGCGATCTTCCGCAGGGCAAAATGAGCTTGCAGCACAAGCTCTTTGTAGAGGTGCGAGTGGTTTCGGAGAGATAGGATATGAAGGATGAACAAACACTGCGCGAGCAGATTTGCGAAATCGGACGAAGGATGTACGCGCGCGGGTTCGTGGCCGCGAATGACGGCAACCTCAGCGTGCGTCTTTCCGATGACAGAGTTCTGACCACGCCGGCGGGCGTGAGCAAAGGTTTCATGGCGCCGGAGAGCATGGCGGTCGTGGACATGAGAGGCGCGCCGCTCGATGCCAACAAGCCTTCCAGTGAAATTCGCATGCACTTGTTCGTCTATCGCGAACGGCCGGAGGTGCAGGCCGTGGTCCACGCGCACCCGATTTATGCAACGGGCTTCGCCACTGCCGGCCTTGCGCTGGAAGCGTGTGTGGCCGCCGAGATTATTGCGACGCTCGGCTCGATTCCATTAGCGCGCTATGGCACCCCTTCCACAGAAGATTTGGCGGAATCGTTACGGCCACACATTCATCGAAATGACGCATTTCTATTGGCGAATCATGGAGTGGTTGCGATTGGCAAAGATTTGTGGGAAGCGTATTATAGGTTGGAACGAGTGGAACATTACGCCCACATTATACTGGTCTCGCGCCAACTCGGAGGGGAAAAGATTTTGCCGAGACCGGAAGCGGAGAAGCTGTTTGCACTACGTGGCAAATACGGCCAAACCGGCCTCAATCCTGGCTGCGCTGCTTGTGAAGATGAATGTCTCGGCGCGGCTTGCTTGAACTATGAAGAGAAGTATGTGGTCGGGAGCGATGATCACCTCGGACGGATTGTCGATCGTATTGTGGGGCGTCTCATTGCTCAAGGAGTCGTGCCGCCACAAAGCAAAGCGTGACCAAATAATCTTCGGCAGGTTTCTTCAAAAAAGAAAACCCAGTGATGCACTGGGATTTCTATGAGCACGCATGCAAGCCGATTGACTTATGGTTTCAAGCTGGCTTTATATAAGCTGGCCTGCCCCCTCCAAATTCATCTTGAACAAGTCTCCCCGCCTTTTGTATCATTAGGCCAGATTCAGCCGTGTGCATTATCATCGATCACCATGTCAGAACACGCTCTTACAAGATTGCAGCCCGAACATGACCGCCCGCTGCGGTGGCTATTTCTGGATCTCAATGCGTACTTTGCTTCCATTGAGCAAGAGCTGCGGCCGGAGTTACGCAATAAACCTGTTGCGGTGGTGCCGGTCATGACTGATAAAACCTGCTGTATCGCAGTAAGCTATGAAGCCAAAAAGTTTGGCATCAGGACCGGCTCGCTCGTGGGTGATGCAAAAAAGCTTTGCCCCGGCATAGAACTCGTCGAAGCGCGGCATCGGATGTATGTGGAATATCATCACAAAATCGTGAACGCGATCAGCTATTGCCTGCCGATCTCCGCGGTGTTGTCAATCGACGAAATGGCATGCCGGCTGATGGGCAGCGAGCAAACATTGGCAAAGGCCACGATGATCGCGCAGCAAATGAAAGCCGCGTTGCGCGAACAAGTAGGCAGCACGTTGCGTTGCTCCATTGGCCTGGCGCCCAACCGTTTCCTCGCAAAGGTCGCGACCGACATGCAAAAGCCCGACGGCTTGGTCGTAATTCAGCCCGCGGATTTGCCGCACGCTTTATATGCGCTCGAATTGCAAGATTTGCCCGGCATCGGCGCGCGCATGCTGCGACGTCTGCACAAACACTCAATATACTCTGTCGAGCAGCTTTGCGCATTGTCAAAAATCGAAATGATGAAAATTTGGAACGGCATCATCGGCGAGCGCTTTTGGCATTGGCTGCGCGGCGATGATTTGCTCCACCCCGAAACGCACCGCCGCACCCTCGGGCATTCACACGTGCTGCCGCCGGAGCTGCGCACGAAAGCAGGCGCGCATGCCGTTGCCAAGAAGCTGGTGCACAAGGCCGCAACGCGGTTGCGCAAGATGAGATACTGGGCCGGCGGGTTTTCTTTGTTTGTGCAATTCATGGGCGACAGCAGTTGGGGCGATAAGCTCGGCATGGTCGAATGCCAGGACACGATGACTATGCTCGAAGCGTTGGAGCAATTGTGGAAATCATGCCCCGCGGGCAAACCACTGGCCGTGGGCATAACGTTGCTCGATCTCGTGCCGAATCATTTGCACAATCTTTCCTTCTTTGAGGATCCTAAGCGCAGCAAACTCGCACACGCCATGGATGCGATCAACGCAAAGTATGGCATGGACGCGGTGTACTTCGGCGGCATTCACGAGGTGAGAAATTCTGCGCCCACGCGCATTGCGTTCACGAGCATTCCGGATTTGGAGACGTTGGAGTAAAGATGGCGAGCGTTTAATCTGAAGAAGGCGAAGAGGGCTTGTTCAAATATTCTAAGATTTGTTTTTGGAACAAGCGAAAATCCTCCAAACGCTTGAGATGGTGATGCACGATGGCGCGATCAATGCTCAAATAACCGTGAACCAAAATATTGCGAAAGCCCGCCAGGCCTGCAATTTTAGCGGCAAAAAGATCGTCGAGCACATCGTGATCACCCAGCGTCAAAATCGCTTCCCTTGCGTCGAGAGGCGCTTCCCACTTATTGCGTGAGATGAGATAGTTGGCGATGTCAATCACGCATTCGATGCAAAGCTGAAAAACAGCGTTCCGCCAGTTTGTAGATTTTGGGGTCTTTGGCAAATTGTTCAATGGACAGCTCGCGGAACTCTTCCAAGATGGCGAGGTTTTCCTCGATCTCGCGCAGGCGCTTGTGAACCACGCGATGATTCATGTTGTGACTCCCAATTTCTCCTTCATGGCTTGAATATAAAAATTCTGCGCATGGCAGAAGTCCTCATAGTCCCGAAAAGCTCGAATGTGAAACAGTGCGCGCTGCTCCTCGTCGGCGGAGAAAAGCAGCATGCCGTTTTTAATCACTTCAAAGCGCAAGAGCGGCGGCGCGATATTCAAAACCGCAATGTCAACCTTGCGCCGCAACAAATTGGACAGCTCCGCGTGCAAAGCGTCGCCGCGTTTGAAAAGCTCGGGGGCGGTTTCTTTGTGCGTGAAGCGCACCGCAATATCGACGTCGCTGCGCGGCGTGAAGCGGCCTTTGCTGGCCGAGCCGAACAAATAGGCCAAGTCAACACCATGGCGCTGAAACAGGGCCGGCCCCATCTGTTGCAGGAGATTTTTAATTTCCGTTTGGTCCATGACGTCAAACTAGAAAATGCCGTTAGAAAAGCAAGCGCAATTCTAGATGGAAAATTGCGGCTTGCTTTTGTTTTGCCGCGGTGTTAGGTTGAAATACAACTGGCATTTACCAAACTGAGCTCGAAACCCTCGCACATGTCCCTTACGATTCCCGTCGGCGTTTCCAATCGCCACTTTCATCTCGCGCAAAACGATCTGGAAAGATTGTTTGGCAGCGGCTATCAACTCACCAAGCTGAAAGACATTTCACAAAAAGGCCAGTTTGCTGCGAACGAAACGCTCACCGTCATCGGGCCGAAAGGCAAGCTTGAAAACGTGCGCATCGTTGGGCCCACGCGCGGGCAAACGCAATTGGAAATCTCGCGCTCCGACGCGATCACTTTGGGAATCAATCCGCCGTTGCGTTATTCCGGCGACTTGAAGGGCTCTGCCGGCGTGCGCCTCGTCGGGCCGCAGGGTGAACTGGAACTGAAGGAAGGCGTGATCATTCCGCAGCGCCATGTGCATATGAGCCCCGAGGACGCCAAGCGTTTCGAGGTGCGTGATCGAGAGCGCGTGGTCATTGCGCCGCTGCCTAAAATGTTAGCGGCGGGAAGTGAAGAACGCACGGTGATTTTTGACAACGTTCTAATTCGCGTCGATAAAAATTTCGTGCTCGATTTTCATCTCGACACGGATGAGGCGAATGCGGCGGGTATGGTGAATGGCGATAAGGTCCGCATCGTCGGGAAGTCGTCGCACGCTGCAGCCGCGGAGCACAAAATGCTCCTCACCGAAAACGACGTGCGCCGCGCCATCATGCAGAAGCGCAGAATCAAAGTGCCCGCGGGCGCGAAGGTGACACCTGCGGCAGCAGAACTTGCAAAAGCGCACAAGGTTTTTGTTTAGCGCAAGGCCTCGGCTTCGTGCGGGCCGGGTATGTTTGACGAGCTATATTGCGCATTGAAAAGGTTCGCCATGCAACTTGAGGTGAAACCAGTCGAGTTGGCGGAGATTGGCGCTCTGCGCGATCTTTATCGGCAAGAAATGCACTGCCATCATCGAATATAAAGTCTCATGCGCTTGCCGCTCACTTCTCAAACCTTTCGCATTCTTTGCGAGGGCCGTTGGAGGCCCGAGCAAGTGGCGGCGCGCTACGATGCCGCGCATTATATTCTTCCCTCTCCACATGCCGATCTTTCCTTATCCCACTGGCAACAACTGCTCCAACGAGGCGACCAACATTTGTTTAATGGGCAGCTCTTTCGTTTGGAAAACTATCAAACCACTCCGCAGCGTTTGGAGCTCGGCCTCGGCCACACTTGCTATCGCGACCAAATTTACTGCAACGCGCACGCAGCCGAACTCTTCGCAGCGTATGGCGAGGCCGTGTTCACACACGGTTTGGGAGTGAGCGCGGTCGTGGTGACGAAGGACGCTTATTTGCCTTTGATGCGCCGCAGTCATCGTGTGGGCGAAGAGCCTGGCAAGCTCGATGTGTTTGGTGGGCATGCGCATCCGAATGAACATCTGCGCGAGGGACGGCCGGATTTGTTTTGCGCCATGGCGGAGGAACTCCGCGCGGAGTTGAATGTGGCTGCGGAAGACAGCGCCGAGTTCTATTGTTGCGGGCTGGTGGAAAATCTCAAAACCTTCAAGCCGGATTTGGTTTTCACTCTCTGCATTCAAAAAACTCGCGAAGAAATCATGCGCATTGCGCCAGCGGCGAGTGAAGCAGAGGAGCTGCAAGAGTTGCTCTTCCTTCCCGCAACCCAGCAGGCTCTCGAATTTTTCCTGAGCACACAGCAAAACGCGCTTACGCCTTCCGCACTGGCCTCGCTGCAACTCTGCTGGGGAGCCGTCCTGCAATCGTATTAATCTATTAAAAGTGAAACCTCTGCACAGAAAGCAAAGGCTTGCAATGGCAGAATGATTCCTCGGCAGAATAATGACGCAATCATTCTGCCGAAAAATTATTCTGCCTGTTCGGTAGCGGCTTGTCCTCGTTGGGCTTTATGCGATTAAATGATTTTAACAGCCGTTTTCAAACTTGCATTTCAAGCCCGAATCCGTTAGTTTGGCTAGGCGGTCAAATTCCACGCGTGCTCCTGTGTGAGCGCTTCTGAAGCGAGCGTCGGGCGAATTCGCCTTTGCGACGGCGATGAAAACACTGGCGTACTTGCACACGAGAGCGGTTGTTAGGCTGAGAGCAAATATGTCGAAATTTCAAACACGGGAGCCGGTTTCTGCTTACGAGCCACAGGCGCAACCGAAAGCACGACAGCTTTCGCATGCGCATGAAGCTCCTTCCCCTGAATTCCCTCCCCCGGATACCTTTTCAGTTCCGCTCGTACAGTTCTTTCGTGAAACGTTGGAAGCCTTGGTGCTCGTCGATGGCCGTGGTGAAATCACGTTGTTCAGCAGAGGTGCGGAGAGATTGTTGGGCTATCGCGCCGAAGACATGGTGGGAAAACGCACGCCTAGTTTGTTCGTAAAGGGCGCATATGAAGTTCGGCAACTGCTCTTGCAACTCGACCGGCAAGGTTATTTGCAAAACTATGAAGCCCAGGTGTATCGCAGCGATCACAGCACGCTTGCGCTGCGGTTGTCCGTGACTTGTGCGCGCCAGGAAAACGGCCGCGCGGGCGGATTCTTGGTTTTGTTGCACGAGGAGGCTTCGCGCCGGCAGGCAGAACTGCAATTGCAGCGCCGTGAAGAAGAGCTGGAAAATTTTGTGAACGTCATCAGTCACAATCTGAAGACCCCGATTATCTCCATTCAAGGTTTTGCCAATTTACTGCGCGAAGAATTGGGGCCGCAACTCAGCCCGGAGCATTTGCACTTCCTCGATCGCATTCAGAAGAATGCCGTGCTCATGGAGAAAATGATTCTCGATCTGTTGGAGTTTTCGCGTTTGGGCCGCGAGCTTCCCAAGCTGGAAGAGGTGGAGATGCGCGAGCTTTTGCGTGAAGTGCTCGATGAGACGAAACTACTGGAGCAAATTTCGAGAAAGCATGAAACAGCCTTTCCCGAGCGCGGCAAAACGGCGCCCGCGGAATTTGTGGTGCCGGAGCACTTGCCGCGCTTGCGGGCAGATAGCAGCGGTTTGAAAACCGTGTTTCAAAATCTCTTCAACAATGCCTTAAAATATCGCCGTCCCGAAGCGCCGCTACGAATCGAGATCGGATGGCAGGAGTTGCCGCGCTTTTATGCTTTTTGGGTGCGCGACAACGGCATGGGCATAGAGCCGCTCTTTCAAAAGAAGGCGTTCAATCTTTTTCAGCGCGGCCCGCAAGTTGGCCACATTTCCGGAACCGGCGTGGGTCTGGCGGTCGTGCGCCGTATCATCGAAAATCACAAAGGCCTGGTGCGGATGGATTCCAAGCTGGGCGAAGGCACCACGATCTATTTCACCATTCCCAAAGTGGATGCGGGCGAAGAACCGGCATAAAAAATTCCACGACGGCATTGCCGGAAGCGGCCCATTGCACGAGGCCCGCGCAACCACGAGGTTGCGATACCATCTCAAATTCCTGCCCCCGATTCCTGAGCAGCCGCGCGATACAATCTCTTACTGCCCTTCTACTCGCTTCGTCGCAAATTCACTTCCTCCCATACGAAACACAAATCCTTTCGGGCGTCCGGCGGAGTCTAGTTCGAATTCCAAATCTCCTGCAGTTTTGATCATCGTAAATTTGCGCTCGGAGAGCGGAACGATTTCCAGTTTGCGCGTGCCGGAGAAGTTTGCAAAAATTCTGTCGCCTTCAACTGAAAGATTGAAGTGCCAATTCGGATTCACTTCATATTTCCCGGCATAACGTGCGAGCACGTCAGGCGCGAGCGTAATCGCGTTTGCCGGCTTGCTCATCACCGGGCGCAAATCCACGGGATCGGGCAATTCGCGCAGCCATATGTTGCGATAGCGCACCGGACTGCCATGATCCTGCATTGAGATCGGCAGCCTATCAGCGTGCGGCGCATACGCATCGTATTCCATCCAATTCGTCGGTCCCCACAGTGTGACATTGTCATGCACTAAAACACCGTTGTGCAAAATCGTGAGACGGGCGGGTTGCAAGAGCTGCCCGTCATTCGCAAAACGCGGACGGCGAAAGATGATGTCATAACTTTGCCATTCGCCGGGCTGGCGGCACGCATTGACGAGCGGCGGATATTGCCCGTAAATCGCGGCTGCCTGGCCATCGGCGTAGGTTTCGTTTTGATACGAATCGAGCACTTGCACTTCATACTTGTTCATGAGAAACACGCCGCTGTTGCCGCGATCTTGTCCTTTGCCTGCCGCGGAGGCGGGCGAGGCCCATTCGATGTGCAGTTGCACGTCGCCAAAGCCCTGCTTCGTGCGGATCTCTCCGCTCCCTTTGGTCACCTCCATGTAGCCGTTCTCGACCTTCCATTTCGAAGGCTGGCCGTTCGCATCGGTCCATTGCGAAAGGTCTTTGCCGTCGAAGAGAATTATCGCATCAGAAGGCGCCGTCGGCGAGGTGCTGTTGCCGGGTGTGATCACCGGCGGATGCGGTCGATTGGTGTCGTGCGCGCGCCATTGCGCGGTTTGCCCAAAGCCGTTATTGCTCATGGTCATCATTCCTATGAGAGTAGCCGTAAACGTAAACGTAGTGCCAGCAGAAAATAATTTCGTGCGGTTAAACATGGCGGAGTCTCCGTGGTTTGGTTGCGCATATCATTTATGTGTAGATCATGTTGGATACGGCTCGAGGACATTCAGTAGCATTGGCGACAAACCCTACTGGCCTTGTGCCAAAAGCTGTAAAGGTTTCCTGCTGATGGGCAAACACGCGGCTATCGCAGCACATGTGAAAGCTCTCCGGTTTGTTTATCCTTCAAAATATACTTCGTCACACCATCGGGCATGCGCTCGCGTTTGATCAAAATCTTGCCCTCAAACTCTTGGCCGCCGGCTTGAATCTTCTTCGTGCCTTTTGCGCCGCGCCAATCTTCGAGCTGCACGGTTTCCCATAATTTCGTTTGCGCGGATTTGTAGCACGCATCGAGAATGGCGTTGACGACGTAGCCGTCGTAAAAGGTTTCCATCGGCGTTTGGCTATTGTCCCACGCTTCGAACATTTCCGCGAACATGTGCACGTAGCCCAGCTCATTCACCTCGTCGCCGACCGGAAACAGCCAGCCGCTTTCGCGCTCGGCTTTCTCAGCAACGTAACCGCCGCTTTCGCCGCTTGTGAACATCTCAAAGCCGGTGCGCAAAAAATGATTGAGCCAGATTGTGCCTTGCGTGCCCGCGACCTCGTCGCGCAAGTCCATGCCGCCGCGAAATGCCCAACTCACTTCGAATTGTCCCATGGCGCCGTTCGCGAATTTGATCAAGCCGATGCCGTGATCTTCCGCGGCGATGGGATGCACGAGCGTATCGGCCCAGCACATCACCTCCACCGGTTTGATATTTTTGCCAATGAAGTTGCGCACGATTTCAACGCAATGGCAACCCATGTCGATCATCGCGCCGCCGCCGGCTTGTTCATTATCCCAAAACCACGCGCTGTGCGGCCCAGGATGCGTTTCGCGCGAGCGCACCCAGAGCACCTCGCCAAGCGCGCCCTGCCGCACGGATTGCAGGGCCTTCAAAGTTTTCGGCGTATAAACGAGGTCTTCGAGATAGCCGTGAAACACGCCGGCTTTTTCCACGGCTGCGAGCATACGCTTCGCTTCCGCCGCGGTGCGACCCAAGGGCTTCGTACACAAAACCGCTTTGCCTGCTTGCGCCGCGAGCGTCACCGCCTCTTCGTGTAAATGATTCGGCAAGCCGATCACCACGCAATCGGTATCGGCGTCGTTGATGGCCTGCGCGAGGTGGTTTGTCGCCTTGGGAATCTTCCACTCTTTGGCAAAACTCTGCGCGCGCTTTTCATCACGCGAATACACCACTTTGACTTGATCGCGTTTGCGCTGGCCGTGCAAGGTCATCGTGTAAAACAAGCCGATCAACCCGCTGCCGAGCATGGTGATACCGTGCGATTTGTTCATGGCGCTTCTCCTGGATAATCATCGGGAATAGATTTTTATGGAGCAAGGCGTGCATCTTAGCGGCGTCATCCTATAAGGAACTTCCCTGGCGCTCGGTGCATAGGTTTGTTTTGAGAAGGGCGCCGAGCGCGAGGGAAGGTTGACAACCCTATGGGGATGCGCTCCTCAAATCTGCCTTGCGCAAACGCAAAACACAATAGATTTTTTGTGGGAAGAAAAATTCGCCGTAGCCTTGACGATGATCGCGAATTTGATTACCATGACTGCGATCAAATCCCGTTCTCTGGCTGCACCACTCCAAACGTGAGGAGGAATCATGATCAAACGGCGCGATTTTTTGAAACAATCAGCTCAACTAGCGGGAGGGCTGGGACTCGCGAGCCTTGCTAGTGCGGCGCTCGTGAATTGTTCAAAAAAGGAATCCGACACGCAACAGCAAGCGGCTTCCACTGCCAATGCGGGCTCTGCGCTTTATAAAATTTCGCTTGCGGAATGGTCGCACAATAAGGCGATTTTCGGCGGCCAAATGAATCACCTTGACTTTCCGATGACAGCGAAAAAGGAGTACGGCATCGAAGCCGTCGAATTGGTCAATCAATTCTTCATGGACAAGGCGCAAGACATGGCGTATTTGCAGGACTTCAAAAGCCGGGCAGACGGCGAAGGCGTGAAGGTGCTGCTGATCATGTGCGACCGTGAAGGCAACCTCGGCGACCCCGACGCGGCCAAACGCACGCAAGCGGTCGAAAACCATTACAAATGGGTCGAGGCTGCAAAGTTTTTCGGTTGCCATTCCATTCGCGTGAACGCCGCGAGCGAAGGCAGCTATGAAGAACAACAGAAGCTCGCCGCCGATGGCCTCGCGCGTTTGACGGAGTATGGCGCGCAAAACGATCTCAACGTGATCGTTGAAAATCACGGCGGGCTTTCGAGCAATGGCGCGTGGCTGTCCGGCGTGATGAAGATGGTGAATCATCCGCGCTGCGGCACGCTGCCCGATTTCGGCAATTTCTGCGTGCGCTTTGAAGGCAACGCGTGGGAAACGCCCTGCGCCGAGATGTATGATCGCTATCAAGGCGTGCAGGAGCTGATGCCCTTCGCCAAAGCCGTGAGCGCGAAGTCGCACGAATTTGATGAGCAGGGCAACGAAGTGCAAACCGATTACATGCGCATGATGAAGATCGTCGTGGAAGCGGGCTATCATGGCTACGTGGGCATCGAATATGAGGGCGATAAACTGAGTGAGGCGGAGGGCATTCGCGCAACGAAGGCGTTGTTGGAGAAGTTTATGCGGGAATACAAGGCGTAGACGTTTTGTGAAACGTATTTGGTAGAGACGTTCTGCCGGAACGTCTCTACTTCAATGCGGTTCGAAACTTTTGTTGCGGCTTGCCTGCGCAGCAGCCACTACTTGCCCGAGCGCGATTCCGCCGTCGTTCGGCGGCACGCGTTGGTGCCAATAGGGGCGGAAACCTTCCCGCCTTAGCCGAGGCACCGCCAGCTCAAGCAGAATTTTGTTTTGAAAACATCCGCCGGTCAGCACGATTTTCTGCTCTCCCAATTTGCGCGCACAGTCCACAATCACTTCTGCCAATGTGTTGTGAAATTTCACGGCAATGATTGCATTCGCCAGCGCCTCGCGAATATCATGCACAACTTCAACGAGTATCGGTCGCCAATCAATAACGAAGCAATCGCCGTGTATGAGAGAGGAACTATTGGCTGATTGGATTTTCTCCTGCCGCTCCTCCGCCTTGCGAATTTGAAAAGAATAATGCGTTGCGGTGCGCACCTCGCCGCAAGCAAATTCCAGAGCCATTGCGGCTTGGCCTTCATAATTCGTCCGCTGCCGCAGTCCGAGCAGCGCCGCCACAGCATCGAAGAGCCTGCCGACGCTCGAAGTGCGCGGCGCATTGAGGTCTTTTTCCAACATGTGCCGCAGTACAGCCAATTCCTTGGCAGCAAAGTGCTGAAACACTTCCAAATCATGCTGCGCGAAAATTTCTTCTCCGAAAGCTTCATGCAATGCGCCGAGCGCGGCTCGCCTTGGCTGTTTGATGGCGGCTTCTCCGCCGGGCAATTTGAACGGATGAAAGTACGCCGCGCGCCGATAACCCTCTTCATCTACCAATAAAAATTCTCCGCCCCAAATCGTGCCATCTGTGCCAAAACCGGTGCCGTCCCATGAAACGCCTAACACCGGCGGCGACAATTCATTTTCTGCCATACATGCAGCCACGTGCGCATAGTGATGCTGAATCGGCTGTACCGGTGCTGTTAAAGCGCGCGCATATTTTGTCGATAAGTATTCCGGATGCAGATCACACGCGAGGTGCGCTGGCGCGACTTCATAGAGTTGCTGAAAATCCTCAATGACTTTTTGAAAAGCGGAATAAGCTTCCTGCGTTTCCAAATCACCAATGTGCTGGCTGAGGAAAACTTGCGATCCAACGCTTAGTGCAATGGTGTTTTTGAGATGCGCGCCTACGGCCAAAATATTTGGAACTGGTTTGGACAAATGTACGGGTAACGGCGCATAGCCACGCCCGCGGCGCAACACCAACTCGCGCCCGAGCAGCACACGCACGATGGAGTCATCGACGTGCCGCACGATCGGGCGATCGTGCACGAGAAACGCTTCGGCAATACCGCCCAGCCGCTCAAGCGCCTCTGCTTCGTGGATGCAAATCGGCTCATCGCTGAGATTGCCGCTGGTCGCCACTATCGGAAATTGTAATGCATGCATGAGAAGATGGTGTAGTGGCGAATAAGGCAGCATCACCCCGAGATAAGGATTGCCGGGCGCGACCATAGCAGCGAGGGAGAGAGAAGAAGGCGTGGAATGGCGTTCGAGCAAAACAATGGGAGATTGCGGAGAAAGCAGCAGGCGTTCTTCCAGCACGGAAACACGGCAGTCGGAAGCAATGGCCTGCAACGAAGGATACATCAACGCAAAAGGTTTTTCTTCGCGACGTTTGCGCTCTCGCAGGCGCGCAATCGCGGTGGGATTGCGCGCATCGACGAGGAGTTGATAACCCCCGATGCCTTTGAGCGCGAGAATCCCGCCGTCACGAATAAACTCTGCGGCTAGCAACAGCGCGCGCTGCTGCTGCGCCAGAGTATTTCCTTCCGCATCCCACATCTCCAATTGCGGGCCGCACGCCGGGCAAGCATTGGGTTGGGCATGAAAACGCCGGTCTTCCGGATCGTGATATTCGTGTTGACAAGCCGGACACATGGCGAACTTTTGCATCGACGTATTTGGCCGGTCATAAGGCAGCGCCGTGATGATGGTGAAACGCGGGCCGCAATTCGTGCAATTGGTGAAGGGATAAAGATAGCGGCGATTCTGTGGATCGAAAATCTCGCGCACACAAGCCGCGCAGGTAGCAATGTCCGGCAGAATCAGCGCGGTCTTGGGGCCGCTCGCTGCGCTCAAGCGAATTTCAAAAGCCTCATAACCGAGAGGATCGAGAAACGAATACTCGAGGCTTTGAATGACGGCCTGTGGCGGCTTTTCTTTTTCCAACCGCAACAAAAAACTTTCCAGCGCGCGCCGTTCGCCTTCTGCTTCGATAAACACGCCCTGCGCGCCGTTCAATACCCAGCCGTGCAAACCGAGCGCATGCGCCAAACGGAAAACAAAAGGCCGGAAGCCCACTCCTTGCACGGCCCCGTGCACGATGATTTTGACTCGTTCGCCGCGTTCCATCTTTCGGAGAATTCTAAAAGCACACCATGTTGTTACCGGCGTTTGACAAAGGCTTCTTCCGCTGGTGTAGGAAGAAGCCGTATTGCCGCAGGCGCGCTGTTCAATAGCCTTGATACGATCGCATAATGGTGCCGAAAAATGCGATGAAGAAGATAAGATACAAGCCGGTGAGCACCAGCCCAATAATGATGAAGACTTTTTGAATAAAAAAATAGCGGCTTTGACGCTCGAGGCCTTGTTGCAGCACAGCGAGGTCGTTGCTGGCAAGGTAAGTTGTGAACGAATCCGCGGCTTCGCGGAGACGCATGCCGGAGATGATGAGCGGCACACCCACGATCGCGGTGATGATACCGAGGCACGAGATGGCGCCGCCAATGATGGTAAAGATTCCGACGAAACGCATGTCGCTGTTCAGTTTCGACAGCATCGCTTGAAATGCGGGATTGGTGGGACTGACAGACATCTCATTCATTGAGAACCCCTTTCCAGTTTGAAGTGAGACAAAGAAGATGTGGTCTATGCGCCCGCGCAAACTCGGCAACGAGCGTTTTCAAATTTGCCGTTTCGCTTCAGCGTCGCAGGTCTTTCAATACTTCGCGGGCGGCGTTGTAGCCCGGCGCGCCCGTGACGCCGCCGCCGGGGTGCGTGTCCGCGCCGCAGAGGTAGAGATTTTCAATGGGCGTGCGATATTGGCCGCAGCCCGCAATGGGACGCATGAACAGCAGTTGATCGAGTCCCATTTGCCCATGAAATTCGCCGCCTTCGCTGAGGCTATATTCGCGTTCCCAATCAAGAGGGGTGAGCACTTGGCGGTGGAGAATGAGTTCTTTCAGATTCGGCGCATAGTGCGCGAGCGTGTTGAGGATATGATCGCCGAGCGCTTCGCGGTGTTCGTCCCAATTGCCTTCGCGCAATTTGTACGGCGCATATTGCATGGTGAGGGACAGCACGTGCTGCCCGCTCGGCGCGAGAGTCGAATCGAGCACGGAAGGAATGACGATATCGAGATACGGCTGTTGCGAGTAGCCGCCATACTTTGCGTCATCGTAGGCGCGCTCCAAATATTCCAAACTCGGGCAGATGATGAGGTGCCCGCTGAGTTGCGCGTCGCTCTCCGCGGCGTTGAAACGCGGCAAGCCGCGGAGCGCGAGATTCACTTTGGCCGTTGTGCCGCGATAACGAATGTTGCGCACGCGCCGCACAAAGGTGGGACTGAGGTTGGGCGCGCCGAGCAATTCGAAAAAAGTGCGGCGCGCATCGGCATTCGAGATAATCGCGCGCGCAGAAATTTCCTCGCCGGTCTTCAATAAAACGCCCGAAGCTTTGTCTTCTTTATGAATAACCTGTACGACCTCAGCGTTCGTGCGAATTTCGGCGCCGTGCGCTTGCGCCGCGTTCGCCAAGGCTGCCGCGAGTTGCCCCATGCCGCCGCGCACAAAGCTGCTCGCACGAAATCCACCGTTCGCTTCGCCGAGATAATGATAGAGCAGCATGAACGCGGTGCCCGAAGCTTGCGGGCCTTGCATGCTGCCCGCCACACTCGTTGCGCCGAGCAAGCCTTTGAGCGCGTCACTCTCAAACCACTCGTTTAAAAATTCGGACGTCGTCATCGGCAGCACGCGCAGAAACTCCATCATCTCGTGTTTGCCGAGATTTTTGATTTTGAGTCCGGCTTTGGCCCATGCAAAGAGCTCTTCGAGACTGTTCTGCGCGAGGCTTGGCGGCGTGAGCAGCATGAGGTTTTGCAACGCATGCGCCAGCTTGTTGACGAACTGCACGAACGCCGGAAATTTTTCCGCATCGTCTTGCGAGAAGCGCGCAATTTCCGCGCGACATTTTTGTTCATCGCGCCAAAGCGTGAGCGCCGCGCCGTGCGGTTGCGGCGCAAAGGCGGCAACGTGGCTCTTCATCAATTGCAAGCCGTGCTCTTCCAATTGCAGCGCTGCGATGATCTCCGGGCGAAAAAGCCCGGCGTCGTGCGCGCCTGTGTTGAACTTGAAACCCGGAAAAATTTCTTCGGTCGCAGCCGCGCCGCCGAGCGTGTTTCTACGTTCCAGCACCAGCACATGTTTTCCGGCTTGTGCGAGCGTTGCTGCCGTGACTAAACCGTTGTGCCCGGCGCCGATAATGATCGCGTCGTAGGCCATACTTGCCTTTCATATGATGTTTGTGGTTCAGGCCTCTTGCCTGCTTGGCGCGATATGGCCAAGTGCAGAAATCATCCACAACTCGACCCTATCATTCAAGCGGTACGAGTTGTACACAGAGAAAGCCGTGACGTGCGTACCTTCCTCCTCCATGGTGCGTTGGGTTAACGTGATGCGAATGGGAGTTTGGGGTTGGAATGCGATGACGATGGCAAGCAAAAACGGCGAAATGCAATTCATTCGTGCGCTCGGAGGTTGCATGCGAAACGGCGAATTCGGTAGGATCAAAAAAATACACACGCGCTACGGTGCGAGATGGGTTCACACCGATTCCACCGGCTGCTCCTTCGGCGCCTCGCCCAACATGCGCAGCTCACCCATTACTTCTTTAATCTTTTTGACATTCGCGGGCACCACGAGCACGGTGTCGTTGCCGGCGACCGTGCCGAGAATGTTGGGGTTTTTCAAATGATCAATGAAGACGCCCACGCCGGAGGCGCGGCCGGGTAGGGTCTTGACCACCACAATACTTTCATTCGCCAGAATCTGCACAATCTCCTCGTGCACAACGCGGCGAATTTTGCGGCCCTCCGCCACTTCCGGCAGCACGTAGCGGAAGCCGTCATCTTCGGGCGAGCGCAGAATGCGCATCTCCCGCAAATCGCGCGAGAGCGTGGCTTGGGTGACGTCGATATTTGATTGGCGCAGGATGCGACTCAGCTCTTCCTGGCTCGCGACTCTCTTGCTGGTGATGATTTCACGAATCAATAGTTGGCGTTGTTGCTTGGTTAGTTTCATTACGGCGGCTCCTTTCCTGGGCTGGCTTGCCGCAGATACAAAGATCGGATGAGCGAAACTCGAGTTTATTCACACGCGGGAAAAAATATACCAAATCGCCTGCATTGTCAATGGGATTTTTATAAACGCGCGTAAAGTAGCGCGGCACTTTCAAGGTGCGCCGCTGCCTTACAAAAGCCTGCTTGCATCTAGGGGCTTTTTCTGCTATATTCGGCGCACTTTGAAATGAAAGGAAGCGATTTCCATGCGTGACGATTTGCACAATCAACTCGAGGAACTGTCCCGCCGTGTTGTGGCTGTGCGGGACAGTCTTTGAAGTCCTCAAAAAAGAAAAAGAAATTGCCGAACTAGAGGGCAAGACCGCAGCCTCAAATTTTTGGAACGATCGCGAGAAAGCGCAAGTGATCATGCGCGATATTTCCATGCGGCGTGAATGGGTAGACGCCTGGCGCAAGCTCGAACGCAAACGCCAAGACGCGGCCACCATGCTCGAGATGGCCGAAGAAGCGAAAGACGACGGCGTTTTCAACGAGGCCGAAACCGAGTTGCAAGAACTGCAACAAGCGACCGATACGCTCGAGTTTCGCAGCATGCTTTCCGGTGAAGACGACAAACGCGATGCGATTTTGACCATTCACCCCGGCGCGGGCGGAACGGAAAGCCAGGATTGGGCGCAGATGCTCTTTCGCATGTACGTGCGTTGGATCGAGCGCAACGGCTACAAATACGAGATTATCGATTATCAAGCCGGTGAAGAGGCCGGCTTAAAAGATGCGACCATCGAAGTGCGCGGCGAATACGCCTATGGCTATCTCAAAGCCGAGGGCGGCGTGCATCGTCTCGTGCGTATCTCGCCCTTCGATGCGAACAAGCGTCGCCACACTTCGTTTGCGTCGATCTTTGCGCTGCCAGTGGTCGATGATAACGTGAGTATCAAAGTCGAAGAAAAAGATTTGCGTGTCGATACCTATCGCGCCAGCGGCGCGGGCGGGCAACACGTGAATAAAACTTCTTCCGCGGTGCGCCTCACACACGTGCCGACCGGAATCGTGGTGCAATGCCAAAACGAGCGCAGCCAAATTCGCAACCGTGAGCTCGCAATGAAGCTGCTCATGGCCAAGCTCTATCAACGCAAACGCGAAGAAGAGCGCGCCAAGCTCGATGAGCTGGAGAAAAACAAAAAGGACATCGGGTGGGGCAGCCAAATCCGCTCGTATGTTTTTCATCCGTATAATTTGGTCAAGGATCATCGCACCGGCGTGAGCACGAGCAACGTGCAAAACGTGATGGACGGTGATTTGGAGGAATTTATTAAAGCCTTTTTGATGGGCAAGCGTTACAACAAGAAGGGTGGAGGGGAAGTTGTGGAAGAGTTGGAGATTGAAGAAGAGTAATGGAGCTTGAGCCTCGCCGTGTTTTTTGCGCAACCTCAACCCGCCTCCGCGTCGTGATGGTCGCGGCCTTTTTTCCCAACCATATGGAGTCACGTTGAACGATCCCGTCGAAATCATGACGCCGAGAAGTAGATTGCCGCGCCGGGACCAACACGCCACCGCAGCTCTTCATGAACAATATTTCGAGGCCCAGCGCCCCACGGTCGCTGAGATTGATTTGCAGGCGATTGCGAGCAACGTGCGCGCGATTCGGCGGCGGGTCCAACCTGCGGAAGTGATGGCTGTAGTGAAAGCGAATGGCTACGGTCACGGCGCTGTGCCAGTCGCGCGCGCTGCATCGGAAGCAGGCGCAACGATGCTCGGCGTGGCATTGTTGGAGGAAGGCATTGCGCTGCGGCGCAGGAATATCACTGCGCCGATACTCGTGTTCGGCGGATTGTTTGAAAATCAGATCGATTCGTATCTCACGCACGATTTGCAAATGACTTTGTACGACGCACAATTGGCGGAGAGCATTTCGCAACGCGCGCATGCTTTGCACAAAACCGCTGCCGTGCATGTGAAGCTCGACACCGGCATGGGACGCGTTGGAATCACGAGCGAGCCGATTGCGTTTTTGCAGCACGTCGCGCGTCTCCCCAACATTTCAGTACAAGGGCTCTACACGCACCTGGCCACGAGCGATGAAGCCGATCTTAGTTGCGCGCGCACGCAACTCAATCTTTTCCGCGAGATCGTTGCCGCAGCGCGCACGCATGATATAGCTCCGCGCTGGATTCATGCGGCGAACAGCGGCGCGATATTAAGTTTGCCGGAGTCTTATTTCAACCTGGTGCGCCCCGGCGTCATGATGTATGGGTATTACCCGAGCGCCGACGTAGTGAAGTCGATCGCATTACAACCGGCAATGCGAATGTGCACACGCGTGCTTTTCGTCAAGCGCGTGCCACCGGGTACGTTCATCAGTTATAACCGGGCCTTTCAAACGCAACGCGAGTCGGTGCTGGCAACGCTCCCGATTGGTTACGCCGACGGCTTTTCGCGCCGCTTCTCCAATAACACGCACGTGTTGATGCGCGGCCGCAAGTGCCCGGTCGTTGGCCGGGTGTGCATGGATCAAATCATTGTAGATGTCACCGAACTTCCCGATATTTGTGTTGGTGAAGAAGTTGTGCTCATGGGTAGGCAGGGCGAGGCCGAGATTTTGATCTATGATTGGTGCGAGAAGCTGGAGACGATTCCCTATGAAGTGACGTGCGGAATCTCTTCGCGCGTGCCGAGAAAGTATGTTTGAGACGCATCGCAACTTCTCCGGCGGTCACTTGGGAAGGATCTTTTTCAGCGTTCAAAAGAATTCCAAAGTTGATTAAGAAATAAATAGAAATAATCTATGACGACTCCTCACGAAGATCTCAACGCCGTGATGCGCGCGCGGCGGGAGAAGTTTGAACAAATTCAAGCGCTCGGCCTCAATCCCTATCCGCATGACTTTCCACGCACGCATCTCGCAGCGGAAATCAAGAATAACTTCGATGCGTTATTTGAAAAGGAAGTTGCCATTGCGGGCCGCATCATGGCGTTGCGGCCGCAGGGCAAAGCCACGTTTGGTCACCTCGAAGATTCGAGCGGGCGTATTCAATTTTATCTCAAACTCGATTTGATTGGCGAGACGAGTTACAAGCTGGCGAGCCTGCTCGACCTTGGTGACTTCATCGGCGTGCGCGGCAAAGTGCTCAAAACGCGCACCGGTGAAATCACCGTGCAAGCCGAGTCACTCGTTCTGCTTGCCAAGACTTTGCGGCCATTGCCCATTGCCAAAGAAAAAATGGAAGAAGGCGAGCGCGTGGTATTCGATGCGTTTGCGGATAAAGAGATGCGCTATCGCCAGCGCTACGTCGATCTCGCCGTGAATCCGCAAGTGCGCGAAGTCTTCATCAAGCGCAGCCGCATCATCAATTCGATTCGCGAGTATTTGACCGGGCGCGGCTATCTTGAAGTTGAAACGCCGATCTTGCAGCCGCTCTACGGCGGCGCTTCAGCGCGGCCGTTTACGACGCACCACAATACGCTCGACACGAGGCTTTATCTGCGCATCGCGAATGAGCTTTATCTCAAGCGTCTCATCGTCGGCGGCTACGACGGCGTGTTCGAATTCGCGAAAGATTTTCGCAACGAGGGCATGGATCGTTTTCACAATCCCGAGTTCAGCATGATGGAAGTGTACATCGCGTATCATGACTACTTTTTTATGATGAATTTGGTGGAAGAGATGTTCTGCAAATGCGTGTTGGATTTGACGGGCGGTTATAAAATCACTTATCAGAACACTGAACTTGATTTTACGCCGCCGTGGCCACGCTTGCGCTATCTCGACGCGATTGAGAAGGAGACGGGCTACAATCTTCTCGGCAAGCCGGTTGCTGAACTCCGCGAGATCGCAGATCAATTGCACGTCGCGACCGAAGCGAATGCGAATGCCGGCAACATCATGGATGCCATCTTCAGCGAGAAGGTGGAAGGCAAGCTTATTCAGCCGATTTTCATCACCGACTTTCCGATTGAGATTTCACCGCTCGCCAAGAAGCACCGCAGCATTGCCGGTTTGGTGGAGCGTTTCGAATGCTTTGTCGCCGGCAAAGAAATCGGCAATGCGTTCACGGAGCTAAACGATCCGCTTGATCAACGCGAGCGCTTTATCGAACAAAAAAAGCTTTTGGAGGCCGGTGACGAGGAAGCGCAGCAGCTCGACGAAGATTATTTGCGCGCACTCGAATACGGCATGCCGCCCACAACCGGACTCGGCGTGGGCATCGACCGTTTGGTGATGCTGCTCACGGATCAACCTTCAATTCGCGACGTGCTGTTCTTCCCACAAATGCGGCCGGAGGGTGGGCGTTGATAGAAGATCGAGGATAGAAGATCGAGGATAGAAGATCGAGGATAGTGGAGCACGACCCTCAATCCACTGTCCTCGATCTTCAAACACATTCGAAAATAGAAATAAAACATGTCATACGAGCTTTTCGTCGCGCGGCGTTATTTGCGCTCGAAGCGACAAGTAAAATTCATCTCGTTGATTACCTACATCTCCATCGCAGGCGTGGCCATTGGCACCGCGGCGTTGGTGATCGTGCTCTCCGTCATGAACGGGTTTGAAACCGAAGTGCGCTCGCGTATTATCGGCTTCGATGCGCATGCGAAGATCAAAACCTTTCATGATCAAGGCGTCGAGGACTACGCTAAAATCATCGCGCGGGTCAAAAACGTTCCGCACGTGGTCGCGACCGGGCCGTATATTCACGACCGCGCGTTGATTTTAGCGAGTGGTCAAGATCGCAAGCAAGGCATCGTCGTTAAAGCGATCGACCCCCAAACCGAGGCGAACGTGACGGATTTGATCAACAACGTGAATTACGGCGCGCTAAATTTAGGCATGGTGGAAAAAGAAGGCGAGAAGCCGTACCCCGGAATTTTGCTGGGCTATTCACTCGCGGATCGTCTCGTCGTCGGCCTCGGAGATAAAGTCGTGTTGCTCTCCGCCGCGGGTTTGCGCGTGGGCGATTTCGGCAGCATGCCCAACGCGATGAACTTTCGCGTGGCAGGATATTTTGAGACCGGCATCTATGATTACGATGCCAACGTGGCGTTCATCGGCATCCCGCAGGCGCAGAAACTTTTTGAGATGGGCAATAAAGTCTCCGGCATACAACTCAAGCTCGAAGACATGGATCAAGCCGCGCAGGTTGCGGAAGTGATCAAAGCCGAGTTGAAATATCCGTACTACGTCGAGACATGGTTCGACGTGAACAAGAACCTTTTCTCGTGGATGCAGTTTGAAAAGTGGATTGCATTCATCGTGCTCTCGCTCATCATCGTAGTGGCGGCATTCAATATTGTGAGCACGCTGATCATGGTCGTACTGGAGAAGACGCGCGAGATCGGCATTCTCAAAAGCATGGGTTCGACGAATACGAGCGTGATGAAGATTTTCATTCTGCAAGGTCTCGTCGCCGGTTTGCTCGGCACCGCCATTGGTTTGACGTTGGGCCTGGCACTGTGTTGGGCGCAGCAGGAATTCAAATTCTTTTCCTTGCCCGCGGATGTTTATATTATCAGCGCGCTGCCGATTCTGATGAAGCCGCTCGATTTCATCGGTGTTGCGCTCGCCGCAGTTTTCTTGTCATTCATCGCCACCGTCTATCCGGCCTATCGCGCTGCGAAGCTGGAGCCGGTACGCGCGATTCGGTATGAATAAAGACGGGAGTAATGGAGGCAGGGAGAATTGTGAAACCCATCACTCCAATACTCCAGGACTCCCTTACTTCAAGATTTCACAATGTCTACTCGTAAAGCCATTCTCACCGCAAAAGCGTTGTGCAAGTCTTATGTGACCGAAGGCGGTGAGTTGCAAGTTTTGAAGACTATCGACCTCGCCGTTTTTGCCGGCGAGATCATTGCCATTGTCGGCCCCTCAGGTGCAGGTAAAAGTACGTTGCTGCATTTGCTCGGTGCATTGGATCGGCCTTCGAGCGGCGAAGTGATCGTCGGCGGCACGCCGCTTTCAAGGCTGAATGATCGCGCGCTCGCGGAGTTCCGTAATCGCCACCTCGGTTTTGTGTTTCAGTTCCATCATCTTCTGCCGGAATTCACGGCGTTGGAGAACGTCATGATGCCCGCGCTGATTGCAGGAAAAAACGGCCGCGCCGTACGCGAACGCGCCGCGGGTTTGCTGCAGGACGTGAACGTGCAACATCGTCTCACGCACCGCCCGGGGCAGCTCTCCGGCGGCGAGCAACAGCGTGTGGCCGTGGCGCGCGCACTGATGAATGATCCGCCCATCGTGTTGGCGGATGAGCCTTCCGGCAATCTCGATTATGCTTCGAGCGAAAGTTTGCACCATTTGTTGTGGCAGTTGAGCCGCCGCGATCGCCGCACGTTTGTGATCGTCACACACAATCTCGAATTGGCCCGGCGCGCCGATCGTGTCATAGAATTGTTTGATGGCCGCATCAAATCTATCCAGGAAAGCCAAAATCGCCATGCAATGTCAGGTTTGTAAAAAAGCCAAAGCGACCGTGCGTTATACCACTGTGATCAACACCAAAAAAGCCGAACAATACTTGTGCGAAGCTTGCGCCGAGAAAACGGGCATGATCAACCCTCTCGCCGGAATTCCGGAAATCTTTGGACATATTTTGGCGGGCATTCTCGGTGAAGCGCTCGTATCCTCGCCTCCGCGTAGCCGCAAGAAACGGCCGCGCGAGCCGCGGTGCCCTTCGTGCGGCATGACGTTCTCGCAGTTCGAGGAACGGGGCAAGGTCGGGTGCGCCCAATGCTACAAAATATTTTCCGGAGAGATGAAAATCTTGCTGCGCCGTTTGCATGGCAGCTCACGCCACAAAGGCCGCGCTCCACGCAAACTTATTTCGGCCACGGCGAGCGTCAATCTCCCGCGCTTGCGCCGTGAATTGCAGGAAGCGATTTTGCAAGAGCGCTTCGAGCGCGCCGCGGAATTGCGCAACCTCATTCGCGCCGCAGAGACGACGAAGGATGCGACGAAATGAGGACTATTGCAGAACCCGCTTCACGATGCAGGTCGCGCGTTCTCTTCATGCAGGTATTTGAAAAACGGATTCGATGAAACCACTTTCCCCCACTCTCCCTGAATGGGAGGCCGCGTTGCTTAATTCTGCGCAGGAGGTGCAGGCGCTCAGCCTCACGTTGCCGCAGTGGGTTGAAGAAGGCGGGCCACATGCAGAGATCGTATTCTCCACGCGCATTCGGCTCGCACGTAATTTGGCCAAACACCTCTTCCCTTCCATTGCCTCGGCCGCGGAGCTGACGACGGTCAGTGATGAAATTTGCGCCGCGGCCTCTGTATCCGGCGTGCTCACGCGACCCAAGTTTGTGGAAATGGATTTCCTGGCGCAAGTGGATCGGCTCGTGCTGGTCGAACGCAGGTTGGCAAGCCCGGCATTGGCGGACCGCAAAGGCTCAGCGCGCATCATTATCGGCGCGGGCGAATACGCCAGCATCATGACCAATGAAGAGGACCACTTGCGTTTGCAATCATTCCAATCCGGTCTCAACGTGCGCGCGGCTTGGCAAGCACTCGAGCGCCTCGACGAAGAGTTGAGCAATCATTTGGATTATGCGTTCTCTCCACAACTCGGCTATCTCACGGTATGCCCCACCAACACTGGCACCGGCATGCGCGTTTCGCTGCTCGTGCACCTGCCCGCCCTCGTCATTTTGCAGGAGATGGAAAAAGTCTCAAAAAAATTCGCGAAGCTGGGCTTGACCCTACGGGGATTTTACGGCGAAGGCACGGAAGTGATTGGCAACGTTTTTCAAATCTCCAACCAACTCACGCTCGGCTGTTCCGAAGAAGACACGCTTGGCCTGCTTGAGCACGTGGCGGAACAGCTCGTGCAATTGGAACAAGAGGCGCGCATGCGTTTACTCGCAGACAAAAATTTGAATATCGAAGACAAGGTTTGGCGCACGTATGGCATTTTGCGCTATGCGCGCAGCCTCAGCGCAGTGGAGTTCCTCAATTTTCTTTCTTTGATTCGGCTCGGACTCGATCTCAAAATTCTCTCCGGTTGGACGAATACGATGCTGCAAGAACTAATGCTGGTGACGCAACCGGGGCACATGCAGAAATGGTACAAAGCCAGCCGGGTGACTGAAAAGCGCGACAAGCTGCGGGCGGATATTGTAAAGAACAAGCTGGCGTTAAACCGGCAGTAGCGCATTTTCAAGAAGCCTATGCGCCGTAGCCGTATCGTCATTGCAAGATCGCGGCGCGCGCCCGGCTTTCGTGGGAATACGGCGCCGTGCATGCGCTTAGCTTCAAGCCATCTCGCTCGCAGAAGCCACCTAGGTAAACAAGGAGAAGAACCCTCGGTCAAGCCGCGCCAGAACCAAAAGACCAGTTTAGCGTTTTGTGATGCACCTCGCGGCCATATAGAAGTGGCCGCGGCACACCTACTCCACCAAAGGCTGAGGCATTCTATGGGGGGGAAATAGCGCTTGACAAAGTATCGAAATCTTCTGTATTATTCGCCACTGAATTTCAATAAAAAAGCTTCGCGCGCTGATTCTCAAATAGCCACGCCGAAGCGTTCGTACTCAATCAAGGAGGTTTGAAACGCATGCCTCTGGGTCGTGTCAAGTGGTTTAATGAGAACAAAGGATTCGGGTTCATTGAGCAACCCGAGGGTGGGGAAGATGTGTTTGTGCATTTTTCTGCGATTCAAATGGATGGTTTTCGAACGCTGCCGCAAGGTGCGGAAGTTGAGTTCGAGTTCGTGCGCGGCGAAAAAGGATTGCAGGCAACGAAAGTCGTGAAGCGCACGAAAGCATGAGCGTCGAGGATTTGCGAGTTTGAATACAACCCCGATTGTTATGCCGTCGGGGTTTTCTATCTTTTATTTTTTGTGATTTCAGTTTGAGGCAGGAAGTGAAGTTCGATACCGCGGCAATTCAAAAAATAGCGGAAGTATTACAGACCGAAGTAAAAGAGCGCGGCAACACTTTTCGCATGGTGCTCGAGCATGCCGAGTCGGGCCGCCGGCTCTCGCTGGAAATTTTTCCGGAGATGAAAATGGGCAAGGACCACGGCACGCTCGTCTCCGTTTACACCAGTTCTTCGCAGCTTCAGCTTCACTATTGTACCGGCTATGTGATCAGTGAAAGTCTCGGTGAAGTCATTTTCGTGGCTGAGAACCATGGCCGCGTTTCAGGATTGATCATCGAAAAGGAAGCCGGTTGCTCGCTCTTTGCGAATGTCGAGGCTTCGGTCCTTTCCGGCGATTTCACCACGCTCGCGCCGGAAGTCATGCTGTCCGGCATCGCGCTCTCCGTTACGGAAGGAATCCTGCCCAAAGCCAGGAAGCACACCCGCAAAAAGAAAGCTTCTGCGAAAAAGCCTGCCGCACGCAAGCGCGCCCGCTAGCTCCCACCGCAATGCAAGAATACGTGCAGGAATTTCTCGATTATATACGATCCGAAAAGAACGTCGCGGCCAACACCGTCGCTTCTTATAGCTTCGATTTGCGCAACTATTCGCAATTTCTCGCCGCGCGCGACATTCAATCGCCCCAGCAAGTAACGCCGGTGGAGATTCGAGCCTTCCTCACGGAGCTGACGCGGCTCGGTTATGCAACGACGAGCATTGGCCGGCAGCTTGCCGCGCTGCGCATGTTCCATCGCTATCTCGCCGGCGAGAAATATTGCGCAAACGATCCTTCCGAAAATATTTCCATTCCGCGCCAAAGCCAAAAGCTGCCGCACGTGCTCGACATTCATGAAATCGAGGCGGTGCTCGCTCAACCTGACGTTTCCACGAAGCTGGGCATGCGCGACCGCGCGCTGTTGGAGTTTCTCTATGCGACCGGCGCGCGCGTTTCCGAAGCGACGGAGTTGAGCATGGGCGATCTCTTTCTCACGGAACATTTTGTGCGTATATTCGGCAAAGGCTCGAAAGAGCGGCTCGTGCCCATCGGCGAGATTGCCGTCACGTGGCTGAATGCATATCTCGCGCAAGCGCGCCCGCTGCTCGCGCGTCAGCGCCGCACACAGGAAAAGGTTTTTCTCAACAAGAATGGCGGCAAAATCTCGCGCCTAGCCATCTGGAGCATTCTTCGGCGCCATGTCAAAGCGGCGGGCATTACCAAGCAGGCGTCGCCACACACTTTGCGCCACTCTTTCGCCACACATTTGCTCGAAGGCGGCGCGGATTTGCGCGCGGTGCAGGAAATGCTTGGCCACGCGAATTTAGGCACAACGCAAATCTATACGCACCTCGATCGCGCCTATCTAAAAGAAGTCCATCGCCAATTTCATCCGCGCGAGCGCCAGTTTGAGGCGACACCGCGTTGATGCTGCTTGCGCCATTGCCCAGCAAAAGATTTCACGTGCCGTAGCGATTGTAAACTGAAGATGAACTATGAAGACCGATATCGACATCCCACTGCAGCCGTTTTATACTGCTGAGGATTTGCCTGCTTCATATAACGCGCACGAGCGCCCGGGCGAATACCCTTTCACACGCGGCCTCTTCGCCGAGATGTATCAAGCCAAGCTGTGGACCATGCGACAGTATGGCGGCTATGCGACCGCGGAGGAGACCAACGCGCGCTTTCGCTATCTCATCGCGCAAGGCCAAACCGGATTGTCCGTGGCCTTCGATCTGCCCACGCAAATGGGCTATGATTCCGATCACCCGCTCGCGCAGAGCGAGGTAGGCAAAGTCGGCGTTGCGATTTGCAGCCTGGAGGACATGGCGCGGCTCTTTGCCGGCATTCCATTGCAAAGCGTGACTACGTCAATGACGATTAACGCGACGGCCGCGATTCTGCTGGCCATGTATGTTGCGTTGGCGAAGCGACAGAACGTTTCGCTCGAAGCCCTCGGCGGCACGGTGCAAAACGACATTCTCAAAGAGTATATCGCGCGGGCAACGTACATCTTCCCGCCCTCGCCCTCGCTGCGGCTGGTGACCGATGTCTTCGAATACTGCACGCAGCACGCGCCCAAATGGAACACCATCTCGATCAGCGGCTATCATATGCGCGAGGCCGGCTCGGATGCCGTGCAGGAAGTCGCGTTCACATTGGCGAACGCGATCGAGTACGTGCGCCACGCCGTCAAGCGCGGGCTCGACTTTAACGTTTTCGGCGCGCGGCTTTCGTTCTTTTTCAACAGCCACAATAATTTTTTTGAGGAAGTCGCAAAATTCCGCGCTGCACGGCAATTGTGGGCGAAAATTGCGAAAGAAAAATTCGGCGCAACGAACCCTAAAGCCATGATGCTGCGCTTTCACACCCAAACTGCGGGCAGCACGCTCACGGCGCAGCAGCCTGACAACAACATTGCGCGCGTGACGCTGCAAGCTTTGGCCGCAGTATTCGGCGGCACGCAATCGCTGCATACCAATTCGCGCGACGAGGCGCTCGCTCTGCCCTCGGAAGACTCCGTGCGCATTGCATTGCGCACGCAACAAATCATCGCCCATGAAACCGGCGTGACCGCGGTGACCGATCCGCTCGGCGGTTGTTATTTGGTGGAAAGCTTGACCGCGGAAATCGCGCAACGCGCACAAGAGTATATCGACAAAATCGAGAGACTGGGCGGTGCGATCAAGGCTATCGAGCAAGGTTTCTTTCAAAAAGAGATCGCCCAACGCGCGTGGGAATATCAGCAAGCCATCGAACGCGGCGACAAAGTGATTGTGGGCGTGAATAAGTTTCAAACGGAAGAAACGCAGAAGCTCGCACTGTTGCGCGTCGATCCTAAAATCGGCGCAGAACAATCGCAACGCTTGCGCGAGTTGCGCGCGCGCCGCGACCACGAAAAAGCCGGCGCTGTACGGCAGAAACTTGAGAGCGCCGCGCGCAGCAGCGAAAATCTTATGCCCTATATCATTGCCTGCGTCGAAAACGAAGTTACGCTCGGCGAAATTTCCGATTCCTTGCGCAGCGTTTTCGGCAAGTTTGTGAGCGAATCATGAGTCGTCGCACGGAAAAGCCTTTTTGGGATCCGGACGAGCTGCGCGCGCTTTTGCAAACGAAGGTGCTCGGACGGAATCTCATTCTATTCAATCGCGTCACTTCCACGAATGCCCTGTTGAAACGATTGGCGCATCGCGGCGCGGCGCACGGCACCACGGTTCTTGCCGATGAGCAAACCTCCGGACGCGGGCGGTTTGGCCGCAAGTGGCAATCGCCCCCCGAGCAAGGCTTGTGGTTTTCATTCTTGATGCGGCCGCAACTGCCGATCGAAAAAGTCGGCATCATTTCCTTGGCTATCGCCGCGCTTGTTGCCGATACTCTCACCCACGTTTGCGCGCAGGAGTTTCGCGTGAAATGGCCGAACGATGTGCTCGTTGCCGGCAAGAAGGTCTGCGGCATTCTTTGCGAAACCCAAATGTCGCCGGAGCGAGTGGAAGCAATCGTTGCAGGCGTCGGCCTCAATGTTGCGCAAACGCGTGTAGACTTCGCGCCAGAATGGCGCGGCCGCGCCACCTCGCTGCAATTGGCAGGCTGTTCAAATTGCGACCGTAAATTGCTCTTTGCGAAATTGCTGCAGGCGTTCGATCAAAATTTGTTTGCGGACCTGCCGCAGCGTTTGCCCGAGCTCATCGCACGCTGGTGTGCGCGTTGTGAAGGATTAGGCAGCCCGATCACGATCGCACATATGGCCTCCACATTAGGCGACCGGCCGCATGAAAGTACAACCGGCATTTTCGAAGGCATTGGTGACGGCGGTGAGTTGCTGCTTCGCATGCCCGCGGGCGATTTGCGTTTCTTCTCCGCGGGCGAAATTACTTTACTGAGGAGCGTGTCATGATTCTGGTTGCAGATATTGGCAACACCAATATCACGATTGGCCTGCTCGAGGGGCGCGCGCTGCAAGGCAATTGGCGTTTGAATAGCCGCATCATGCGCACGGAAGACGAGATTTGGATTCTGCTCAAGATGTTGCTCGAATCCGAAGGCTTTGCGCTCAAACAGGTGCGGGGCTTCGCCCTGAGTTCGGTGGTGCCGAATCTCACGCCGGTGTTCGAGCGCGTCGGCGTACGGCGTTTGCAAGTTCCGACGGTGAATGTAACCGCCGAGCTGAATATCGGCATCAAAATTCTTTACGCCAATCCGCAGCAGGTCGGCGCCGATCGTTTGTGCAATGCCGTCGCCGGCTATGAACGCTTTGGCGGTCCGCTCGTGATCGTCGATTTCGGCACCGCGACCACGTTTGATTGCATCTCCGCAAATGCGGAATACTTGGGCGGCATCATCGCACCGGGACCGGAGACGACGGCGACAATTCTGCATCAAGCCGCCGCAAGGTTGCCGAAAGTGGAACTGCAATTCCCGTCCGTGCTGATCGGCCGCACCACCGAAACGAGCATGCAATCCGGTTTGATGTTTGGCGGCGTGGAAATGGCTGATGGTTTGAATCGCAGATTGAAACAGGAATTGGGTGAGCACACCCGCATCATCGCGACCGGCGGCCTTGCCAGTGTGCTCATGCCGCACCTCAAAACCGTCGAATGCGTCGAGCCGAACTTGACGCTCGAAGGCTTGGGGATGATTTTTGAGCGCTGCGCCGGTTAAGCCGGCGGCGAAATTGGATTCCTAATTTTGTGAAAAAGAGAATGTGCTGGCATATGAAAACGAATTGGCTCTTGGTGGCGATGTTCATGTTCTTCATGTTGGTTGGAAATGTTTTTGCTCAAATGCTCGAAACCCGCGCGCGCTTGTTGCAAGCCACGTTCGATCAACTGCACCACGAACAATATGACAGCGCGTTGGCAACGTGCGCCGAGTTGCGCCGTTTGCAGCCCGAGGACCCCACCGGCGACGTGATGGCCGCGACCGTTTATCAAACCATGATGCGGCTTTATCGCGTGCGCATGTACGAAGCGGAATTGGATAGCTTCAGCCGCCGCGCCGAAAAAATGGCGCAGCAGCACGCGCAAAAAGTGGGAACTGCAGAAGCGTGGTTCATGCTGGGCTCGGCGAAAGGCAACTTGGCGTTGCAGCGGTTTCATCGCGGGGAATGGGCCGCGGCTTTGCAAGACTTCGTGCTCACTTTGCACGCAATGAAAGAGGCCATGAAACGCGACAAAAACTTCATGGACCCGGGCCTGGCACTGGCCCTGTATGAATATTGGAAAAGCAAAAAGTTGGGGATGGGAATCGGATTGTTTTCCGGCGGGCGCAAAGATGCTTTTAGGCTGTTGGAAAAAGTTGAATCCGAGGCGCACTACGTCCGCCTCGATGCCAGCTTTTCGTTGCAGGATTTGTACATGCACGAAGGCGAGTACGCGCGCGCCTTGGCCATCAACGAATCGTTATACGCCACCTTTCCCGAGCACCCGAGTGTGTTGTATCATCGCGGCGTGCTGTTGGAAAAAGTGCAGCGCGGTGAGGAGGCCCTGCAGGTTTGGGAAAAACTTGCAGCGCGCATTCAAGCCTTTCGCAAACCGAGTTATGCGTTTTTGGCCGAATGCGAGTTGCGGCGTGCGCGCATTTTGGAGAAGGCAAAAGCCGGCGAGCCGAAGATTGCTGCCGCGCTGGAAGCCGCAGCATTGCACATGCGCCAGTACGACCGCGCGCTCGAAATGCCCGGCCCCTTTGAAAATTTCAAGCAGTTGGAAGAAGCCATTCAAGAACTCTCCGGGAAATACGCGCTCGCGCCTGCGAAAGCGGGGCAGCACTGAGGGTCGAACCCTGCCTAGTATTACAACGTTAAGTCGATTCAATCGTAGTCTCGACCCAATGCCGTTTCCGTAAGCGATTTTTTGTAGTCCCGGCCCCTTGTGGGCCGATGCTTCTGCACACGTAACAGCACCCCATAAGGGGGGACTGCTTAAGGAAACGGCATTGAGTCTCGACGCCTTGTGGGGCGCTGTCCTTGACGGAGAATTTGAGATTGCAACAGTGCCCCACGAGGGCAGGGCCACTACTTAACGTTGTAGTACGAGCACAAAATCTCTAATTCTCTCTCAAGCGCACGACTGTGCGAAATGAAACGCATAGGAAACTGTACTGTCTCAAATAGTGCCTGCGTCTTCTCGCGCTTTCTCCGGCAAATCCGCGAGTCCGAAGCGGCGTGCTTGTGCCGTTAGATATGCAAAATCCAGCTTCTCGCCTTGCACCTTGAGCACGCCGAGAACGTCACGCCATTGTTGCTCCGACACCCCTCCGACTTTTTTTTCAACCAAATGAGTTTTGCCAGAACAATATCTTCAGCAGTGGCAACCCAAATCTCTCCTGCGCCAATATTTTGACGCTGACAACGAATGAACCAGGGCTTAATCGTAGAAATGAGACATGCCACTCTTAAAGGAGTTTTTGGAAACGAGGCGAGCGCCGTTCCTAGAAACATTTCACTCCTTCGGAGTTGCGAGCCGCCGTTCGCGCAAAGAGTGATTATACTCGTTACGGGTTGGTTTGTAAGCCCATCAATCTGTCATTCTGGAAGAACCTTCCCTCGTGCTCGGAAGAAATTCAAGCCCTGAAGCGCGTCGCGAGCACTAGGGAAGTTCCTTCCAGGATGACATTTCTGCAGAGTAGAATTACAAATCAACCCGAAAGCAGTATAGAATTAATCCGGTTTAGTTTGGGCAACGAGCAACACATTCCCATCACGACTTCCGCGGCAATCTCGCCAAATACGCTTTTATAGTGGAATCATTCGGCGCATGTTTGAGGGCGTTCTCCCAAGCCTCGCGCGCTTGCTCGAAGCGTCTCGAGTTTGCATAGGTGACGCCGAGATTGAGCCAAGCTTCCGTCAATACCGGCGCGCGCTCCACGATAGATTGATAGTGAATGATCGCTTTCGCCGTATCGCCGGTCATGATGAAGAGATTGGCGAGATTGTTTTCCAACGCGACAAAACGCGGCTCGATCGCAAGTGCAATCTGAAACGCCTCGATGGCTTCTTCCAAACGGCCCGCCCGGCGCAGGGCTTCGCCATAATTCACCCATAGCATGAGTTGATCGGGGTTGTTCTCCACCAAATTTTCCCAATCTTGAATGTTTTTGAGCTCCACTTGCAAGCTTTCCGCTTTCGCGAGGTAACGCTTGGCCTCTGTTTCGCGGCCCATGCGCACGAAAGCCTGGCCAAGATTGTAATTTGCCCAATAGTGCCATGGGCGTTTTTGCAGGACGGCTTCCAACTCAACGCGGGCGTCCTGCAATTCTCCATTGGAAACGAGCAAGGAACCGAGAAAGTAGCGATAGTTCAAATTATCCGGCTCGAGCAGCAACCCGCGGCGCGCGTACTGCACCGCCTTTTGCAATTCGCCTTCTTCTTTATAAAGCTCGGCGAGACGCAAATAAGCAACCGTGAACGTGCTGTCGATTTTCAGAGCTTGTTCGTAAACATATCGCGCGCTATCGGGCTTGCCTAGTTTCGCGTACACGCGCCCCATCTGGTGCAATGCGGCCGGCCCGGGATAGTTCGCGAGCTCTTTTTCATAGCAGTCCAAAGCTTTGCGCGCATCGCCCGCGCGCAGCGCCGTGCTGCCCAAGTTCAGCCACGCGCCTTGATAAAATGGATCAAGCGCGAGCACTTTCTTGTAGTCCTCCTCGGCGAGATCATAACGCCGCACTTCGGTGTGGATCAAGCCGCGCAGAAAAAACACGTCAGCGAGCTGCGGCGCATAATGCTCCGCGCTGTCGGTGAGCGCCAAGGCCGCGTTGAAGGCTCTTTGGCTCAATGCATCTTGTGCTTGAACGAGAAAACGCGGAGCTTGCGGCCCGGCTTCTTGACGTTGTTTCTCGGCGCCGGATTTCTGATCTGTTTGCGATGAGCATCCCACGAGCAAGCCGAGCAGGAGGAGCAGTGCAAAAAACAGGGAAAAGTTTTTCTCACGCAGCATGTGCATAAAAGGCCGAAATGCTTGAATGAAGTAAAATTGAAAATAAGATCGTCAACGGTTTTCGAAAGCCGTACACGGGATAACAACGCGCGGAGGAATTTTCTTCGCGTGTTGTTATCCGTGTGCGGTGCAAGTATTTTACCTGCCGGCTCGTCTTAAAACTTCAACGCCTTGAGAGCCTGAAAGCTCGTCGCAATGCTCTGCCCGGGGTCTTCGGGTTGATCGTGCTCCACGAAGAAATGCTTCAAGCCGGCCTTCTGGGCTTGCGCGAAAATTTTTCCGAAATCCATTTTGCCTTTGCCCACGTCCATCATCTTGCCGCTCTCATCCATGTCTTTCACGTGGCAGAGCGCATAGCGACCGGGCGCCTTTTCGAAATAAGTGAAAACATCTTTGCCGGCCTTTTTGATCCAGTAAAGGTCGAGTTCCATTTGCACCAGCTTGGGATCAGTTTCCGCAAGCAGCACGTCATAGGGAATCTGGCCGTCAACGGTCTCGAACTCGAAGTCATGATTGTGATACGCGAAGTGCAAGCCGGCTTTTTGGCAAGCTGCGCCGAACTTGTTGAATGAGGCCGCAAGCTTTTTGTAGGTGTCAATGGAGGTGCGCATCTCCGGAGTGAGCCATGGGCACACCAAGTATTGATGGCCGAGAATCTTCGCGGTCTCGATGAGCCAATCCATCTTCTCTTCGAACACGGCGAGGCCTTGATGCGTGGCCGGCGCTTTTACGCCGAGCTCATCGAGCAGTTTTTTAATCTCTGCAGGTTTGCGTTCGTAATAACCGGCAAACTCGACTTCCTTATAGCCAATGGCCGCGACTTTCTTGAGCGTGCCTTCGAAATCTTTTTCCATTAGGCTGCGCACGGTATAAAGCTGCACCCCGATGCGTTGCAAAGATTTTTCTTTCGGCAGCGCGCCGAGGTGCGCGAGCGCGGTCTTGGTGTTCAAGGCATACATGCCGGCGAGTGCGCTCGCCGAGGTTTTGAGAAAGTTTCTGCGATTCAGCATGAGAGACTCCTTTTCTGGGCAGCATTTTGTAATCAATACATTCATTTCGTACCGCTGAAAACATAATGAACTTTTGCGAGTTTTTCCAGCGCGCTCATGGAGGACCTGAATTTTGCACTGAAGTTGACCAAATCCTCGATGGGCACAAGTTTCATCGCAATGCCGATCTAGCCATTGGGTGGTGCAAAAATATTTTGCACAAAGGGCCCGCTTTCAACTCCGTTAGGAGTGCCATGTTTCTAGTAAAGCATCGCACCAGGTCTCCAAACTCCGATAGGAGTGGCATGTTTGATTTTCACTATGAAGTCCGCACCAATTCAACAAAATCCACATTCCACTCCTACGGAGTTCAAGGCATTGGAGAGCCTCGCTTGCTATAAACATTTCACTCCTCGCGGAGTTGTGTGCGGTGCGCCATTACCTTCGACCGAATGGCAGCCAGCGTGCGAAATTCACGCAGGACCATTCTTACAACATGACAGCGCGAGGTTATCGGCCTAAATTAAAAGTGCCGTCATCGCCCCTCACGGCGTGACATGATTGCTCTGTGCTTTCCTCCCCGGCAAGGGCTTTTGTGTGAAAGCGTCCGAGCCTTCGACGACGTGAATTTCTTGATTCGCTTCAACTCCGACAAATGTATCAACACTTCCGCTCGGCCAATAAATCATGAGAGAATCCACGCGCGTTGCCGAACCCAAGCCGAAGGTCACAGTCTTTTCCGCGGAGGAAAGGTAACTCGAGCCGGTGCGCACGCGGCGCTCCATTCTATGTTTGCCCACCACTGCAACGATGCGCGAGCTTACACCGTCGCGATTACTCAGCTTGCCTGCGAGCCGCACACGTAGAAAATTGGGATGCTGAAAATTATTCTGCCAGAGATGGGTTTCGCCGGAATTTTCCGTGAGCAAAATATCCGGATCGCCGTCGCGATCGTAATCGCCATAAGCCGCGCCGCGCGCAACCATGGGCTGCGCAAAAACGCCGCCGAGTTTTTTTCCAACCTCTTCAAACGTGCCGTCGTTGTTGCTCAAAAAAAGCTGCGGCGGCTCGCGATAAGTGATGCCGTCCATAAATTTCGTGCGCACGGGATACACGTGCCCGTTTGCAATGAACAAATCAAGATCGGTATCGAAATCGACGTCCATCAAAAAAAGTCCGAAAGTGAGCATGGGCAAAGTGGGCCGGCCGACTTTTGAAAGCGCAGAGCGATCCGCGAACCAACCTTTACCGGTGTAGCGATAAACGCCGACCATCTCTTGCGAGAAGTTGCCGACAAAGACGGAGACATGCCCGGTCGAGTCGGTCACACCGGCGTCGATCCCCATGCCCGCACGCGCTTCGCCCATCTCGCTGTAGGCAATGCCGGCGATTGTGCCCTTCTCCGTGAATGTGCCGTCGCGATCATTTTCATAAAGCAGCGTACGCTCGCCGTCATTTGCAATCACCAAATCCGGCCAGCCATCTTGGTTGAAGTCGATCTCCGCGACGCCCAGCGATTTGCCGGGTGAATTTGCAAAGCCGGCTTTTGTCGTTTGCTCTGTGAAGGCGCCATCGCCGTTGTTGTGATAGTAGGCATTCTCCACGCCCACGTACATGCCCGGCGGGCAATAATCCTTCGCGCCGCCTTCCACCAAACAAGTGATGTCCTTTTCCGGCGACCAATCCGCATAGTTGCAAACATACAAATCCAGCCAGCCGTCGCGATCGGCATCGAAAAAAATCGCGGAACTGCTCCAGCGCACCGGCTCGACGACACTGGCGTGCTTGCCGACCTCAGTGAAGACTGCGCCCTCGTTGCGAAAGAGCAGGTTGCGGCGCAGTGTCGTGAAATAAAAATCCTGGTCGCCGTCGTTGTCGTAATCCGCGACGGTGATACCCGTGCCGTAGGCGCGCACTTTTGCGAGGCCCGCCTCTTTAGTTTTGAGGGAGAAAGTTCCGTCGCCGTTGTTGCGATATAGCCAAAGGGCGGGAGTGTCCGGAATGGTGTTCGGCGCCAGTGCGCCGCCGCCGACCAAAAGAATATCGAGCCAATCGTCGTTGTCGTAATCAATGAAGCCACACCCCGCAGCCATTTGTTCTGGAAACCAAACTTTGCCGAACGCGCCGTTTACGTATTTGAATTCGGAGAGGCCTGCTGTTTGGGTGACTTCGGCGAAGGCGGGCAAAGCGGGAGTTGAGATTGCAGTATTGTGTAGTGCGCTATCGTCCGCCTTCTTCTCGTTGCAAGCCGTGCAATGAAGAGAAAGAAACAGGAGCAAACCAAGCTTGACTTTTTCGAAAAAGTTGCGCAGTTTCATTTTATTCATAAACGGCGTCACAGAGTACGCGTAAAAAATGGAGGCGAGCATGCAGGGCTATACTTTGCCGCGCGAGACGTTTAATTTATTGCTCGAGGCGTTTGGAGAGCAGCAAAAAGCGGAAACATTCGCACGGGCTATCGAATCCGCTATACAGGCAATTGACAACAAAGCCAATGAGCGCATCGTCGATAAAAAAGAAATGATCAAGATCGAGGTTCGGGAGGAGCTCAAAAAAGACTTGGTGAGCAGAGAGATATTTGATGAAACGATCAATAGCTTGCGTATAGAAATGCGAGAGCGCTTCAACGTAGTGGATGAAAAATTCAAGAGCCTGAATTTGAGGTTGAACATTTTTCTCGCCATCGCGCTAATTGCTTTGACCTTTGCCAACCCGGCTTTTGTCGCCTTGATGCAAAAGTTGTTTTGAAAGCGCGTAGCGCCGACTTCCAATCTGCAAGGCCAAGCAGGCAAGGCGCCTGCGCCATGAACCGCGCTCTTCTTTCTACTCTCCGCCGAAAGAGATCTTTGGATCATTTTTTTGTTTCGAGCATGAACATAACCTAGCAACATTCCCTGTCACCTATACACGTTCAGCACGCCTCCCACGTCTCACCACATTTTCACTCACCGTTTGCCGCCCGAACCTACGCGCTGCGGCGGATTATATGCCGATATGTTATCGTAAAACGAGAAGGACGGCGCGCCGGGTTGCGGGCGCAAAGGCCACAGCACGTGCGCGTGAATGGGTTGGGCCTCGTTGTTTGCGGCCGGATGATTCTGCTTGAAATTCGCGGTGACGGCCATGGCGTCTTCATCGTCTTTGTGATATTCGTACAGCCTGCGCGCCTCGGCAAACTCTTCCTCCCGCCCCAATGCCCCCAAACACAGCATGCGATTGTACAAGCCGCCCAGGTTTTCAGGGTCGATGGCGAGCACGCGCGCGATCCACTGCAATGCTGCTTCGTAGCGGCCCGCGAGATATTCCACGCGGCCAATATCGAGCAAAAGCTCGCGATCATTCGGATAGGTTTCCGCAACTTTCTTCCAATCTGCCAGCGCTTCATCATATGCGCCCAGCTTCTTGTTCAACGCGCCGCGAAAGTATGCGGTTTTCAAGTAGCCCGGACGGCGCTGCTCGGCCTCTTTCAAAATCTCCAAGCCGCGATCGACCTGGCCTTCAATGAAGAGCACGCGGCCTTGATTGATCGGACCTTCGGGATTTTTCGGCGCGAGGCTAGTCACTTTTTGGAACGCGGCCAGCGCGGCTTTGGTGTCGCCTTCGAGCAACAGGCCGATGCCGTAATCGTTCCAGCGCTCCCACAGCGGCCGGTGCGACTCCGGCGCGCTCACGGTATTGCGCAACGCGGTGGACATCGCAATGATGGGTTGCTCCGGCACTTCCTTGCCTGCGAAGACGAACTGGTTATACTCTTGTGTGAATTTGCGGTAATTCAATGTCGCGGTCAATTCGGTGATGGCCGCGCCGTGTGGAACTTTGAAGTGATAATGCACGGTGCGCGCAGTGCCCGGGCCGATCACATTCGCATAGATGGTCGCGACCCAGTTGTGAATGTCGCGATTGGCAATAAGCTTACTTGCGCGGCTCACCAGCTTGGCGCGAAAGAAGTGCGCTGTCGAGTCGACGTGGCCTTGGGGATCGAGCAAGCCGGAAGCGAGCACGATTTTGCCGCTGTGATTCTTTGCGAGCACTTCAATCCACGGCTCGTTGGAGTCGTTTGTGCCTTCGGGAAAAATGTGACCGACTTTGCGATTGCGCACCACCACGTTGACCTTCACGAGCTCGCCGGATTGCAAAACCGGCATCGGATCATTCGGGCCATAAACTTTGCCGTTCACTTCGAGATTGAAAATGTCAACCGTGACCACGGAATCCTGCATGAATTTTTTCACGAGCGCGAGCTGCTCATGCGCCGCTTTGAGCATCGGCAGCGTCGCATTCGCGGTAGCGAAACGATGGCTGCGCACGAAACCGTTGTCATTGCCTTCGTCATTGGAGGGCGCCAGAGCCATGTGGCATTCGGTGCAAGTCTTGGCAACCGGCGGCAGATAGAACGAGCGCACGATATTGCCGGAGGCGCCGCTGTTGTGCCAGTTGTCATATTGGTTTTGCCCGCGCTTCCAACGATACGCGTTGACTTCCGGCGGAATGCCGACTTTGTGGCACGCGCCGCAAAACTCCGGCGTTTTGTGCATGGGCTTGAGCATGGCGCGGCGGTGCGGCTCGGGTTTGGACTTCACCAGTTTGTTGTGAATCCATTTGCCCATCGGGCTTTGCGAGCGCGCGAAGGGATATTCGTCCGGCTCGGCCATAACTACGCGGCCGTTGCCTTTCACATCGCGCAACGCATCAATGGCGTGGCATGAGAGGCAGGTGATGCCGGCCTGGCCGTTGGGGTGATCCATATCGATGACCTTTTTATCCTGCATGCGACCGGGATAGAGCACCATGGCATCATGGCAGGAAGCGCACCAACGCACCGGGGCGACTTCTCTTTCGGCGATCAGCAACTCGACGCTCTTGCGATAGTACGGGTTGTTGAAAGAAGAGAAGTGATGCACGGACTCGTTCCACTGTTTGTAGATGTCGGGATGGCAACCGGCTTGGCCGCAAAATTCGGAGCGGCCGAGATCGTCGTCTTTGAGAAAATTTTTGTGCGCGAGCGTAGTTTGGCCAGGCTCGAAGGTTTTTTGCGCTTTCTCCGGCAAAAATTTCTGCCGGCGATTGTCATGCTCCAGGCTCACATAGAAAATGATGGACACCAGCAATCCTGCCAGCACGGTAATGCTCAAAGGATGGCGCAAAGCGTTTAGCACGCCGCCCTTCCAAAGCGAGCCCCATTCGAGAAAATGAAAACGGACGCCGCGTTTGAGCGCGACGTGCAGGAGGAAGCCGCCGATGCTCGTAATGGTCGTCATGATGTGAAGCGGAACCATGCCGGGCGCCGTCGCGCCTTTGCTCACCAATATGAAACCGGACGCGAGCAAGAGGCCCACAGACAAAGCCGTCAACACGCCCGCGAGCGTCGCGCCAAGGTTGCGTTTGATTTGCATCTTCACGACGTGCAGGGCAAGGAAGAAGAAGAGCGGCGCAAGCAAGAGCGTGCCGAGCGCGACGTGCGTGAGCACGAGAATCATATAAGTAATGGCGGTCGAGCGATCAAAGAGCAGCAGCAACAAACTGTTGATGAGCAGGATGACAAAACTGCCGAGCAAAATGCTGACGAGAAGCTGCTGCGATTTGGGGAGGCGCGTGTAGCGTTGGTTGAGCATGAGAGAGCACCTTTTTCAAACAGACTCGCCTTTCAACTCATCCCCGGCCCCTTCTCTTGGGAAGAGAAGGGGCGAGAACCGGTTGAGAAACCTGAAAGTCCCGTTTTCTTTTGATAAGAGAAGGGGACTTTCGGGATGAGTTGCTTCACACAAAAACCGCCCAGCCGTTGCCTCCTCAGTCGGATCATGCGGCGCTCGACTGATTTCAAAACACAAGAAGACAACGGCGTAGGCGGTAAAGACCGTAAGCGCGACGCACTCTGAAAGGGCGTCGCACTTAAAGTTAAAACGAGAAGCTGAAGGTGAAGCGATTGACGTTATCGAAAACTCCGAAGTCGGTGTAAGAATAATCGAGGTGCAGCCCGCCTTGCCCGAACTTGGTTTGGAGACCGCCACCCAAGGAGATGCCTTCTTCTTCGTTTGGTGCGGCGTAGCCGGCGCGCAGCGAAACCACGTTGGCCAAACGATATTCCGCGCCGAATTGGATATGCTCGTCAAAGTCACGAGGACGAACTGCGTCCACATAAGCGATGAGCGCATGCGTGCCTTTATCCATGGAAGTGAAATCAATCAAGTCCATCGATAGGCCCAGTTGGAAAGTCAGCGGCAGTTCGAAGCGCTCTTCGACATACACGACGTCGCTGGCGAAATTGCGCGCGGTCATGCCGAAGTTCAAGCTGCGAAATCCAGTCTTGTAGAGAATGCCGAAATCGAACGCGAACACATCGACTTTGGCTTCATCAGTTTCGAAGCCGCTGCCGCTGGTGAGGCGGCTCACCGGCGCTTTATCGGTGAGTTTCTCGCGGGCATATCTTGCGTTTGCGCCGAACGAGAACCGATCGGAAACCGCGAAACCGTAACCTACGCCGATTGCCAAAGCTTCCGGGCTGAAAGTTCCGGTGTCTTCGTAACCGCTGGCGTTCGCACTGGAGCGCACGGTGCCTTCAAATTCGCCGTAGTCAACGGAGACAAAATTGAGGCCGAAGACGCCGAATTTTCCTTCCGCCGGGCGCACCGCAACCGCGCCGTAATTGTACTTGATATCCACGATCCAATCCGCGCGACCGAGCATGGCGCTCACGTTTGAGTTCATATATCCCATACTGGCGGGATTATAGAACATAGCGGTGGCGTTGAGCGTCGGGTCGGAGGCCATCGCGCTGCCCATGCTTGCAGCGCGCGCATCTAAAGACAGGTTTAAAAACTTCAAACCGGTCTGGCCGCGTTTCTCCGTAGGCTGATTCAAATCCGGCGTGAGCTGGGCGAAGGCGGTGGTCGCCGCCAGAAGTCCGATCACGCCGAGAGTGATGGCAGCGAGAAAGAGTCTTTTCATATTTTTCTCCATCAGTGATAGCGTTGATTGATTGCCAAATAACCTTTCGGCGTTAGCGGATGATGACGAACTTTTTGGTCGTCTGCGCGCCCGTCTCGTTGTTGGTGATGACCGCGATATAGATGCCGCTCACCACGAGCTGGCGCGAGGTTGTCGTTTGAAGCCAGAACGCATCGCCCGTGCCGTCGCCGTGCTCAATGGTGTCGATCAACTCGCCCAATTGCGAGTAGATTTTGATCGTGCATCGACCGGGGATGTCCAGGAAGCCGATGCGATCATCGCGCTCACCATAGCGGAAGCTTTCATCTGCAGAGATGTAATAAGGATTGGGCACGATGCGAATGTCATCCAGAGTTCTGCCCGGCGCACGTTTCAAGTTGGCCGGGAGATAGGTTTGCGCATAATAACGTCCGCTGCGTAGCGCGACGCCGGTTGGCGTGTTGCCCGTGGGGTTGGTATTGATCGGGCCGACCGCCTGCAGATAGTAGAAGTAATCGAGACCGCGATCCGGGCCGTTCGGGAGTTGTTCTGCGTCATCATAGCTCCGCGCGTCGGCAGGCAAAGAGGCAATCAATTCATAGCCCTGTTGATCTTGCCATTGCTTCGACTTGCGATAGATTTCCCAACCGCTTTGGGTGGCGCCTTGATAGGGTTGCCACGCCAATGTGATCTTCCCCGGTCCGGAAGTCACGGTGAATTTTTCCGGAGGCAGCGGCGGTTGCGGAATATTGAAGCCGGAATTGTAGTTGGCAATCGCACGGTCGAACATTTGGAAGAGCGAGTCACGGGAACTGATCACCCACTGATTCTTAGTTTTCCGTTGCCCGCTGCCGCGCGGATACTCCAGCAGGGCTTCATCGTTGGCGCCCGAGGCTTTGTAGTCGCGGCCAATGGTGAGCTTGGCGTTGTGGCTCAAACCTGCAGCGCCTTCGGCCACCACGAGCTTCACGTCTTCGCCCGGCTGCATGCGATAAGGCCCAAAGCCTTCAACAAAAGCCCAGCCGCCTTCATCGCTCACGCCAAAAGCCGTGTGCGGGCTTTTGGTTTGTTTGTCGAACTGGCCGGAAGGCTCAATGATGTACGCGTGTGTCGGGTTTTGCCGGCCCAGTTGCATGAAGTTTTTGTACTGGCGCTCCATTAGGCCATTATTGAATTCATCGTCCACGAGGTCTTTGTCGTCACTGCCTTTGACGCCCATCGTGGAAGGTTGGCTGCGATCATCCGACGGGTCACTAGCAGAGCGATCGGCGTGAATGTAGACGCGGCCCACATAATGCGCAGAGGCGAGACGTCCGGTGGTGTCCGGATTGGGGGCGCTCCAGCCTGGCGCCTCTCTCCACATTGGCCCGCCCAAACTGTTGAAATCGGTTTGATCGGGATAATAACCGGCCCACGACCACTGCGCGCGGAAATTGACGCCATAATCTTGAATGCCGTCGCCCACGGCGTCGTTCATGGTAAACTTGCCCCACGGCGCACCGTTGCCCGTAACCCAAGAAGCGGCTTCGTGCGTCGCGTAGCGATTGATGAAGAAGAAATAAACACCCTCAAGCGTCTTGTTGGGCAACTCGATTTCCGCGTCCGTGTCGATGTTGCCCGTGTTCTTGAAAGTGTATTCGATGATGTGATAATTGTCATGGTATTCTTGACTGAAAGCATAGGCCTTCAGGTCGAATTCCACGCCGACCCGGGTGTTGGCGGTGATGTGAACCATGCGGTCCGCCTTCATCGCGGGATCGAACTCATCCACAAACACGTAGCGCAGGAACGATAACGCGCCATCCACCGTCACTTCCGGATTGATGCGCGAGATCACTTTTGCGCTGGTATTGAAAAACTGCACGGCACCGCCGGAGCGCGGGCCGATATGGGCGACCTTGTAGGGAAACGTCCGATTTTTTTCGTCAGTGAAATTCGTGGTGCCAATCCAAACGCCGTACGCGCGATTATTGCCGGCACGATGATCGATCGCAGGATATTGAATCGGCCCGTTGTCAAACGGTTCTTGTTCACGCAGGGCGCCGCCGCTGGAGTAAGGTGATTGCATAGACCCAACCGTGAGCCATTTGTACTCAAACTGGGCTTGCAAATCACCGATACTCAGGAGCACCGCCAACAGCACGAAAATTTTGGAAAGAGAAGAAAATTTCATACGGGGCTCTCCATAGTTTAATTCCGCCGCTGCACGAAGCTACGCGGCGGAATTTTCATCAAGTTTTCGATCAAAGTGACAGTCTGAATCCGAGAATCACGCTGCGCGGATTGAGAAACGCGCGATCCAACTCATTGGGATTGTCAATGTACGCTTTTTTGTCGAGCACGTCTTTGACAAATCCGCCATCCGCCTGCCGGAGGATGTTCTGGTCACCCTCTTTGCCGAAGTATTCAAAATACTGTTTGGTGCCCGTGATGTAGACCAGGATACGGCGACCGTTTTCCCGGTAGGCAGGAAGGCTCGCTGCGGAGCGCGCGCCGGCTTCAGTTGCAAAAATTTCGATCGGCACAAACGCCACGCCATCGGGACGAAAATCGCCGACCTTGTCTTTGCCCGGAATGTTGTCGTACGTGATTTGCTCTTCAAAGCCTTCGAACACCTTGTTGTCAAGATGCAAAGACTTCATGTAGTATTCCCAATCGAGCGTGGTGCTGCTGTTGTCCTCAAACGGCCCGCCCATGGGGTCATTGGGATTGACGTACATATATTTGAGGTTCAACAGATTATTCACGTCAACATAGAGTTGGGCGCTGCCGAAAGTGGTTTCGATGTTCTTGCTAATCCGCAAATCCAGACTCCAAAAATCCCTCATCTCGACGTTGTTTACGAGACCCTGAACTGTGGTGCCCGGACCGGCCCAAGTGAAGTGGGCGCCGGAGCGGTATTGGCCGAGAAAGTCCAAACGCAAATCGCCGAGCAGGTCGCCGTCGAGAATGCTGCGCACCCATTTTTTGGGCGCGAGCACTTCCACGTTGAAGTTGGCGTACGGTTGCGATACCGGACGGTTTTGAATATGATCATCGGTGGTGAGCAGGTAATTGCGCTGATCAATGATATTCTCATTGAATTGGCGCACGCCGAAATTGCCGTCCTTGTATTGCAGGAAGCTGTAATTCACAAAGCCGCGCAGCCAGTTGCCGCGGTTTTTGGAGAGCGTAATCTCAAGACCGCGCACGTCGCCGTAGTTCAACGGCGCATTGCGATTGTAGTTCACAGTACGGTCGATATTGATGAGATTGATGAAAGCCGGCTGCAGTTGATTGTCGCGATAAAAACCGGAGAGCCGCAGCAAATACTGATCGAAAAGATTCTGCTCGTAGCCCAGCTCATAGGCCACGGTTTTCGGCAAAGGCTGGCTGGGGTCGCCAATTCTGCGCACATTGCCGTTCCATCCCAGCGAAGTTTGATACAGCTCGCGCGCCGTGAGCATTTGGCGGAAATGGCCATAGTTGAAATAGAGCTTGCTATTGACGCTCACCGGGAAGGAAATGCCCAGCCGCGGGCTTAACGTCAATTGCTTTTCGGGCGCTTCCGTGGCGAGCGCGGCGCGTTCATCCAAACCCGCGGAATTGAAGCTGCGCTCAAAAGGATCATAGACCAATTGATCGCCGCGCGCATCGAAATAATCCAAGCGCAAGCCGAGATTGGCGATCATGCCTTTGAACTCGAGTTTGCTTTGGGCATAAGCCGCGCCTTGAATGGGTTTGGCGGTCCAGCGATCACGCGAGCGCTCCACATGGACGATCACGGAATCATCCGAGCGGTATCTCATATCATAATCGCTGTAAATGAACTCGACACCCACCTTGCCTTGCAAGATGTTGGTCAACTGGCTGGTCAAGTCAAATTTGGCGTTCCACACGGCGATTTCGGAAGTGTCGCGTGCGCGCGCCCAGTGTCCGCCGAGCCGCAAGCCGCTACCCGGGCTGCTGTAACCATTTGAAGTCCAGCCAAATGGCGCTTCATCCAATGGAAACGGCCCAATCATCATTACGGTCGCATTACTACGCCGGCGGCTGGGATGGGAGTCATATTTTGAGCCAACGCGCGAGATCTGGGCCTCATAAAAAGTCTTTGGACTGAGCGTATGGACGAAAGATGCGCCCAGCATGAGGCGTTTCACATCCGCGACGGAGAAAGCGTCAGTGCCAAAAACCACGCTTCTGCCCACGTGATCGTCGTTGAACTGCAGCATCGTTTCTTCGCCGTCAACTTGATTCTCGGCATCGCTCCACGGATAGAATGGTATGCCGCCGCGCTGCGGGCTGGGCGAAAAAACGTTTTCAAACGCAAAATGCGCCATGCCCGCCTGCTTGGACCATAATCCGAGCAGATTGAGTTTCATGGTAGACTTCAAATTGCTCGTAATCTTGGCTTGCACGAGGTCTTCTTGGTATGAAGTGCGGGCTTGCGGGTAAAAGTACGGCTCTTGCTGGCCGCGATAGGAAACCGTGAAGCGCAAATCGCCCAGCGGCTTGCTCAAGAAGGGGAACGGCCCGGCGAGCGTGCCGTCAATATCATACGTCGCATCTTGCACGGTCACGTCTTTGCGGTGGTGGTAATCAAAAACCTGGTTGAGCTGCGCCACGCTGAGATCGTTGGTGGGATCAGTATCGGAGGCGAAATTGCTGGCCACCGTGTTCCAGCCTTCAAACGCCGGATATTGCCGCTGCGTATAAATATCCCAAGTGCCGTTCGCCGTACCGACATTTGCAACCGCCGGGTCTTTGTAAGACCGGATCCAGTAAGCGTCGGCATCTTTGGCGGTTCGTCCATCGAAGGTCGGATGATCCGAGGACTTGTAACGCGTGACCAGATCAAAAGTGTAGCGGTTGCGATTGCCTTCTTTGGTGACGACATTCACCAAACCGGAGCGCACATTGCCGTATTCCGCATTGAAGCCGCCGGTTTGCACTTGAAATTCGTCAATCGAGGTGAAGCTCACGCCGGTGAAGGGCTGATTGTCGCGGCCATCGCGCAGCGAGACGCCGTCCAATTGAAAGCCCAGTTGATTGAGGCCGCCGCCGCGAATCACCAAGCCCGGCTCCACGCCGGCTTGCAAATCGATGACTTCCCGCACGTCGGAGCGCGGCAGGTTTTCAATCTCGAGCGAACTCACACTTGCAATGTTTGCAGAAACGTCGGGCTGCACCACCGGGCGCTCGGCCACGATCGTGACTTCCCCGGCTTGAATCGCTTCTTCTTGCAAGGCAAAGTTGCCTTTGAAATCCACCGTCGTGGTGAGATCGATGTTCACACGCACGTTCGATTGCACGACGGTTGAAAAACCGACCACACTGGCGCGCACCGAATAAACTCCGGGCGGCACGTTCAAGATGAAGTAATTGCCGTTGGCATCCGCCGCGGCGCCGAGGCTCGTGCCGACGAGGACAACGGTTGCGCCAGGCAATGCGTTGCCGGTCTTCTTGTCAACTACTTGACCAGCGATTTTGCCAGTGGTGCCGGCGTACGAAACGCCGGTGACCGCGACCATGAGCATGGCGCCCATGATCAAGAGACTGCACACCTTTTGAAACGACCACTTCATACCTACCTCCCTGCATGGATGAGGTTAATGGGGTTTACTGCACCGTGAAATGACAAAAGCACACCGCAGATTTTTTCACGGAGGGATATAATCGGGGCTTGTCATCAAAGTCGTGACCTAATGAAGTTGCACAGCGTAAATAGCAAAACAATTTGCCGGCAAAATCCTTAATACCACGAAATTTTGTCTTAAATCATTTTGCTATACGCGTTAATTTGCGAGGTATAGCAAGGAGTGATTAATTGTGCAGCGGGTGTGTCATCCGAAACAACAGCTCATGCGAATCTTCATCGGGCATGCAGTAACACAAGCTTGGCAGCAGATGCAAGTCTCGGATTCCTAAGGTAGGACTGGCGTCCCTACTGAAGTATCCCGCGTCATGCAGGATCACGTATAGCTCTGGCAATCGCGCTAAGGAGGGGTGCTCAAAACTCTATTGAACGTTTAAATGATGTGGGCTTAAGGTATAACGAGAAGGTTTCTTTGTCAAGAAGTTTTTCTTCTCAGTTGTAATGCCTCAGTTATTGGTGGAAAACGTAGCGCAGACATCTTGTCTGCAGGCAGGATGCCTGCGCTACTCCACCCGTAACTGAGGCATTACTCTCAGTTGGAATGTCTCAGTCATATTAGTGGAGGCCGTAGCACGGTCACCTCTGAATGGCACTGAGGTTCATCGCATACTGTTAGGGTGTTTTTTAATGTTCTGTCGCTGCTGCACCGAGGGTTCTTCTTTGCTTGTTTACCTCGGTGGTCTCTGCCAGCGAGGCGGCTTGGAGCAGAGAGTACGAGCGCCGCAGTTTGAACAAGTCATTCAGAAAGCTTTTTAGCGCTCGGCCCAAACTTTTTTTCCGCAAGAGGGTCATCATGAAAATGCTGTAGCACAAGCTGCAAGCTTGCAAACAGTTCAAAGCGGACAAGAGCTCTGCGCGACGAGGTCCTTATGCTATTTAAAAATGAAATCTGTGCAGAGAACGCAAAGACTTCAAATAGCAGAATGATTCATCGTCAGAATAATGACCTAATCATTCTGCCGAAAAATTATTCTCCCTGTTTAGTTGCGGCTCATTCGCGTTATGCAAGGATGCGGGCTTTTGCTTTTTTGAAGCTCGCGAAGCGCTTTAAGTCGCCTCGGCGACCTAGCCCCCTCGGTAAACAAACGGAGACGACACGCAACAACGAGCAGCGACACAGCAAAAAGAAAACGCGGCGCGGTCTTGCCCCGTAAGCCAGACGGCCACCACATGTCCTTGCTCTCATTTGAATCTAGAACGCCGCTCCGAGTTTGCACGGCCCCGATGCCGCTCCCTTGCTTTTCGTAAGATTTTTTTGTATACCCTGATCCGCAATAAACTCACTCGCGCGGTTCAACTCAGGCAAGGAAGGTGGAAGCATGCGTCACAAAATTCTTTTGGTTCTACTGCTTTCTTCATCACTCTTCACGTGCACTCAGAATGAAAAACCATTTGGCGGCGCGCACGTCAAGCTCAAAACGACGCGTGAAAAATTCAGCTATGCGCTCGGCTATGATTTTGGGCCGAGCATGAAGCACATCAAATCCGGCGTGGAGCTGCGATACTTCATGGCCGGCTTGGAAGATTATTTCAACGAAAGACCGGCGCTGCTCAACGAGCGTGAGCGCCAGGACGTGCGCAGCGAGGAATTTACCCGCATCGGCGAGGAATACATTCAACACCAAAAAATGAGCGAGCAAAAAAGATTGGAAGAGGGCGAAGCTTTTCTGGCGGCGAACCAAAAGAGAGAGGGCATCATCACCACTACCAGCGGCCTGCAATATCAGGTGTTGTCCGAAGGCAGCGGCCCTCAACCCGGGCCGGATGATCGCATCAAAATCAAATTTCGCGGCACGTTCATCGACGGCAAGGAGTTCGAGAACACCGACAAGCTGGAGAAAGGCTATTCCACCTGTTTGGTGAAAGGTGTGATGCCCGGCTGGGCCGAAGCTTTTCAGCTCATGCGCGTCGGCGGCAAGTATCGCTGCTACATTCCCTCTCATTTGGCCTATGGCAAAATCGGCCGCGAGCCGGATATTCCCGCCAATGCGGTGTTGATATATGACATCGAATTGTTGGAGATTTTGACCGGATCAAATTAACCGGAGACGCGCATGACTTTTCCTATCGACTTTGTTTGGGGCGCGGCCGCGGCGAGCTATCAAATCGAAGGCGCGGCTTATGAAGACGGCAAAGGCCTTTCGGTGTGGGATATGATGTGCAAACTGCCCGGCAAAATTTGGGAGGGCAACACCGGCGAGGTGGCGTGCGATCATTATCATCGCTATGCCGAAGACGCCGAGTTGATGCGCGCGATCGGTTTGCAAGCGTATCGCCTCTCCATTTCCTGGCCGCGCGTGTTGCCCGAAGGCATTGGCAAAGTGAATGAGAAGGGCCTCGCGTTTTATGATCGCCTCATCGATACACTGCTGCAAAACCACGTGCAGCCGTGGGTGACGCTGTTTCATTGGGATTTTCCGCACAGCCTCTTTTGCCGCGGCGGTTGGCTTAATCGCGATAGCGCAGACTGGTTTGCGGAATACACCGCGGTGGTCATCGACAAACTCTCGGATCGCGTCGCGCATTGGATCACGCAGAATGAGCCGCAATGTTATCTCGGCTTCGGCCATCAAACCGGCGAGCATGCGCCCGGCCTGCAATTGGGCTTTGCCGAAGTCTTGCGCGCATGCCATCATTCTTTGCTCGCGCATGGCAAATCCGTGCAAGTCATGCGCAGCCGCGCGAAACAGAAGCCCCTCATCGGCGCTGCGCCCGTTGGCGTGATTCGCATGCCCGCTTCGAGGAGCGAAGAAGACATTGCCGCAGCGCGCGCGGCAACCTTTGCGATTACGGGCAAAAATTGTTGGAGCAACACGTGGTTCGGCGACCCCATGGTCTTTGGCCATTATCCGGAAGAGGGCGTGCAGCTCTTCCACAAAGAAATGCCGGAAGTGCGCAATGGCGACATGGAAACCATTTGCCAGCCGCTCGATTTTTACGGCACGAATATCTACTTCGCTGAAACCGTGCGCGCGCAAACTCCACCTGCGCAAACTCCCCCCTTGAGGGGGGCCGGGGGGGTGTCAACAAAAAGCTCAAGTGAAGCCGATTCCCACGAAAACACCCCCCGAACCCCCCTCAAGGGGGGAATCAACAAGATGAGTTATGAAACCATCTCCACACTCGCCAATCCCGAGTTGACAACTATGAGTTGGCAAATTACGCCTGAGGCTTTGTATTGGGGTCCGCGCTTTTTATATGAACGCTATAAGCTGCCGATTGTCGTGACGGAAAACGGCATGGCCAATTGCGATTGGATTCATCTCGATGGGAAAGTGCACGACCCGCAGCGCATCGATTATCTCACGCGCTATTTGCGTGCGTATGGTCGCGCCATTGCGGAGGGGGTGGTTGCGAAGGGCTATTTCGTGTGGTCTGCGCTGGATAATTTCGAGTGGGGCCACGGCTATCGCCAACGCTTCGGTCTCATCTATGTCGATTATCAAACACAGCAACGCGTGCTCAAAGATTCCGCGCATTGGTATCGAGAGGTGATTGCTTCGCAGGGGGGAATTTTAGATTCGGATTAGCCTCTTCATGCAAAAATTTTAGCCACAGAATCACACGAAAATACACAGAAAAAAATCTGTGTTCAGTACTACAAGCCAGCAAAATTGTGCTTTTTCAAGAAAGATTCTATCCACAGATTTCGCAGATTTACGCCGATGACGAATCTGCGTGAATCTGTGAAATCTGCGGAGAGAAAATTAGGGGTTGCAGCCAAAGGCCGCGCCAAGTGATTCCGTGGCAATTTTGCTTTTGGGTAGCAGTCGGTCCGCGTTCTGCATTTGGTTTTAAGCTTCCCGACAATGAAAAGTGTTTCGCACTGCCACACCTCCTTCGCGAATTCACCCTCTCTGCTTCAGCCACCTCAACATGAGCGGCACGCGCAAACGCCATTCGCCGTTCGCCTCCTCCATTAACAAACGCCGGCGCAGCGAAACGTACAATGCTTCCTCGCCCGGCAAAGGCTGCGTCTCGCGCGAGCGGAATGCGGAGAGATATTCCCACTCGCACCGGCAGTGTTGTCGCGTAAATCAACATACAAAATTTTCTTTACTTC